>NZ_DASUNC010000083.1:0-20932 GCF_036277355.1 Archangium sp.
GTAAGGGCTCAGACCTCGACGAGGACGCGCAGCGGCTCCGGGAACTGCCGCACCACGCAGTCTCCCGCGCCGCCGTCCTCCCAGGCGAGCATCGCGAACTCCGCCGGGGCCTCCAGCGCGATGATGGGGTGGTGCCACACGCCCCGGTGGTAGTTCACCCCCTGCCCCGGGCCGCACACGAACGCCGCGAGCCGCTCCACGTCCGGGCCTCCCGAGGCATCCGCCGGCGCCACGCACACCAGGAAGCGCGCGCAGACCATGGGCAGGAAGGCCTGGCTCGAGTGCGGGTGGTGCTCGAGCAGCTTCACCGTGAAGGGCAGCGGCTGCGGCACCGAGCGGAACACCGCGAGGTTCGGCTTCGCCCCCGGGCGATCGCTCTGCAGCCGGGCCGACCAGTCGAACCGCACCGCCGTGCCCTGGTTCGCCGACGTGCCACTCTTCAGCCCCGCGGAGACGACGTCTCCATACGGGGCGAAGGCGTCCGGCGTCAGCGGCCTCGCGCGGATGATCCGGGGCGTGCTCATGAGCCCCGGTACGTCGAGAAGCCGAAGGGGTTGAGCAAGAGCGGCACGTGGTAGTGCTCCGACGGCGCGTTCACCCGGAAGTCCACCGACACCGAGGGGTAGAAGCTCTCCGTGCCGTGCCGCGTGAAGTACGGCGCGACCTCGAACGAGAGCCGGTACACGCCCGCCGCCGGACTCGTCTCCAGCAGCGGCTTCACGCGTCCGTCCGCGTTCGTCACGCCGCGCGCCAGCTCCTTCCACTCACCGCCCTGCTGCGCGTGCAGCGTCACCGTGACGCCCTCGGCGGGGCGGCCACGGGAGGTGTCCAGGATGTGCGTGCTGATGCCCATGTGCCTCTCCTTCAGCGTCCCGCCATCTGCTCGCGCAGCCACTTCTCCAGCCGCACGCGCGTGATCTTCGCC
Source organism: Archangium sp. (assembly GCF_036277355.1). GTDB lineage: Bacteria > Myxococcota > Myxococcia > Myxococcales > Myxococcaceae > Archangium. The sequence goes on from NZ_DASUNC010000083.1 coordinate 926, forward strand.
TGCTCCCCCGCGGCCGTCTCCACCTCGTCCGTCTTGCCGCGCTGCACCCGCTGCTCGAGCAGCTCCAGCATCTCCGGCGCGCTCTTCCCCGTGGCGAACACGATGAAGGTGAAACCGAACTTCTCGTAGTACTCGTCGTTCAGCTTCGCGAGCCGCTCCAGCGTCGCGGCATCCGCCTGCGCCACCGAGCGCTGCTCTCCCTTGCTCCACTCCGCGGACTTCTCGCTCTGGGGCGCCGCCTTCTTCGTCTGGCCAATGCGCGGGTGCGCCGCGAACGCCTCCAGGAAGTCCTTCACCCCGAGCGACCACCACACCGTGTCCGCCGACGCGAACAGGGTCCGCACGCTCGCGAACTGCCGCCGGGCGATCATCCCGTCCACCCACGCCGAGGAGCCACAGCACGCCTGGAACACCGCCCGCGCCTCCTTCTCGTCGAGCGCGTTCAGCCGCTTCAGCACCGTGGCCTCCGCCTCGGTGTCGAGCGCGTACCCGAAGAGCCGCAGCCGGTTCACGCCGCCGTGCGGGAAGATGTGCACGCGCACGTGCGTGACGGGCATGGCGTGAATGGGCTCCAGTTGGTGCCGCCGGTGCTGGACGAGCGCCGTCTTGTCCACGAGCACCCGCCAGCCGCTCGGCGAGGCGGAGCCGAGCAGTGACTGCAGGGCCTCCGCCTCCATGCCCGTCGCGTCCACGGCCTCGATGAGCGCCGCCTGCGGCGCGTTGCCCTTGAAGAAGTGCGTGTCGAGCTCGATGCGCTCGAGCACCCCGCGCCGCGCGAGCTTCACCACCGCCCAGTCGCTGCCCGGCGTGCGCCGCCGCTTCGTCTCCCAGCCATCGCCCATGTTCACGCCGCGCCCGGGCAGCAGCATGTTCGCCGGTGGGCCGAAGAACTCGTCGCTCTTGGCCGCGATGGTGCCACCGTTCTCCACCGCCCCCAGGTCCACGCTACCCGGACGCCAGAAGGTGCGGTCCTCGGCCAGCACGTCGCCGTAGATGCGCAGCCGCGCCACGCCGCCGTCCGGGTAGATGCGCAGCCGCACGTGCGTCACGCGCGCGCTCGGCGTGTCGAGCGTGAAGACGTTCGGGAAGTCCGGCTTCACCGCGCTCTGAGCGATGATGGGCACCCACCGCTCGTCCGCGAGCAGCTGCGCCGGGGTGGCGGTGTACGGCGCCTCGAGCCCCTCGAGCATGATCTGCTGGGGCGCGTTGCCCTTGAAGTGGGTGGTGTCGACGAGTGCCCCGCGCACCCGGCCCGGCGCGCCCAGGCGGATGATGGCGAAGTCATGGCCGGGCTCGCGCTTGCGCTGCGACTCCCAGCCGTCCATCCACTTGCCCTTGTCGGTGTACGCGCCCTCGCGCCACTCGGGAGGGCCCGGTTTGAGCAGGTTCTCCTTCTCGGCGAAGTAGTCGTCCGTCGCGTAGAGCACGAACGTGCCGAGCAGGTCGGACGAGAGATCCACGAGTCCCTTGAGCTCCGCCGGGACGGGCTGATGCGTTGCCACGGGTTACCTCCGAACCGCCAGGAAGCGGCCAACGGTGGCCGGGGGCTGGTTGGACGCAGCGTCATACGCCATCCGGCCTCCGACGAGGGTTTTCTTCACCTGCCCGAACAGCCGCCGGCCCGCGTAGGGCGTCACAGGGTGACGGTGGCGGATGGCCTCGGGCTGCACCACGAAGGAGGCCGTGTCGTCCCAGAGCACCAGGTCCGCGTCGTACCCGGGCGCCAGCCGCCCCTTCCGGTCCGACACGCCCGCGAGCCGCGCCGGGCCCTCGACGTTCCAGCGGAACATCTGCTCCACGGAATAGCCGCGCTCCTTCGCCAGCGTCCAGAGCACCGACAGCCCGAGCTGCAGCGAGCTGATGCCTCCCCACGCCTGGAGGAAGTCACCGGCCTCCGGCTTCTTCAGCGCGGGCGTGCACGGCGAGTGGTCCGACACCACCATGCCGATCGTCCCGTCCTCGAGCCCGCGCCAGAGCAGCTCGCGGTTCTCCGCCTCGCGGATGGGCGGCGCGCACTTGAAGCTCGTGGCCCCCGCGGCGATCTCCTCCGCGGTGAAGGCCAGGTAGTGCAGGCACGTCTCGGCGGTGATCCGCACGCCCTCCTGCTGCGCGGCGCGGATCATCGGCAGCGCGGACGCGCTCGACAGGTGCACGATGTGGGCGCTCGCCCGGTGCTCGCGGCACAGGTCGATGACCATCGCGATGGCCTCGTCCTCCGCCGCGCGTGGCCGGGAGCCGAGGTAGGTGCGGTAATCCCGGGGATCCTTCCCGGCGATGGCCCGCTCCGCCGCGTCGAGCGGACCCGGCGCCTCCGCGTGCACGAGCAGCGTCAGCCCCAGATCCCTGAGCCTCGGCAGCGCCACGTCGAGGTCCTCGCGCGTGACGTGGGGGAACTCGTCCACGCCGGACGGGCAGGTGAAGCACTTGCAGCCGGGCACGCCGAACTTCGCGAGCCCCTCGAGCGCATCCGCGTTCCCGGGAATCACCCCACCCCAGAACGCCACGTCCACGTGCAGCTTGCCCTCGAGCGCCGCGAGCTTCGCCTCGGCCGCCTCGCGCGTGGTGGTGGCGGGGATGCAGTTGAGCGGCATGTCCACCACGGTGGTGATGCCCCCCGCCGCGGCGGCCGCCGTCGCCGTCTCGAAGCCCTCCCACTCGGTGCGGCCCGGCTCGTTGATGTGGACATGGCTGTCGACGACGCCCGGCGTGACGAGCAGCTCGCCCGCCTCGAGCACGTTGGCGCCCGGAGGCACGGTGTCACCCGCCTCCACCTTGGAGATTCGTCCGTCCTGGATGTGGATCGCCGCGGGACGGATTCCCTGCGGCGTCAGCACACGACGGCCGCGCACGATGAACGGCTGCATCTGTTCTTCCCCTCTGGAGTCCCTGCTTCAAGCGCCAAAGGCGCGGATGAGCTTCACGAGGCCGTTGAGCGTCTCGGCATCGTCCGCGAGCGGTGGGTTCGGCGGCATCACCGCGCTCTTCCCCACCGACACCCCGCCCTCGAGGATGACCTTCTTGATGGCGTCGTCGGTGATGCTCTGCTGCCACGCCTTGTCGCCGAAGTTGCGCGGCTTCGGATTCAGCGCCGCCGAGACCGCGCCATCCCCCGCTCCGTTGGGGCCATGGCAGGTGCTGCACACCGAGGCGAAGTAGTTGCGCGAAGACTCCGGGATGTCCACCTGCGCGGCCCCCGCCGTGGGCGCGGCGGCCGGAGCGGCGGCGGCCACGGGCGGAGCGACGAGGTCGGGCATCTTCGCGTCCGAGGGCACCTCACCGCCCTGGGCGAACCAGGCTCCCACCAGCGCGCGCTCGTCCTCCGTCATGCCCGTGAGGTTGCCGAGCGGCATCGTCTTGGTGGACACCGCGCGCACGAAGACGCGATCGGCGTGGGTGCGGATGGCATCCGGCGTGTCGAGCATCACGCCCTGCGGCGGCGCGGCGAACATGGGGCTCGAGGGCCGTGCCGCGTGGCAGGTGGTGCAGCGCGTCTGCATCACCGTGGCCACCTGCTCGAACTTCACCGGCGGCTTGCCCGCGAACTGCTCGAGCGCCGGATCCGGCGGCGGCCGCGTCAGGACGATCACCCCCACCAGCGCCAGGCCCGTGCCCGCCCAGGCCAGCGGCGGCGTATGGGCCCGGAAGTTCATCGCGTACTTCAGACCCGCGCCCACCACGAACAGCAGCCCGAGCACCAGCCACGGCTTCGAGCCCCCATAGGTGCTCGGGAAGTGGTTGGAGATCATCGTGAACAGCACGGGCAGCGTCAGGTAGTGGTTCTGGATGGAGCGGCCCTTGGCGCGCAGGCCCAGGGTGGTGTCCACCGGCTTGCCCTCGCGGGTCATCGCGAGCATGTAGCGCTGCGCGGGGATGATCCGGAAGAACACGTTGGCCGCCATGATGGTGCCGAGCGTGGCGCCCACCTGCAGGTACGCGCCCCGGGCACTGAAGACGTGGGTGAGCACGTACGCCAGCCCGGTGATCAACACGAGCCCCACCGCGGCGAACGCCCGGTTGTTCTTCGCCAGCGGCGTCTTCCACAGCAGCTCGTACAGGCCGTACGCGAGCGGCAGCAGGCCCAGGCTGATGGCGGTGGCCTGCCAGCCGGTGAGCGGGTAGACGCCCGGGTCGATGAGCAGTGACGCGCCGTTGAGGTGGAAGACGATGATGAGCAGCAGGAAGCCGCTGATCCACGTGGTGTAGCTCTCCCACTTGAACCAGTAGAGCGTGTCCGGCATCTCGCCCTGGGCGAGCGACTTGCGCTTCACCACTTCGTAGAAGCCACCGCTGTGGGTCATCCACAGCTCGCCCACCACGGCGCCCTCGCGGGGGCGGCTCGGCGCGGTGAGGTGGCTGTCGAGCCACATGAAGAGAAACGAATCTCCGATCCACATGATCGCCGCGATCACGTGGACCCAGCGCACCAGGAGGTTCAGCCATTCATGGATGAAGGCGGACATGATGGCCGCGACTCTACCGCGTTTTCCCGGAAAGCAGCCCCCGAACAAAGGTGGGGAAGCCAACAGATCCCGATGGAACTTCCGCGGTTCCTGGGCGAAAACCCGCCGCGCGGGCGACTGACACGGCCCGTCAAAATCCATGATCCACTACGACCCGCATCACTGGTGGCGGCACCTCCTCAAACTCCGCGGCGGCATCCTCAAGGAGATCGTCGGGCGGCTCGGCCTGTTCGTGGCCTGGAGCGTGGCGGTGGTCTGGTTCCACCGGCACGTCCGCGAGGTGGACGTCCCGGCCACCGGGCACACGCTGGCCGGCACCGTGCTCAGCTTGTTGCTCGTGTTCCGCACCAACTCCTCCTACGACCGGTTCTGGGAGGGACGGAAGCTGTGGGGGGGCGTCGTCAACGAGACGCGGAATCTCGTGCGCGCGGCGGCGCTGAACATCCCCTCGCCCGAGCTGGTGCGCCGGTTGGCGGCGTGGACGGCGGTGTACCCGTTCGCGCTGACCCGGGTCCTCCGGAGCGGGGGGGATGACCTCGGGCCCGCCGCGGCCGTGCTCCCTCGCGCGGAGATCGAGCAGATCCTCAACGCGCGCAACGCCGGCGTCGCGGTGGCGATGCGCATGTCCGCCACCCTCGTCGAGGCCCGCCGCCAGGGGCTCATCTCCGACATCATCCAGATGGAGCTCGACCGCAACGTCCAGCTCCTCATCGACTATCAGGGCGGGTGTGAGCGCATCGTCCGGACGCCCATGCCCTTCGCGTACATGCTCCACCTGCGCCGCACGCTCATCCTCTTCATCCTCGGCCTGCCCTTCGCCCTCGTGGAGTCCTTCGGTTGGTCCACCGTGCCCGTCGTCCTGCTCATCGCCCACACCTTCCTGGGCATCGAGGAGATTGGCGTGGAGATCGAGGAGCCCTTCGGCACCGAGGACAACGATCTCCCGCTCGAGGAGATCTCCGGGGGCATCGCGCGGATCCTCGATGACCTGGTGCCATGGACCCACCAGGTCATCGACAGCCCCGCGCTGAGCTACCCGGGGATCGCGGAGCCGAAGCCGCCCCCTCCGTTGGCGTGAGCCGCCGGGGGGGCGTGGGCTCAGCGCCGGGCGCGGCGGCGCATCAGCCCCAGCGCGCCGAGCAGGGCCACGCTCCACGCCGCGAAGGTGGGGCCACTGGCGGCCGAGCACTGGATGCCCTCCAACTCGCCCGAGGCCTTTCCATCGAGGCTCCACTGCACGGTGCTGCTCTCCTCGCAGTCCGTGGCGCCATCGTACGTGATGACCGCGGTGTGGCCGCCCGACTTGATGGTGGTGCTGCCCGAGGCCGCCTCGGAGTCGCACACCGAGCCATCCACCACCTCGGCCTTCGTCTCCACCTCGACGAGGCCCCGCGTCTCGTAGCCGATGCGGCCCTTGCCGCTCCAGGTCTGCTTGCCCTCGCCCAGGGGGGAGTCCGCGCCGTCGACGGTCCCCTTGTACTCCCAGGCCGCGGAGGCGTTGGTGGTGTCGCAGGAGCCCTCGTTCTGCTGCCCGGCGGCCTCCTGGCGGAGATCGATCGTGAACTCCTTCTTCGATGCGGTGCCGGTCACCGAGATGGTGCCATCGAAGATGGCCTTGTTCTTGCCGGTCTGGCCCTCACAGCTGAAGGGCTTCTGGTAGCCGAAGCCGTCATAGGTGTAGCGGGCATTCCGGGAGTCCTCGCCCTCGGACACCAGCTCCATCGAGCCGAGCCACTCCACACCGTTCTTGTCGGTGCAGCCTCCGGTGAGGCGCGTGGTGTTGCCGTCCTTCTTCTCGACCGGACAGTCGGGATCCTTTCCGTCCGAACCCGCCACCACGGTCACGAGCGTGGCCGCCGCGTTGGTGGTGGCGTAGATGAGGGGGGCGCTGGAGCGCTCCGCCCACTCGTTCACATCGGTCTGGGACGCGAGGGAGGCCGGTTTGTATTTGTTGAGCGCCTCCGCCGCCGGGCCCCCACAGCCCACCCACAGTCCGGACATCGCCACTACCGCCAGCCAACGAGTACGCATGCAGTCCTCCCCCCCTGAGGGGTCGCGACGAGAAGAGCCGCGACGCTAACCGGCGGGCACGTCCACCCGATAGTGGGGGCTGGAATCCCAGGAACATCCTGACATTCGGATCTGGGGGTCTGGTCCCGACCACACCGATCCTGAGATGATTCACCGACGCGCCACCGAAAAACCCAGGGGGTTTCCATGCGCACTCGGCTGTGGACCATCGTCCTCTTCGCTGCCTGCCTGCTCGCCGTGGGATGCGAGCAGTCACCGGAGACTGCTCCCCCGGAGGCCACCTCCACGCAGAAGCTCCGGCTCGCGAAACCGGCCCGGGCCGTCCAGGACCGCTACATCGTCGTGCTCGCGGAGGAGAAGGGGCTGGCGGCCTCCGCGGAGGACACCCGGAAGCGCGTCACGAGCCTGGCGGGGACCCACGGGGCCCAGGTGCGGCGCACGTACACCCATGCCCTGAAGGGCTTCACGGCCGCCATGTCCGAGGAGGCCGCGCGGCGCATGAGCGCGGACCCGCGCGTGCGCTACATCGAGCAGGATCGCCTCTTCCGCCAGTCGGGCACGCAGAGCAACGCCATCTGGGGCCTGGATCGCATCGACCAGCGGAACCAGCCACTCGATGGCACCTACAGCTACGAGTACACGGGCGCCGGGGTGCACGCGTACATCGTGGACACGGGCGTGCTGTCCACCCATGTCGAGTTCACGGGCCGGATGCGGCCCGGCTTCGACTCCATCGGGGACGGGCTGGGCACGGAGGACTGCCGCGGCCATGGCACCCATGTGGCCGGCACGGTGGGCGGCACCACGGTGGGCGTCGCCAAGGACGTGCTGATCCACCCCGTGCGCGTGCTCGACTGCGAGGGCCAGGGCACGCTGGAGCAGGTGCTCGCCGGCATCGACTGGATCGCCGCGAACCACGAGACGCCGGCCGTGGCCAACCTGAGCCTCGGAGGCGAGGCGACGCAGGCGCTGGATGACGCGGTGACGGCCACCATCGCCTCGGGCGTCACCTTCGTGGTCGCCGCGGGCAACGACGGCTGGGAGGCCTGCTCCACGTCCCCCGCCCGCGCTCCGCAGGCCCTCACCGTGGGCGCCACGGACGAGTACGACGCGCGCGCCTGGTTCTCCAACTACGGCACCTGCGTGGACCTCTTCGCGCCGGGCCAGGGCATCCTCTCGGCCTGGTTCACGGGTGACACGGACATGGAGTACGCCGATGGCACCTCCATGGCCACGCCCCACGTCTCCGGTGCCGTCGCCCTCTACCTGGAGGGGCACCCCACCGCGACGCCCGCCGAGGTCAACGAGGAGATCATCGCCCGCTCGACCCCGGATCTCGTCGTCGAGCCCGGCCTCGGCTCGCCGAACCGGCTGCTGCACTCGGCCTGCATGGGCAAGGGCAACTCCGTGCGCCCCGTGGTGTCGCTCACCGCGCCCGCCAACGGGGCCACGCTCGGTGGAAACGTGACCCTCACCGCCACGGCGTCCGATGACGTGGGCGTCACCCGCGTGGACTTCTACGCCGATGGCCAGCTCATCGGCTCCGACACGACGGCGCCCTACTCGCTCGTCTGGGACAGCCGGAGCCACGACAACGGCGCGGCCACCCTCTCCGCGCGCGCCTTCGACAGCAGCTGCAACAGCGCGGCGAGCTCCGTCGACGTGACGCTCGACAACCCGGGCATCGCGCTCTACGACCCGGTGATGCGCGTGCCGCGCTGCCTCACCCCGAGCAGCAGCTGCGATTCCATGGGGCTGCTCGCCGGCCGTGGCGTCAACTTCGGCCCCGAGCAGCACCAGCCCAACACCCTGGGCGGCTCCTGCGCGGACGGCCAGGTGGGCCTCTACGGCCTGTACCAGTTCGATCCCTCGCTGGAGCGGATCCGCGTCATCCGGGTGGATGGGACGGCCTTCGCTCCCGGCAAGGAAGTGAAGCTCGAGGTCAACTTCTGGGCGAGCCTCGATCCCTCCAACGAGAAGCTGGATCTCTTCTACGCCGCGGACGCGAACGCGCCGTCGTGGACGTACCTCACCACCCTGAGCCCGTACACCAGCGGCTACCTGACGGTGTCCACCACGTACGTGCTGCCCGCGGGCACCCTGCAGGCCGTGCGCGGCGTCTACCGCACCTATGGCATGCCCATGCCCTGCTCCTCGGGCGAGATGGACGATCACGATGACCTGGTGTTCGCCGTGAGCACCGACGTGGACACCACGCCGCCCACCGCCACCCTCACCGCTCCGGCCGCGGGCGCCACCGTCAAGAACACCGTCACGCTCTCGGCCTCCGCCACCGACAACTTCGGCGTGACCCGCGTGGACTTCTACGCCGGCTCCACCCTGCTGGGCTCCGACTCCTCCGCGCCCTTCACCTTCTCGTGGGACAGCCGCTCCGTCCCCAATGGCGCCCACTCCCTCTCCGTCGTCGCCTTCGACGCCGCGGGCCTGTCCTCCGCTGGAGGCTCCGCCGTGACCGTCAACGTCGACAACGACTGGACCCCGCCCACGGTGTCCCTCACCGCCCCGGCCGCTGGCGCCACCGTCACGGGGAGCGTCACCGTCTCGGCCACCGCCTCCGACAACGTGGGCATCTCCAAGGTGGAGTTCTACGACGGCGCCACGCTCGTGGGCTCCGACTCCACCTCGCCCTACTCGCTGTCCTGGAACAGCCGCAATGGCCCCAACGGCTCGCGCACGCTGACCGCCCGGGCCATCGACACCGCGGGCAACAGCGCCACCTCCGCCCCGGTCACCGTCACCGCCAGCAACGACCTCACCCCGCCCACGGTGGCCCTCACCGCGCCCGCCGAGGGCTCCACCGTCACCGGCACCATCACCCTCACCGCCACGGCCACGGACGACAAGGGCATGTACAAGGTGGAGTTCCTCGCCGGAAACACCCTGCTGTGCACCGACATCTCCGCGCCCTACTCCTGCAGCTACAACACCCGCGGCCTCTCCAACGGGGCCCGGGTCCTGACCGCCAGGGCCCATGACACCGCCGGCAACATGGCCCTCTCCTCCGTCAACGTCGTCTTCGACAACGACCTGACGGCCCCCACCTCCGCCATCACCTCGCCCGCCGCGGGCGCCACCGTCTCCGGCATCGTCCCCATCGAGGCCACCGCCAGCGATGACCGCGGCACCGTGTCCAAGGTCGAGTTCTACCTGGGCTCGACGTTGCTGGGCTCCGACACCACCGAGCCCTTCTCCTTCGCCTGGGACACCAACAGCCAGGGCAACGGCTCCTATACGCTCAAGACGCGCGCGTACGATCCGGCCGGCAACGCCGCCTACAGCGCCACCGTCTCCGTCAGCATCTTCCACCCCGGCACCGCCGGCTACGACGCCACGCGCGGAGTGCCCCTGTGCCCGGATGTCACGTACCGCTGCGACACCACCACGCTGGTGAAGGGCCGGGCCAACCTCGGCCCCGAGCCCCATCAGCCCAACACCCTGGGCGGCTCGTGCGCGGATGGGACGAGTGGCACCTTCCACGCCAGTCCGTCGATCGATCAAATCCTGGTCTCGCGAGCGGATGGGACGCCCTTCGCCCCCGGCAAGCAGGTGAAGGTCGACGTCACCGTCTGGGTGAGCTCGACGGCCAACGAGCGGCTGGATCTCTTCTACGCCTCGGACGCGGGCGCGCCGTCGTGGACGTACTTCACCACCCTGACCCCCACCGGCACCGGCGCCCGGGTCCTGTCGACCACGTACCTGCTGCCCTCGGGCTCCCTGCAGGCCCTGCGCGCCGTCTACCGGAGTGGAGGCTCTCCCTCCGAGTGCAACGCGGGCACGGTGAACGACCACGATGACCTGGTGTTCGCCGTGGGCACCGACGTGGACACCACGCCGCCCTCCGCCTCGCTCACCGCTCCGGCCGCGGGCGCCACCCTCAAGGGCACCGTCACCCTCACGGCCTCCGCCTCCGACAACTTCGGCGTGGCCCGCGTGGACTTCTACGCCAGCTCCACCCTGCTGGGCTCCGCCACCTCCGCGCCCTTCTCCCTGGCGTGGGACACGCGCTCCGTCCCCAATGGCGCCTACTCGCTCTCCGTCGTCGCCTTCGACGCCGCGGGCTTCTCCTCCGGAGGCTCCGCCGTGAACGTCACCCTCGACAATGACTTCGTGCCGCCCACGGTGTCCCTCACGGCTCCGGCCGCCGGTGCCACCGTCACGGGGAGCGTCACCGTCTCGGCCGCCGCCTCCGACAACGTGGGCGTCTCCAAGGTGGAGTTCTACGACGGCTCCACGCTCGTGGGCTCCGACTCCACCTCGCCCTACTCGTTGTCCTGGAACAGCCGCAACGGCGCCAACGGCCCCCGTGTCCTGACCGCCCGGGCGCTGGATGCCGCGGGCAACAGCACCACCTCCGCTCCCGTCACCGTCACCGCCAACAACGACCTCACCCCGCCCACGGTGGCCATCACCACGCCCACCGACGGCTCCACCGTCACCGGCACCATCACCCTCAACGCCACCGCCACGGACGACAAGGGCATGTACAAGGTGGAGCTCTATGCCAACAGCACCCTGCTGTGCACCGACATCTCCGCCCCCTACTCCTGCAGCTACAACACCCGCAACCTCTCCAACGCCACCCGGGCGCTGACCGCCAAGGCCTATGACACCTCCGGCAACCTCACCACCTCCGCTCCCGTCAGCGTCGTCTTCGACAACGATCTGACGGCCCCCACCACCTCCCTCACCTCGCCCACCGCGGGCGCCGTCCTCTCCGGCACCGTCCTCCTCCAGGCCACCGCCAACGATGACCGCGGCACCGTGTCCAAGGTCGAGTTCTACCTGGGCTCCACCCTGCTGGGCTCCACCACCACGGCGCCCTACTCGTTCTCCTGGGACACCACCGGCAAGGCCAACGGCGCCTACACGCTCAGGAGCCGCGCCTATGATCCCGCCGGCAACGCCGCCTACAGCGCCACCGTCTCCATCACCGTGAGCAATTAGCGGGCGACAAAAACGAAGGGCCCGGGTTCCTCTGTCTGGAACCCAGGCCCCTGGTTGGGAAGACCCTCACCCCGGCCCTCTCCCAGAGGGAGAGGGAGGACGGAGGGAGGACAGGGCTACTGCGCCGGAGCGGGCGCGGGCGCCGTGGCGGGCTGCGCCGCCGGAGCCGGAGCCCCACCCGCCGGAGCCGCCGTGGCCCCCGGAGTCCCAGACGCCGGAACCGCCGCCGTGCCACCCGACATCAGCCGCCGCACCGTCGCCAGACGGCCACGGAACTGCGGGATGTACTCGCTCGCCGGGTGCTGCGTCACGCCGTCGTTCACCACCTGCACGGCCTTCTCCAGCTGGCCCGTCTCCTGGAGCGACTGCGCCAGCAGCAGCATCGCGTAGTCGCGGTTCTTCGCCTTCCGGTCGCTCTCGATGTAGCGCGTCAGCTGCGGCACCGCCTGCTCGTGCTTCCTCTCGTTGTTGTAGGCCACGCCCAGGAAGAAGGACGTCTCCACCAGCTGCTCCGCCGGAGGATTCATCGCCACGAAGCGCGTGATCTCCTCGATCGCCGTCTTCATGTCGTTGCGGCGGAAGGCCGTCTTGCCGCGCTCGAGCGCCGCGTCGCCAATCTCCCGGCGCAGCTGCGCCGCCTTGTCGTTGAGCGCGTGGCGCTCCAGCTGCGTCAGCTTCGAGGTGTCCAGCTTCACCAGCTCGTCCACGCCCTTGAGCCGCTCGTCACCCGGCAGCGTCGTCATCAGCCGGAAGACCTCGGCCGCCTGGCGCTGGGCCGCCTGCGTCGCCGTCGTCTCCGTGCGCTGCTTGTCCAGCTGCGTCGTCAGCTCGGCCACCGCCTTCTCCAGGCGCTCGCGCTCGGCCGTCGCGCCGGAGCTCTTCGCCGAGCTCACCATCACCGCGCCCGCCACGCACAACGCCGCGAAGATCGCGTACGCCACGCCGGAGGAGATCCACTGCCGCTTCTGGAGATCCTCGTGGCGCTTGCCAATGGCCTTCACTTCCGCGTGAAGGTTCTTCAGCAGGCTGTCCGTCTTGATCACGAGGTTGCGGGCCTCGATGACCTCCTTGCGGATCTCGCTCAGTTCCTTGTTCTGCTCCGGCTTCGTCTCAGCAGCCATGGACATCTTCCTGTTGGGCCCGGAAATGATCTCGGCCTCTTCGCGCATCGTAGGGGCTCCGTCGGGCGGGATTGGTGACTTTTCACACCCGCTTCGTGGTGGTCGGCCCCGGAAACAGGCCCCGCGCCCCGAAGAATTTCCGGTGCATTCTTCGTCAGCAGGGGACCAGGCCAGCGGCACGCCGCTAGGGCGAGGAGGAGAAGGGACGGATGGGATCCGACGCGAAGAAGTACGTCACCCCCAGCGCGAACCAGTTGCCCCCCGCGTTGTAGGAGGCGAGCCCCTTGAACTCGGGTTTGTTGTTGAAGACGCTCTGGCCCCGGGCGAAGGCCAGGCGGTACTCGGCGGTGAGTCCCCACTGGGCGGAGAAGCGGAAGGTCGCCCCCACGGTGCCCGCCCAGGCCTGCGTGAAGAGCTCGCGCGAGCCCACCCCCTCGGCCACCGAGTAGGCCAGCGTGGGGCCCGACTGCACGCCCACGAAGGGCACTACGCCCTCGGGGGTGAGGATGTCCAGCAGCGTCTGCAGGCGCACGCCCACCAGCGCGCCATAGGTGACGTTGGTGATGGTGGGGGCCCCCGTGAGCCGCAGCTGCTCGCCGGTGGCGAAGAGATCGATTCCCAGCTCGAAGAACTCCGTGACGGCGTAGGCGAAGGAGCCCGCCAGGAAGGGGCCGCCCGGAGACTCGGGGGCACGCTGGAAGCCCTGGGTGGACGGCAGCGCGTAGTAGCTGTCGTAGAAGGTGCCGTTGGAGGAGAGCCGCCAGCCCGCCTGGACGGAGAGACGGCCCACGCCGTTGAGCGGCAGGGGCTCCTCGTCCCCCTGGGCGGAGGCGCTCGCGGCGGCGAGCAGGATGGCGAGCAGGGTGAGACGGCGCATCGGTCAGGAGTCCTTCAGGCGCAGCGCGACTTCGAGGAACGTGGTGCGGCGCCGGGACAGGGCGGCGAGCAGACACCGCACGACACACAACGAGCCGAACTCCCGCCGGACCAGGCCCACGTTGGCCATCACGTCCCGCAGGGTGATCACGCCGCGCATGCGCTCCTCCTCGCGTCAGTCCGCCCCGGTGCTACAGGCAGGGGGCGCACCGTAGCAGTGACGTTTGGAGGGTCAAATTTTCGGGTTGGGAGGCCGCAGGGCGCGCCGCTCCAGCTCCAGCAGCGGCACCTCGAGCACCACCACCGTGCCGTGGATGCAGGAGGGGTGGAAGTCCGCCGCGTCCAGCTCGCCCAGGAGCGCCCGGAGCTTGCCCTCGCTGAGCTGGCCCTCGGCATGGCGCGCGGCATGGCAGGCCAGCACCCGGAGGCCCTCGGCCAGCGTGGTGCCGTCCAGGGCCGAGCCGGGCGGCGGCAGGGCCCGCGCCAGGGCCTCCAGCAGCGCCCGGGCGTCCGCCCCCACCAGCGAGGGTGGCACCGCCTTGAGCGCCAGCGTCGTCCCGCCGAAGGGCTCCACCTCCAGCCCCAGCCGCGCGAGCGCCTCGCGGCCCTCCACCAGCGCCTTGGCCACCGACACCGGCAGCTCCACCGTGGCGCCGAAGAGCGTGGGCACCGGTGACTCCTCGCGCTCCACCATCCGCCGGAAGCCCATCAGCCGCGCCCGCTCCAGGGCCGCGTGCGCGTCCAGCACCACCAGCGTGCCGCCCGGCCCCTCGCACACGTGGAAGCGCTCGCCCAGCACGCCCATGGGCCGCAGCGCGCCGAAGTAGCCCGGCGGCGGTGCCTCGTTGAGCTGCGGCTGGGCCTGGCCGAAGGCGGGCGCGCGCCCCGGCAGCAGCGTGGAGGTGGGCGCGAAGGCCAGGCCCAAGGGCCCCGGCATGGACGAGGGGGCGAAGGGCAGCGGAGAGGTGGGGCCTCCCCCGGGCACGGGCGCGTCCTGGGTGCCCGGGAGCGGCAGCGGCGCGCCCCAGGTGGCCTCCTGCGCGCGGGTGAGGAAGCGCTCCACGGCCATGGCGTAGTGGGCGGCCTGCCGCGGCTGCTCGGGCCCCCCACCCTCGCCCTTGTTGCCCAGCCAGGGCGCGGCCCGGAGCGCCCGGGAGATGGCCGCGTGCACCGTGTCCACCACGCCCTTGGCGTCCGAGAAGCGCACCTCCTGCTTCTGCGGGTGCACGTTCACGTCCACCGCCCGAGGGTCCACGTCGATGAAGAGCACCACCACCGGCTGGCGCCCCGCCGCGAGGAACTCCTGGAAGCCTCGCTGGATGGCGCTGTTGAGGCCCCGGTCCCGGATGTAGCGGCGGTTGACGAAGGTGTAGATGCCGCGCGCGTTGGGCAGCGTGTACTCGGGCGAGGCGATGTGCCCCGTCACGCTCACCCCCAGCCGCCGCTCCTCCACCGGCACCAGGTGCGGGTGCACCCCCGGCCCCAGCGCCGCGGCGATGCGCTCGCGCGGATCTCCCGGGCTCGCCGGGCTGGTGAAGAGCTGCTGGCCCCCGTGCTCCACGAAGAAGGCCACGTCCGGGTGCGCCAGCGCCAGCCGGATGACCGCCTCCTCCGCGTGCTGCAGCTCCGTGGATTCGCGCTTCATGAACTTGCGCCGCGCCGGCGTGTTGTAGAACAGCTCCTCCACCGAGATGACCGTCCCCACCCGCGGCGGCGCCTCCTCCACCAGCGGCTCGCTCCCGCCCTCCACCACCACCCTCGTGCCCACCTGCGCCCCGGGCTCGGCCGTGTGCAGTGTGAAGCGCGACACCGAGGCGATGGCCGGCAGCGCCTCGCCCCGGAAGCCCTTGGTGTTGATGGTGAACAGATCGTCCAGCTCGCGCAGCTTGCTGGTGGCGTGGCGCTCCAGGCACAGCCGCGCGTCCTCCATCCCCATGCCATGCCCGTCGTCCGAGATGGTGATGCGCCCCAGGCCCCCCTTCTCCAGGGCCACGCGCACGGTGCGAGAGCCAGCGTCGATGGAATTCTCCACCAGCTCCTTCACGACGGAGGCGGGGCGCTCCACCACCTCACCGGCGGCGATCTTGTTGATGAGGACATCACTGAGGCGGGCGATACGTGCCATGGGAAGTCATATGATGCGCAGGACCCGGGAAGTTGGCCAGCAATCCTGACGCGTCGCGGCTGACAACGGTGGGCTTCTGAGCTATCACGCCCACTCCCGTATGGAAGCAACTCAGGCGAGCAAGGGGGGACTTCGCGTCGCGGTGACGGGCGCTGCCGGCGACCTCGGCCGGCTGCTGCTGCCACTGTTGGAGCGAGACCCCGACGTGGAGAGCATCCTGGTCCTGGACGTGGCCAAGCCCGCCGGTGACAAGGTGGACTTCCATCGCGTGGACCTCACGCGGCACGACGCGGAGAGCGAGGTGTCCGACGCCCTCTCCGAGCTGCCCGTGGACGTCTTCTACCATCTGGCCTTCCTCCATGGGCCGGTGCGCGATGGCTCACTGGCGCACGAGCTCGAGGTCATCGGCACGATGAACGTGCTGAGCGCGGTGGGGAGGGCCCGGGTGCCGCGGCTGATCGTCCCCTCGTTGACGGCGCTCTATGGGGCGCGCGGCCAGCACCCCGCCCTGCTGGGCGAGGACACGCCGCTGGCGGGCTGCCCCGGCAGCCGCTACGTCACCGACAAGGTCGAGGTGGAGAAGCAGGTGCGCACCTTCCGCGAGCGCCACCCGGAGACGCGCGTCATCGTCCTGCGCTTCGCGCCGCTGTTCGGCCCGCACATGGACAACCCGGCCACGCGGATGCTGGCCCGCCGCGTGGTGCCCACGCTGCTGGGGTTCGATCCGCTCTGGCAGGCCCTCCACGAGGAGGACGCCGCCCGGGCGCTGTACCAGGCGCTGAGCGCCAACGCCGAGGGCGAGTTCAACATCGTGGGACGCGGGGTGCTGCCGCTCTCGGGGCTCATCCGCCAGGCGGGCGCCCAGCCGCTTCCTCTTCCCGGACCGCTCTACCGTGCGGCCCTGAAGACGATGACGTCGCTGGGGGGCCCGGGGTTCCCCACCGCCCTGCTCGACTACATGCATTACGGCTGGGTCGCCGACGGCGAGCGGGCCGAGGAAGAGCTCGGTTTCATTCCCATGTTCCACGCCCGGGACGCCGTGGCGGCGATGCGGAGGAGTTGATCATGGCCAAGGGTGTGCTCGGGAACGATCCCTTCCAGCGGGGCGCCGCGCAGCGTCCCGGGGAGGCCAGGACGGCCGGTACGGCGGCCCCGGAGCCGAAGAAGGCCCAGGCCACGCCTCCGCCCACCAAGGCCAACGGGAAGAGTGCCCCGGCGAAGGCCGCGAAGAAGGCGCCCGCCGCGAAGGCCGCCGCGCCGAAGCCGGCTCCCAAGCCCGTCGCGGAGAAGGCCGCCGCGCCGAAGCCCGCCTCGGGTGCGCGGGGGAAGAAGGCCACGGCCCCCCAGGGGAAGGCCCCGAAGACTCCCGCCGCGCCGCCCTCGCCCGAGGTGCGCACGCCTCCCGAGGCCGTCCGCGCCGCCGGAGCCCCGGTGGGCACTCCGGTCGAGCCCCCTGTCACGCCGGCATCGGCCCGGGACGAGGTACGCGCTTCCGCCGAGGCGCCACGTGAGGCCACGGCTTCCGCCAGGTCCGAGGCGGCCGAGGTGGACGCGGAGCTGCTGGAGCGTGCGGCCGAGGCCGTGTCGGCCGTGGAGGCCCTGCGAGAGCTGGAAGAGGCCATCGGAGAGGCGCTGCCCACGGGACCGGTCGCCGTGCCGGGCTTCGAGGACACGGTGGAAGTGACGGTGACCGAGACGGTGGCCGTCGAGGTGCTCGACGCGAGCCAGGACGAGTACGCCCCGGACAGCGAGGCCGAGGCCGCCAAGGAGGCGCGCATCGAGGTGCAGGTGGAGGCCGCGCTGGCGCCGGTGCAGCCCGCCGTGAGCAGCAACGCCGACGCCTTCTTCACCGCCGAGTCTCCCGGAGCCGAGCCGCACCGGCTGGGGGATCGCTTCGCGGGGCTGTTCTCGCTGGCGAAGGAGGCCGCCTTCCAGGCGCTGGCCAGTGAGGGGTTCGGCAAGACGATGGGCTCGGCGCAGGGCCTGGTGAGCGCGGCGCTCACGAGCATCGGCATGGGCGGCGGCACGGCCATCGACGAGTACGGCAAGGACGCGGCGCTCGGCGGCGTGATGCAGCCGGTGCTGGACTTCCTCTACGAGCGGTACTGGCGGGTGTCGGTGCAGGGCGCGAGTCACGTGCCGGCGGGGCCGGTGCTGCTGGTGGCGAACCACTCGGGAGCGCTGCCCATCGACGGGCCGGTGCTGCAGCAGGCGTTGTCGCGCGAGCGGCCGGATCTGCAGGAAGCGCGCTGGCTGGCGGAGGACCAGGTCTTCCACGCGCCGATGCTCGGCACGCTGATGAACCGGCTGGGCGCGGTGCGGGCCTGCCCGGAGAACGCGCTGCGGCTGCTGGACGAATTGCGCCCGGTGATCGTGTTCCCCGAGGGCATCCAGGGGTTGAGCAAGCCCTTCGCGCAGCGCTACCAGCTCAAGCGCTTCGGACGAGGCGGCTTCGTGAAGCTGGCACTGCGCACGGGCGCGCCGATCATCCCGGTGGCCATCGTGGGCGCCGAGGAGACGGTGCCGCTGTTCGGCAAGCTGCCGGCCGGCTTCCTGGGGCTGCCCTACCTGCCGCTGACGCCGCCGCCGCTGCCGGCCCGGTGGACCATCCGCTTCGGCGACCCCATCAGCATGGGCGAGCTGCCGCCCGAGGCCGCCGACGACATGTCCCAGGTGCAGCGGCTCACCGAGCGCACCCGCGAGTCCATCCAGGGCATGCTCCAGGCGCTGCTCAAGGAGCGCCGCTCCGTCTTCGCGGGGTAAGTGCGCTTCACGACCTTCTGTTTCGGTTCAACCTGAAGGAGCGGCGACCATGCAGGTACTTTCCTGGTGCAGGCTCGGAGTGTCCCTAGTGTTTCTCACGCTGGTGGGGGCGGCTTGTGATCCCAGCGACATGCCCGACGACACACCGGGAGAACCTGATGCTGGTACGGGCGGGGGGGCGGACGTCGACCTGGACCCGGCGCCTGCCCGTACCCAGCCAGGCGAGCACACGTGCAACGGATGCCCGGACAGCGACGCCACCACATTCGAACTCAACGCAGGCGCGGTGACCCAGAAAACCTTCTCGGGGACGGTCTCGAATGCCGTGGGCAACGGTACCTTCTTCGTGGGGGGGCCCAACGGACAGCAACTCGCTGGCACTATCGAGACCGACCCGGCGACAGGAGACTTCACCTTCACCGCGCCACTCTTCTGCGGGGAGCAACTCGTGAAATCCGTTTGGACCAACGCTGCTGGACCCTACGTGGCCGTCACCCGCGTCATCACCACTGACTGCGTCACCTCGGATATCCGCGCCACCGTCTCGTGGGACAGCCTGGGCGCCGATTGGGAACTCCACCTCATCAAGCCAGGCGGTAGAATCAATGACAAAGCCACGGACTGCACGTGGTCCTCGTGCGTTGTCTCCCAACCAGACTGGGGCGTTCAGGGCAATGCGTCCGATGACCCGATGCGGGACGTGAGCGACACGGGCGACTACGGTCCGGAGAACATCATCCTCAGCAACCCCGAGAATGGCCTCTACCACGTCATGGTCGAGCACTGGGGCAACGGCAGCCCCGAGTCTGACGGGCGACTCATCCTCAATGTGGCGGGCAAGAAGACGGTCATCGACATCCAGAACCTGCCTCCGAAGTCCGTCTGGAGGGCGGCGACCATTACCTGGCCAGACGGCCAAGTGACGACGTCAACTCAGAAGTACGACTGCTCGGGTAACTGGAGCAGCGGCTGCAAGGCCGCACTGCCATAACACCTCGCCAGAATCGTCGAGCAGGTTCATGGCTTCAACCCTGAACCTGCTCTCCATCACCGGCAGACCGCCTTGATGTCATCCGGAGAGTTGGAAAGGTCCAGGTAGGCCCGGCACTCGGCATCCGTTGCGCAGCCCATGAAGACGCAACGCCCCTCGTGGCACACCTCGAAGGCTGACGTATTACACTCGCTGTCATCCGTGCATCCCACGAAGCAGGTGCCGCTCATGCAGCGACTGCGTGGATGACCCAGCACGAAGACGCATTCGCGATCCGTCGTGCACCCGGACGGAACACAAGTTCCCGCATTGCACGCATGCAAGGGCGGACAATTCTCGGCAGTCTTGCACGACATCTTGCAGCTCCCCTCGACGCAGCGTGCATCTTCGCTGGCGCAGTCCCCGTGCTCCCGGCATTGCACGCACCGGCTCTGTACGCAGTAGGGCGCATCAAGCGATGGACAGCTATCATCCGTCGTGCACTCTGGCCCCGTATCCACGCAGAAGTCATTCGCGCATGCGCGGTTGCACTGACCCCGCCTTATTCACCAGAAGGGCTGGAGGGTGACCGGAAAAGAAGGGTGACGCGCCTGACCTCCCGAGTGGTAGAGGGGTGTTGTTCAGACAACCACCACCAAACGGCAGGAGGCGCGTCATGGGTGAAATCCTCACCGA
>NZ_DASUNC010000084.1:0-130561 GCF_036277355.1 Archangium sp.
GGGCATCCAGGCCCCGCCCCTCACCCGCGTCTCGCGTGAGGGCTCGCTGCCCCTGTCCTTCGCCCAGCAGCGTCTGTGGTTCCTCGACCAGCTCCAGCCGGGCAGCTCCTTCTACAACGTCCCCACCGCCGTGCGGCTGGAAGGCGCTCTGGATGTCGCCGCGCTCGAGCGTGCACTCCACGAACTGGTGCGGCGTCACGAGGCACTGCGCACCACGTTCCACATCCACCAGGGCCAGCCCGTCCAGGTCATCTCCGCCGACGGCTCGCTCCCGCTTCAGGTAGAGGATCTGCGCTCGCTGCCCTCCGCCGAGCGTGAGGCCGAGGCTCGGCGGCGCACCACCGCGCACGCGCTGCGGCCGTTCGACCTTGGCCGCGGGCCCGTCCTGCGCGCCCTGTTGCTGCGTCTGGACGAACAGCAGCATGTGCTCGTGCTCACCCTGCATCACATCGTCTCGGACGGCTGGTCCATGGGCGTGCTGGTGCGCGAGGTGGCGGCGCTCTACGAGGCCTTCTCGCAGGGTCGTCCCTCTCCCCTGACCGAGCTGCCCGTGCAGTACGCGGACTACTCCGCCTGGCAGCGTGGCTGGCTCCAGGGCGAGGTGCTCGAGCAGCAGCTCGGTTGGTGGCGTCAGCAGCTGGCCGATGCGCCTCGCGCACTGGAGCTGCCCACGGACAAGCCCCGGCCTCCCGTGCAGACCTACCGCGGCGCCACCCGCCGCATTCAGCTGCCGCCCGAGCTCTCACAGAGCATCAAGTCTCTGGCCCGGCAGGAGGGCGTCACGCCCTTCATGCTGCTGCTCGCGGCCTTCCAGGTGCTGCTCTCGCGTTACTCGGGGCAGGACGACATCTCCGTCGGCTCGCCCATCGCTGGCCGCAACCGCGGCGAGGTCGAGGGCCTCATCGGCTTCTTCGTCAACACGCTCGTGCTGCGCACCCGGCTCTCGCCCCAGCGGAGCTTCCGCGAGCTGCTGGCGCGCGTGAAGGAGACGACGCTCGGCGCCTACGCCCACCAGGAGCTGCCCTTCGAGAAGCTCGTCGAGGAGCTGCAGCCCGAGCGCGACATGAGCCGCTCGCCGCTCTTCCAGGTGCTCTTCACCGTGCAGAACGCGCCCATGTCGGAGCAGTCCCTGCCCGGCCTGACGATGCGTCCGCTAGAGCTCCCGGGCGACACGGCCAAGTTCGACCTGTCCCTGGGCATGATGGAAGCGGACCAGGGATTCCTCGGCGACCTCGAGTACAACACCGACCTGTACGAGTCCTCCACCATCCAGCGCATGCTGGGACACCTGCACGTGCTGCTGGAGGGCATCGCCGCCGCTCCCGAGCGCCAGGTCCGTGAGCTGCCCCTGCTCAACGACTCCGAGCGCCGCCAGCTCCTCGTTGACTGGAACGCCACCCGCGTGAACTACCCGCGCGAGTCCACCGTCCCCTCGCTCTTCGAAGCCCAGGTGGAGCGTTCTCCCGACTCCATCGCCGTGGAGTACCAGGGCCAGACTCTCACCTACCGCCAGCTCAACTCCCGCTCCAACCAGCTCGCCCACCACCTGCGCCAGCTCGGCGTCGGTCCCGAGGTCCGCGTCGGCCTGTGCCTGGAGCGTTCCCTGGAGCTCGTCATCGCCATCCTCGGCGTCCTCAAGGCTGGCGGTACCTACGTCCCCTTCGACCCCTCCTACCCCGCCGACCGCCTGTCCTTCATGCTCCAGGACACCGGCGTGAAGGTCATCCTCACCCAGTCCCACCTGGCCAACGCCCTCCCCGCCCGGGACGCGCTCTTCATCCGGCTCGATGCGGATTGGGAGCAGGTGCGGGCACACCCGGAGAGCAATCCCTCCTCGGGCCCCTCCGCCGACAACACCGCCTACATCATGTACACCTCCGGCTCCACCGGCCGGCCCAAGGGCGTGTGCGTGCCTCACCGTGGCGTCGTGCGTCTGGTCCAGGGCAGCACCTTCATCGACATGGGCCCCCAGGAGGTCTTCCTCCAGCTGGCTCCCATCTCCTTCGACGCCTCCACCCTTGAGCTGTGGGGCGCGTTGCTCCATGGCGCGAAGCTCGTCGTCTACCCGGCGGGCACTCCATCGCTGGATGAGCTGGGCACGGCGCTGGTGCGCTCCGGCATCACCACCCTGTGGCTCACCGCCGCTCTCTTCGAGCAGATGCAGGCCACCCAGCCCCACGCCCTGCGCGGCGTGCGTCAGCTGCTGGCCGGTGGTGACGTTCTCCCCGTGGGCCGCGTGAAGGAGCGGCTCTCCCACGGTGGCCTGCTCGTCAACGGCTACGGTCCCACCGAGAACACCACCTTCACCTGCTGCTACCCCATGAGCGAGGTGTCGCAGGTGGGCCACACCGTGTCCATCGGCACGCCCATCTCCAACACCCAGGTGTACCTGCTGGATGCGTGGATGCAGCCGGTGCCCGCCGGCGTGGCTGGCGAACTCTATACCGGTGGTGACGGCCTCGCCTCCGGCTACCTCAATCGCCCCGAGCTCACCGCCGAGAAGTTCGTCCCGAACCCCTTCAGCTCCGAGCCCGGTGGGCGCCTCTACCGCACCGGAGACCTCGCCCGTTACCTGCCCGATGGCCGCATCGAGTTCCTCGGCCGCATCGACAACCAGGTGAAGGTGCGTGGCTTCCGCATCGAGCTGGGTGAAGTGGAGTCCGTGCTCGCCCAGAACCCCCAGGTGCGCGAGACCGTGGTGGTGGTGCGCGAGGACGTCCCTGGCGACAAGCGCCTGGTGGCCTACGTCGTCGCCAACGACGCCATTCCCGAGGCCAGCGACCTGCGCGCCTGGATGAAGCAGCGCCTGCCCGAGTACATGGTGCCCTCGGCATTCGTGGTGCTCGATACGCTGCCGCTCTCGCCCAACGGCAAGGTGGACCGCAAGGCGCTGCCCGTGCCGGAGCAGCCGGCGGCCAGCCAGGAGTACGTGGCCCCGCGCAACGAGACCGAGGAGCGGCTGGCCGCGCTCTGGTCCGAGGTGCTCCGCATGCCCCGCGTGGGCATCCACGACAACTTCTTCGAGCTGGGCGGCCACTCGCTGCTCGCCACGCAGGTGGTGGCGCGCATCCGCGAGTCCTTCCAGGTGGAGCTGCCCCTGCGCGAGCTGTTCGACGCGCCCACGCTGGCCGGGCTGGCCATGCGCATCGACGCCTCGCGCGGCACGGCCCTGTCCAGGGCTCCGGCACTGACGCGGGTGTCTCGCGAGGGCTCGCTGCCGCTCTCGTTCTCCCAGCAGCGTCTGTGGTTCCTGGAGCAGCTGCAGCCGAGCGGCGCCTTCTACAACATCCCCATGCTGGTGCGGCTGGAGGGACAGCTCGACGTGGCGGCCCTGGAGCGCAGCTTCGAGGAGCTGCTCCAGCGCCACGAATCGTTGCGCACCACCTTCGGCCAGGACGCGGACGGCCAGCCGGTGCAGCTCATCGCGCCCCAGGGCGTCATGCCCCTGCGGGTGGTGGAGCTCCAGTCGCTGCCGCCCTCCGAGCGTGAGGCCGAGCTGCGGCGGCTGGCGGCGGAGGACGCGATGAAGCCCTTCGACCTCAGCCGCGGGCCCCTGCTGCGCGCCCTGCTGCTGCGGCAGGAGGCTCAGAACCACGTGCTGCTGCTGACCATGCACCACATCATCTCGGACGGCTGGTCCATGGGTGTGCTGGTGCGCGAGATGGGTGCGCTCTACGAGGCCTTCTCCCAGGGCCGGCCCTCGCCCCTGCCCGAGCTGCCCGTGCAGTACGCCGACTACTCCGCCTGGCAGCGTGGCTGGCTCCAGGGCGAGGTGCTCGAGGAGCAGCTCGGCTGGTGGCGCCAGCAGCTGGCGGGCGCGCCCCACGCGCTGGAGCTGCCCACGGACAAGCCCCGGCCTCCCGTGCAGACCCACCGCGGCGCGACCCTGCGCACGCAGCTGCCGTTCCCGCTCTCCCGCGCCCTCAAGAGCCTGGCCCTGAAGGAAGGCGCCACGCCCTTCATGCTGCTGCTCGCGGCCTTCCAGGTGCTCATGTCCCGCTACTCGGGACAGGACGACATCTCCGTCGGCTCGCCCATCGCTGGCCGCAACCGGGGTGGCGTGGAAGGCCTCATCGGCTTCTTCGTCAACACGCTCATCCTGCGCTCCCAGCTCTCGCCCCAGCGGAGCTTCCGCGAGCTGCTCGCGAGCGTGAGGGAGACAACCCTGGGCGCCTATGCCCACCAGGAGATGCCCTTCGAGAAGCTGGTGGAGGCGCTCCAGCCCGAGCGCGACCTGAGCCGCTCGCCGCTCTTCCAGGTCATGTTCACCGTGCAGAACGCGCCCATGCCGGAGCAGTCCCTGCCCGGCCTGACGCTGCGTCCCATGGAGCTCCCCGGCGACACGGCCAAGTTCGACCTGTCCCTGGGCTTCATGGAGACGGAGCAGGGCTTCGCGGGAGAGCTGGAGTACAACACCGACCTGTACGAGGCCCCCACCCTCCAGCGCATGCTGGGGCACCTGCACGTGCTGCTGGAGGGCATCGCCGCCACGCCCGAGCTCGAGCTCTGGCAGCTGTCCCTGCTGGGCGAGGCCGAGCGCCGCCAGCTCCTCGTGGACTGGAGCGAGCCGCTGCCCCAGCCCGTGGGTGACACCTGCCTCCACCACCTCGTGGAGGCGCAGGTGGACCGGACCCCGGACGCCGTCGCCGTCATCTCCGGCACCCGGCGCCTCACCTACCGGGAGCTGGAGCGCCGCTCCAACCAGCTCGCCGCGCGCCTGCGCCAGCTCGGCGTGGGTCCCGAGGTGAAGGTCGGCGTGTGCCTGGAGCGCTCCGAGCTCCTGGTGATCGCCGTGCTGGGCGTGCTCAAGGCCGGCGGCACCTACGTGCCCCTCGACCCCGCCTACCCGTCGGACCGTCTGGGCTACATGCTCCAGCACACGGGCGTGCCCGTGCTGCTCACCCAGCAGCGCGCCGCGGGCTCCCTGCCGGAGCACCCGGCCCACGTGCTGATGCTGGACGAGGCCCAGGCGCAGCTCGACTCGCTGCCCGCCGGGCGGAGCCGGGCCCCGGTGCACCCCAGCAACCTGGCCTACGTGCTCTACACCTCCGGCTCCACCGGCCGGCCCAAGGGTGTCTCGCTCGAGCACCGCAACTCCGTGGCCTTCATCCACTGGGCGCTGGGCGTCTTCTCGCGCGAGCAGCTCTCCGGTGTGCTCGCGGCCACCTCGCTCAACTTCGACCTCTCCGTCTTCGAGCTCTTCGCGCCCCTGAGCCGCGGCGGCGCGGTCATCGTGGCCGAGAACGCGCTCGCGCTGCCCACGCTCGAGGCGCGCGACGAGGTCACCCTCGTCAACACCGTGCCTTCCGCCATGGCGGAGCTGGTGCGGGGCCAGGGCGTGCCCACGTCGGTGCGCACCGTCAACCTCGCGGGCGAGCCGCTCACCGGCGCCCTCGCGCGGCTCATCCACGAGCTGCCCCACGTGGAGGCCCTCTACAACCTCTACGGCCCCACGGAGGACACCACCTACTCCACCTTCGTGCGCGTGCCCCGGGACTCCCAGCGCGAGCCCACCATCGGCAAGCCGCTGGCGGGTACCCAGGGCTACGTGCTGGACGCCAGCATGCAGCTGGTTCCGGTGGGCGTGCCGGGCGAGCTCTACCTGGGCGGCGCGGGACTGGCCCGTGGCTACCTGTACCGTCCGGAGCTGGCCGCCGAGCGCTTCGTCCCCAATCCCTTCTCCTCCACGCCCGGTGAGCGCCTCTACCGCACCGGCGACCGGGTCCGGTACCTGCCGGACGGCCAGCTCGAGTACCTGGGCCGCATCGACAACCAGGTGAAGGTGCGCGGCTTCCGCATCGAGCTGGGGGAGATCGAAACGGCGCTCCGGGCCCACCCGGGCGTGCGCGACGTCGTGGTGGTGGCGCGCGAGGACTCCCCGGGCGACAAGCGCCTGGTGGCGTACCTCGTGGCCCAGCCCGGGCACACGCTCGTGGCCATGGAGCTGCGCGCCTTCCTCAAGCAGAGCCTGCCCGAGTACATGGTGCCCTCGGCGCTCATGGTGCTCGACAAGCTGCCGCTCAACCCCAACGGCAAGGTGGACCGCAAGGCCCTGCCCGTGCCGGATCAGCTGCAGACGAGCCAGGAGTACGTGGCCCCTCGCAACGAGACCGAGCAGATGCTCGCCCAGCTCTGGTCCGAGGTGCTCAAGGCGCCGCGCATCGGCGCCCACGACAACTTCTTCGAGCTGGGTGGCCACTCCCTGCTGGCCACGCAGCTGCGCTCGCGCATCCGCACCGCCTTCCAGGTGGAGCTGCCGCTGCGAGACCTGTTCGAGGCCCCCACCGTCGCCACGCTGGCGGGGAGGCTCGACGCGGCCATCCGCTCCGGCCAGGGTGTCCAGACGCCGCCCCTCGTCCGCGTCTCGCGCGAGGGCGCCCTGCCCCTGTCCTTCGCCCAGCAGCGCCTGTGGTTCCTCGACCAGCTCCAGCCGGGCAACTCCTTCTACAACGTACCCACCGCCGTGCGGTTGGAGGGCGAGCTGGACGTGGTGGCGCTGGAGAAGAGCCTCACCGAGCTGGTGCGGCGCCACGAGTCGCTGCGCACCACCTTCCAGTTCCAGCAGAACGAGCCCGTGCAGGTCATCTCCCCCGACAGCTCCCTGACGCTGGAGAAGGTGGAGGCGCAACCGCTGCCTCCCGCGGAGCTCGAGGCCGAGGTGCGTAAAATCACCACCGAGCACGCGATGCGGCCGTTCGATCTCCAGCGGGGGCCGCTGCTGCGCGCCCTGCTGGTGCGGCTGTCCGAGCAACAGCACGTGCTCGTGGTCACCCTGCACCACATCATCTCGGATGGCTGGTCCATGGGCGTGCTGGTGCGCGAGGTGGCGGCGCTCTACCAGGCCTTCAACCAGGGCAAGCCCTCGCCGCTGCCGGAGCTGCCCGTGCAGTACGCGGACTACGCGGCGTGGCAGCGCGGCTGGCTCCAGGGCGAGGTGCTCGAGAAGCAGCTCGGCTGGTGGCGCCAGCAGCTCGAGGGGGCGCCTCGCGCGCTGGAGATGCCCACGGACAGGCCCCGGCCTCCCGTGATGACCCTGCGCGGCGCCGCCCAGCCCGTGGTGTTCCCCGCGGAGCTGTCGCGGGCCCTGCTCGAGCTCTGCAAGCGCGAGGGTGTCACGCCCTTCATGCTGCTGCTGGCGGCCTTCCAGGTGCTGCTCTCGCGCTACTCGGGGCAGGACGATATCTCCGTGGGCTCGCCCATCGCCGGCCGCACGCGGACGGAGGTGGAGAGCCTCATCGGCTTCTTCGTCAACACGCTCGTCCTGCGCTCGCGCCTCTCGCCCCAGCAGAGCTTCCGCGCCCTGCTGGCCCAGGTGCGCGAGACGACGCTCGGCGCCTACGCCCACCAGGAGCTGCCCTTCGAGAAGCTCGTGGAGGAGCTGCACCCCGAGCGTGACTTGAGCCGCACGCCGCTCTTCCAGGTGATGCTCACCTTCCAGAACACGCCCGTGCAGGCGCTGGAGTCTCCCGGGATGAAGCTGAGCCCGCTGGAGGTGGACACGCAGACGGCGCGCTTCGAGATGGGCCTCACCTTCGCCGAGGAGGCCGGAGCCCTCGCCGGTGTGCTGCGCTACAACGCGGACCTGTACGAGGCGCGGACGGCCGCGCGGCTGGTGGGACACCTGCGCGTCCTGCTGGAGGGAGCCGTCGCCGACCCCGAGCGGAGCCTGGGCCTGCTGTCCCTGCTCTCCGACGCGGAGCGGCGGCAGATGCTCGTGGAGTGGAACGAGACCCGGCGCGACTTCCCCTTCGAGCCGTCGCTCACCGCCGCGTTCGAGGCCCAGGTGGCGCGCACGCCGGACGCCCTGGCCCTCCTGTTCGAGGGCTCGCGGCTCACCTTCCGCGAGCTCAACCAGCGCGCCAACCAGCTCGCCCACCTGCTGCGCGCGCGGGGCATCGGCCCCAACGTGCTGGTGGCCATGTGCCTGGAGCGCTCGCTGGAGCAGGTGGTGGCCGTGTTCGGCATCCTCAAGGCCGGTGGTGCCTACGTGCCGTTGGATCCCAACTACCCGCAGGAGCGACTGGCCCTCGTGCTCGAGGACTCGCGGGCGCCGGTGCTGCTCACCCAGCAGCATCTTCTCTCCCGGCTCCAGGCCCCCTCCGCCCAGGTCATCTGCCTGGACACGGACGCGGAGCAGATTGCCCGCGAGAGCGTGGAGAACCCGCCCCACGTCAACGGTCCCGAGGACCTGGCCTACGTCATCTACACCTCGGGCTCCACCGGCGTGCCCAAGGGCGTGATGATCCAGCAGGGCTCCGTGCTCAACCTGCGCCACGCCCTGGCCTGCACCGTGTACGCCGACGTCCAGGCGCCGCAGCGGGTGTCGCTCAACGCGCCGCTGTCCTTCGATGCGTCGGTGAAGCAGCTCGTGCGCATCCTGGACGGCCACGCGCTGTGCATGGTGCCCGACCAGGCCCGTGGCGACGTGGACGCGCTGCTGGCGCTGCTGGCGCGCGACCAGGTGGACGTCCTGGACTGCTCGCCCTCGCACCTGCGGCTGTTGCTGAGCGCGGGCCTGGCCACCCGCACCGAGAACGTGCCCACGCGCGTGCTGGTGGGTGGCGAGG
Organism: Archangium sp.; assembly: GCF_036277355.1. Classification (GTDB taxonomy): domain Bacteria; phylum Myxococcota; class Myxococcia; order Myxococcales; family Myxococcaceae; genus Archangium. Next base: position 8,568 of record NZ_DASUNC010000084.1, read on the forward strand.
CCCTGGACGAGGCGCTGTGGACCACGCTGTCCCAGCACCCGCGCACCCGCTTCTTCAACGTCTACGGCCCCACCGAGTGCACGGTGGACACCACGGCGTGCGAGGTGCGGGACTGGCCCAGGCCCACGCTCGGACGGGTGCTGCCCAACGTGCGCGGCTACGTGCTGGATGCGCGCATGCAGCCCGTGCCCGTGGGTGTCCCCGGCGAGCTGTACGTCGGCGGCGCTGGCGTGGCCCGCGGCTACCTGCGCCGTCCCGAGCTGACGTCGCAGAAGTTCGTGGCGGATCCGTTCAGCCAGCAGCCCGGCGCCCGCCTGTACCGGACCGGGGACCTGGTGCGCTACCTGCCGGACGGGAGCATCGACTACCTGGGCCGCGTGGACTTCCAGGTGAAGGTGCGCGGCTTCCGCATCGAGCTGGAGGAGATCGAAGCGGTGCTCTCCAGCCACCCGAGCGTGCAGCAGGCCACCGTCGTGGCTCGCGAGGACACGCCCGGAGACAAGCGGCTGGTGGCCTACCTCGTGGCCCGCGAGGGTCAGACGTTCGACCTGACCGAGCTGCGCGGCGCCCTGCGCAAGAAGCTGCCGGAGTACATGGTGCCCTCCGCCTTCGTGGCCCTGGAGAAGCTGCCGCTCAACTCCAGTGGCAAGGTGGACCGGAAGGCCCTGCCCGCGCCGGATCAGGGCCGCATCGAGGTGGCGGGCGCCTTCGTGCCGCCGCGCGATGCCCTGGAGCTGCAGATCGCGCGCATCTGGGAGGACGTGCTGGGCGTGCACCCGGTGGGCGCGCACAGCAACTTCTTCGACCTGGGTGGCCACTCGCTGCTCGCCGTGCGCCTCATGGGCCGGCTGCGCGAGGTGACGGGCCGCACCCTGCCCCTGGCCGCGCTCTTCCAGGCGCCCACGGTGGAGAAGCTCGCGCAGCTGCTGCGCTCGGAGCAGCGGGCCTGGACGCCCCTGGTGCCGCTCGTGCCCCGGGAGAAGGATGACCCCCGCCGTCCGCTCTTCGTCGTCCACCCGGTGGGCGGTACCGTCATCGGGTACTCCGAGCTGGCGCGTCAGCTGGGTCCGAAGCAGCCGGTCTACGCCCTCGAGTCGCAAGGCATGGACGGCTCGCTGCCTCCCCTCAAGACGATCGAGGAGATGGCGGCCCTCTACGTGGAGGCCATCCGCACCCTCCAGCCGTCCGGGCCCTACCTGCTCGGCGGCTGGTCCATGGGCGGCGTCATCGCCTACGAGATGGCCCAGCAGCTGCTGCGCCAGGGCGAGCAGGTGGAGGTGTTGATGCTCATCGACTCGCAGGTGCCCAACGGGCGCCCCGCGCACGTGACGAACGAGGAAGAGGCCCTCAAGCAGGCCTTCGTGGGCCTGGTGGAGGAGTTCGTCGGCAATGGCTTCAAGGTGCCCGAGGAGCTGGTGAAGTCGCTGGACCGCGAGGAGCTGCTCCAGGTCATCATGGAGACGGCCCGCCAGACCAACCTCGCCCTGCCGGACGTGGGAATCGAGCAGGTGCGTGGCCTGCGGGACGTCTTCGAGGCCAACCTGCGTGCCAGCTGGTACTACAAGCCCACGACCTACGTGGGGGAGCAGTTCACCCTGCTGCGCGCCGCCAAGGCGGCGGAGGGCCAGACGGAAGACCGGGGCTGGGCGGCCCTGGTGCCTCCCTCGGGCAGGCTGGACATCCACGAGGTACCCGGAGCACACTTCGAGCTGTTGAAGCAACCCTATGTACAGTCGGTGGCCGAGCGGCTGCGCGAGTACCTGGAGCGCGCCCACGAGCGGCAGGCCACCGAGATCCAAAGGACCCCATGAAACTCCTGGCCCTCTTGCTACGCGCCTCGCGGGGCAGCGTCCTCCTGTCGGCCCTCTGCGGGCTGATCTCCGGAGGCAGCAGCGCCGCGCTCATCGCGCTCATCAACCGCAAGCTGACCGGCACCGACATTCCGGAGCGCACCCTGGTGGGTGGCTTCATCGGCCTGATGCTGCTGGCGCTGGTGACCCGCATCATCTCGCAGGTGCTGCTCAACGGCATGCAGCAGCAAGCGCTCTACAGCATGCGTCTGCGGCTCAGCCGCAGCATCGTCTCGGCGCCCCTGCGCCGCTTCGAGGAGCTGGGGGCCCACCGGATGACCGCCACGCTGACCGACGACATCGTCACGGTCAGCAGCGGGCTGATGTTGCTGCCCCTGATCGTCGTCAACGCCGCCATCCTCCTCGGCTGTCTGGTGTGGATGGCGTGGCTGTCCTGGAAGCTCTTCCTGGGCATGATCGTCTTCATGGTGCTCGGCGTGCTGTCGTTCTCCTTCTTCAGCAGCCTGGCCGTGAAGGGGCTCGGCGAGGCCCGCAAGACGCAGGACGTGCTCTTCAAGCACTTCCGCTCGCTCACCGACGGCATCAAGGAGCTCAAGCTCAACAGCGGCCGCCGCGAGGTCTTCCTCGGCGAGCAGCTGGAGGGCACGGCGGAGGCGCTGCGGCGCCTGTACACGCGCAGCCTCAACATCTACTCGGCCAGCAGCAGCTGGGGCATGTTCCTGTTCTTCGTCGTCATCGGCCTGCTCATCTTCGCCATGCCCTCCTTCAGCACGCTGAGCCTGGCCGAGCTGACGGGCTACTCGCTCACGGTGCTCTACCTGCAGCAGCCGCTGCAGACGCTCACCGAGTTCGTGCCCTTCCTGGCGCGCGCGGACGTGGCGTTGAAGAAGGTGGAGGAGATGGGCCTGTCCCTGGAGGCCACCGCCGAGACGGCCAAGACCCTGCCCGCCAGCACCGCGCCGCGCGCCTTCCGCAAGCTGGAGCTGGTGGACGTCACCCATACGTACCACCGCGAGAATGACGATGGCCGTTTCACGCTCGGCCCCATCAACCTGAGCATCGAGCCGGGCGAGCTGCTCTTCCTGGTGGGCGGCAACGGCAGCGGCAAGACGAGCCTGGCGAAGATCTTCACCGGCCTCTACACGCCCGAGGCCGGCGAGGTGCGGTTGGATGGCCAGCCCGTCACCGAGGCCACGCGCGACGCCTACCGCCAGCTCTTCTCCACCGTCTTCTCGGACTTCCACCTCTTCGAGAGCCTGCTCGGCCTGGCCCCGCCCGAGCAGTCCGAGAAGGTGGCGCACTACCTGAAGCGGCTGAACCTGGATCAGAAGGTGCGCGTCACGGACGGGAAGCTCTCCACCACCGAGCTGTCGCTGGGCCAGCGCAAGCGCCTGGCGCTGCTCGCCTCGTGGCTGGAGGATCGCCCCGTCTACGTCTTCGACGAGTGGGCCGCGGACCAGGATCCGGTCTTCAAGCAGATCTTCTACGAGGAGCTGCTCCCCGAGATGAAGCGCGCGGGCAAGGCCGTGCTCGTCATCAGCCACGACGATCGCTACTTCCACGTGGCGGATCGGCTCGTGCGGCTGGACTCGGGCCGGCTGGTGGCGCCGGAGTCCGCCCCCGACGCCCAGCGCGCGGCCTCTTAGGCAGTGCCCCCCATCCCGGGGGGCTCGTGTACCCACGGAGGTGGACGATGCGCTCGAGCCGGACCCTGGTTTGCCTGCTGTCATGCCTGGCACTCTCCCTGGGGACGGTGGGATGCCCGTCCCAGGAGCCGTCCCCTCCCGACGCGGGCACGGACGCGGGGGTGCCGCCCGGCGTCACCGGACAGCGGGCCGTGCTCACCCTGACGCAGTCCGGAGAGGTCCGCCGCCCGGTGGATCTCTCGGCCTCCGCCCCCAGGGCGCTCGTCTTCGAGGGGGGCACCTTCGTCACCCACGAGGGCGTGGGCAGGGCGGACGGCACCTTCACCATCCCCAACGTCCCCGCCGGCACGTACTACCTGGGTGTGGACCCCACCACCTTCGTGGTGACGGACGCGCGCGAGGTGGATCTCACCTCGGGGGCCTTGGGCCGGCCGGATGTCGCGCTCCTGCCGATGGGCGCGGGCAGCGCGGCGGTGGCCTTCGAGCTCGGCAATCTCCATCCGTACCAGAGCACGGACGGCATCACCCTCTTCTCCGCCAACGCCAACGTGGCGCGCTTCCGGCTCACGCCCACCGCCACGGCCGGAGCCACCTCGGGCACCTTCACCTATACGGTGCGGACCGGGCAGCCGCTCATCGACCCGGCCCGGGGAGATCGCGCCCTGCTCACCCAGCTCACCACCCGCACCACCACGCTCGAGGGCGGTGGCGAGACGGTGACGTACCGCTCCGTCAGCCGCTCCTTCGAGGCACCGGAGTTCCAGACGCGGCCCGGGGAGGCGCAGACGATCTCCGGCACCATGAGCGAGCCCCCCGCGCTCACGGCCCCCATCCACTGGGACCTGGCCGCGTACAGGAACCTGGCCAGCGCGGTGAACCCGCGCGCCACCGTGCTCTCGCAGATCATGGTCTTCGACGTGCTGCCCACGCCGCTCGACTACGGAGCCATCAGCGCGGTGCCACAGCTCGTCGAGTTCATCCAGCCGCCCACCGCGGGCGACATGCGCGCCGACTTCGTCTACGCCAACCCGTACCCCTCGAGCTGGAACCCCATCGGCGTCACGGAGTCCCGCTTCCAGGTGCCCTACCAGCTGCCCGGGACGACGACGCCCGCCGTGCTCTCCGGAAGCGTTTCGTACAGGGACACGCTCTCCACGTTCCTCTCCAGGACGATTGCCCCGCCCTTCGGTCCGGTGCGGCAGCCGCTCATCGAGGGCATGGACGCGCGGCAACCCGTCACCCTCACCACCACCACCCCCGAGCTGAGCTGGACGGCGCCCTCCACCGAGCAGGACGTGAGCTACAACTACATCGTCTTCATCCATCAGCTCACGGTGCAGAGCCCCGCGACGGTGAGCCGCTTCGTGGGCTCCCTCCGGACGAAGGACACCCGGGTGCGGCTGCCTCCCGGACTGCTGTCCCCGGGCAACGCGTATGTCTTCATCTTCGACGTGAACACCACCCCGGGCAGTGGCCTTCTCCGGCAGGTGTTCCGCGTCCCCGTCCCCATCACGGGTGCGCAGGCCCTCTCGGAGATCGTCACCGTGCCGTAGGGCCCTCCACAAAAGGAAAAGGGTGCCCGGACTCGCGGTCCGCGGCACCCTCACCACCGAGCGGTGTTTCCGCTCAGCCGAACAGCTCGCGCACCTTCTCGAAGAAGTTCTTCGACTGCGGGTGCACCTCTTCCCCGCTGGAGTCGGCGAACTTCTCGAGCAGCTCGCGCTGCTTCTGCGTCAGCCCCGTGGGCGTCTCCACCACCACGCGCACGTGCTGATCTCCCCGCTGGCCGCTGTGCAGGTGCGGAATGCCCTTGCCCTTCAGCCGGAACACCTTGCCCGACTGCGTGCCCTCGGGAATGGTCATCTTCACCTTCCCGTCCAGCGTGGGCACGTCGATCTTCGCGCCCAGCGCCGCCTGCGTGAAGGAGATGGGCACCTCGCAGAAGACGTCGTAGTCCTCGCGCTGGAAGAGCGAGTGCTCCCGCACGATGACCGTCACGTACAGGTCTCCCGGAGGCCCGCCCCGGTCCCCCGGCTCGCCCATGCCGCCGAGCCGCACCCGCGTGCCGTTGTCCACGCCCGGGGGGATGTTGACCTCGATGACCTCCTCGGACGGCACCTTGCCCGAGCCCCGGCACTTGCCGCACGGGTCCGGCACCACCGCGCCCGTGCCGCCGCAGTCCGTGCACGGCCGGCTCACCGCGAAGAAGCCCTGGGTGAAGCGCAGCTCGCCCGAGCCTCCGCACGTGCCGCACGGCTTGGGCGCCGCGCCGCTCTTGCTGCCCGAGCCACTGCACGTGTCGCACTTCTTCGGGCGCGGAATCGGCACCTTCGGACGGCAGCCGAACGCCGCCTCCTCGAAGGAGATCTCCAGGTTGAAGCGCAGATCCGCGCCGCGGTTGCTCACCCGGCCGCGGCCACCGCGTCCCCCGAAGATGTCTCCGAAAATCTCCCCGAAGATGTCGTTGATGTTGACGCCCTGGAAGCCGCCGCCGAACGGGTCTCCCCCGGCCGCGCCGCCCACGCCCGCGTGGCCGAACCGGTCGTACCGGGCCCGCCGCTCCGGGTCGCTCAGCACCTCATAGGCTTCCGACGCCTCCTTGAACTTCTCCTCGGCGTCCTTGTTTCCGGGGTTCCGGTCCGGGTGGTACTGCAACGCCACCTTGCGGAACGCGCTCTTGAGCTCCTGCCCCGAGACGTTCTTCTGGACCCCCAGTACCTCGTAGTAGTCGCGCTTCTGGCCCGCCGCCGCTGGCATCGCGTTCAAACCCCTGGATTTATTGGACTTTCAAAGCCCGCGTACTCTTCGAAATCACTATAACGCAGGCAGGAGGTCCGGCAATCCGCGCCCGCCCCCTTTGGGAGGGGCGGGCGCCTCGGAAGGAACGCTCGAAACGGGGGGCTCAGACCGTCCAGACGCGGTTGGCCGTCAGCTCCATGCGAGCGAGCCGCCGTTTGAGAACCGGGTCGACCGCGCCCCTGGGTGCCCACTTGGGGACCACGAAGTGGAGCTCCGCGTTGTAGAGCTTCGCGGCGCTGGACAGGAGGCTCCAGCGATTCTCCGTGGTGGGGTCCTCCACCATGCCCGGGGTGACGATCTCCAGGATGATGGGGGTGCGAGCCGAATCGGACTGTCGGCAGGTGAAGTCTGGCCGGTGGTCCTCGATGGTGCCCGAAAGAATGGGCGGTGGCATGAAGCCGGGCAGCCGGGCCTTGAGGTCCGTGCAGCCGATGGTGCGGAAGTACTCCGCCATCAGCCACAAGAGCCGACGGCGCTCCTCATCATCGACCACGGGCTCACAGCCCGGACTGAACAGCGCCTCTTTCCCAGTGTTGGTGTTGTCCATGGCTAGCGGAAACCTGTCCGCCGCTTCCCGCAGGGGCAATGAAAGCTCCCACATGGATCGGATACCCGGCCGCGGGACGAGCAGGCGGGCATGGGCCTTTGCCGGGGAGGCTTCTCAGTGAGAGAGTGCGCGCTCCGCCGTGGCCCCCCGTCCTTCTCCGCACGTCTACCGCCGCCTCCTGGGATACCTCCGTCCGTATCGGAGGCTGCTGGTGTGCGGTGTGAGCGCCTCGCTGGCCGCCGCCGCCGCGACCTCGGGGTACGCCTGGCTGGTGGGGCCGCTGCTACACGCTGTCCTTACGGGAACACCCGTGGTGCTGGCGGGATTCACGCTGCCGGGCAGGCAACTGCTCGGTGTGCTGCCCCTGCTCGTCGTGGCCATGGCCGCGGTGAAGGCCACGGCGGGATTCCTCCAGGGCGGGTGGATGCAGCGGCTGGGGCAACGGGTGATGGCGGACCTGCGCGCCTTCCTGTACGCCCGGCTGCTCTCCCAGCCGCCGGCCTTCTTCGAGCGGCAGCACTCGGGCGAGCTCCTCACCCGCTTCACCGCGGACGTGCCGCTGGTGGAGTTCTCCGTGACGCAGGCGCTGTCCTCGTACGTGAGGGACGGGCTGCAGATTCTGGCGCTGCTCGTCACGTGCCTGCTCATCGACGCGAAGCTCTTCCTCATCACCTTCGTGGTGATGCCGCTCACGGTGCTGCCGGTGCGCAGCTTCGCGCGCTCGCTGAAGAAGGTGGCCAACCGCTCGCAGACGAGCCTGGGCGCGCTCACCGCGCTCACCGCGGAGCAGTTGCAGGCCCTGCCGGTGGTGCAGGCCTATGGGGGCACGCCCCGGGCGCTGGAGGCCTTCGAGGCCGAGTCGGAGCGCTACCTCGGGCAGATGCGCCGCTCGCTCTTCCTGCGCGGGGCGTACAGCCCCACGGTGGAGGTGATGGGGATTGTCGGCGTGGCGCTGGCGGTGGCCTGGGGCGCGCGGGCCATCTCCGCGGATCCGTCGCTCTCCGGGCGGCTGCTGTCCTTCCTCGCGGCGGTGCTGCTGCTCTACCAGCCGGTGAAGTCGCTCAGCGGCACGCTGTCGCAGGTGATCATCGGAATGGTGGCGGCCGAGCGCCTCTTCGCGGTGGCGGACGCGCCGGTGCCGCCGGACGAGGGAGCGGAGGCAGGGCCCCTCACCCAGGCGCTGACGCTCGAGGGCATGCGCGCCACCTACCCGGACGGCCGCGAGGCGCTGCGCGGGGTGGACCTCACGGTGCCGGCGGGAGCGCGGGTGGCGCTGGTGGGGGCCTCGGGCGCGGGCAAGACGACGCTCTTCTCGGTGCTGCTGGGCTTCGTGCCCCCGAGCGGCGGCTCGGTGACGTGGGACGGGACGCCGCTATCGCGGCTGAAGCCCTCGAGCGTGCGGGCCCAGATGGCGTGGGTGCCGCAGGAGCCGGTGCTCTTCTCGGGCAGCGTGCGGCACAACCTGCTGCTGGGGCGGCCCGAGGCCACGGATGCGGAGCTCTGGGAGGCGCTGCGGCTGGCGCACGCGGAGGACTTCGTGGGCGCGCTGCCGGGCGGCCTGGACGAGCCGGTGGGTGAGCGGGGCGCGCGGCTGTCGGGAGGACAGCGGCAGCGGCTGGCCCTGGCGAGGGCCTTCCTGCGCCGGCCCTCGGTGCTGCTGCTGGACGAGCCCACGAGCGCGCTGGACGCGCGGAGCGAGGCGGCGGTGGGGGCGGGCCTGGCGGAGCTGATGAAGGGGCGCACGGTGCTGGTCATCGCGCACCGGCTGTCCACGGTGCGGGACGCGGACCTCATCGTCGTGCTGGAGGCGGGTCGGGTGGTGGAGGCGGGCACCCACGCGGAGCTGACGGCCCGGGGTGGACGCTATGCCCAGTTGCTCGGAGAGGGCGCCGTCGCCGCTTGAGGTGCGCATGCGCCCTCTCCCTCTGGGCGGGGGGTGAGGGTCTTCCCCCCGCTGTCCTCAGAGGAGCCAGTACAGCAGGAACACGCTGAACAGGAGCGCCAGCCCGAGGACGATGAGCATGGTCAGGCCCTCCGTCTTCTGCCTGCGCAGCATGACGGGGTCCACGGCGGGAAGCTGGAGGGGCCGCGGGGGCGGAGCCTCGGCCGAGGCCCCCTGAGGCGTGGCCGCGGGCGCGGCGGTGTTGGACGCCGGAGGCGTGGAGGGCACGGGCGCGGGAGCGGTGGGCGCGGCGGGCACGGCCCCGGAGCCCCCGGAGAGCACGAGCCCCTGGCGCGCGAGCGCGAGCACGCGCTGGATGTGTTGGATGTAACGGTCGTCGCCCTGGTAGTGCTCGAGGGCGAGCGCGGCGCGCAGCAGCCGTGCGGGGACGGGCTGGGCGTCCGGGTGGACGACGCTCGTCTCGGCGCGGGCGGCGCCGTCCTGCTCCACCCGGCCGGTGCGCAGGCCCACGCCGCTGGACCACACGCAGTGCTCGTCGAGCAACGTGAGCTCCTGGCGCTGCACGCGGCCCTCGGGGTCCACGAAGGACAGCAGCTCCGCCCCCTGGGTGGACAGGTGCCAGACGGAGCGCTGGCCGTCATCACCGGGAGGCCCTTCCACCGGGCGCGCCTGGTACAGCGCCAGCACCGCGGCCTTCAATCTCTCGGCGGACGGATCACTCATGGACGGGGCGTCACACTAGGGTCGGAGGGGAGGAAACGGAAGGCACAAAGGGGTGGAACGGGTCTCGTCCAGAACAGGACGGGTCGGGCATGCCGCTGGCTCCCTGGCCGGTCTCCCCGGGAAGGGACGGGCCTCCGGGAGGGGTCATCCCCATGGTTGGGGTGGAGGAGCCCGCCCATGGCGATCATCTACCCCGACAAACCCATCGAGGCCCCCTTCGTGGTGCCCCCCCACCGCACCGAGGTGACGGACGAGCCGGAGCCGAGCTACCCCGGTTACGATCCACGTTTCCCGGACGTGAGCTGGATTGGCACGGCGCAGCAGGGCGGGGGCCACATGCCCGAGGACTACGAATGGCCCACCAACCCCAAGCAGCACCAGGACGACCTGATGGGCGAGTGGGAGCCCACTCCGCATTGAGCCCCATACCGAGCCGCGTGCCTCTCCGCCGTCCGGGCGCTACGGTGTGCACCCCATGAGCCGTTCCCGAACCAAGAAGATGGAGTTCGTGCGCCAGTTCGAGGGCGCACAGGTGCTCGACGGGCTGTTGGAGCTCGCGGGCACTTCGCATGACAGCCTCACGGTGCTGGCGCACATGCGTCAGGCCCACGCCGAGGGACGCCCCTCGCAGGAGGTGATTCCCAGCCTCTTCGGGCAGGAGCCGCGCTTCGAGTCCCCCGAGCTGGCGCGCCGCCTCTTCCAGAACCTGCTGGGGCTGTGGGACCTGGTGCAGGAAGGCAAGCAGGTGCGGCTGGAGGACGGCCCTCGCCCGCCCCGGCCGAAGAAGCAGAAGACGGAGCCGCCGAGGCCCTTCGCGCCGGGCGAGCCGGACACGGCATTCGTGGAGGGGGCCTGGCGTTATCTGGAAGACGACGAGAAGGCGCGCACCCGGCTGAACGATGCGTTCGAAAACAAGCAGGACGCGCTGCTGGGTGTGCTTGACGCGGCGGGGCTGTCGGACGAAGGATACGGTGTTGCCCGTCACCTGCTCTTCGAGCTGCACGCCATGCTGGAGCTTGGCTGGCCGCAGGGACTGGCGAGCGTGGCTCCCGCGGCATTGGAGACACCGGGCATGGAGACTTCGCCAGTGCCCACGGCCCTGACCGCATACGCGGACGAGGCGCTGTTCGAGGCGGAGCAGGACGAGGAGCACCCCCTGTCACCCGAGGAGCTGGCGACAGCACGCCCCCTGGTGAAGCGCGGCCTGGCGGCGCTGTGGAGTGCTCGGAAGGGAAAGTGAAGAATGGCACGTGACAAGGACGATCGGGATGGTGGGGGCTTCTCCGGCAAACGGACGAAGAGCTGGCGGGAGATCGACGCTTCGCGCGGCAAGGGGCGGGGGCACACCTCGCGGCAGGATGATCCGGCGCAGCAGCGCATCGAGCGCAGTGCGTCCTACCAGAAGTACAAGGCGGCGGCGGACGCGCTCTTCACGGGCGGCGAGCTGCCCGAGGGCCTGGCGAAGACCTTTGACCCGGAGGGCAAGCGCAAGGCGCAGAAGCAGGCGATGCAGAAGCTGATGGAGTCCGCCGAGGATCCGCGGGCGTGGGCGCAGGGGGTGCTGGACTACCTGGAGAAGTACCCCGAGCTGCCCGAGGACCCGTACTTCCTGGACAGCCTGCTGGGCCATCCGCGCGAGCGGATCGTCGACAAGGCACTGGGCAAGCTGGAGGGGCTGGAGGCCGAGGGCAAGCTGGTGAAGACGAAGGTGCCCAAGAGCCTGGATCAGCGCCTGAAAGGCATTGAGATCACCAGCCTGGATCCGGACATGCAGAGCCGGGCCAAGGCACTGCGCGAGAAGCTGCGCGTCTGAGTTTCACGTAGGCAGGCGCACCGAGAAGCGCGCCCCACCCTCCGGCGGGTTCTCCACCGAGATGCGCCCGCCGTGGGCCTCGACGATCTCCCGGGCCACGTACAGCCCCAGGCCCAGCCCACCGTAGTGCCGCATCGGCGCGGCCCGCTCGAACCGATGGAACAGCCGCGCCATGTCCTTCTCCGGGATGCCCGGCCCCCGGTCCCGCACCACCAGCACCGCCTCCGCGCCCTCCCGCGTCACCGAGAGCTCCACCGGACTCCCCGCCGCGTACTTGAACGCGTTGGACAGCAGGTTCGAGATGACCTGCTCGATGCGCAGGCGATCCCACGTTCCCTCCACAAGAGGCCCTTCGCGCACCAGGAGCTCACAGTCCGCCTGCGCCGCCGCCTCACGCAGCCGCTCCGCCACGTCCTTCACCGTGGTCAGCAACTCCATCCGCTCCGGCTTGAGCGTCAGCTGGCCCGTGCTCAGCCGGGACACGTCCAGCAGGGTCTCGATGAGGCCCGACAGCCGCTCGGTGCTTCGGACCGCGCGGTCGATCTTCGCGGCCACCCCCGGCTCGAGCGAGTCACCGCGCAACTGAAGACTGTGCAGTTGCAGCTGCAGCGCCGTGAGCGGCGTCCTCAGCTCGTGCGAGGCGATGGCGAGGAACTCGTCCCTCAACCGGATCGCCTCCTGCGCCTGCGCGAGCCGCAGCCGCTCGTCCTCCGCGCGCTTGCGCTCGGTCAGGTCCCTCGTCACCTTAGCGAAGCCCCGCAGCTGCCCGCTCTCGTCGCGCACGGCCGTGATGACCACGTCCGCCCAGAAGCGCTCCCCATTCTTGCGGACACGCCACCCCTCGTCCTCCACGTGCCCCACCGTCGCCGCCTCGTGCAGCAGCGCCCAGGGCCTGCCCTGCGCCACCGCCTCCTCCGGATAGAAGCGCGTGATGGGCTGGCCGATGATCTCCTCCGCCGTGTACCCCTTGATGCGCTGCGCCCCCAGGTTCCAGCTCTCCACGTGCCCGTCCGGCCCCACCATGAAGATGGCGTAGTCCTTCACGCTCGTGACCAGCACCCGGAAGCGCTCCTCGCTGTGCCTCAGCTGCTCCTCGGCCTTCCGGCGCTCGGTCAGGTCCCTCGTCACCTTCGCGAACCCGATGACCCGGCCCTTCGCGTCCCGCATCGCCGTGATGATCACGTTCGCCCAGAAGCGCTCCCCGCTCTTGCGGACGCGCCACCCCTCCTCCTCGAAGCGGCCCTCCGCCGTGGCGATCCGCAGCTCGCGCTCGCACTTGCCGCTGTTGATCTCCTCGGGCGGGTAGAAGAGGGAGAAGTGCTTCCCGAGCACCTCCTCCCGGGTGTAGCCCTTGATGCGCTCCGCGCCGCTGTTCCAGCTCCTCACCCGCCCCGACAGATCGAGCATGAAGATGGCGTAGTCGTGGAGGCTGTCGATGAGCCGCTGGGCTTGATCGTCCCGCGCGTCCACCAACTCCAGGACCACCTGCGAGTTCCGTTCGAGCATGTCGTCTCCCCGTTCAGCTCCTGGCACTCGGGCCAGGGCGGGAAGAAGTGCGCGGCAGGCCTCGGCCACTCCGGCGGGGGCAGGGCTCGAAGCGGTCGTCGCGCAGTGGGTGTCCGTGCATGGTGCGGTTCTCGAGAGGTGTACCGCGCCGGGGCTCGCGTAAACCTGTCTTGTTGATGCTCGTTTATGTCCCAAACAAAATACGCCCGCCTCCCCGCGTCTCTTCCTGAGCACTCGCGGCCAAGCGGGCAGCCAAGCAATCGCTGTGTCTCCTGTGTGGTAGACACGGTGGTGCCCCTTCTCGGACATTTCGGACTCGTGGCATAGGGCCGCTCCAACCCTCAAGGGCGGGAGCAGCCAAGCTTGAGCGATCCTCTCACCTGCCGGACAATTGCGCCCTTGCCTCCAACCCGTGCTCGTCAGTTGATCTTGATGAGCGCGCCAGTGATTTCGTGGATGCCGATCGCAGAGGAGGTGATCTGCGGACCGGACACAGTCACTCCGGGGGGCTCGAGCTTGACGGTGCTCTGCTGGACGCCCAACGACACTTCCTTGGTGCCCGAAATGGTGATGGTGCCACTCTTATCGAGCACGATGCTGGCATTGCCGCACACCAGCTCGAGCGTGGTATTGGCGACGAGCCGGACGACGCCGCCACTCTCCGCCAGTTCCAGCGCCCCCGAGGGGTTGTGTGTCCGGAGGCTCTTCTCCGCCAGGAGGTCGGCGTGGCCTTCGGACAGCGCCAGGGTAGTCCCACCCTGGGTGACCACGTAGTTGGGTCCGACAGCAATGGTGTAGCTGCCCGTCACCTGCGTGCTCTTGTCGGCGTTGACGGAGAGCTGATCGTTCTGCGTGATGCTCGTCACGCGCTCGTTCTGGAGGGTGATCGTCTCCTTGCCAGTGACGGTCTCCTTACGCTCCCCGGAGATGGTCACGGTCTCGTTCTTGTCGATGGTGGTGGTGCGCGAGCCGTGGATGGTGCGGGTCTCGTCCTGGTCCACCGTCTTGGTGCGATTCTGGTGAACAGTGACGGTCTCGTTCTTGTCGATGGTGCGGGTCCGGTTGCCGTGGACGGTGAGCGCTTGGTCCTTGTCGATGGTCTCGGTCTGGTTGCCCGTAACCGAGTTCGTCTGGTCCGCGCCCACCGAGGTGTTGTGCATGTTGAGCACCACCTCGTTGAAGTCCTTCTGGGCGTGCAAGAAGATCTCCTCCTCGTTGGCGAGATCCTCGAAGCGCAGCTCGTTGAAGCCAGGCTCCTTCGAGTCATCCTTGGGCCGGGGCGAGCTGCGCGTCTTGATGGTGCTGCGCGTCTGATATTTGGGCAGTTCGTAGGGCGTCAGGTTCTGCCCGTTGTAGACGCAGCCCACCACCAGCGGCCGGTCCGGGTCGCCCTCGATGAAGTCGACCAGGACCTCCATGCCGATGCGGGGCAGGAAGAAGGTGCCCCACATTCCGCCGGACCACCCCTGGACCACGCGCAGGAAGCAGGAGCTGCGGGCATCGCGCTTGCCAGCGCGATCCCAGTGGAACTGGACCTTGATGCGCCCGTGCGTGTCCGTGAAGATTTCCTGGCCGGCCGGGCCCACCACGGTGGCCGTCTGGACGCCGAAGATGCGCGGGCGGGACCTGCGGCGCTCCGGACGGAAGGCAATGCTGGCGGGCAGGCACTCGAAGCGGTTGTGGTAGCGCTCGGCGCGCGACTGCACCTCGGACTCCTCCAGGACATGGCTGGTGAGTTCCTCGGGTGCCCGGCCGAAGTGCTCGACCCGGGTGAGCAGATACCGCTGGTCCAGCTCCGACCTGCCGTGCCCCGACAAGGCAAAGGTCAGGCCCGGACACATGCCGATGACGTTGCCGTGTCCCTGCCCTTGGCGCTCACGCGCCGCATGTGCCTGGAGGCGCAGCTTGCTCTGACGCTTGCCATCCGCTTCCGTGTAGGCGCCAGCTCCCGCGTCATAGCCGCTCAGCGTCATGGGAGACTGGTGCTCGTAGCGCTCCAGGGCCACGAGATTGGAGCTCTCTCCGTTCTCCTCCTCGTGGAGCGGCTGCTTCTCGGCGTCCTCTGGAATGCGGCTCCAGTCGAAATCGCGAATCACCACCCGGTTGGGCTGGAGCTCCCGGGTGAAGCCGAAGGAGCGGATGGACTCCGTGCCCGCGGTGTCCGCCTCTGGCCCATGGATGCCCAGCGGCAGCCCGTCCATCGTCTTCAGCGCGGGGCAGCACTCGTTGGCGTCGATGAGCACCAGATCCTCCGCCTCGCCCGAGTGGTCGAAGTAGAAGGCGATGCCCTCCTCCTCCATGAGACGCAGGACGAAGTCCAGGTCGCTCTCGCGGTACTGCACGCAATACTCGCGCTTGGGGTACTGCTGGGTGAGCTCGAGCCGGACGTCACGCTTGAAGGGATTGAGGCTCTCCTTGAGCACCTCGGAGAGGATCTCCGGCACCGTCATCTCCTGGAAGATGTAGGAATCGACACGCTGGGAGAGGGCCCAGAGCGCCGGGACGACATGGACGCGCGCCAGGGCGTTGCCATCCTTGCGACCCAGGTGCTCCACACGGTGGGCGATGCCGTGGACCAGGCGCGTGCGGGAGTCGCGCGAGACGGAGAGGGTACACGAGAGCCCGAGCAGCGCGTCTGGATCGGCGAACAGGTGCTCGCTGGCCAGGTCCACCACGCACGAATAGGGCTCGGAGAGGCCCTCGTTGAGGCGGAAGGTGAGTACGCGCCAGGAGCGGGCCGGGTCCCCTGCGGACTCGAAGGCGAAGCGGACACTCTCCAGCCGGAGCGCATCCGACAGCAGACCCGCCGCCTGGCCCAACAGGCCCAGTTCCTCCACGCCCGTGACGGCGCTCATCGCCCCCGCCACCTTCTGGGCTGTTTGGAGGGCCTGCCCGGCGGAATGGCCCGTCACGGCACTCGCGGCTCCCGCTACGTTCTGGGCCGTCTGGACGGCCTGCCCGGCATCAGTCAGCAGCTTCTTCCAGTCCGACATGGGTCTCTTCCTCCCCGCCGTGGTCGGGCAACGATAAACGGAGGTATCGCATCCAAACCAGCAAAAGCATGCTTGACGCAATGGGGGCCTTCAAGGTCGATGGACAGTTCTCGCGCACTGGCCTGATCCGCTCCCCTCAAAACCAATTGGAGCTGCGCGCCGGCTGAGCGAGGTGGCCACCTTCGCGTACAACAGCAGTGGGCGAATGTCTCGGAAGCACGGTGCAGCGGAGCTGTCTATTCCTTCCGCTACAACGCGGACCGGAGAACTTTTCACTCGCGAGATCTCCTCCCGAGCGATGCAGCCGCGCCTGGGCGGCTCTTCTCCAACCATTCGCTTCATTGACCCACGGCAGACTCCAGCTTCCAGGCAAGGCCCACCCTGACATAGGGTGAAGAGACGCCGCGTGCTTATCGAGCGTGGAAGGCAACAAGACCAGGTCGGATTCCGACTGGCGTAGTTCATGCCGGAGAGAGACAGCAGCCACGGCCCTGAGTCCGGAATCGTATCGGACTCCAGGCGCCATACACATCTCCTTCAGAGAAAAACGGTGCGGGATGACACAGAGGATCTCAGTCGGACACCCGATCGACGTTGTCACGGGAGTCCTCTTCCATGAAATGACCGACCGCGTCCTTGTCGGCCGCGTGCGGGTCCCCTTCAGCCGGCGTTACAGCACGGCCATGCGCCCCGCGGCGGGCGGCATGTTTGGCCCGGGGTGGTCATCTCCCTATGAGATGCGGATCCGGCGCGACCTCGACGGTTACCGCATGCTGTTCCGCGACGGTGAATCCGAGTTCACCTTCGCTGACCCCCAGGAACAGCTCTCCAGGGGCCAGGCCGTGCGCAACCTGGGTGCCTACATGGAGTTGCGACGCCAGAATGGGCATCTGCAGGTTACCTCCTGGACGCCCGACGGCCGCAGCGTGGTGAGCTACCACTTTCGCGACGTCACGGATGGCCAGTGGTCCCCACTGGTGAGCGTGCAGGACGTCGCGGGTCAGGGCGTGGACGTGGTGCACGATGTGCGAGGGCGCATCGTGGCGCTCCAGGAGCGGCGCAGCCGGCGCTCCTTCTTCCTGGCCTACGACGCGATTGGCCAACTGGCCGCGCTCCATGCGGACGCGGCCCGTTCAAGGGCTCCGCTGGTTCGCTACCGCTACGACCATACCGGCAGGCTCTCGGAGGTCGTGGACGCAGCCGGCCATGTCAGCGCATACGCGTATGACTCCGCAGGCAGGATGGTGCGCGAGGTGACGCGCACCGGGGCGGTCTGGAACTTCGAGTTCGACTCTCAAGGCCGCTGCACCCGCGCACGTGGACAGGATGGGTTCGACGAGAAGTCGCTCGAGTATGTACCAGCCAGTCGCACCACCCGCGTCACCGACAGCCGCAACTCCACCTGGACATATCAGTACTCCGCGGCAGGTCAGGTGGAGCGGACGGTCTCGCCGCTCGGCCGCGTGTGGTTCGTCCAGTACGATGACTTGGGGCGCACGGCGATGGCCTGTGACCCGAACGGGACTGCACGCACCTTCGAGTACGACGAGCTCGGACACTACAAGGCGATGACGACGCCGCAGGGCACGTCGCACTACGACTTCAACGCGCACCACCAGCTCATCCGTTTCACCGACGCGCTGGGGAGTACGTGGCAGCGCGAATACAGCCCCGAGGCCAGGCTCACCGCCATCATCAACCCGCTGCGCCACCGCTGGACGTTCACGTGGGACGAGCGAGGGGACCTCACACGCCTGGACTACCCGGACGGCGGCCAGCGCCGCTTCATGCACGCGGCCAACGGAGACCTCCACTCCGAGTCGAGCTCCACCAGTGGAACGTGGACGTACACCTACGGCCCGCTGGGGGAGCTGCTCGAGTCCAGGAATCCGCTCGGGGGCATCACGCGGCGCGAGTATGACGCGCGTGGCCTGCTCGTCAGCATCGAGCGCCCCTATGGGGGGCGTACAAGGCTCGAGTACGACGCCGGTGGGCTCCTGCTGCGCTCCGTCCGCCCGGATGGTTCCACCCTGGTCTTCCGCCGCTCCGGGTGCAGCGGGCGGCTCACTCAGTTCAGCGAGGGGGCTTACGTCTCCCGCTACCAGTGGACCCAGGAGCCCTCTCTGCTCGCCGAGGTGGTGAGCGCGACGGGCGAGCGCCATCGGTTCGAGTACGACGAGGACAACCTCCTCGTCAGCGAGACCACTGCCGACGCCAGGGAGATCCACTACGCCTACGACGCAGGAGGAAACCTCGTCCAGAGAACCGAGGCCGACGAGACGGTGAGCTATAGCTATGGCCCCCTCGGGCTGCCAACGCGCGTCACCTATGCGGACGGCTCCAGGGTCGACATCACGTACGACGCCGCGGGGCGGCTGACACGCGTCGTGGATGGAGAGGTCGAGCTCACCTACGTGCGCGACGCTTGCGGCCATCCCGTAGTCGAACGCTCAAATGATTTCATCGTGGAGCGTGAGTTCGACGCCATGGGCCGGGTCGTCCGCCGGAAGACCGGCATTGGTCACGAAACGCAGTACGCGTACGACGGCGACGGCAAGCTCGTCTCCATGGTGGTGGGCGGGCAGGCGCTGAGGTTCGAGCGGGACGCGCTCGGCAGGGAAACGCGCCGACTGCTGCCCGGTGGTGCGCAGATTCTCAAGTCATACGACGCACTGCACCGCCTCGCGAGCACGGAGGTCCGCATTCCCGGCCAGACCACGTCCACCGTGGACCGCCAGTGCAGGTACGACGCGCAGGGGCGGCTCACCCTGGTCGCCGACCGGCGCTGGGAGGCGTCCGAGTACACGTACGATGCCGCGGGCTGGCTGACGTCTTGCACCGACGCGTTGGGGCGCGAGCGCTACGTGCGCAACGCCGCGGGGCACCTCGTGCGCGTGGAGTCGGATGACGCGGCCTGGCTGCAACGCACCGTGCAGCCCGCGGTGACCAGGGCGGATGTGAGGCGCCTGGGCCCGGGTGGGCGCCTGCTCGCCCAGGAGGGGTGTGCCTACGTTTACGACGCCTGGGGGCGTCTCACCCAGATGATGGACCAGCGCTCCCCCAAGACCGCTGGAGTGTGGCGCTACGCCTGGGACACCCGCGGCCGGCTGGAGTCGGTGACGCGGCCCGATGGAGCCGTCTGGCGCTACACGTACGACCCCTTCAACCGCCGCCTCTCGAAGGAGGGCCCGGAGGGGCGCACGGTGTTCCATTGGGATGGTGACGCGCTCGTCCACGCCCAGAAACATTCCGGGCTCACCACGTGGGACCACCTCCCGCAGCGGCAGGAGCTCGTCGCCCAGCGGGGAAAGGGGCCCACTCTCTTCGCGGTGACCGATCACCTGGGCGCGCCGCGAGAGCTCGTCACCGGGGAGGGAATGGTCGGGTGGGCCGTGCAGCTCGCGCCCTTCGGTGAGCCGCGGCAGGAGGTGGCAGTGCTCGACCGGTGCGCGCTCCGCTATCCGGGACAGTGGGCGGACGAGGAGAGCGGCCTCTCCTACAACCGCTACCGCTACTACGCGCCCTGGACGTCGCAGTACCTGTCGCCGGATCCGCTGCGGCTCTTCGATGACCCGAACGGGGCCTATGGCTACTCGACCAACCCGCTCAGGGCGATCGACCCGCTCGGACTCATCAATGTCGAATACGACCCCTACAACACCGAGCTCGACCGGCCCGGTTCCGTCTATGCGGAGATCTACCCTTCGGACATCGGCACGGGGACAGGCCCCTCCACTGTGCCGAGGGGTTATAACCCCAAGCATCCGGACCACCACGAGCGAGCCCACATGATCGGGCGCAACCTGGGCGGGGACGGAGGGGACATGCGCAACATCTGCATCCTGACCGCGGGCTCCAACCACCCGGTCATGTATGGCCACGAGGAGACGGTGGTGCGCCACATCAAGGCGACGCAGAATCCCGTGGTCGTCTTGGTGACGCCGCACTACGACGGGGAGTCCAACATTCCCACGCGCCTGTCGTACCTGGCGCAGGACGCTGTCACCGGGGCCGTCGTCGTCGAAGCGAACGTCGAGAACGGCATTCACAAGAAGCGCTACAACAAAGGGGCCTGCACCCATTAAGGGGGTGCTCGTTGGCCGGTATCCGCACCGCAGGTCGGGAACCAGGAGAAGACGAATGAGGAGCCCCACGCAGCTGCCCGAACTCGAAGTGCTCGGAGCCCAGCGCTTCACCGTCTCGGACGCGCTGCTCGACACCGCGAGCGAGGCGCTCGGCCTGAGGTTGCCCGCCTCGTACCGCGAGTTCGCGAAACGCTACGGCTTCGGGGCGGTCAGCGGCATGTTCGTGGTCCACGTCCCGGTGCCCGCAGGTGCCACCCCCGGCTGCGCGGGGCTCCTCGAGGTCTCGCGACAGCTGTCCGGTGAGCTGGCGGAGATGGATGCATCGCAACCCTTGAATGTCCACCCGGATGGAACACAGGAACTCGTCCGCCGGCTCGTTCCCTTCGGGGAGAGCGTCAACGGGGACGTGGTGGCGTGGGACCCGGCGGCACCCAGCGGCGGAGGGGAGTTGTGGCTCTATCTCGTCTCGATGCGAGCGGGTGGCGTGTACCGGGCCGCGCCCAACCTGGCCGTGTTCCTGGCGAAGACGCTCGAGCCGGGGCTGGGCGGTATGCTGGAGCGGATGCAAACCCATCTACCCGCTACCTTCTCACCCCATTCCTTCGAGACCGTGTAGGGGTCAGTCACGCCAGGTGAGGAAGAGCACCTCGCCGGAGTCCAACCCCACGGCGATGACGTCCCTGGGTGAGATGGCGAGGGTTCTGGGCTTGGCGGCAGGCTTCCAGAGCCCGTGCGCGGTGCCACGGACGAGGTCCCACCGGCGAACCGTCCCATCCTCGGACGCGGAGAGCGCCGCCTCCCCATCCGCGAAGAGGGCAAGCGCATGCACCGGTCCCGTGTGGCCCTCGAAGCTGAAGAGGCAGTCTCCGCTCTCCACGTCCCACACGGCCACCACCTGGTCCTTGCTGGCAGAGAGGATACGGCGGCCATCCGGGTGCGCCACCACGGAGGTCACGGTCGCGGTGTGGCCCTCGATGACACGCAGACATTCCCCCGTGTCCACGCGCCACACCCGAAGCGTCATGTCGCCACTCGCGGACACCAGGCGCTTGCCGTCGGGAAGGGCGGCGAGCGCCATCACCACGCCCGTGTGCCCCTCGAATGTACGCAGGCAGGTGCCCCGCTCCAGGCTCCAGTGCCTGACCCTCTTGTCCCGTCCACCCGTGAGGGCCTCACGTCCACCAGCCAGCAGAGTCACGGCCAGCGTCCCGCTCATGTGCCCCTCGAGGCGTGCGAGCACTCCGGGGGGCTCCAGCCCCCACAGCTCGAGAGGGCCGTCGTTCTTCCCGGCGAGGACGCTGCGCTCATCGGGAAGGAGCGCAATGGCCTGGGTGGAGCCAGGGGGGGGCCGGAACTTCTTGATGGGTGAGCCGGAGGCCATGGTCCACAGCCGCCAGCGCTCGTCCTCCCCGCTGAGCAGCCGCTCTCCGTCGGAGGAAAGCGCAAGCAGGCGGACAGGCCGCTTGTGGCGCGGAGGTGCCTCCTGCACCGGTGAGACCGTGCTCCACAGCCGGAGCGTGCGATCATGGCTGCCCGACAGCAGGTGCTGCCCATCGGGCAGGAATGCCACACAGGACACGGCGAGACGGTGCGCCTCGGGGAGACTCCCCTCTCCCGAGGCTCGGCTGGCGTAGGTGGCTTCGGCGGTGCCGGACGCCAGATCCCACAGCCGGACGGCATCGTCCAGCCCTCCCGAGGCCACTTTGCTGCCGTCTGGCGAGATGGCTACCGCGAGGGCGGGGTACGCATGAAGCCCCAGCACACGCCATGTCCCGGTCTGGAGATCAAGGATGCGCAGCGCGCCGTCAGAACACGAGGCCAGCGCCTGATGCCCATGGGGGTGGAGCACGGCCGAGATGACCTCGGAGCCCGGACCATCGAAAGTGGCCAGGAGCTCGCCCTGCTCGAGTGAGAGCACCTGGACCGTGTCGTCGTAGCCCCAGGTGATGAGGTGTTGTCCGTTGGGGGAAATCGCCGCCGCGCTGACTGGGGCCTGTTGGCGACGGAAGGTCTGGAGCGTGGCGCCTGTCTCGAGCGAGCCCAGCTCCACCCGCTCGTCGTATCCCCAGAGCAGGAAGCGCTCCCCGTCCGGATGGAGTCGCACGCCTCTCAACTCAGGCCAGCTGGACTCAAGCACCCAGAGGCATGCACCCGTCTCAAGACTCCACAGTCTGAGGTCCCCATCGCGCCCGGCGGACACCATGCGCGTCCCGTCCGTGAGCAGCGCGGCGTCTTTCACGCCGCGTGTGTGCTCAGAGAATACGCGCAGACACTGCCCCGTCCCGAGTTCCCAGAGACGCAGTGACCCATCCAGGCTCGCGGAGACGGCATGGCGGCCATCCGGGTGCACGGCGAGTGCTTCCACGCGCTCGGTGTGCCCCTCGAAGCTCCGCAGCAGGACGCGGTTGGATGTTCCCGGTTGCTCCCGGAACTGATGCAGGAACTTGGGGCTGGAAGAAAACATGACGTCGGGAAGCTAGCACCAAGCGCCAAAGAAGAGGGGACGGGTCTCTTGCTGAGCTTCACGTAACCGGAGCAAGCCCATTGCCTGCACCGCGTCCATCACCCAACAAGCCCTGGGCACGAAAGCCAGCAGTGGCGCGAGGCCCGGCGCCGTGCCCAGCTCGTGATTCGTCGCGGAGAGCGCCACCACCTCCGCTCCCTCAAGGAGCGCCACCGCCCGTGACACCTCTAGCTCTCCCGCCGGCAACGGCAGCCACCGCACCTCGCAGCCCTGCCGGGCTACCTCCTCGACAGGTCCCCGGAGGGCCGAGTGCTCCAGGCGGCTGGAGAAGCTTGGGCCCCGCGTGTGCGACAACGCGAAGCGGAGTGCGTGACCCAACGCCACCGTGCCACTCGGCGCCCAGCGGAGAGCCGCGTGCGAGCAGCACAGGTAGTCCTCACAGGTGTTGCGGAAACGTGGTCCAGGTAGATCATCCGCTTTTGACGTCCTTCCCCGCCAACACTACATTCCGCAATTGCTCCCATCATGCAACGCAAACTCCAAGAGTTGCAGGAAACCCTGCGCAACTTCGTTGACCAGCGCGACTTCCTCATCCTCGTGGTGAGCGCCCACGATGACGAGATGGCCTGGGTGCTGAAGACGCTCCAGGGACTCGACGAGGAGATGGACGCGGACCTCTTCCTGGTGTGCAACCAGGAAGCAGGTCCGGTGGCACAGTACGCGACGGCGGTGAATGCGGGCGTCGCGGCCCAGATCGAAGTAGCCAATACCGCACGCAAGGCGAAGGGAGAGCCTCGCTGGGCGCCTCTGCCAGCACAAGGCCAGGACACGCGGCTTCCCCCCGCCGAGCGGCTCCGGTCCGCGATGATCCACATCCGTTCGCTGATGCCAGCCGAGGAGGACCACCGGCTCGTCTGGTGCCTGCTGCCGCCGAAACTGAAGGATCGCGCCGGCTTCGCGCAGCTCGTCAGCCAGCTGCTGCCCCTCAAGGGCTACGAGCCGTGGATGCGCTCGCTGCGCATCATCGTCCGGGATGACCGGGCGGAGCCCTTCCTGGGGCCCACATTGAACAAGCTGAAGGCACCGGGAGTGCTCCTCTACGAGGTGGACTTCAGCACCGGAGCGCTCACGGATGGACTTGCCCAGGATGCCGTGGACGAGAGCAGGCCCGTCGCGCAACGGATGCAGGCGCTCGTCCAGCTCGCGGCGCTGGACTACGCCCACCGGCGCTACCCGCAGGCCCTGGAGAAGTACGGCCTGCTGCACGACTACTACGCGGAGCATGGCGCCAAGGAGATGCAGGCGCTCTGCCTGCAGGGGGCGGGGGATGTGCTGCGGCAGCTTGGCAAACCCGAGAAGGCCCTGGAGCGCTACCAGCAGGGGCTCGCGCTGGCCATCCAGACGAAGGCGCTGCCCGTGCTCCTCAATCTCGCCATGGCTGCGGGTGACGTCTGCCTGGAGTTGAAGCAGTACCCGGACGCCGAGGGCTACTTCGACATCACGGACCAAGTGGCCGCCAAGGCGCTCAACGCCCACGCCAAGGCGGACGCGCTGGAGAAGCTGGGACGCGCCCGGGAGGGCCGGACGAACACGGGAGGAGCACTGCGGGCCTGGAGGGACACGGCGACGCTGTGTCGAAGCGTCGGGTATCCGGAGCGGCTGCGTTCTGTGCTGGAGCACATGGCCCGGCTCTACGAGAATGCAGGCATGCGGCAGGAGCGGCAGCAGTGTCTGACGGAGCTGCGAACCCTGTCCTCACGCGAGGAGGCACGATGACTCCAGGCTCGACGACGGCCCACCAGGCGGTGCGACAGGCCCAGCACCCCCCCAGTGCGCCCAAGCCGCTGCTGCAGCCCACGGGCGAGAACGTCGTGCTCGACTCGTTCGCGGCGGTGGTCAATCGCACGGCCGCGCCCTTCCAGAACGCGCCCCCCGCTCATCAGGGCGCAGTGGGGCAGATCTCCCAGGCGCTGTCCGGCGTGCTCGGAGTCATTGGCGCCCCAGTGGAGTTGCTCAACACGGGCTTCGCGCTGGCCACTAACACCGTGTCGGCCATGCTGCCCGCGTTGCCCGCGGCCACGCTCACGGCCCTGCATGTGGGGATGCCGCACCCCCACGCCCATCCCCCCAGCCTCATCCCTCCGGCCCCGCCCATTCCACTGCCAAGCATTGGTACCGTGCTGCTCAGCGGATGTGTCTCCGTGCTCATCAACGGCCTGCCAGCCGCGCGCGCTGGAGACGTAGGCATCTCCGTCACCTGCGGCACCTTCACTCCACCGCTGGAGATCTACACCGGCTCGAGCAAGGTGTTCATCGGCGGGTCGCGGGCCGCCCGCATGGGAGACATCACCAAGCATTGCACGCCCTCGGCGGGCCCGATGTCCAAGCTGGCGAAAGTGATGGTGGGAGCGGGAATGGCCGCGGGAGCGTTGAGTGTGGCCACCAACCTCATGGATGCAGCGGCCTCGAGTGCCGCGCCCTCGGATTCCGCTGACGCCGCGGCCGCGAACGCCGCCGCGGCGTCCGGGCAGGCGTTGGCGGCGGGAATGGCCGCGGCCCAGCTCGCCGCCGATGCCGCCGCCATGGCCATGTCCATGCTGGTTGGAAAGGACCCGGGGCTCATCCCAGGCATCGGAGCCCTCGTGACGGGACAGCCGAACGTGCTCATCGGCGGCTTTCCCATGCCGCCCATGAGCGACGTCGCGAACGGGCTGATGAAGCTGGTGAAGGGCCTCCGCGGGGGCAAGCGCGGCGGACGCAAACAGGGGCGGCAGTCCTGCTCGAACTGTGCGTGAGCACAGGCGCGAGCACGACCTCCGCCCCTGCCTCGAGCTCAGCGGTTGATGACGAAGCCGCAGGCCGAGTCGAGCACCACCTTCGCGCCCGCCAGGGCCGTCAGCAACCGCTCGTAGTGCGTGCGCTCCGCCGACAGCTGGGCCTCCACCGCCTCGGCCTCCAGCCCCTGGTGCGTCAGCGACAGCTTCATCCGCTCCAGCGCCCCGTCCCGCTCGGCTTCGATCGCCTTGCGCGCCCGCGTCTGAAGCTTCGCCATCTCCGCCTCGGCCGCCTTCTGCGCCACCGGGATGCCCTGCTCCACGAACGCTCCGAAGCCCGGGAAGATGCGCAGCCACTCGTCGCCCTTCAGCCCCTTGCCCTCGGCCTCCAGCGCCGCCAGCACCGTCGTGTCCGCCTTCGGGCCCGTGGGGCCCTCCACTACCGCCACGTGCACCAGCGTGCGCTCCAGGAAGCGGGCAATCTGCCGGCTCGGCACCCGCGCTCCCGGTGACGTGTCCTCCGGCTCCGGCATCTGCACGTGGTAGAGCAGCTCCACCCCCTTCGCCTTCAGCGGCCCCCGCTTCTCGATGAAGCGCGCCCCGCTGCGCCCGTACGGCCCGTCCCTCAGGAAGCCGAACAGCGCCTCCACGATCGAGTGGCCCGTCGCGAAGTACTCCAGTTCCTCCGCCTCCACCGCCGTGTCCCGCCAGAAGGTGCCCAGCACCGTCCGGTCCTCGTTGATGTCGATTCCCGGCAGGCCCTCCACCTTCAGCGCATGGCCGAACTGGAACGCGCACTGGAACGCATCCACCTGCTCGTCCGTGTCCACGCCAATGCCCACCCGCCGCGCCAGCTCCGTCACCGTCTCCTCGAGCTTCTCATCGAGGTCTCTCGCCACGCTCCACAGGCCCTCCTCGAGGCTCTGCTCCTCCTCCTCGTCGGCCTCCACCCCGATGCGCTCCTGCGCCCGCGTCACCAGCCGCGCCACCGCGTCCTTGTCGAACGAGCGGATGTCCAGCAGCGGGTCATACGCGCGCTTCACCTGCGCCCGCGCCTTCTCCACCCGCTCCTTCAGCTCCGAGGCGTACGCCACCCGCGACTCGCGCGGCAGCAGCGCCATCTCCGTCAGCCGCTCCTCCACCTCCTCCAGCACCGCGTCCAGGCCTCCCACCGTCTCGCCGAACACGCCCACCGCGTCCGCCAGCAGCATCAGCACGTCCGACGCCAGCGTCCCCGCCGGATCGAACACGTGGATCTCCACCGGGTGGTTCTGCCCGATACGGTCCAGGCGCCCAATGCGCTGCTCCACCGTGGACGGGCTCCACGGCAAATCGTAGTGCACCAGGTGGTGCGCGAACTGGAAGTTGCGGCCCTCGCCGCCCACCTCCGTGCACAAGAGCACCTTGGGGCCCTCGGGGTCGCGGAAGCGCGCCACCTGCCGGTCCCGCTCCACCATGGGAAGGTCTCCATGGTAGGCCAGCGCCTCCACGCCCTCGCGCCCCAGCTCCGTGCGCAACGCCTCCAGCGTGTCCCGGCTCTCCGTGAACACCAGTACCTTCGCGTTCGGCTCCGCGCCCCAGATGCGGCCGCGCAGCACCTCCAGGAAGGCGCCGAACTTCGCGTCGCGCGTGGGCAGCTTCAGGCTCCCCGCCACGCCCGCCAGCGCCTTGTTCGTGCGCAGGGCCTCGCCGAACGCAGCGGGGCTCGACTCCAGCCGGCGCAGCAGGTTGCCCAGCGGCGCCCCCCGCAGGTTGCTCTCCGCCAGCGCCGCCAGCGCCGCGTCCCGCGTCTTCAGCTCCTCGGCCGACAGCTTCACCGGGTGCCGGTGCAGGCGCCGCGTGGAGAAGCCGCCCACCACCGCGCGCCGGTTGCGCACCAGCCGGTCCGACAGGCTGTACGTCTCCGCCAGGTGCTGCAGGAGCGCGTCCCGCTCCTTCAGCGACTTCAGCTTCGCGTCGTCCGGGAAGCGCGCCGCCAGGGCCTTCACCGCCCCCGCCGCGTCCTTGCCCTCCAGCAGCCCGCGCACCGCCGCGCTCAGCTCCTCCTGCCGCGCCAGCCGCTGCTCGAAGCCCTCCACCGTGGGCGCCGTGCTCGCGTCGATGAGCGTCAGCAGCCCGTGGTACTCGGCCGGGTCCAACTGCATGGGCGTGGCCGTCAGCAGCAGCAGGCCCCAGCTGTTGCCCGCCAGCGCCTCGGCCGCCTCGAAGGCCTTCTCGCCCTTCAAGTGGTGCGCCTCGTCGATGATGACCAGGTCCCAGAAGGCGTCCTCGCCCGCCACCGACCGACGGTGCTCCTCGCCGCGCGCCAGCATCTCCAGGCTCGTCACCACCAGCGGGAAGCGCGCCCACGGCGACACCCCCGGCATCTCCTTCAGCGACTGCGCGTAGCGCTCCGAGTCCATCAGCGTGAAGAGCTGGTTGAACTTGTGGAAGAGCTCCACCAGCCACTGCACCGTCAGGTGGCTCGGCGCCACCACCAGCACGCGACGCGCCAGGCCCGACAGCCGCAGCGCGCTGAACACCATGCCCGCTTCAATCGTCTTGCCGAGGCCCACCTCGTCGGCGAGCACGAAGCGCGGCCGGCGTGCGCTCAGCACGCGCTGCACCACGCCCACCTGGTGCGGCTTCACCATCACCCGGCTGGCCAGCAGCGCGCCCAGCGCGTCACACCGCCGCTCGTCATCCATCACCAGCGCCTGCTTGCGCAGCGTGAAGGCGCGCGAGTCCCCCACCCGCCCCTCGCGCAGCGTGGACAGCAGATCCGAGCGCGGCGCGAGCGCGTGCACCTCGGACTCGGGCAGCTCGTCCTCCTCGCCCGTGTCCGTGTAGCGCAGGACGTACCGGCGCAGGCCCCGTCCGCCCTCCTCCTCGCCCAGCACCGTGGCGCGCCGGCCCTTGGCCGTCTGCACGGGCTCGCCCTTCGTCAGCGGGTGGTGCACCAGCGCCCCGCCCTTGGTGGACACCAGCACCGGCTCCCCCGTCCGGGCGGGAAAGAGGACGAGCGCCTTGGCGCCCTCATCCTGAAGCTCCAGGAGATGCCCCACGCCCCACTCGGGCTGGGGGAGATAGCGGACCTTGTTGCCAGGAACGAAGGACATGGTCGGAAACGGACCCTCAACGTGGAAAGGGGGTTCGCTCATAACCCCGGCCCGCCCCCTCGGCCATCCCGCGAACCCCTCGAATTCAGGACCGGCCTCGTACCCCGGGGCGATGCCGCTGTCATCCATTCGACAGCACCCTGCCCATCCGGGCGATTCCTCCACCCCCCCACTCCAGGCAAGGTGCCGCGGACCTGCGCGCCTGGAGTCCAGGGCCGCTGGGGGGGAGAGCCACATGCCGCCGCATCATCCAACGGCCGCGCTGCGCGCGGGCGTGAACCTGTTCGCCTTCGCCCTGCTCCTGGTGGGCTACCTGCTCCTGGCCCCGGGGCCCCTGCCCCTCCGAGGCGGGGAGGCGGGCGGCCTGCGCGTGCTGGTGATGGCCACGGGCTTCGTGGGGCTGGCCGTGGGGTGTGCCCTCGGCTGGACGCTGCGCCAGACGTTCCACCCCGAGGAACCGGACGCCTCCGGGCCGGAGTCCGCGTTGGACGCGCTGGCCCGGGAGAACGCGCGCCTGCGCGCCGAGGTGCAGGCGGCGCTCGAGCTGGTGGGCGTGGCCGCGCATGACCTGGGCAATCCCCTGCTCGCGCTCCAGCTGCGCCTGCAGCGGCTGCGCACCCAGACGCGCGAGAATCCCCGCGCCCAGGAGGGGCTCGCCCTCGTCGAGCGCGAGGCGCGCCGCATGGGCCTGATGGTGCATGATCTGCTGGACCTCTCGCGCCTGTCCGCCGGCCGGCTCACCCTGGAGCTCGAGGAGCTGGACCTGGCCGCCCTCGCCCGGGAGGTGGCCGAGCGTTTCTCCGACCAGGCCACCGCCGCGGGCAGCACCCTGGTGGTGCACGCGCCCGGCCCCGTGCGAGGCCGGTGGGACCGCCAACGCCTGGACCGCGTGGCCACCAACCTGCTCAGCAACGCCCTCAAGTTCGGCCAGGGCCAACCCGTCGAGGTGCACGTGCGCGCCGACGGAGACCGCGTCCGGCTCGCCGTGAAGGACCATGGCGTGGGCCTGCCCGCGGACGCCCAGGGCCGCCTCTTCGGCCGCTTCGAGCGCCTGGGCGCCACCGGACGGCCCGGCACCGGACTCGGCCTCTACATCGTCCACCAGCTCGTCGAGGCCCACGGCGGCACCATCCACGTCTCCAGCCTCCCGGGCAGCGGCGCCACCTTCACCGTCGAGCTGCCCTCCTCCCACTCCCCGTCCTGATGGCCATGGGTGACGCGACGCATCCTCTCACCCAACCACACACGTCACCCACAACACCTCACAGAAACCCCCAAAAACGGACTTCGTGGGAAACTGAATAATTCCCATAGAAGTTGAAATTCCAGGCCGAATCACTTTATTCTGTCGAGGCTCAAATCGAGTTGTTCCCTGGCCAACGGGGAGCAGCCGAGACAGCACCGGCCGCCCACCTCACAGGTAGGGAGCGGAGGCCGGTGTCGAGAACCCGGGCCGGGTGTGCCATCGCCCGAAGCCCAAGCGCCAAGAGGAGGGGCCGCCATGAGCGGAATGGGAGCACTCTACGTGCCGTCGCAGTCGTGTGTCCGCAGTCAGGGCCGTGGCAAGGGGCTGTGGTTCATGGCGCTCGCGCTGCTCGCCGGAGGCTGCGCGGAGCAGGAGACCCCCACGGCGGCGCCCATGAGCCTGAACCAGGCGCTCACCGAGGCCGCGGAGGCGCGCCCGGCTCCGGCCGCCGCGCCCGTCGGACTGGCGCTCGAGGTGGATGGAGGCACGGGCATCCCGCTCAAGGTGAAGGCCGGGCAGAGCTTCTTCATCAACCAGATCGATCTGCGCGCCGCCATCACCGCCTCGCGGGACGAGGGCGTGGACGGCCTGCGGCGCGCGGGGGACTTCGCGCAGCTGCCCTGGCAGGGCGTGCGGCTGGCGGACGAGGAGCCCATCCCCCTGCCCAACCCGGACGGCACCTTCACCCGCCGCCGCTTCTATCGGGACGCGCAGTGGATGGAGCAGCCGAGCGTCTTCACCGTGCAGCCCGTGGACGCGGCGGGCCGCCCCACCGGCAAGGCCATCCGCCTGAACATCGGCAAGGATGACCGGTTCAAGAGCAACGACGACTTCTTCATCCGCCGGCTGCGCGCCATCCAGTGGGCGTACGACTGCCGCACCGGTACGGACTGCACCGGCGCGAAGAGCTTCTCCGAGGAGGCGCTCGTCGAGGTGCGCAACGCCCGCAGCGGCGCCGCCACCTTCACGCTCTCGCCGGACACCCGGGCCCTGCGGCTGGGCTGGTCGCTGCGCCCCGGCTCCCCGTACACCATCCCCGTGGAGCAGGTGGCCCAGCCCACGTACTCCTATGGCTTCTCCATCGACGTGAAGGCCGTCACCCCGGCGCGCGCGGATGGCACGTATGCGCCCGGCTCGGCCATCACCTTCCAGCTGGCGCTGCGCGACGGCGCCGGCAAGCGCCTCCACCCGGAGGGCCACCTGCCCTCCTACAACGAGGTGACTTTCGGGCAGAATGAGCCGGGCATCCAGTACTACCGGGCCTTCGCCTTCATCGATCCCTCCACGACGTACTACCGCCGCAAGCACCGGGAGCGCATGCTGATGACGCAGATCATCGGGCCCGCCCAGCGCATCCAGCCCATCCGCAGCATCGTGGAGCTGGACGCGTTCCTCGGCCCGGATGACGTGCAGACCATCGCCACCTTCGAGCGCGACGGCGTCTACGCCCAGTTCCAGACCTTCCCGCCGTCCAACAAGCTCTTCGGCGGGGCCTTCTTCCCGGAGACGCACGGCTGGGACGCGGCGGTGAGCACCTCGTGGACGTACCAGATTCCGGCCAACGCCGAGCCCGGCACCTACCTGGTGACGGTGAAGGGCCGCCGCGTCTACCTGGGCGAGGACGTGCCCGCCAGCCGCACCATCGAAATCCAGGTGGGCAGCCCCGAGCGCACCCAGGCGAAGCTGACCACGGGCTCCTGCAAGACGTGCCACGCCGAGGGCGGTGAGTTCTCCCAGGTGCTGCACGGCAACGAGAACCGCGCCGCGTGCGCCGCCTGCCACGCCCCGCTGGGCTTCGAGCTGGAGGGCCCCATCGTGGTGCGCACCCACTTCCTCCACTCGCGCTCGGACCGCTTCGACGCACCCAAGCAGCAGTGCGCCACCTGCCACCTGACGCCGGAGAGCACGCAGCGCACCAGCAAGGCCGCCTGCCTCTCGTGCCACAAGAGCTACCCCGACTCGCACGTGGAGAAGTTCGGCCCCATCGAGAGCATGTACGTCGGCGGCGGACGCGAGTCCTTCCAGCAGTGCACCGGCGCCTGCCATAAAACCCACCCGGGGAGCGGCTTCTAACGCCGCGGCCCCCCCACCTCCGGAGGTCCTCCTTGGCTCGAGTGAAGATGCAGACGGCCCGTACCACGCGGTCCGAGCCCGTCGCCGCCGCGGAGGACCTGCTCAGGCAATTGCAGGGAGACACCCCGAAGCTCGTCACCCTGTTCGCCTCGCGGGAGAGAGACCAGTTGGCCCTCAACCGCGCCGTGCGCGAGCGGCTGCCCCAGGGCACGCGGCTGGTGGGCGCCACCACCGCGGGCGAGCTGGACAACCAGGGCATCCACTCGGGCAGCGTGGTGCTGGGCGCGCTCTCCGGTGACTTCGAGGTGGGCCTGGGCCTGGGCACCGGCCTGTCCGTGGACGCCGTGGGCGCGGGCGCCACCGCCATCAAACGCGCCGCGCAGGACCTGGGCGTGCGCCAGCAGGACATCGACCCGCGCCAGTACGTGGGCCTCGTGATCGACGACGGCTTCCGCTACAAGAAAGAGGAGCTGCTGCTCGGCATCCTCGAGAAGAACCAGACGCTGGTGCTGGTGGGTGGAGGCGCCGCGGACCATGAGCAGGACCCCACGAAGCAGTCCGCCCTGCTCCACGTGGACGGCGAGGTGGCCACGGACGCCGTGCTAGTGGCCCTCTTCAAGACGAGCGCGCCCTGGGCCGCCCTGCGCTCGCACTGGTACCTGCCCACCGGTGAGCGCCTCACCATCACCCGCGTGGATGACAGCGCCACCCGCGCCCTGGAGATCGACGGCAAGCCGGCGGCCGAGCGCTACGCGGACCTCCTGGGTGTCCCCGTGGACGAGCTGGAGTTCGGCAAGCCCCGGGGCTTCGCCGTCCACCCCACCGCCCTCAAGGTGGGCCGCGAGTACTTCATCCGCTCCCCGTGGAAGCCCCTGCCCGACGGCTCCATCCTCTTCGCCAACCTCCTGGAGGAGGGCACCGAGCTGGAGCTGATGAAGATGGGAGACATGGCCGGCCTCACCCGTGCCTTCTTCCAGGAGGAGCTCCCCCGCCGCGTCTCCAACCCCCAGGCCTCCCTGCTTTTCCATTGCAGTGGGCGCATGTGGTACGCTGGCGCGACCGGCACTGTCCCCCAGTTGGCCGAGACCTTGCGCCACGCACCGGCGGCGGCTGGAATGAATGTGCACTTCGAGATCTACTCGGGGTTCCACATCAACACGACGCTGACGGTCCTGGCGTTCGGGGGAAACTGACACATGAGCGCTCCAGCTCCGGCGGTGCCCGGAAGTGAGACGCCCCGGCTGCTCCTGGTGGGCGGTGAGGGGGAGTGCGCCCGCGTGCTGGAGCGGCTGCGGCGCGCGGAGCTGAAGGTGACCGCGCGGCGCGTGTCCTCGCGCGAGGAGCTGGCCAGGGCCCTGGACTCGCCCTGGGAGCTGGCCGTGTGCGGCGCGGAGCTGCCGGGGCTGGACTTCCGCGAGGCCGCGCCCCTGCTGCGCCAGAAGGCACCCCAGCTGCCCTTCCTCGTCATCCCCTCCAAGTGGGACGACGCGGAGATGAGCGAGGCCATGGAGGCGGCCGGCGCCAGCAGCTACATCGACCCGGAGCACATGGCGGTGCTCGTGCCCATCATCCGCCGCGAGCTCCGGCGCGCCGTCGAGCGCCGCCAGCACCAGGAGGCCGAGACGAAGCAGGAGCGCTCGCGCTGGCTGCTGGAGCGGATTGTGGACAGCCTCCCCTTCGTCCTCTTCGTGAAGGACGCCGAGGAGCGCCGGCTCCAGGTGGTCAACAAGACGTTCGCCGATGCCTTCGGCGTCACCAAGCAGTGGCTGCTCGGCAAGCTGGACCACGACTACTTCCCGCGGGAGCAGGCCGACTCCTTCGTGGCCATCGACACGGAAATCCTCGAGACGAAGCGGCTCAAGGCCTTCGAGGAGGTGGCGCGCACCAACGGGGTGGACCGCATCTACGCCACGCGCAAGCTGCCGCTGCTGGATGACAACGGCGAGGCCCGCTACGTGCTGGGCATCACCGAGGACGTCACCGAGCGCAAGGCCTCCGAGGAGGATCTGCGCCGCTCCAAGGCCGAGCTGGAGGAGTCCAACAAGCGCCTGGCGGAGAACCTGGAGGAGCTCAAGAAGAGCCGCGCCGTGTCCGCGCGCACGCTGGCCAGCTACCAGCAGCGCGCCCTGCAGATGGAGATCATCCGTCAGCAGAACGAGGACCTGGACCGGCTGGCCACGGAGCTGTCCCTGGCCAAGCGCAACGAGGAGGAGCGCGCCCGCGAGGCCGAGGCCGCCGCCCGCCTCAAGAGCGAGTTCCTCGCCAACTTCAGCCACGAGATCCGCACGCCGCTCAACGGCATCATCGGCTACTGCGACCTGCTCATGCGCGAGGAGGGCAGCCGGCTCACGCCCCACGGCCGGCGCGACCTCAACGTGGTGAAGAAGAACGCGCAGACGCTGCTGGCGCTCATCAACGACATCCTCGACCTGTCGAAAATCGAGGCGGGCCGGGTGGAAGTCGTGGTGGAGCGGGTGGACATGCAGGAGCTGGCCGAGGAGTGCACGGCCACGGTGAAGGAGTACCTCAAGGGCAAGGACGTGGAGCTGCGCACGGACATCGACGAGCGCGTGGCGTACGTGCGCACGGACGCGCTGAAGCTGCGTCAAATCCTGCTCAACCTGCTGTCCAACGCGGCCAAGTTCACCGAGTCCGGCGAGGTGTCGCTCACCGCGCGCGCGGAGGGCAACGAGGCCGTCTTCATCGTCGAGGACACGGGCATCGGCATCCCCGGGGACCAGCTGCCCTTCATCTTCGAGAAGTTCCGCCAGGTGGACGGCTCCACCACGCGCACGGTGGGCGGCACCGGGCTGGGGCTGGCCATCGTCAAGGAGCTGAGCAAGGTGCTCGGCGGCGGCGTGGAGGTGACGAGCACCCTGGGCCGCGGCACCACCTTCACGGTGCGGCTCACCGGCATCCTCGAGGGGGATGCGCTGGGCACCTCGCGCGAGCTGGACAAGCCGGTGGCCCCGCGGGACGTGGGGGGCGAGCACGCGCACCGGGTGCAGGGTGGCACCGTGCTGGTGGTGGATGATGATCCGCTCGTGCAGCACCTGGTGGCCGGCCAGCTCGGGCCCGCGGGCTTCACCGTGGTGACGGCGTCGGACGGGCTGGAGGCGCTCAAGAAGGCGCGGGAGCTGCGCCCGCACGCCATCGTGCTGGACATCTACCTGCCGCGCCTGGACGGCTGGAGCGTGCTGTCCACCCTCAAGGGCGAGCAGGACCTGGCGCGCATCCCCGTCATCATCATCTCCGTGGAGGAGCAGCGCGCGCGCGGCTTCTCCCTGGGCGCGTGCGAGTACCTCATCAAGCCCGTGGAGCCCGAGCACCTGGTGGACGTGGTGCGCCGCAACATCGGCGGGGCCACCAGCGCGGGCGAGGTGCTGGTGGTGGACGACGATGCCTCCACCCGTGAGCTCGTCAGCCGCTCCCTGCGCCGCGCGGGCTTCTCCACCAACGAGGCCCACAACGGCGAGGACGCCCTGCTCAAGGCCCGCGTCTCCCCGCCCACCCTGGTGGTGCTCGACTTGATGATGCCCAACCTGGACGGCTTCGAGGTGCTGCACCGCCTGCGCGCCGAGAAGCTCCACGTCCCGGTGGTGGTGCTCACCGGCAAGACGCTCTCCAGCGAGGAGCAGGCCGTGCTGCGCGACGGCTTCGCCGGCTTCGTCCAGAAGGGCGGCCATGCGCTGGAGGAGGTCATCGGCCAGGCCAAGGGCCTGCTCCTCAAGCACAGCGCCCAGCGCGCCGGCCGCCTGCCGCGCATCCTCTACGTCGAGGACAACCCGCAGAACCGCGACATCGTCCGGCGCTACCTCGGCGGCCTCTTCGAGGTGCTGGAGGCCGAGGACGGGGAGCTGGGCGTGGAGCGCGCCGCCAAGGAGACGCCGGACCTCGTCCTCATGGACCTGTCCCTGCCCCGGCTGGACGGGTGGGAGGCCACCCGCCGCCTGCGCCAGCTGCCCAACGTGGCCTCCATCCCCGTCATCGCCGTCACCGCCCACGCCGGGCGCGAGTACCAGGAGAAGGCCTCGGCCGCCGGTTGCAACGGGTACCTCACCAAGCCTCTCGATCGCGACCAGCTGCTCGAGACCATTCGCAAGCATCTCGGGAGAAGTCATGGTTGATGGAGCCGTCCCCCCCAAGGTCCGCGTCCTCGTCGTGGACGATGACCCGGACCTGCTGGAGCTCGTCCGCCGCACCCTGTCGCCGCACTTCGAGGTGCAGACGCACCACTCGGCGCTGGGCGTGTCCAACCTCGTGCGCAACAGCGAGCCGGACCTGGTGCTGCTGGACGTGAACTTCCCCGCGCTCAAGGGCGACCAGGTGGTGAGCCTGGCGCGCCGCTACGCGCCCCGCACCACCAAGTTCATCCTCTACTCGGCTTCGGACGAGTCCAGGCTGCGCTCGCTCGCGCGCGCTTCCGGGGCGGATGGCTACCTGTCCAAGAGCGTCCAGGGCGCGGAGCTCATCCAACGGCTCACCGCGTTCCGCGACAAGGACCAGACCGTCCCCGCCTGAGAAAAAACGGCCGGGGCAGAGTGGGACGGCCCTGCCCCGGCCTGGGGGACCTTGGACAACCCGTGGCACGGACAGAGGGAGGTACCGTGCCACCCTCGAGCATGCGTCCGCGGGGCCCTGGCGGAAAGTGTGCCGCGGTACAGGGGACTTGCGTACAGGGAGTCCCGCCGCGCTACGGGTGGTGCTGCGCGTCCGCCGGCGTGGACAGGCCCGTCTGGTAGGCCATCATCGCCATCTCCACCCGGTTCTGCACGCCCAACTTTCGGTAGAGGTTGGACACGTGCGCCTTCACCGTGCGCTCGGTGATGCCCAGCCGGGCGGAGATCTGCAGGTTGTCCGCGCCGGAAGCCACCAGGCTCAGCACCTCGCGCTCCCGCAGCGTGAGCCTGTCCAACGGCGTGGCGGCGCGCTCGGTGCTCGCGGCGGACTGCACCGGGCTCATGAAGTCCGCGGGCACCACCCACTCGCCCCGGGAGACCTGCTCCACGGCGGCCACCAGCTCGGCGCTCGTCACGGTGAGCTTGCACAGGAAGCCGGCGGCCCCGGCCTGGAAGCAGCGCTCCATCACCGGCAGCTCCCGGTAGGAGGACAGCACCAGCGCGCGCGTCCGCGGCAGCTGCTCGCGCAGCGCCTCCACCACCTTCACGCCGTCGCCGACCTCATGGCTGTCCGGGCGCTCGAGCCGGATGTCCACCACCACCACGTCCGGCTTCGCCTCCCGCACCTGGGCGAGGAAGCCCTCGGCCTCCCGGCTCTGGGCCACCACGTCCATGCCAGCGCCTTGGAAGAGCGCGATCAGACTCTCGCGGAAGACCTGCTGGTCCTCCAGGATGCCGATTCGAATCCGTCCAGTCATAGGTGACTCCTCACGTCCCGACCCCTTACTGAACCCGCTGCGCTCGCAGGGGATTCTAGGACCGGGCGTGCAGCTTTGGAGTGAGCCTGTCCCGCCACTCTGTCTTCCAGGCGTCAGATGGGCGCAGGGAACCGGATACGACCCGCCCGCTCGCGGGGAGGTGGACCTACCGGGCGAGCGCCAGGGAGTCGGGAAGGCGGATGCGGACGCGGCCGATCTGCTCCACCACCAGCTCGCGGCGGCGCGGGAGCAGGTGGAGGCGGACGCAGCAGCCCGCCACGTAGGTGCGCAGGCCGTCTCCGTCCGGCTGGACCATGTCTTCCCAGCGAGGGTCCTCCGGAAGCAGGAACTCAGCGGTTTCGGCGATGCGCTGGAGGTGGGCCTCGAGGGAGACGCGGACTGGCGGGGGCAACTCCTCCAGCAGGGGAGCCAGGGGCTGGTCGATGTGAATGGAGAAGGACATTTGCCATTCACTGTCCTCAGGAGTGCGGGGAAAGTGAATTGTACCCATGAACGAGGCCGCGCTTGTCCCGGCCCCTCGCGTCCTTGCCCGCCCCCCTGGGCTGGGCTACGCCACACGTCATGGCCTCACGTCAGACCCGGGACAGCGAGCGCGAAGCCATCCTCGAGAAGGTGCGCCATGTGCCCAACCCCGCGCGCCCCGGACCCCTGCTCAATGCCCGTCAGGAAGACGGTGGCCGCACTGGCATGCGAGCCGCCACCGTGTCTAGCTGTACGGCCATGGGTGCACTGGCCGACCTCCTCGCCAAGCGGCGGGAGGACATCCTCCAGCGGTTCGAGCGCGAGGTGCGCGCCCGTTTCCCCGTGGACGATCAGCCGCGCTCCGTCATCCGCGATACACTCCCGCAGCTGCTCGACGAGCTGGGCGAGCTGCTGAGCGCCCTCGCCAGCGGCGAGTCCCCGTCCGCGATTCGCGACCAGATGCGCCAGACGGCACGCGAGCACCGGGCCCAGCGGCGTGCGCTCGGCTACGACGTCACGCAGATCGTCCGCGAGTACGGCATCGTGCGCGACTGCATCCTCGGGTTGCTGGAGGAGAGCGGCGGGGTGATCGTCCTCTCCGAGCAGCGGGTCCTGCACCGCGGCCTGGACCTCGCCATGGGGGATGCCGTCGCCGACTCCGAGCTCGGCCGGGAAGAGGAGCGCCGCGAGGCGGAGGAGGAGCGCACGGCGCTGCTGGAGCGCGAGCGCGCCGCCCACGCCGAGGCCGAGCGCCAGCGGGCCCTGCTGGAGGGCGTCATCACCCAGAGTGGGGATGCCATCATCGTGGCGGATGCCCAGGGCGTGCTGCGCCTCTTCAACGCGGAGGCCGAGCGCCAGCACGGCGTGCCCTTGAAGGAGGTGGGCCCGGAGGAGTGGGTGGAGACGTACGGGCTGTCGGACGAGGAGGGCCGCCCGCTGCCGCTGGAGCGGGTGCCGCTCTACCGCGCGCTCCAGGGCGAGCAGGTGCGCGACGAGCTGCTGTGGCTGAACCGGCCGGATGGCACGCGGCTGCCCGTCTCCGTCACGGCCCGGCCGCTGCGTGGGCCCGATGGCAATCCAGCGGGAGCGGTGTTCTCCGCGCGGGACATCGCGCTGCGCCGGGCCCTGGCGCAGGAGCGCGAGGAGGCCGTGGCGTTGTTGGACACGCTGCTGGCCACCGCGCCGGTGGGCCTGTCCTTCCTGGACAGGGACATGCGTTACGTCCGCATCAACCCCACCCTGGCCGCCATCAACGGCGTCCCCGTGGAACAGACGCTCGGGCGCACCGTCTGGGAGGTCATCCCGCACATCGCCCCCCACATCGAGCCCATCTACCGGCGAATCCTGGAGACCGGCGAGCCGGAGCTCAACGGGGAGCTCACCCTTCCCTCCCCCCACCCGGGAGGAGCCCCCCGCCACTACCTGGTGAGCTACGCCCCGGTGAAGGACAGGGAGGGCCCCCCCAGCATGGTGGCCGCGGCGGTGGTGGACATCACCGACATCAAGCGCTTCGAGGAGCAGCTGCGCCAGACGGCCGAGTTCCGCGAGCGCTTCCTCGGCATCGTCAGCCATGATCTGCGCAACCCGCTGAGCATCATCACCCTGTCGGCCACGCTGCTGCTGCGCCAGGAGACGCTGCCGGAGCGGGCGCTGCGGCTGGCCCAGCGCATCTCCCTCAACGCCGAGCAGATGACGCGGATGATAGGAGACCTGTTGGACCTGACGCGCGGGCGGCTGGGCGGCGGCATCCCCATCTCCCCGGCGCCGTGCGACCTGGGCACGCTGGGCCGCCGGGTGGTGAGCGAGCTGGAGGTGGCGCACCCGGCGCGCGAGCTGCGGCTGGAGGCCCGGGGAGACCTGCAGGGCGAGTGGGATCAGGACCGGCTGGCGCAGCTGCTCGGCAACCTGCTGCGCAACGCCGTGGACTACAGCCCCGGGGGCACGCCCATCACGCTGGCCCTGCACGGGGAGGGAGCGCGGGTGCGGCTCGAGGTGCGCAACCAGGGCGAGCCCATTCCCGCGGAGGTGCTGCCCGGCCTCTTCGAGCCGTTCCGCCGGGGGCAGGCGCGCGGCGGCGGCTCCACGGCGGGCCTGGGGCTGGGGCTCTACATCGTCCAGCAGATCGCCACCGCGCACGGGGGAGGCGTCGAGGTGCGCTCGACGCGCGAGGAGGGCACGGTGTTCACCGTCCGGCTGCCGCGGGTGGCGTCCCGGCGCGCGTGAGCCGTCTTCCGGGCTTTGCCCGGGTCACTGGACTCGAGTCCATGAACACTTACCGGCTTTGCACATCTCGCGGGGCTGAGGAGGGGGGAATTGTGGCCTCGGTGGCGTCCGGGAGGGGGGGTGGGCCTCCCAGGGGCAGCCCGAGGCGGTATCCTGGAGATCATCTTGCCAAGCCTCCAAGGGGAGCCCATGTCCGAGAGCGAGAACAAGATTCGTGTCCTCGTGGTGGACGATGATGTGGATCAGCTGATGTTGCTGGAGAGGTCGTTGCACGCCTACGGCTTCGAGGTGCGGACGCACCGTTCCTCGCTGGGGGTGTCCAACCTGGTGCGCCACGCGATGCCGGACCTGGTGCTGCTGGATGTGAACATTCCGGCGCTGAGCGGGGACAAGGTGCTGGCACTGGCGCGCAACCAGGCGCCGGCCACCACGCGCTTCATCCTGTACTCGGCGTCGGACGAGTCGAAGCTGCGCTCGCTGGCACTGGCCTCGGGAGCGGACGGCTACATCAGCAAGAGCATCCAGGGCGAGGCGTTGGCGAGGAAGTTGATCAGCATCTACAAGAAGAGCCGGCTGCCGGCGGCGGGAGCGCGTTAGGCGGGCGGACCGGGCTGGGGCCGTTGGATGAGCCCCGCCCGGTCGAGCAGCTCGCGGATGCGGGCGGTGAAGGCCACGTGCTCGGGGTTGCTCGCCGACATGGGCTCGGGGGAGAGCACGAGGAGCCAGCCCAGCGTTCCCACCGGTTCGATGCGCACGGGCGCGGGCAGCGGCGGCAGGTGGCCCAGGCGGCGCGACAGGTACGTGAGCCAGCCCACCCGTACCTCCCCTTTCCGCTTCTCGATGAGATCCACCATCTGCGAGGAGCTGGCCATGGCGTAGTCGGGGTCCCACGCCGTGGCCACACTGGTGAGCACCTCGGCCGGCACGGGCGAGCGGACCAATCGCTCCCAGACGGCGCTCTTCCCAAGAGGGCTGAGCACACACGAATTGGGCCCTCCCCACGGTGAGTATTTGCCACAAATAAAGCGGAGCATGATGGCCTCCTTCTTGGCGTTCCACGCCATCTGACGAAAGCCCATGTCCTCCATGACCTCCCTGCCAACGTCCGTGCGGAGCCTGCCCTTGAGGAGGAGGGTCTCCAATTCCTTCATCTCCGGGCGGACGGGCCAGCCTGGCAGCTCGCGCGGTGAACCACGGCCCGCCCGGTACCACTGAGCGAACGCCGGGTCACACCGCGCCAGCATGTGGAAGAAGAGCTCCGCGCGCCGCGCACACTCCAGCGCCGTCTCCTGTCGCGGTCCCCAGTACGCCCCGACGTAGTAGTCCTCTTGCATGCGTGCCCCTTTCTACTGCACGGGTCGCGTGTGGTGGACGGTGATGTTCGTCCAGTTGTTTTCCTTGAAGACCTTGCGAAGGTACTTCGCCACCTTGGCATCGGCGACATGCCAGCTCAGCGGCATTCCCAACTGTTGGGCCATCCTCGACTGATTCTCGGCTTGCTCCATCATCTGATCGAACTTGCCAGACCTCCTGAACCAGGTCTTGGGCGAGCCATCCGCCTCGAAGAAGGAGCAGTAGCCGGGGCCCTTGGCCTCCAGCAGTTCTCCCAGCTTGATGCCGTCGAACTCCACCTTCCCAATCATGTACACCCACCACGCGGGCCGCCCCGTCACCTGCTCCTGGTAGTCCTGGGAGCGCTTGGACTCATTGGTGGGCTTCTTGTACGTCCACCTGCCGGGATTCCGCGCTGGAGCCGTCTGGGACGCCTTCCCCGCCTTGCCGCTCGCGCCCCCGGTGTTGCCGCCCCGGCCCTTCCCCGCCATGTGGAGGATGGAGAAGGCACTCAGGTCCACGCCCGCCGTGCCCGCCGCGCCCGCCACCACGGCTTCCCCCAGCACCAACTCTCCCCTGGCCGTGAGCGACAACCCTGACACTTCCGCCCCCAGCCCGCCCATGCGCCCCACCATGGCCCTCGCGCCTCCGAGCAACAGGAGCAGGTGCGTGGACAGGCGCGCCGCCTCGCGTATCTGGTCTTCCCGCGACATGGCCCCGTAGTGCGCGAAGTACTCGGGCGAGGTGGCGATCAGGTACGCCACCGTCGTGGGCAACTGCCCCAGGTCCTCCAGCGTGCGGATGGGGTTGAGGACGGAGTGCGCCAGCGCCAGCGTCATCTCCGCCAGGGCCTCCTGGGCCCCATCCAGCGCGGCGTTGAGCGGGTCCCTCCCCAGGCCCAATTCGGCCAGGGGCTCGCTGTCCTCGCGCCGCAGGGCCTCGGTCACCGGGTAGAAGACGCCCCCATGTGAGAAGTAGAAGCCACCCACCACGAGGCGGCCCACCGTCCACTCTCCTTCCACCAGTTTCAGGGGTCCCCGGCGCTGAAGAGGCGTGCCATCGAGCGCGGCCACCAGGTAGCCGTCCGGACGCACCATCACCAGCCACACGAAGCGCTCGGCGCGCCACTTCAAGTCCGCGTACTCCACGCGCTCGCCCCCCTCGAGCACCTCGCGCAGCAGCCAGCTCAGCGCCCGGCGTGGAGCGAAGCTGCGCTGTGTCACCGGCGTCTTCGCCAGCTGCCTCAGCAGGTGGCGCGCCTGCTCCACGTAGAGCGCCGCACCCGCCGGGTGACGCGCCTCTTCCCCGAGGCCACTGGCCTCCTGCACCACCTGGAAGAAGTCCTCCGTCTGCTCGGGGAAGCCGCCCGCGGCACCCTCCAGCTCTCCAAGCACGGCGGTGACAGCGAGTCGCGAAGCGGGCCTCGATTGGAGCCCGAAGCCGCTCGTCAGGCTCGCGCGCGGATGGCCCGTGGCGCACCCGCCGAGGAGCACGGCCAGGACCAGGGCCAGAAACAGCCGCGCCCCCGGAGGGAACGCACCAACACGACGCGTGGACACGCCCCACCTCCCCCAGCCGCATGGGCTGACAGGTGACCCCCTGAAGTTCAGAGGGCGGTCATGGGGGAGGTCAAGTCACTCCAGGGCGGGAAGACCCTCACCCCGACCCTCTCCCAAAGGGAGAGGGGGCATCCGCTCACAGCAACGAGGCAACCTCCAGGAAGACGCCGCGGAAGTCGCCCCGTGCTCCGATGAGCTTCAGGTTCTGCGCCAGTCCCCCCGTGGAACGGAAGAACATCACCGCCTCGGCGGGCGGGCGGATCTTCAGGAAGCGCGGGGCGTTGCGTGCGAAGTGCAGCTTCATGTCCCGCGGAATCTGGCACGTGGCGTAGTCGTACGGCGTGATGCGCATGGGCCGCCCGGCGATGTGCAGCACCTCCTGGATGAGCGGCGCCGCCTCCGCGTCCGGCAGCTCCGAGGTGAAGCCCACCTCGCGGCTCAGCCCCATCACGTCCATGGACTCGAGCCGCACCGCGTGCTGGAACATGCGCCGGTTGGCGTCCACGAAGCGCGGGGTGAAGCGCTTGATGGAGCCGAAGT
Organism: Archangium sp.; assembly: GCF_036277355.1. GTDB lineage: Bacteria > Myxococcota > Myxococcia > Myxococcales > Myxococcaceae > Archangium. Next base: position 51,563 of record NZ_DASUNC010000084.1, read on the forward strand.
CCAGCACCCCCAGCCGCCCGTCCTCCAGCACCATGAAGTTGCCCGGGTGTGGATCCGCCTGCAGCTCCCCACTGAGGAAGAAAGGCCCGTAGATGGCGAGGATGAGCTGGCGCGCCACGCGGAAGCGCTCCTCGGCCGACGGCCCGGACACCACCCAGTCCTTGAGCGGACGGCCCTGGAGCAGCTCCAGCGTGAGCACGCGCCGGGTGGTGCGCTCGGGGATGACCTCGGGCACCTTCAGGTCCGGCAGCCGCGCCGCGCCCCGGCCGAAAGCGGTGCACAGCTCGGCCTCGCGCAGGTAGTCCGTCTCCAGCAACATCTCCTCGCGCAGCTCCTGGAAGTAGGCGGTGCCGTCCGTGAGGCGCGAGGCCTTCGACACGGTCTTCACCACCAGGCCCAGGTTGTCCATGTCGCCGGTGAGCGTCTCGGCGATGCCGGGGTACTGCACCTTCACCGCCACCTTGCGGCCATCGTGCAGCACCGCGCGGTGCACCTGGCCCAGCGAGGCGGCGGCGAGCGGCTTCTGTTCGAACTCGCGGAAGAGCGCCTCCGGGGCGTCCCCGAGCTCCTCGCGGAGGACACGGGACACCACCTCCCACGGCATGGGCGGGGCCTCGTTCTGCAGGCGGGCGATGACCTGGCGCACCTCGGGGCTGAGCAGCTCCGTGTCCATGGACACCGCCTGGCCCAGCTTCATGGCCGCGCCCTTGAGCTCTCCCAGGGTGGAGACGAGCTTCTCGGCCGTCGCCTTGGTCAGGAACTCCGGATCCTGCCCCGCGAGCCGCTTCGCTCCATTCTTGAGCACATCCGCGCTGATCTGCGCCGAGAGGCCGGCCAGCTTGCGGAAGCGGTTGAACCGCCCCTGCAGGGGAAGCTTGTCATCGGAGTCGGAGGGGTCGGAGGCCATGGGCGCGCCCATACTAACGGGGGGGCGCGGAGGACGCATGGTCACGCATCCTCACCCGGAGGGCGTGCCAGCGTTTGAGGGCCTCCAGGTGGAGCGGATCCACCCGGAGGGCGGCCTCGTAGGCGGCGAGGGCCTCGGGCAGGCGGCCAGCGGAGCGGAAGGCATCCCCGGAAGCCAGGTGCAGCACCGAGTGGCCCTCGGTCCGCGGGTGGCGGGCGAGGAAGCGCCGGCGGCACGCCTCCAGGGCGGTGACGGTGAGGCCGGCGGCCAGGCAGCGCACCACCCCCTCCAGGTTGCGCAGCTCCGCGTCGTACTCCACGCGCCGCTCCAGGTGGCCGAGCACGAGGAGCGCCTCGGCCACCTTGCCGAGCGCCCGCTGGACGAGGGCCCGCTGGCCGGGAGAGAGCGGAAGAGAAAGCAGGGGCTCCAACCGGTTGCGCGAGTCACGGGCGCTGGCGCGCACGCTGTCGGCATCGGCGGTCCGGGGCACGTTCAGCACCGAGTAGTGGTCCCCGGCGAGGCGCTGGCGGAACTCGCGCAGCACGGGCTCGGCGCGGGCGTCGTCCTGGGGCGCGGTGGGCGGCGTGGGCTCCGGGGTCTTCTCCCCCGCGAGCAGCCGGGCGAAGGTCTGCTGGAAGGCGGCGGTGGCGTCGCGCAGCTCCACGCCGAAGCCCGGCACCATGTTCCACGCCCGGGCCTGCTCGGCCGTCACGTGGCCCACCACCTTGCCGGTGCAGGGCAGCTCGCCCCCGGGCAGCCGCAGCAACAGCGACACGTCCGAGAGGACGGGAGGTGGCTCGTCTCCGGTGCGCACGAAGAGGCCGGTGCGGCCCACACGCTCACACGGGTACTCGCGCATGCCCAGCGAGCCATGCACCGGCACGCGCGCGAAGAAGCCGGCCGCGGGCAGCGGCGCGGGCGTGCGCGCCGGGGTGATGGAGGCCTCCAGGGCGGAGCGCAGCTCGGCGGCGGTGGCGTAACGCGCCTCGGGCCGCTTGGCCAGCGCGCGCAGCAGCACCGCGGACAGCGAGGGCGGAATCCCCGGGCGCACCTCGTGCGGCGGGCGCGGGGCCTGCTGCAGGTGGGCCACCAGAATCTCGGCGGCGTTGCTGCCGCTGAAGGGCGTGGTGCCGGTGAGCAGCAGGTAGCCGAGCACCCCCACCGCGTAGAGGTCCGTGCGCGCGTCCACGTCATTGCCGCCACACTGCTCGGGGGCCATGAACTCGGGCGTGCCCATGAGCACGCCGGTGCGGGTGGGCGTCTCCCCCTCCAGCCGGACGAGCCGCTTGGCGATGCCGAAGTCGAGCAGCTTCACCCGGTGGCGCCCGTGGTGGCCCGGCACGAGGAAGACGTTGGCGGGCTTGAGGTCGCGGTGGACGATGCCGCGGGCATGGGCGGCCCCGAGCGCGTCGCACACCTGGGCGAGCAGCTCCACGGCCAGCGCCGGCTCGAGCGGCCCGCGCGCGAAGGCGGCGAGGCTCTGGCCCTCCAGGTACTCCATGACGAAGTAGGGGCGGCCCTCGCGCGTGTCGAGGTCGTACACGGTGACGACGTTCTCGTGCTGCACGAGGCTCATGGCCCGCGCCTCGGCGAGGAAGCGGGAGACGAGCTCCGGCTCATCGGCGAGGTGGCGGTGGAGCACCTTCACCGCCACGCGCTTGGGGATGAGGACGTGCTCGGCGAGCAGCACCGTGCCCATGCCCCCGCGGCCCAGCTCGCGCAGGGCCATGAAGCTGCCGAAGCGCTGGCCCACGAACCGCTCGCCCCGCTCGCCCGAGGGCGGCAGGGTCACCTGAGCCGAGACGCGGGCCTCGGGAGGCCGCACGACGGTGGGGCACTCCGCCAGCTCCGGGTGCGGAGGGTGGCAGGCGCAGTTCGGGCGGGAGTCGGGTTCCACGGCCCCCCCAAGCCATGCCAGCTTCGTGCCGTCGCCTTCCACCAGGGTCCGCACACCTGCTACGTCGCGAAGTGGTTGAAGTGCCCTGCCTGTAGGACACTATCGGCGCGCATCCCCTCATTCCCAGGTGCAGACAACCGTTCGGAGGCCTGTAAAAAGCACCACGGACGGGCTGAAACTTCTACCGCTCCGCCGCCTCTTTCCAGTCCACCTCTGAATGATCCACTGCCGCTGCGCGCGGCCCGCTCCGGACGCGCACGTCCTCAACTGGTCCGACAATCGGACCCGTTGCGCGAGCCCGGCACCGGAGGGTCCTCCCGCCCCGGCGCGAGGAGCGCGAAGCGGTGGCTACGTCCGGGAGGGACGCGCGGCGAGCACTGGGGATGGCGGGGGGGGCCGTCTGGGTGCGGGGCATCATCGCCGAGGGGGGCGATGACGGCGTACGGCGTCCTGCGCACCAGGTGAATCCACATCCCCTCTCCCGTGGGGGCGAGGGTGCAACGGGCGACGGGGGAAAGCCGCGTCAGTGACGGCCGTTGGCGGCCAGGAGGTCCGAGGAGAGGGAAGCCAGCTCGGTGTCCTCGCGCTCGACGTCGAGCACGGAGACGGTGCGGCAGGACTCGTCGACCTCGTAGAGGAGCGCGTAGCCATCCACGATGCAGCGCAGCAGGGGCCTGTCCGTGGCGCCGAGCTTGAACCAGAGCGGGTTGAGGGGAGGAGCCACCTCGGCCAGCTGGGCGATGTCCTCGATGCGGCGGTGGACCCGTTCGACGAGTGCGGGTGGAAGCGCTTTCAAGGTGCTCCACAGCTCCACGGGGATATGGACGCGGTAGGCCATGGGGAGCCAGATGGCCATTGCACTTGCGACCGACAAGTGGGGGGCTGCGCATTCCCTGACACGTGGGGCTGTCCCACGGGTCCATTCCGCTGGATTCACGACACCTGGAGCGCCCGAAGTGTGCGCCACCGGTCACGCGGAAGGCCGCGGTGGAAACCCGAGCCCGTGCCGGATTTCTCGGAAGGCGTGCTGCTCCGTGTTCAGATGCGCGCCGTGGAAACACTCGTACGCATCGCGGAGGCCCTCGGGCGTTTCTCCGCGCGCTTCGTGCCCAGCTCGTTCGCCATCGCGGTGCTGCTGTCGCTGCTCACCATGGGGCTGGCCATGGGGTGGGCGGACGCGCCGCCGGGGAAGGTGGTGGACGCGTGGGGAGGGGGCTTCTGGGAGCTGCTCACCTTCTCCATGCAGATGGCGCTGGTGATGTTCACCGGGTACCTGCTGGCGCTCACGCGGCCGGTGAGGGCGGTGCTGGAGCACCTGGCGGGGCTGGCGCGAAGCCCCCGGGGCGCGGTGGTGCTCATGGCCTCGGTGTCCATGGGGCTGGCCTACATCAACTGGGGCCTGTCCCTGGTGGCGAGCGCCATGCTGGTGCGCTTCGTGGTGCGGCGGCAACCGGACGTGGACTACCGGCTGCTGGTGGCCTGCGCGTACTTCGGCCTGGGCGCCACCTGGCACGCGGGCCTGTCCGCCTCGGCGCCGCTGCTGGTGGCCACCCCCGGCCACTTCCTGGAGAAGCAGCTCGGCCTCATCCCCATCGACCGCACGCTCTTCTCCCCCTTCAACCTCGGGCTCACCGTGGCGGTGGTGGGCGGCCTCACGCTGCTGGCCTGGGCGCTGCACCCGCGGCCCGGGGCGGCGGTGCGCGTGGACCCGGCCATCCTGGAGCAGCTCGAGGACTTCGAGCCGCCCGTGCGCCCGCGCGAGAAGAGCCTCGCGGTGTGGATGGACTTCTCCCCGCTGCTCAACGTCGTCTTCGGCGCACTGGGCCTGCTCTGGTTCGGACGCCACCTGTGGCTCAACGGCGGCTGGAAGGCCATCAACCTCAACGTGGTGAACTTCCTCTTCCTCACGCTGGCGGTGCTGCTGCACGGCACGCCCGCGCGGCTGCTCAAGGCCAGCGAGGAGGCCGCCAGCGTGCTGCACGGCATCGTCCTGCAGTTCCCGCTCTACGCCGGCATCTACGGCATCTTCAAGGCCACCGGCCTCACCGAGCGCATCGGCCACCTCTTCGTCTCGCTCTCCACCCCGCAGACGTTCCCCGCCATCGTCTACCTGTACAGCGGCGTGGTGAACTACTTCGTGCCCTCGGGCGGCTCCAAGTGGGCCATTGAAGCGCCCTACCTGCTGGAGGCGGCCCGGACACTCGGGGTGGCGCCGGAGAAGGTGGTGCTCGCGTACGCCTGGGGAGACATGGCCACCGACCTCATCCAGCCCTTCTGGGCCCTGCCCCTGCTGGCGGTGGCGCGGCTCGACTTCAAGGACATCCTCGGCTTCCTGCTGGTGGCCTTCTTCGTGTACCTGCCGCTCGTCACCCTCGCCTTCTTCCTGTGGTAGACACTCGCCCCCAGCGGGCCGGCGGCGAGCGCTGGCCCCACATCAGCCCGAATCGAGGGGGAGACACCATGGCAGGCAATCTGAAGAAGCTGGCGATGTGCGCGGTGGTGGCGTTTGGCGGCGTGGCGATGGCCCAGGACGCGGTGGAGAGCGCCCCGGCCCACGAGCCCGTGAAGGTCCCGTCCGCCGACGCGGTGAAGACCACCTGGGAGTACTTCTACAAGGGCCAGGGCCAGGGCCCCGTGCTCGTGGACGCCAAGCTCTGCACCGAGGTGGCCAAGGACGGCCCCAACAAGTTCGAGTGCACCGTCGAGGCCAGCCCGGATGGCGTCAAGGCCGGCACCAACGTCATGCTGTGGCAGTCCTACCTGGTTCCCCAGGGCGACAGCATCGAGGACCTCATGGTCCAGGTGAAGCAGGGCAACGTGGTCCGCGAGACCAAGGACGTGAAGATCAAGGGCGAGGGCTGGCGCTCCCGCCAGTGGACCGGCGTGCGCCTGAACAAGGCCGGTGACTGGACCGTCACCATCATGCGCGGCGAGCAGGAGCTCAAGAGCATCAAGGTGAAGGTGCTCTGAGCCGCACTCCCTGTCCCTCTGGGAGAGGGTGGGGGTGAGGGTCTTCCCGAGAAGCCCACCTTACCTGTGGGATAAGGCGCCTCCCCTCTCCCAGAGGGAGAGGGCTGAACCCCGTTGATCCCGATACCCGCCCCCCGTCCCGCTCCCGGAGGGGGGGCTTCCCGCGACAATCACTCTCACGGGAATTCGACTTCCCCACCGGGGCCGTGGTACACGCGGGCCGCCTTCAGGCGTGCTCTCCGGCCCTGAAGGGCGAGGCTGTGCTGAAGCGTCGGCGTGCGGACCCCCGCCCGCAGGCGGCCAACCCCTCGACACCCCCTCTTCTTCCCGGCGAGCGGAGGCCGAGAGCGCCGCCCGCCACAGATGATGAGCTTTTGAGGAGTTGAACCCCATGAATCCCACTTCACGGATGGACGCTCTCCGCGCGAGCGTCACCGGCACCGCCGTCAGGGTCCTCGGACTGCTGGCCGTGCTGGCCTCCGGCACCGCCCGCGCCAGCGAGGCGGACCTCGTCCTCCCGGACTTCAGCAGCGTCTCCTTCCTCGGCGGGCTCAACGGCCGCGCCCTGCTGATGGCCGGCATCGCCGTCTCCATCTTCGGCCTCGCCTTCGGCTTCATGCAGTACACGGCCCTGCGCAACCTGCCGGTCCACAAGTCGATGCTCGAGATCTCCGAGCTCATCTACGAGACCTGCAAGACGTACCTCATCACCCAGGGCAAGTTCATCCTCATCCTCGAGGTGCTCATCGGCGCCGTGATGGTGGTGTACTTCGGCTTCCTGCGGCACATGGAGTTCGTCAAGGTCGCCGCCATCCTGGTGTTCAGCCTCATCGGCATCGCCGGCAGCTACGGCGTGGCCTGGTTCGGCATCCGGGTGAACACCTTCGCCAACAGCCGCACCGCCTTCGCGTCGCTGCGCGGCAAGCCCTACCCCACCTACGCCATCCCCCTGCAGGCCGGTATGTCCATCGGCATGGTGCTCATCTCCACCGAGCTCCTGCTGATGCTCATCATCCTCCTGTTCGTCCCCGCCGACTTCGCCGGCCCCTGCTTCATCGGCTTCGCCATCGGCGAGTCGCTGGGCGCCTCGGTGCTCCGCATCGCCGGCGGTATCTTCACGAAGATCGCCGACATCGGCTCGGACCTGATGAAGATCGTCTTCAAGATCAAGGAAGACGACGCGCGCAACCCCGGCGTGATCGCCGACTGCACCGGTGACAACGCCGGTGACTCGGTGGGCCCCTCGGCCGACGGCTTCGAGACCTACGGCGTGACGGGCGTGGCGCTCATCACCTTCATCCTCCTGGCCGTTCCGCCCCAGTACCAGGTCCAGCTGCTCGTGTGGATCTTCATGATGCGCATCGTGATGGTGCTGGCCTCGCTCGGCTCCTACGGCCTCAACGGCATCATCCAGGGCGGCAAGTACAAGAACGCGGACCACATGAACTTCGAGCACCCGCTCACGTTCCTGGTGTGGCTGACGTCCATCGTGTCCGTGGCGCTGACGTTCCTGGTGTCCTACCTGCTCATCCCCAACCTGGCCGATGACGGCAGCCTGTGGTGGAAGATGTCGGCCATCATCACCTGCGGCACCCTGGCCGGCGCCATCATCCCCGAGGCCATCAAGGTCTTCACCTCCACCGAGAGCCGCCACGTGCGCGAGGTCGTCACGGCCTCCCGCGAGGGTGGTGCGTCGCTCAACGTCATCTCGGGCCTGGTGGCCGGTAACTTCTCGGCCTACTGGATGGGCATCATCATCGCGGCGCTGATGGGCGGGGCCTACTTCTTCAGCCTGGACATCCCCAACACGCTGATGATCGCCCCGGCGGTGTTCGCCTTCGGTCTGGTGGCCTTCGGCTTCCTGGGCATGGGCCCGGTCACCATCGCGGTGGACTCGTACGGTCCGGTGACGGACAACGCGCAGAGCGTGTACGAGCTGTCCCTCATCGAGAACGTCCCCAACGTGAAGGCGGAGGTCCAGAAGGACTTCGGCTTCACCCCGGACTTCGAGAAGGGCAAGGAGTACCTCGAGGAGAACGACGGCGCGGGCAACACCTTCAAGGCCACCGCCAAGCCGGTGCTCATCGGCACCGCCGTGGTGGGTGCCACCACGATGATCTTCTCCATCATCGTCATCCTGGTGGGCATCAACACGGGCGCGGACGGCCTGCGCATGCTCAACGCGGCCAACGCGGCCAACCTGTCGCTGCTGCACGCCCCGTTCCTGCTGGGCCTGGTGACGGGCGGCGCGGTCATCTACTGGTTCTCCGGCGCGTCGATGCAGGCCGTGTCCACCGGCGCCTACCGCGCGGTGGAGTTCATCAAGGCCAACATCAAGCTGGAGGGCGTGGAGAAGGCGAGCGTGGAGGACTCCAAGCGCGTGGTGGAGATCTGCACCCAGTACGCGCAGAAGGGCATGCTCAACATCTTCCTGGGTGTGTTCTTCAGCACCCTGGCCTTCGCGTTCCTCGAGCCGTACTTCTTCGTGGGCTACCTCATCTCCATCGCCATCTTCGGCCTCTACCAGGCCGTCTTCATGGCGAACGCCGGTGGCGCGTGGGACAACGCCAAGAAGCTGGTGGAGACGGAGCTGAAGGCCAAGGGCACGGACCTGCACGCGGCCACGGTCGTGGGCGACACGGTGGGAGATCCGTTCAAGGACACCTCGTCCGTGGCGCTCAACCCGGTCATCAAGTTCACCACCCTCTTCGGCCTGCTCGCCGTGGAGCTGGCGGTGGAGCTGAGCGCGGCCGGCCAGCGCACCCTCACCACGGTGCTCGCGGGCGCCTTCTTCGTCGCCTCGATGGTGTTCGTGTACCGCTCCTTCTACGGCATGCGCATCGAGACCCCGATGGCCGCCATCGCCGGTGAGGACAAGGCGGGCGTGAAGCCGGCCTAGTCCCCCCCGGCCCCCACGGGCCGGCGTGACACGAGCGGCGGGGAGCCTCGGGCTTCCCGCCGCTTCGCTTTTGCGGGCACCGCGGGCGGGCCCTCAGCGGATGCGGAACGCGGGGGGCTCGATGCGGGTGGAGCGGCACTCGGGGCAGGAGCCGGGGCGCGTGAGGCGCTTGCGGTCCTTGAAGACGAAGCCGCAGGCGAGGCACTCGGAGGGAATCACCTCGAGCGCGGCCCCACCGGCGCGCAGGGACTTCTCCAGGTGCTCCAGGTGCCCGGCCACGTCCTTCTCGGAGATGCCCACCCGCGCGGAGAGCTCCTTCGCGGTGAGGCCCGTCTCCGGCGCCGAGGACAGTTCTGCTTCCAGCGCGCCACGCACCGTGGCGGCCCGGGGTTGGGGAACAGGGCTGGGACTCATCGGCCACGACCTCCCATTCTGAGAGTAGTCATTCCCGGCCGCCGAGGCGTTCACCGGTGCATGCCTGCTCGGACAGCGCGAGGCGCTCTCTCTTCCTGAATCGGTTCTAGGTGTCACATACTGGGTCGGTTATAGCCCCGGGACTTCCATGACTCCTCGCTACGCAGCCGACTACCGAACCCTGTTGTGGTGCCTCTTCATGCCGGTCGTCGCCCTGGCACAGTACGCCAGGCCCGAGCTCATTCCGTACCTCAGCCCGCTCGGCTGCTATCTGGCGCTGGCCGCCGGAGTCATCGCGCACAACCACAACCACTGCCCCACCTTCAAGAACCGGCGCCTCAACTCGCTGATGGGCCTGTGGATCTCCCACTTCTACGGCTACCCCACCTTCGCCTGGGTGCCCACGCACAACCTCAACCACCACAAGCTGGTGAACAAGGCCGGCGACGCCACCATCACCTGGCGCTACACCAACAAGAACAACTGGCTGGTGGCCTTCACGTACTTCTTCGTCTCGTCCTACTGGCAGAGCGATCCCATCAAGCAGTACATCGCCAAGGCGCGCCGCTCCAACCCCGCGCTCTACCGGCAGATCATCCTGCAGTACGTGGTGTGGGCGGGCGCGCATCTGGCGCTGCTGGGCGTGGCCATCGCGATGCACGGGCTGGCCGCGGGCATCAAGGTGTGGACGTTCGCCTTCCTCATCCCGGCGCTCTTCGCGCTGTGGACCATCATGTTCTTCAACTACATCCAGCACGTCCACACGGACCCCTGGAGCGAGCACGACCACTCGCGCAGCTTCGATGGCAAGCTCATCAACTTCTTCCTCTTCAACAACGGCCTGCACACGGCCCACCACGAGATGGCCGGCGCGCACTGGAGCACCCTGCCCGAGCTGCACGCCAGGATTGCCCCGCACATCCATCCGGAGCTGGTGCAGCGCAGCTTCTTCGGCTGGTGCATCCGCAACTACCTGCTGGCGCCCTTCTTCCCCAGCCTCGGCACGAAGCAGATTGGCCGCGCGCCCTTTGATCCACCCACGGGCGAGTCCGTGCACTTGACGTCCGAGGACGTGGACGCCCTGGAGTCGGGCATCAACGCTGCTCGAACCTGAACACTTCGGGGAGACACCCCTCTCGACATTTAGGAATAGACGGACTACGCCTTCAACCCCGGCTCAAGTCCGAGCCGAAAAGGCGGCATGTTCCGCCTTGTAACGAAAGAAGAACGGTTCATGGCAACTGGTACTGTGAAGTGGTTCAACGACGCGAAGGGCTTCGGGTTCATCACGCAGGACGGCGGTGGCGAGGATGTGTTCTGCCACCACACGGCCATCAACATGGATGGCTTCCGCACCCTGGCCGAGGGCCAGCGCGTGGAGTTCGAAGTGACCAAGGGCCCGAAGGGTCTGCAGGCCCAGAACGTTCGCGCCGCCGGCTAGTCCGCTAACCCGGACGAGTCCAGGAGCCTGACCTCGTCCGGGGTCGGGCTCTTTCTTTTTGGTCCCCATGCGTCTGCCTCCACTGCCCCGAGTCGCTGGCTTCGACGATGCCCCCTTCACGAAGCGCCCGGGAGCGAGGGTGCCGCTGGTGGGGGTGGTGTGCGCGGGCACGCGCTTCGAGGGGCTCGTCTGGGGACGGGTGCGCAAGGACGGGTGGACGGCGACGGACGAGGTGTGCCGGCTGCTGGTGGGGGGCAAGTTCCTGCCGCAGCTGCACCTGGTGCTGCTGGACGGCATCGCCTTCGGGGGCTTCAACGTGGTGGACCTGCCGAGGCTGGCGGGGACGCTGGGCAAGCCGTGCGTGTCGGTGATGAGGCGATTGCCGGACCTGGAGGCGATGGAGCGCGCGCTGCGCCACCTGCCGAGGCCGGAGCGGCGGCTGGAGCTGCTGAAGCGAGCGGGCCCCATCCATCAGCTGGGAGGCTTCACGTTCCAGGTGCAGGGAGCGGAGCCGGAGTGGGTGGCCGAGGCCCTGAAACGCCTGACGGACCGGGGGAACGTGCCGGAAGCGCTGCGATTGGCCCACCTGATCGGCTCGGCGGTCATCACGGGGGAAAGCTCCAAGCGGGCCTGACCTACCTGCGGACCTCGGGAGGAACCTGTTCCAACCACCCTACTTCCAGGCAAGCCCACAACCCCAGCAGCACCGCCTCCGCGGCGTCATGCCGGAGCGACGTGGGCCGCGAAGCGCCAGCCCACTCAATGACGCGGCGCGCCAGTCCATCCGCGGCATCCTTGGCCAGCCCACCGGAGCGCTGCTCGCGGGCGTACAGCAACCGCGCGCGCCAGTCCTGGGCGGACACACGGAGCACGGGGAGCGCGCGCCGCGATGCCTCTCGCTCCCACACCTCGGCGATGGGCCCGCCGCCCTCCAGCACCAACCACGCGAGCGGCCCGGCCGAGTGCAGCACGGAGGGCACGGCGCGCTTGAGCCGGGACTGGCTGCCGAAGTTCTGCGAGCGATACCACCGCAACCGCCCATCAGGGCCATACAGGGCCAGCCCGGAGCGCAGCCCGAGGTCCACGGCGAGCAGCGCCGGCCCCTCGGGTGCGCCGGGGCTCACGCGTCCTCCGTCCAGGAGACGCGGAAGGTGACGCTCTCGGCGGTGAAGTCGATCAGGTCCACGCGCACGCCCAGATCCCCGGGGCGGACGGCGCGAAGCATCTCGAGCATGGCGCCCTGGACGACATAGCGGGTAGGCCCGGGCTCGTTCACCCACAGCTCCACCACGTTGGCGGCGATGTCCGAGTGGCGGACCTCGGTGTAGTTGTTGCCCGAGCGGAAGTTCTGCTCGGCGCGGGCCACCAGGCGCTGGGGGCTGAGCAGCTGGAGGACGCGGAACATGAGCCGCCCGGTGAAGGTCTCCCGGTAGCCCTCGACCATCCGCGCGCCCAGATACTGGTAGGCCACGGACTGGAGCTCGTTGGGGTAGAGCGCGTCGGCGACGATGGCCACGCACCGGGCCCAGGTGTCGAAGGAGTAGGCCGGCAGCAGCTTGCAGTCCAGGTCCAGCCCGGCCTGGCGCAGCCGCTGCTTCACGGCGGGTGAAATGCGCCTGGCGAGGCCCCTCACGAAGAGCCCCTCGACGGTATGTTCGTAGACGAGCCGCTCCGGCATGCCGGAGAGTCTAGCGCGGACGGGAGAAACACTTCATGGGACTGCAAAAAGAGCTGGCGACACTGGCCATGCGCGCCACCCCCTTGCCGGGTGGGGGGGACAACTTCATGGCCGCCGCCAACATCCCCACCCCGGTGCCCTCACTGCCGGGCTCCATCGGGGCGGTGGCGCACGAGCCCTTCATGGCCCGCGAGACGCGGCGCTCCTTCGACCTGGTGGTGGTGTTCACCATCGGAGACTTCGCGGACGCGACGGGGTGCTCCGAGTACTACAACCCGCACAGCCCCTGGTACAACGTGTTCTACGGAGCCTACGGGCTGCGCTCGTACGAGCCGGACGGGAGCGCGTGGGGCTTCCACGCGGACGGCAGCCCCCACATCGCCGAGATGATGCAGGTGCCGGAGCTGGACTACAACTGGCTCACCGCCGGTGCGCTCGGGTGTCCGCCGCCGCGCATGTGCTTCCGCGCCGAGGAGGTGAAGCCGGGCCGGCACCGCTCCTGGCACGTGCTGGACGTGGCGGCCACCATCCCCAGCGGGCTGCACTACCTGCGGGACGCGGTGTCGCCGGACCTGCGCTACTACGCCGTCTTCGGCCTGCCCCACGACGACTTCATGGCCAACGGCCGCCAGAGCTACGAGCCGGTGAGGATGCGCGGGCGGATGCTCTACAAGCAGGTGGGGAGCAACCTCACGCTCGCCTGGGGCGGGCTGTGCCCGGACACGGCCGAGGGCAAGAAGCTGCTCTCGGCCGTGCTGGACACGATGGACTCTCTCTACCCCGGCTGAGCCGCCCTACGGCGTGCCCTGCTCCGCCTGCTCGAGCGAGGCGGCGATGCGGCCAGCGGCACCGGCCAGCTCCACGCGGCGGATTTCGAGCGTGGCGCGGGCCTGGGCCGCGGCGCTGGCGGCGAGGAAGCGCCGCGTGTCCGCGTCCGACATCTCCAGGCTGGTGGACATGCCGGCCCGGAAGGCCGCCGCCACCTGCTTCTGCACCCGGGCGGCGAGCTGCGCCTGGGACTCGGCCTGGGCCAGCGCGGCCTCGGCGGCCTGGATGTTGGCGCGGGCCGCCACCCAGTTGGCGCGGGCCCGGGCGCGCGCCGACTCGTACTGCGCCTTCGCCTGCGCCAGCCGGGCGCGGTCCTCGTGCAGCGCCGCGTAGCGCTGCCCGCGGTCGTACAGCGGCATGGAGGCCGCGACGGACACCTCGTAGGTGGTGTTCTGCCCGGTGAAACCGGCGTTGGAGTTGTAGAGACCGCGGGCCTGGGCCACCACGCTCGGCAGCCACGAGAAGAGGTCGTACGTCACCTTGCCCTCGTTGGCCTTCACCGCCAGCGAGGCCGAGCGCACCGCGTACGTGTCCTCCCAGGGGCTCTGGTCCTCCGAGGGGGTGAGCCACTGGGGCCCCCCCGTGGCCTCGAAGGGGGCGGGCTGCACCGGCTCGCCCACCAGCGCGCCCAGGAGCGCCACCAGCTGCGCGTACTGGCCGGAGAGCTGCGCCAGCTGCACGCGGGCATGGGCCGTCTCCGACTGGGCGCGCAGCAGCGCCGCCTCCACCGTCATGCCCGCGCCGAGCTGCGCCTTCGCCTCGCCCTCGCGCTGGAGGGCCACCGACTCGGCCTCCCGCGCCGCGTCCATCATCTGCTGGATGCCCTGCAGCCCCAGGTAGGTGCGCGCCACGCCCAGCAGCACCTGCTCGCGCGCTTCCAGGGCGCCCAGCTCCGCCGCCTCCGCGCCCGCCTTCGCCGGGCCGAGCAGGAAGACGCCCGCCGGGGTGAAGAGGGGCTGGGAGATCTGCGCCGACGCGTACTGCGAGTTGCGCGCCGTGATGACGACGGGCTCCGGGACGAGCTGCGGATTGACGGGCATGAGCTGGAACACGCCGGCCACCAGCCCGACGAAGCTGCCGAGGTCGAGCTGGGCCTCGGCGCTGGCGTGGACGTACTGGGCGCCGACCGTCAGCTCGGGCTGCCAGGCCGTCCAGGCGCGGCGGACACCGGCGGCGGCCACGGCGGCCTGGGCGCGGGCGGCGGCCACGTCCGGGCTCTGCACCGAGGCCAGGGAGAGCGCCTCGCGCAGCGTCACCGTGCGCAGCGTGCCGGGAGCGGGAGCCCCCACCGTCGCGGGCCGAGCGGCGGGAGCCTGCCCCACGGCGCGCGGGGCGTCCGCGGGCGCCTGGGCGAGCGCACCGAGCGGGGAGAGGGCGGCGAGGAGGACGAGCGACAGGGGGCGCCGGGCGGACCCGGCGGCGATTCGGATGAACATGGGCAGGAGCAAGCGAAGGAGGATGGGGGGAGGGGCAGCGCCCGGACCGCTCAGGCGGCGCGCTGCTCCTGGGACTCCGGGACGGGGATGGGCAGGCCCTCGTCCTTCTTCTGGGGACGCTTGGAGAAGCCGAGGCGCTCCATGGCCGCGAACACCACCGGCACCACCAGCAGCGTGAGGAAGGTGGAGGTGATGACGCCGCCGATGACGGCGATGGCCATGGGGGCGCGGAACTCGGAGCCCACGCCCTTGCCGATGGCGGTGGGCACCATGCCGATGGCCATGGCGGCGCTCGTCATGAGGATGGGCCGCAGCCGGCGCGGACCCGCCTTCATGAGCGCCTCGTCCACCGTGGCACCCTCGCGCAGGTACTGCAGCGCGCCGTCCACCAGGAGGATGGCGTTCTTCGTCACCAGGCCCATCAGCAGGATGATGCCGATCATCGCGCCCATGGACACGTGGTAGCCGCCGAAGACGAGGCCCAGCAGCGCGCCCACGAGCGCCAGCGGCAGCGACACCATGATGGTGAAGGGGTGCTTGAAGGACTCGAACTGGCTGGCGAGCACCATGTAGATGAAGACGAAGGCCAGCAGGAACGCGGTGGCGAAGGCGTCGTTCTGCTCGGACATCATCTTGATCTGCCCGTCGTAGATGAGCGAGTAGCCCGGGGCCAGCGGCTTCTCGGCGATCTTCTTCTTGAGCTCCGCCGCCACGTCACCCAGGGCCGCGCCATTGAGCTGCGAGTAGATGGCGAGCTGGCGCTGACGGTTCTCGTGCTCGATGACGCTCGGTCCGTCGCGCAGCTCCACCTTCGCCACGTCCGTCACCGGGACGAGCCCCTTGGGCGTGCCGATCATCAGCTGCCGCACGCGCTCGGGGGTGGCGCGGTCGCGCTCGCTCAGGCGCACGCGGATGTCCGTCTCGTCCACGCCCTCGCGCAGCTTGGCGGCCACGTCACCACCGATGGCCATGCGCATCTGCAGGGCGATGGCCGCGGCGCTCACGCCCAGGTCCTTGGCGCGCGCCCGGTCCACCTCGATGGCCAGCTCCGGCTTGGGCGGGTTGTAGTCCACGCGCACGTCCGCCGTGCCCGGGATGTCCCGGAGAATCTGGGCGATGCGCTCGGACTCCTCGTGGATTCTGGCCAGCTCCGGGCCGGTGACGCGAATCATGATGGGATAGAAGTCGCCACCGAGGCCGTCGATGATGGGCAGGTCCTGCAGGTTGACGCGGGTGGCGGGCAGGGCCTCGGTGAGCAGCGTGCGCGCCTCCTCCTTGATGGCCTGGATGCCGCGCGCGCGCGACTGCTTGTTGGTGACGATGACCCGGAGGCGCGCCTTGTTCACGTCGCCGTTGTCACCCACGATGGCGTAGATGTCCGTCACCTCGGGCATGCCCTTGAGGACCTTCTCGGCCTGCGCCACGCGCGTGGCCGTCTGCTCCAGGCTGGAGGCGTCGGGCAGGATGAGCTGCACGATGAACTGCGAGCGGTCCTCGGCCGAGATGAACTCCATGCCCAGGCGGCTGGCGGCCCCGAAGGACACCACCATCACCCCCACGGTGATGCCCGTGGTGAGCCACTTGTGGTCGAGCACCCAGCGCAGGATGTTCGAGTAGACGCGCTCGCTGCCATCCAGGAAGCGGCGGATGGCGCTGGCCACCGCGTTCTCCTGGTGGTGCTCGCCCGGCTTGCGCTGCCTGGCCAGGCGCGCGGACAGCATCGGGTCCAACGTGAAGGAGATGAAGAGCGAGATGAGCACGGCCACCGAGATGGTGATGCCGAACTGCTGGAGGAACTGGCCCACCATGCCGGGCATGAAGGCCACCGGGACGAACACCGCCACCAGGGCGAACGTGGTGGCGAGCACCGCCAGACCCACGTCCTTCGTTCCGTTGGAGGCCGCGCTCACGGGGTCTTCACCCTGCTCCAGGCGGTGGGTGATGGCCTCGCGCACCACCACCGCGTCGTCGATGAGCAGACCGATGGCCAGCGACAGCGCCAGCAGCGTCATCTGGTTGAGCGAGTAGCCCAGCCCGTACATCACGAAGAACGTGCCGATCACGGAGGTGGGCAGCGCCAGCGAGGAGATGAAGGTGCCGCGCGGATCCAACAGGAACATCAGGATGATGAGCACCGCCATCGCGCCACCGAAGAGGAGCGCGACCCACACCTCGTGGGCGTTCTCGCGGATGTCCACCGACTGGTCGATGAGCAGCCGCGTCTGGAAGCCGTAACCCAGGGTGGGCACCACCTTGTCCATGGCCTTCTTCACCGCGTCGCTCACCGCCACGGTGTTGGAGCCGGGCTGCTTGATGACCTCGAGGATGACGGCGTCATTGCCGTTGAGGCGCGCCGTGGTGCGGCGCTCGGCCGCGCCGTCGGTGACGGTGGCGATCTCCTCCAGCCGCACCTGCGCGCCCGTGCGGCTCTGGGCCACCGGGAGCTGGCGCAGCTCGTCCACGCTCTTGAACTGACCCAGCGAGCGCACCGTCAGCTCGGTGGGACCCAGCTGCAACCGGCCCGCCGGCAGGTCCAGGTTCTCCTGGCCGATGCGCTGGGCGATGTCCATCGCGGACACGCCCACCGCGCGCGCCTTGTCCAGGTCCACGTCCACCTGGATTTCCCGCAGGTCACCGCCGTTGATGCGCACGTCCGCAACGCCCTCCAGCTGCGCCAGCGACGGCTTGAGCTTGTCCTCGATGATCTTGCGCACCGCGCGCGAGTCCACCTCGGCGCTCGCCGCGTAGGTGAGGACGGGAACCGCGGAGATGTCCACGCGGCCCACCACCGGTACATCCGCCTCCTGCGGCAGCTTGTAGGTGATGCCCGAGACCTTGTCGCGCACCTCCTGCACCGAGCGGTCCAGGTTGGCCGACAGCTTGAACTGGACGATGACCGTGCCCACGTTCTCGCGGCTGAAGGAGTGGATTTTATCCACGCCGCTGATGCCGGCGACGGCATCCTCGACGGGCTTGATGATCTGGGTCTCGATCTCTCCCGGGCCCGCGCCCTTGTAGAGGGTGTTGACCACCACCACGGGGATGGAGATGTCCGGGAAGAGATCGGTACCCAGCCGGGTGTACCCCATCACTCCGAGGACGATGAGGCAGAGGGACATCATGGCCGTGAAGACCGGCCGGCGAATGGAGACGTCGCTGAGGAGCATGGGGGGACGCCCTGGAATCGTGCGGTGGGGATTACTTCACGGAGACGCGCGTACCCTCGGTGAGGGACGGCGTGGGGTACTCGACGACCTTGTCCAGCGGAGCGGCGGCCTTCACCACCACCTCGCGCATGCCGCGCTCGATGACCTGGACGTCCACGCGGCGCACCTCGCCCGAGGCGCCCACCACGAAGACATGGTCACCGCCCGAGGAGGACAGCGCGGAGGCGGGCACGGCCTGCGCCTCCTGCTCCTCGCTCAGCGGGAGGAGGACGCGCGCCAGGGTGTTGGCCACGAAGCGGCCATCCTTGTTGGGCACCAGGATGTCCACCGGGATGCGGCGGGTGGCCGGGTCCGCCGAGGCGATGACAGTGCGGATGACGGCCTCGTCCGTGGAGGCGCCGCCCCCGACAACCTCGACGCGAACCTTCGTGCCCGGCTTGAGGCGGGCGCGGACGGAATCGGTCACCGTCGTCTTCAGCAGCAGGGTGCCCAGGTTCTCCACCGAGAACATCGGCACGCCCGGGCCCACGATGGCACCCACCTGCTCGGGTGCGTCCACGACGGTGCCGGTGAAGGGCGCCTTGAGGTCGTGCTTGCGCCGGCCCGCCTGCGCCTGCGCGAGCTGCGCCTTCGCGGCGAGCAGCTGCGCCTCGGCCTGCTTCGCCTGGGTGCTGGAGGTGAGGTTCTGCAGGTCGCTCACGTTGCCCTGCTCCTGCAGCTTCGCGTTGCGGCCGGCCACGTCGGCGGCCATGGCGGCGCTCACCTCGGCGGCGGCCACGGCGGCCTGGGCCTGGGCGAGCTGCGCGTCCGAAATCTCCGGGTTGAGCTGCGCGAGCACCTGGCCCTCCTGCACCGTCTGGCCCTTCTTCACGCGCACCTTGTCCAGACGGCCGCCCACCTCGAAGCCCACCTGCAGGGCCTGGGCGGGGAAGAGCGTGCCCGTCACCTCCTCGCGCAGCGCCGTCTTCACCGAGCGCGGCGAGAGCACCGTCACGGCGGGAAGCTCCGGCACGGCGGCCTTGGGGGTGGTGGCCGGAGCGGCGTCGGCCTTGCAGCCCGAGAGGGGAAGCGCGGTGGCGGCCAGGCCCACGGCGGCGAGCCCGGCGACGAGCGGCGTCCTGGAGAGTTTCACGGTCATGACCTCGAGGTGCTACGGGGACGGGAAACGGCGCGGGCCTTCGGCCTGCGCGGGGAAGTCTTCTTGGGCGCGGTGGCGGCTTTCGGAGGCAGGCTGCCCTCGCGGATGAGCCGGTGGATGGAGCGGGCCCACGCGGCCAGGTCCGGCTTCTGCTCCATCTGGCTCATCTGCTGGGCCAGCAGCACGTACGTGCCGACGATGAGCGAGCCGATGACGGTGGGGGGCACGTCCGCGCGGCTCACGCAGTCCTTCTGCAGGCGCTGGAACTCCTGCGTCACCCGAGACACCTCGCGGTCCACCATGCCCCACATGAGCGACTCGAACTCGGTGCCCTGGCTGCCGCGCATGAGCACGTGCACCACGTCGCGGTAGGCCCACATCAGCTCCAGCGTGCCCAGGTCCGACTCGGTGCTCATCCGCACCAGGAGCTCGTAGCGCTCGGAGCGCTCGGCCACGTCGCGTGCCTCCAGCGAGCCGTGCTCGGCGTGGAAGCGCTCCATCTCCTGGATGCGCCGCTCGATGAGCAGGTTCATCGCGGAGGTGAACTCGGCCACCACCTCGCCGAAGAGGGCCTCCTTGGAGGCGGCGTGCAGGTAGAAGGCGCCCTTGGAGAGGCCGCAGGCGGCGGTGATGTCCTCGATGCGCGCGCCGCGCAGACCCTTCTTCACGAACTCCGCTCGCGCGGCGGCGATGAGTGCTGCACGGGCATGTGGATCCGCGGGACGCGCCATGACGCCCGCATGACTAACCCGCCGGTCAGAAACTCCGCCAGGGGATTACTGAATCTCGGGTCAGAAACACCGACATATAAACTCATCAAAACAATCATCCCCACTAATCAATCATGAAGGAGCGTTTTCCAAGCCCCGGGTCTAGCGTGCCCGCCCATGCTGCCCGCGCTCATTGCCCGACGCATTCAGGGTTCATGCGCCCTCCTGCTACTTGGGACCGTCTGCGTTTTTCCTGGTCCGCTCAGCGCCGGGCAGCCACTCCGTGCCCCCGGTGACTGCTCCGAGGAGGAACACAAGCTGTTGAAGGAAGAGGTCGGGCGCGCCTGCAAGGCGACGAGCATGCGGTGCCACGAGTACCAAAGCTGTGCCGAGCTGCTCGCGAACCTACTGAAGTATCAGCGATGCATCAGCGCCAGGGTGGCCATCATGGACAAGTGCTTCCGAGGGGGAGACGAGAATCACCGCAGGGAAGTGGAGAACTACCGGAGCGGCGCCGCTGAGTGCTCACGGCTCATGGACCTGCAGCGCTGCCCAAAGCAGTGCCGGTGAGCCGTCATGCCAGGCTCCAGACGTGAAGCCCTCCAGCGGCGGATCGAAGCCGCCTTCGCCGACGCCCCCCATCCCGGGGATGACCGCATCGGCTATGACGCCGACGACTGGGAGAGCGCGGAGCTGGCCCACGCCTTCAAGGGGCGGCACTGGAGGGAGCTATCCCCCGCCGAGCTTCAGTACCACTCCAGCTCCTTCCTGAGCTCGGAGGGCTTCAGGTACTACCTCCCCGCCTACCTGCTGGCCGCGTTGGAGGACCACGGCAATCTGATGCCCCATACCGTCTATGGTCTGACCCTTCCCCAGGGGTCCACCCCCGAGGAGCAGCGCCTTCGCGACTGGCAGCTCGACCGGTTCGAAGGGCTCTCCCCTGAGCAGAAGCGGGCCGTCCGGGCATTCCTGGAGTACGCCAGGGACGAGGCTTCGCACTACTTCTCGCAGGGACAGGAGCCCCGTCTCGCGCTCGAGAGGTACTGGGAGCGGCAGTAGCGAGGGCTACGGTGCAGGCGCGCCGAGCCGCCCCAGGGCGGTGCACAGGGGGCACGCGGCCGGAGCGTGGGGCACGTCGCGGCGGTGCAGGTCCAGCACCGCGCGGGACACCTCGGCCAGCTCGCGGCGCACCTCGCGGCGGGCGCCCTTCACCCGGGCAATCTGCAGGTTGTCGTACGCCGTCGTCTGGTGACGCATCCACGCGATGACCGCCGCCTCGGCGCGGCGCTCGAGGGGGATGCGCTCGGTCCGCGCCACCGTGCCACTGCCCACCGGCGTCGCATGGGCCGACACCGCCACCGCCAGCTTCTTCGCCTGGGCCGTGAAGACGGGCGCGAAGGCCAGGAAACGCAGCACCGCGTTGGCGAAGTCCACCTCGTACTCGGCCTGCTCGCGCTCGCGGCGGCGCACGTCCGCCTCCCGCTTCTTCGCATAGGCCGGGGTGGCGCGCTCCGTCTCCAGGGCCGCCCGGGCGGCGGTGATGTGGGCCTCGGGCGCCCACACCCCCTGGGAGAAGATTTTGCGGCCCTTCTTCTCCACCACCGTCCAGCTGGGACCGGCGGCCTTCACCCGGCGGGTGAGTCCGGCATCACCCGGGGGCAACAGGGCCCAGCCCGGGGGGATGGAGAGGAGGGCGCCATCGGCCGCGCGCACGCGGCGCGGGTCGCTCGTGGGGGAGACGGTGAGGGAGTCGCTCATGTCGGCCGCTGGCGCCTATACCGCATGCCGAGTCAGAGGGGGAAGCGCCCCCGCGTCAACCTCTGCTAGATGGGGCATGTCGCCAGCGCTCGGTCGCGGGCGGGAGGGTCTTTCACTCATGGGCAGCGCCGGCATGTCCATTCTCAGGCTTACCTTCCTCGGCACCTCGGCCGCACAGCCGACGTTGCATCGCAACCTGTCCGGGCTCGCGGTGAAGGCGGACGCGGACCTGCTCCTCTTCGATTGTGGCGAGGGCAGCCAGCGGCAGATGGTGCGCTACGGCACCGGCTTCACCGTGGATGCCGTCTTCTTCACCCACTTCCACGCCGACCACTACCTGGGAATCATCGGCTTCCTGCGCACCCTCGGGATGATGGGGCGGGAGACTCCCGTGCAGCTCTACGGGCCTCCCCCGGCGCGGCGGCTGCTGCACCAAGCCGTGCACCTGGGCGTGGAGCAGCTGTCCTTCAGCGTGGAGTTCCACGAGCTGCGCGACGGCGACAAGGTGGAGCGGCGTGGCTACAGCGTGCAGGCCGTGGCGGTGGACCATCGCATCAACGCGCTCGGTTACGTGCTGCAGGAGGACGAGCGCCCGGGCAAGTTCAACCTGGAGAAGGCCCGGGCCATGGGGATTCCCTCGGGGCCCGTCTACGGCCAGCTCCAGCGCGGCGAGACGGTGATGCTGCCGGACGGCCGCACCATCCGTCCCGACGAGGTGGTGGGCGACGCGCGGCCCGGACGGCGCCTGGTCATCTCCGGCGACACCCGGCCGTGCCAGTCCCTGGTGCGCGCGGCGAAGGACGCGGACCTGCTCATCCACGAGTCCACCTTCTCCGACGACGAGCAGGCGCGCGCCCAGGAGACGCGGCACTCGACGGCCCGCGAGGCGGCCCAGGTGGCGCGCGAGGCCGGCGCGAAGCGGCTCATCCTCACGCACCTGTCCAGCCGCCATGACACCGACCCCTCGCGGCTGCTCACCCAGGCGCGCGAGGAGTACAAGGGGCCCGTCGAGGTCGCCTACGACGGGCTCACCGTGGAGCTGCCCCTGCGCGACTGAGCGCGGGGCCCTGCCCTGCCTGGCACCTACTTGATGGTGCTCTCGGCCTCGGCCCGCAGCGCCTTGGCCGCGTCGGGGTCGATGCGCTGCATCAGCTCCCACTCCATCTCCATGTCCCGCACCAGGTTGGTGGTGTCCGTGCCGAGGTTCTGGCGCTGGCCGCTGCGCGAGTCCACCGGGCCCGGGCCGGACTCGACGCGGTTCTGCTTGAAGATCTCCACCTTGCACATGGCCGGGCTCGGCTGCTTGCCGCGCACCAGGTAGCGCACGTAGTTGGTGCCCAGCGTCGAGGGCGCGCCCACCATGTGCCAGTCGGTGCTGATCTCGAAGGCACCCGGGGCCTCGCGCAGCGGCAGGTCCTTCTCCTTCAACAGCATCCGCACCTGCGGCCACACCTCGGCGATGGGCTTGCGGTACACGTACTGGGCCGCCTTGTCCTGGATGTAGGCCTCGCGGCGGCTGGCCGCGCATCCGGTGGCGAGCGTGGCAACGGCGAGCAGCACCAACGACAGGGACCACGGCGAGCGCATCGGCGGTGTCATTCGGTTCCTCCCCCACGGATTGAAGATGAGGAGTCGATTTGAAGCACGGCCCCTTCCCCGCGCCAAGACGACCCGGGGACAACCCGCTTCCGAGCCAACCATGCAAAGGGCCTGAAACACAGCAGCTCGCCTGGAACCCACCCGGGGAGTCGTGAAGGCCCGGCACCCGGGTACACTGCCCGCCCATGAAGGACGGGCTCCTCCGCCGTGCCATCAAACGGATCGCGCTGGTGCGCTACACCCTGGACCTGGGGTTCACCCGCCTGGTGCTGCGGGCCCGGGGAGAGCCACGCTACCGGCTCAAGGGCTCCTGCAACGGCTGCGGCCGGTGCTGCGAGACGCCCGTCATCCCCGTGAGCCGGCCCGTGTTCTTCCTGCGCTCGCTGCGCTGGCTCACGCTGACGTGGCACCGCGTCGTCAACGGCTTCGAATTCGTCGGCGACGACCGGCGCCTCAAGCTCTTCGTCTTCCGCTGCACGCACTACGATCCGGTGACGAAGCAGTGTGACTCCTACGACAGCCGGCCGGGGATGTGCCGGGACTACCCGCGCAACCTCGTCTACGAGGCGCTGCCGGAGTTCTTCCCCGAGTGCGGCTACTCGGCCTCCTACAAGAAGGGCGAGCAGATGAGGCAGGCGCTGTTGAAGGCCCACCTCCCGCCGGAGAAGTACGCGGAGCTGGTGCGCAAGCTCCACCTCGACGAGTGAACCGGGGCCGACTCACGCCGGGGGCTGCTGTCCCTCGAGGGACTCCGTCTGCCGCGGCCAGCGCGCCTCCTCCTCCGTCAGGGCCCGCCCCGCGGAGAAGTGCTCGATGAGGAGCGCCGCCACCTTCTCCGGGGCCTCCAGCGGCACGAAGTGGCCCTCCTCGGGCAGGTACTGCACCGCGGGCTTCTGCTCGAAGTACGGCTCCAGTCCCCGCGTGAGCTGCTTGCGCAGGGCCGTGTCCTGCTCGCCCCAGATGAGCAGGAAGGGCGCGCGGATGCGCGGGTAGGGCCTCGATTCGCGCAGGCGGCGCGGGTCCACGGTGCGGCGGAACGCCACGCGGTAGTAGTCGATGGCCGCGCGCGCCGCCTCGCGGCTGGAGAAGTTCGCCTCGTACTCCGCCAGCCTTCCCGGAGGCACGCGCGAGGGGTCCACCATCGCCCGCCGCAACATGCGCGGCACCAGGGCGCCGCCCCGTGCGGAGAGCAGGAGCTCGGGCAGGAGGGGCAACTGGAAGAAGAAGATGTACCAGGAGCGCACCAGCTGCGCGGGCTTCCAGATCTCCCGCGCCATCCGTTCCGGATGCGGGGCGTTGATGACGGCCAGCCGCTCCACCACCTCCGGGTGCATGGCCGCCACGTGGTAGGCGATGACCCCGCCCCAGTCATGGCCCACGAGGTACACGGGACGGTCCGGCCGCAGGTGCCTCGCCAGCTGGACGACATCTCCCGCCAGCGTGTCCAGGTCATACCCCTCCGCGGGCCGGTCCGTGCCGCCATAGCCGCGCAGGTCCGGCGCCACCGCCCGGAAGCCCGCCTCGGCCAGCCGGGGCAGCACCTCGCGCCAGCTCTCGGACAGCTCGGGAAAACCGTGCAGCAGGAGCACCAGCGGACCCTCGGCGGGGCCCGCCTCCAACACCTGCATGCGCAGACCCGGCAACGAAACGGAGCGAGGGGTGATGGGATTCATGGGGCACAGAGCTAGGGTCGTCCCCTATCGTGAGGAAGCGGCCTCGGGGCGGGACGTCAGGCGCCGTACAGGAATGCAGCACTCCCCCTCCCCCACCGCCGTGCCGTGGACATCTTGGAGCCGCCCGATGATTCCCCTCAGCGACGACAACCCCACACTCCGCAGGCCGGTGGTCACCTACCTGCTGCTCGCGGTCATCGGCTTCACCTGGTTCTACGTCCAGGGGGCCGGCTTGAACTTCGTGGCCCTGGTCGCCAGCGTGTGCAACCTCGGGCTCGTCCCGGGGGAGCTCACCCACCAGGCGCCGGTGGGACTCGCGGTGCCGCTCGGCCAGGGGCTGTCATGCGTGGTGGACAACGCGCCCATCAACCGCTTCACCCCCCTCACCTCCATGTTCCTCCACGGGAGCTGGGGCCACCTGCTGGGCAACTGCCTCTTCTTCTGGGTGTTCGGCAACAACGTCGAGGACAGCATGGGCCGGCTGCGCTTCCTCGTCTTCTACGTGGTCTGCGGCCTGGCGGCGGCGGCGGCGCAGGTGCTGGTGGACCCCGCCTCGCCCGTGCCCGTGGTGGGGGCCTCGGGCGCCATCTCCGGCATCATGGGCGCCTACCTCATCCTCTACCCGCGCGTGCGGGTGAACATGCTCTTCTTCTTCTTCGTCATCCCCCTGCCCGCCTGGGTGGTGCTGCTGTGGTGGTTCGGCGTGCAGGTCCTCACCGGACTGCCCCAGCTCAACCAGCTCCAGGCCGAGGGCGGGGTCGCCGTGTGGGCCCACGTGGGTGGCTTCCTCGCGGGGGTGGTGCTGGTGAAGTTCTTCGAGAACCATGCGCTCACCCACCAGCGCACCCGGTGGAGGCATCGGCTGCATCCGGACCATCCGTGAAGCAAGGAGGCGTCGCGGGGAGCAGCGGCGTCGGGAAGAGCGGCGCCAGGACGTCGGTTCGCGTGCGCGTCAGGGGCACGCGGTTTGCTCAGTAACTCAGTAGGGCTTCGAACCGCGGCCCGGGGGACTCGCCTCCCTCGGACACCGCTCGTGAGGGTGTGGCACCATGCGTTGGGGGAGGCAGTTCCGGTCTTGCATTCCGCGGCACCCGGCACTCGCGCTGGGGCTGCTGGCCCTGTTGCTGGTGGACTCGCCGCGAGGCGCGTCCGCGCAGTCCGAGACGGATCCATTGACGCTCAACGGACCTCAGGCCCTCACGTTGCGGGTGCCGCCCCTCGAGACGGTGAACGAGGAGGAGGTGCTGCGCGTCACCGTCCAGGTGGAAGGCGCCCAGGGTCCCACCCGCGTCTTCGTGGACGGGCTGCCGCCGGGAGCGCAGTGGGACGAGGCCGCTCGCACGCTCACCTTCCAGCCGGACTTCATCCAGGGCGGGTGGCGCCATGAGGTGAGGTTCACCGCCCAGGACAGCCGGGCCACGGCGCACACGCAGATGACCATCGCCGTGCGCGACACCGTGCGCCCGCCCGAGCCGCGCATCCTCGAGCGCGAGGAGCTGCACGGCACGCTGCGCCTGACGCTGGAGCAGCCCACGGACGCGTGGCTGGACAGCCCCGGGTACGCCGGGCGCACCTTCCCCGCGGTGGTGTCGGTGCCGCTGGCGGCCTCGGCCGGCTACCCCATGCCGGTGACGGTGCGCCTGCACGGCGTGGGCAACTGGCCTCCGCGGACGCAGGTGTCCCCGGACCGCTTCGTCATCGAGCCGAGCGACCCGAACCTCACGTACTGGTGGGGCTACTCCGAGAGCCTGCCGCGCAGCCAGACGCTGGCGGGCGCCGTGCCGCCGTACACCGCGCGCCGGGTGCTGGCGTTGCTGGAGTGGGTGCTGCGCAGCTACCCGGGCGCGGACCCCGAGCGCGTCTTCGTGGAGGGCGACTCCATGGGCGGTGCGGGTGCGCTGGCGCTCGGCCTGCTGGATTCGCGGCACTTCGCGGGGGTGTTCGCCAAACACGCGCAGCCGGTGGCGCGGGCCCACCGGCCCTGGCGGCTGGCGCAGCTCTCCTCGCTGTGGGGCATGCCCGAGGAGGAGGTACCGGGCGCGGATGGCCTCGGCGTCTGGAGCCGTCTGGATTTGACGCGCGCCCTGCGGGACGAGCCCGGCGCCCGCTCGCAGTTCCTCTTCCTGGAGCACGGCAAGGACGATCCCATCATCCACTTCGGCTCCGTGGTGGGGCCCAGCAGCCTCACCGGTGCGTCCTTCTACGGGATGCTCCAGTCCCAGCACATCGGCCACGTCGCCGTCTGGGACGAGGGCGGACACGTGGAGACGGACCCGTGGCTGGGCCCGCGCTGGTGGGACCGCGGCTGGAACCCGCGCGCGGATGCGCAGACGCTGCTGCGGCGTGACCTGGCCTTCCCGGCCTTCAGCCACTCCACGTGGGATGGAAACCCGGGCACCGGCGGCAACGGCCGCCAGCCCTGGCGCAACGACTCCGGCTACGCGGGAGACCCGAAGGTGGCCGGCGACACGGGCTGGGATGGAGACGTGGCGGGCATGCTCAACCGCTCGCTGCGCTGGGACACCCGCCAGCTCGTGGACACGCACGGGCGCTTCGTGATGCCGCTGCGTGCCGTCATTGGCCCGGGCGTCACCGACTCGCCCGTGGTGGACGTGACGCCCCGGCGCATGCAGCGCTTCCGGTGTCTGCCCGGCGAGCGCATCCGCTGGACCTTCGGCACCGCCAGCGGCACCGTCACCGCCGCCTCGGACGGATCCGTCACCGTGCCCCGCCTGCGCCTGGGCGCGGACTGGACGCAGCTGGTGCTCGAGCGCACCTGAGCGGCTTCATCTCGGCTCCAGCACGCCACGGGCCCCACCCCGCAAGAACACCCCTGCCCCAGCCGGCTTGACTACAACCGTAGTCACCGCTACCTTGCTTCGTGACGACACTTGTAGTCACGCAGGTGAGGGGCATGAAGAAGCCAGTGGGAGACCAGGAGCTGGTGGTGCTGCGCTGGGTGGCGGAGCACGGACCCGTGACCGTGGGCGAGGTGGCGGAGAAGTTCGGCGAGCCGCAGGGGCTGGCGCGCTCCACCGTCCTCACGGTGATGGAGCGGCTGCGCACCAAGGGGCACCTCACCCGGCACAAGGTGGAGGGCGTCTACCAGTACAGCTCGAGCGTGCCGCTGGCGGAGCTGCTGCGGGGCGTGGTGGGGGACTTCGTGAAGAAGTCGCTTGCGGGCTCGCTGTCGCCCTTCGCCACGTGGCTGTCCCAGGCCGACGAGGTGAGTGACGAGGAGCTGCGGCAATTGGAGGAGGCCGTCGCCCGTCTCAAGTCGAAGAAGGAGGGGGAGGAATGAGCGCCGTGGACATGCACGCGGTGATGGAGCACGGGCTGGGAGTGCTGCGCACGCTGTGGCAGGTGACGTGGCAGGGAGCGCTCTGCGCGCTGGCCGTGTGGGCGCTCACGCGGCTGCTGCCGAGGCTGCCCGCGTCCGTGCGCACCATGCTGTGGTGGTTCGTGGCCCTCAAGTGCCTGGTGGGCCTGGGCGCGCCCGGCCCGGTGCGCCTGCCCCTGCTGCCCGCCCCCGAGGCGCCCGTGGCCGTCGTGCGCACGGTGGCCCCCGCCATGCCCATCGTGGGCGAAACCACCCCGGAGGTGCATGCCCTGGAGATGCGCGCCCCGAAGCCCCCGGAGACGCACACGGACTGGCGGCCCCTGTTGCTGGGCGCGTTGTGTGTATGGCTCGGAGGCATCGCCTGGCAGGGCCGCGAGCTGCTCCGGGGGCTCGTGCAGCTGCGCCGCATCCGGCGCGAGGCCCGGCCCCTGGAGGACGCCTCGCTGCAGCAGGCGGCGGAGGTGCTCGGGCGCGAGCTGGGCCTCACGCGCGTCCCCCCACTGCTCGTCTCCGAGCATGCGCCGAGCCCGCTCGCGCTCGGCCTGCTGCGCCCCGAGATCATCCTCCCGCGCCGCGCGCTGGAGACCCTGTCCCCGCTGGAGCAGCGCATGGCGCTGGCGCACGAGCTCGCCCACGTGCGGCGCGGAGACCTGTGGCTCGGCTGGGTGCCGGCGCTCGCGCAGGTGGCGCTCTTCTTCCACCCGCTCGTGCGGCGCGCGTGCCGCGAGTACGCGCTCGCCCGTGAGGAAGCCTGTGATGCCGCCGCGCTCCAGGCCACCGGGGCCGGGCCCCGTGAGTACGGACGTCTTCTCCTCGTCTTTGGTGTCGCCCGCGCTCCGGCTGCCGCGGCGGTGCCTGGTGCCTCGTCACACCTCGCAGCCCTGAAACGGAGGATCGCCATGCTGGAACACGCTGGGACCGATTCGAAGCACCGCGCTCGTTGGGTTCGCTGGACCCTGGGAGGCCTCGCCCTGGTGGCACTCGTGCCCTTCCAGGTGGTGGCCCGCGAGACGCCCACCGCCACGCCCCTGCTCGCCGTCGCGGCGCCTCCGGTCCCGCCGAAGCCGCCCGTGCCCCCGAGCGCGCCCATCATCGTGGACAACGAGGACGAGGACGACATGTTCGCCTATGTCCTCCTGCGCCCGAACAACGACGCGTCGATGGCCGGCTCGCGGCGGGACGTGAGAAGGGCGCGCGCCCTCGTGGGCAACGGGCCCCTGCCCGTCCTCTACCTGCGCCGGGATGAGCAGGAGTACCTCATCCGCGACGCGGCCACGCTGAAGGCCTTCGAGAGCACCTTCGCTCCCGTGGAGGAGATCGGCAAGAAGCAGAGCGCGATGGGCGAGAAGATGTCCGAGCTGGGCGAGAAGATGGGCGAGCTCGGCGGCAGGCAGGGCGACGCCGGCGGGAAGATGGGCGAGCTCGGCGAAAAGATGGGAGCGCTCGGCGGCAAGCAGGGCGAAATCGGCGCGAAGATGGGGGAACTCACCCTGAAGCAGGCGGAGCTCTCCCGCGCGCAGGACCGTTACGAGCAGGAGCACGGCAAGGAGTCCCCGGAGCTCGCGAAGCAGATGGAGCAACTGGAGCGCGAGGAGGAGGCCCTCGACAAGCAGATGGACGAGATTGGCGAGCAGATGGACGCGCTCGGCCGCGAGATGGAGAAGGCCAGCGAGCCGATGGATGAGATTGGCCGCGAGATGGAGAAGCTGAGCGCGCCCATGGAGGAGTACGGCCGGCAGATGGACGCGCTCGGCGAGCAGATGGAGAAGGCCCACCTGGAGGCCATGCAGAAGGCGCGCACCCTGCTCGATGACGCGGTGCGGAAGGGCACCGCCGAGCCCGTGAAGCGCTGAGCGGTTCGCCAGGAATTCCTGCCCATTGATTCACATTTCAAACGCTGGCATGAATTCCCACACGTACGCGTAATCCGCTTCTTCTCGCGGCTCAAACCGCGGAAGAACTCTACAAACCCCTTGAAAGACAATCGACAGCCCCCTCACAATACGTAGCGTTTTCACACTCCAGGTGAAAACACACACAGGGGGCTCGATGTATGAAAGAAACGCACGGTTCCTGACCGTGCTCGTGGGTGTTTGTCTGACTTCTTGCGGTGTCTCCGAACAGGAAGGGATGAAAGAGATTGAGCCAGATGCGAAGCCATCCGTGCTCTCTCCTCCGGGCGGAAGCCCCTGGCAAGACAGGCTCAATCCTCCGCAACCCTGGGAAACGGCCATCCCAGAGGGGGGAGTGCAGAGCCTGCTGCCCACGCAACAGGGACTCGCCCCCGCCGGGGAATGGGCCGGCGGGGATGTGATGGGACTGGCCTCCGCCACCGCGGGCGGGGGCAGCGTCGACCTGAGACCCAACGTCCTCCGGGGAAAGGCCCGGCTGACGAACACGAACCCCGACATCCTGAAGCTGCTGGCCGCGGACCCGTGGCACTTCAATGGCTACGCGAGTGCCTCCAGCACCGTTCCCGGGGGCTACAGCGCCAGCACCTACAATGTCACCTACACCAGCCCCACCGAGCTGACCTTCGAGATGCTGGTGGAGGCCGCGGCGGGAGGTGAGGACGGCGTCGTCTACAACGTCTCGGCCTACCGGGGGCTCTGGCACTACCAATTCCC
Organism: Archangium sp.; assembly: GCF_036277355.1. Classification (GTDB taxonomy): domain Bacteria; phylum Myxococcota; class Myxococcia; order Myxococcales; family Myxococcaceae; genus Archangium. Next base: position 82,045 of record NZ_DASUNC010000084.1, read on the forward strand.
GACCACCACGGGTGCACGAGTCAAGCCCCGCAACGTGCAGCCGGGACCCACGGACGTGGAGCTCACGGGCTGTATGGGCGCCGTGCAGTTCCAGCTCGGCACGGACGAGACCTGCGCGACGAGCCCGGACTGGGCGAAGAGTGTCTTCCTCAACTACTACTACAACTTCACGCATGAGGGACGCATCACCATCCTCGTGCCGCCGGGCTCGAGCGGCTCGGCGAACCTCTACTACACCGTCAACACCACCGGCGGACCGGTGCAGACGTGGGTGCCGGTCTCCTGGAGCAACGTCAAGTGTGACGAGGTCGTCCGCGTCTGCAAGGTGCCCCACGTTCCCGAACCGCCGCCCCCGCCGCCTCCGCCTGTCTACGGCAACATCACCGGGCCCTTCGAGATCTCTGGCGAGCCCTTCACCTACAACCGCTACCTCTACGCCTATGGGCCCTCCTCCTATGGCCATTCCTTCTCCGGTCTGGACGTGACGGCGCCGCTCGGCGACCCCTCCAAGTGGTGGAAGATGTCCAACATGCTCGAGGGCAGCTACACCATGTACGCGTATAGCTACCTGCGAAAGGGACGCGACTTCACCATCGTCCACATGCCCTATCTCGCCTCCTGGAACCCGGCAGGCGGCGTCAAAGTGGTGGGCAATCAGACGACTCCGTTGACGCGGGTCATCGATGGGGAGACCCGCCATGCCTTCGCCATGCGACCGGCCTATTTCTATGGCTCGGTGCGCCTGGCGGACCCCTACGTGCCACTCCATCCCGGCTCCACCAGCACGCTGCAGACGCTCTACTTCGAGGGCAACTACGACAGCAACGGGGATGGCATCCCGAACGACACCTGGGTGGACGAGTCGCGCATGTACGCGTCCGCGGGCAGTGGCTATTCGATGAGCGGCTTCCCGGGCTCGTTCCTGCCGAGCACCGGCGAGTTCGCCTCCAACTACGAGCAGGTGCTGCCCAACCCGTATGACATTCCCCATTCGTGGACCCAGAGCTCGATGCGGCTGCGCTTCTGGTCCGAGGGAGCCTCCTTCTCCACCCGGCCCGGCCTGTATGACGCCAACCGGTTCCGCAGCGGCGCGCTCGAGCTGGCGCCCAACGTGACCCGCACGAGGCTGATGGCCCCGGAGGACCGATTCCGCATCGACCACGAGTACTGCTTCAACGAGGTGCAGCTCTTCTACCGGACGGACCTGGGACGCTTCTACAACCCCACGGCCTCCGTGTCGGGCTCCTTCACCGGCACCGACTGGCAGGGCAGGAACACCTCCTACTCGGCCAGCGGCGCCTTCTACGGCGACCCATACATCAATGGCTACGGCTCGCCCCAGAGCTACGCGAAGACCACGGGCCTGCTGTCCATGACGCTCCCGCAGGGCACCTTCACGGTGAGCCCGAGCGCCCAGATGGTGAACGCCGCGGGCGAGGTGAACACCGCCAACTTCGCTCCCATCGGCGTGACCCTGGGATGCGGGCAGCGGCTGAAGCTCGTTCCTCCGCTGTCGGTGATCATCAACCCCATCAACCGCTGCTCCTCGGGGAACAAGACGCCCGTCACCGGCGTGGTGAAGAGCGCCCCGGCCGAGGTGGATCGCATCTGGTATCAGATCAACGACGGGCCCCAGGTGGAGCTGTGCACCAACTGCGGCAAGGACCCGGCCTTCTCCTTCAACGCGGCGCTGCAGTCCTGCGAGAACACGGTGAAGGTGTTCGCCTACAGCGCGGGTCTGCCGGAGCCGGCCACGGGCTCGCAGCAGGTGGTGTGGGATGACCCGGTGGACGGCCCGAGCTGCCCGGGCACCTACTGCCTCAACCGCCCGCCGGTGGCGCGCTGCAAGAGCGTCACGGTGGCCGCCGACGAGGAGTGCACGGGCGGATGCGGCTCGGTGAACGACGGCTCGTACGACCCGGACACGGGGGACAGCATCACCTGCACGCAGACGCCGGACTGCCCGTTCGGCATGGGCACGAAGCGGGTGACGCTCACCTGTACGGACAAGGCGGGCAACGCCTCCTCCTGCGAGGCCACCGTCACGGTGAAGGACATGGTGGCGCCCACCATCACCTGCCCGGACGAGCAGGTGCTCGCGTGCACCGCGGGCGGCGCGAAGGGCAGCTTCACGCCCACGGCCAGCGACCAGTGCGGACGTGTCACCACCGCGTGCTCGCCGGCCTCCGGCACCACGTTCCCCGTGGGCAGGACGGCCACGGTGTGCACCGCCTTCGACGAGGCGGGCAACCGGGCCAGCTGCACCTTCGGCGTCACGGTGCGCGACGAGGTGCCTCCCGAGGTGACGTGCCCCGAGCCCTCCACCTTCGAGTGCGATGCCAGCAACCCGGCGGGTGCGCCCACGGCCACCGCCACGGATGTCTGCCAGCTCAAGAGCGTGACGCCCTCGGCCACGTCCTTCCCGCTGGGCACCTCGACCGTCACCTACACGGCCACGGACATGGCGGGCCTCCAGGCCACCTGCTCCACCACCGTCACCGTGACGGACACCCGGCCTCCCCTGCTGACGCTCCGCGGCGGTGACTCCGTCTCCCTCGTGTGCGGCATGGACACCTATACCGACCCGGGCGCCACCGCCACGGACGTGTGCGCCGGGGACCTGAGCTCCCAGGTGACCGTGTCCGGCAGCGTGAACCCGAACATCCCGGGCAGCTACACCCTCGCCTACTCGGTGAAGGACGCGGCGGGCCTGGAAGCCACGGCCACGCGCGTGGTGGAAGTGGTGAAGGGCCCCACCAACTGCTGCAGGCCCAACTCGGGCCACTTCCTGCCCACCGGAGGCACCAACACCCTGCACCTGCAGCACACGTCCACCGTGCTGGCGGACGGCCGGGTGCTGACGCTCGGCGGCTGGAACTGGGCACCCTCGGCGGAGCTGTACTCGCCGGCCACGGGCACCTGGACTCCCACGGGCAGCCCCCACACCAACCACCGCCTCCACACGGCCACCCTGCTGGCGGATGGCTCCGTGCTGGTGGCGGGCGGTGACGGGGCCAGCGCGAGCACCTCGGCGGAGCTGTACAACCCGGCCACGGGCACCTGGAGCGCCACGGGCAACATGGTGACGTACCGCCGCGAGCACCAGGCGGTGGCACTGGCGGACGGCCGCGTGCTGGTGATGGGCGGCACCACCTCCTCCGGCACGCTGCTCGCCTCGGCCGAGGTGTACGACCCGTTCACCGGCGCGTGGAGCGCCACGGGCAGCATGGCCACGGCGCGCCGGGCCTTCACCGCCACCCTGCTGCGGGATGGCCGGGTGCTGGTGGCCGGTGGCCTCACCGACGACGGCGACGAGTGCACGGGCACCAACTGCCTGGTGGGCGCGGAGCTGTATGACCCGGCCACGGGCACCTGGACGAGCGCTGGCACCCTGAACCTGGCGCGTGGCTTCCACGCGGCCGCGCTGTTGGCCAACGGCAAGGTGCTGGTGTCCGGTGGCGGCAAGGACGGCGCGCAGAGCAACGCCGCCGAGCTGTACGACCCGGCCACGGGCGCGTGGATGAGCACCGGCGAGATGCTCTCTCCCCGGCGGCGCCACTCGCTGACGCCGCTGCCCAACGGGCTGGTGCTGGCGGTGGGCGGCTACGACGCCTCCACGGGCATCCACGCCTCCGCGGAGCTGTACAACCCGCTGACGGGCACCTGGTGCACCACGGGCACCATGGGCCAGAACCGCTACGAGCACACGGCCTCGCTGCTGCCGGGAGGCAAGGTGCTCATCACCGCGGGCTTCAGCACCTCCAGCCAGTACACGTCCGAGGTGTACAGCTTCGGCGGTTGGTGACGTGGAAGGCTGAAGGGCCTCGATGAACAGGGGCCCCGGGCTGGCGAGCCACTCGCCGGGTCCGGGGCCCCTCTCCTTTTCTACCGCGTGGAGCGTGCCGCCCCGCGGGTGCGGCGTCCGCTCAGGGCCAGCAGGGCCAGCAGGGCGAGACTCGCCGCCATGCCGGTACCGCCACCGCTGTTGCACGAGCACCCGGACACGGGCACCGAGGAGGTGGTGGTGCCCGTGCCATTCACCGCCAGCACCGCATCGGCGGTGCTCTCACCCTGGAGCGTCAGGCGCACCTCGCCGCTGACCACGCCCGCGGCCTCCGGATGGAAGAGGACGCGGAAGGTGGCGCTCGCGCCCGGCTCGAGCGTGTTTCCCTGGAGCCCCTCCACCTCGAAGGCGGCGCTCGTCGACTGTACGCGCGCCACCGTCCTGGGAGTCGAGGACACATTGGTGACGGTGAGGGTCCTCGGCTCGCTGCGCGTCCCCACCGCCACCGAACCGAAGTCCCAGCTCGTCGACTCGAGGGACAGGGCACTGGCCACCGCCTTGCCCACGAGGGGCACCTCCACGCGGGGCTGGGACGCGTCATCCGACTCCACCCCCAGCGTGGCCGAGAAGGTCCGCACCGCATCCGGCGTCAGCGTCACCGGAACGTCCAGGAACGCCCCCGGTGCCAGGGTAAGGGGGAGGGAGGGGAGCGACAGCGTGAACCGGGCTCCATCCGCGCCACCCAGCGCCACGGTGGGCACGGTGAGCGGACCCGTCCCCGTGTTCTGCAACCGGAGGGAGAGCGGCGCGACGGTGTCCCCCACCCGCCAGGTGCCGAAGTCCAGCCGGCCGGGAGTCACCGCCACCAGCGGCGAGGTGCCTTCACCCACGAGCACCACCTCCACGGAGTCCTGGGCGGCCCCCTCGAGGCCGAAGGTGGCCCGGGCCTCGCGTGAACCCACCGCCCGCGGGGAGAAGCTCGGGGAGAGGGTGACCGTGGCGCCAGCGGAGATCGTCAACGGGAAGGAGACCGACGCGCCCAGGGTGAAGTCGAGCGCGGCCGTGCCATCGATGGTGGCCGAGGCGAGGGTCACCGCCGTGTCGCCCGGATTGCGGAAGCGGAGCTCCCGGAGGACGTCGCTCGAGCCCACGTTGGACGCACCGAAGTCGAGACGGGACGAGGACACCTCCAGTTCGGGCTTTGCCTCGACGCCAACGCCGGCCAGGGGAACGGAGGCGCTCGGTGCGTCCGGGTCATCGGAGGTCAGGCCGAGCGTCCCCGTGAAAGCGCCCACGGAGGTGGGGCTGAACGTCAGCGCGAACTCCCGGGAAGTCCCCGGCTCCAGGGTGAGGGGAATCGTCGTCGGTGAGAGGGAGAAGGCCCCGCTGGAGAGGGTGAGGGCGGAGAGGGCGAGGGCGCTGGTGCCGGTATTGCGGACCGTCACCGACCTGGACGCACTGGTGGTGCCCACGCGCTGCTCTCCGAAGTCGAGCGAGGAGGGACTCACCGAGAGGGTGGGCTTCACGCCCCTGCCAGCCAGGGGAATGGAGACGCTCGGCGAGGAAGGGGCATCGGTGCTCAGGGTGAGCGTGCCCGAGACGCTGCCCGCCGTGGTGGGGTTGAACGTCGCGGAAACCACTCGCGACGCACCCGGGGCCAGGGTGAAGGGCGTGGAAGCGGCCGACACGGCGAAGGGCGCGGTGGTGGAAATGCCGGTGACGGTGAAGCTCGCGCTGCTGGCGTTGCGGATCGTCACCGACCTGGACGCACTGGTGGTGCCCACGCGTTGCTCTCCGAAGTCGAGGCTGGTGGGGCTCACCTCGATGGGCGGGACCCCCTGGCCGGCGAGGAAGAGCGTCACGCGGGAATTGAACGGGTCGTTGCTGGAATAGACGAGGGTGCCGCTACTGGACCCCTCGGTGGTGGGTTTGAACGTCACCGAGAGCTCCTGGGTGGCACCCGGCGGCACGGTGAGAGGACCGGATGGTGAAACCAGGAAGGGCCCGGTGATGGAGCCATCGCCGAGGTACAGGGGATCGGAGCCGGTGTTTCGCACCGTCGCCATTTGCGGTGCGCTGGTGGTACCCACCTCCTGAGCACCGAAGTCGAGGCTGCTGGGAAAGAGCTGGAGGGTGGGCGGCATCCGGAGCGGCGCCCGCTGCAACACGTGTGACGAAGGTTGCGACGGCACGTCCTCCGCCGCCGGAGCACCAGAAGTACAGGCGGTCAGCAGACCGAGAGCCACGAGAATTGACAATGAATGGAGCCGAAGCACGAGCCATCCCCCTTGTGTGTGAATCAGAGCGTCCGGTCGGAACATTAAGGGGGGTACGTAGGATCCACCAAAGACCCGCCCACGCATTCCCACGCGCACGTGAGTGCGCCAGAGTGCGCCGCCACCGACCCCGGCAACCGGGGCAGTCCGAAAGGTGTGCAATGCACGGAATGAAGTCTCTTCTCGGCGCGGTGCTCCTCGTCGTGTGCGCGGCCGGTTGTGCCCGGCATGCGTCCGAGGTGCAGCAACCCGCCACCTCTTCCACCACCGTCTATGTGGCGCGGCGCGTGCGGACGCTCGATGCGGAGCGGCCCATGGCCGAGGCACTCTCCGTGCGCGCGGGGAAGGTGCTCGCGGTGGGCACCCGGGACGAGGTGCTCGCCGCGGCGGGAGCGGGCGCGCGCGTGGTGGACCTGGGAGAGGCCACGGTGGTGCCCGGCCTGACGGACGCGCACGGGCACCTCGCGGGCCTCGGCGCGGGCCTGGCCGGGGTGCGGCTGGAGGGCACGGCCTCGCGTGACGAGGTGCTGTCGCGCGTGGCCTCCGCTCCCGCCACCGCTTGGCAGGGGGACTGGCTGATCGGCCGCGGGTGGGATCAGAACGACTGGCCGGAGAAGAGCTTCCCCGGCCGCGCGGAGCTGGACGCGAAGCTGCCCGGGACGCCCGTGGCGCTCGAGCGCATCGACGGCCACGCCCTCTGGGTGAATGGCGAGGCCCTGCGGCGCGCGAAGATTACCAAGGACACGCCGGACCCGGCGGGAGGCCGCATCCTGCGCGACGCGAACGGGGAGCCCACGGGCATCCTCGTGGACAACGCGATGGACCTGGTGAGCGCGGTGCTGCCGCCGGCCACGGCCGAGCAGCACGAGGCACGGCTCGCCGCGGCGCTCGCGCGCTGTGCCGAGGTGGGGCTGACGGGCGTGCACGACGCGGGCATGGACCTGCGCACCTTCCGGCTGATGCAGCGCTGGGACAAGGAGGGCCGGCTGCCGCTGCGCCTCTACGTGATGGCGGATGGCCAGGGCGCGGACCGCGAGACGTACCTGCGCGAGGGCCCCTTCCAGGGCCGGATGCTGACGCTGCGCGCGGTGAAGCTGAGCCTGGACGGAGCGCTGGGGAGCCGGGGCGCGGCGCTGCACGCGCCGTACAGCGACGAGCCGTCCCACCGGGGGCTGCTGCTGCTCTCGCCCGAGGAGTACGAGGCGCGGGTGAAGGACTTCATGGAGCGCGGCTTCCAGGTGGCCACGCACGCGATTGGAGACCGGGCCAACACGCTGGTGCTGGAGACGCTGCTGCGCCAGGCGGAGGCCACGGGGACGCGCCACCTGCGGCACCGGGTGGAGCACGCGCAGGTGATGAGGCGGGAGGACATCCTCCGGCTGGGCAAGAGCGGCTTCGTGGCGAGCATGCAGCCCACGCACGCGACGAGCGACATGCCGTGGGCGGAGACGCGCGTGGGGCCCGAGCGCATCCAGGGCGCGTACGCGTGGCGCGAGCTGAAGGAGGCGGGGACGCTGCTGGCGTTCGGCAGTGACTTCCCGGTGGAGCGCCCGGACGTGCTGCTGGGGCTGTACGCGGCGCGCACGCGGCAGGACGCCGAGGGCCAGCCCCTCAACGGCTGGTACCCCGCGCAGCGGCTGAGCGGCGAGGAGGCCCTGGAGGGCTTCACGGTGGGTGCGGCCCAGGCGGCGTTCGCGGAGAACGAGCGGGGCCGGCTGAAACCGGGCATGGACGCGGACTTCGTCGCGCTCTCGGTGGACCCGGTGGACGCGCCCCCCTCGCAGTTGCTCACCGCCCGGGTGAAGCTCACCGTGGTGGCCGGCGCCGAGGTCTACTCGGCCCGCTGAGCCACGGTGTCGACGTCCCCGTTTCGACATGTCGAACACCCGCTTCGACATGTCGAAACCCTCCCCGTGGAGCACCACCCCCGGCGAACCGGGCGCTGGCCTACCCCTTGCTGGAGCCTGGGCTCTTCACCCGCGCGAAGGGAGTCGTAAGATGCCGCTCACCATCAGGGGGACTTTCGTGAGCAACGCGTTCGACTCGGAGCTGCGCATGGCCGTGGCCGAGGGCCTTCTGTCCCGGGAGGAGGCGGAGGCCCTGCGCGAGGAAGCGCTCCGCCTGGGACGAGCTCCGCTGGAGCTGCTCGTGGAGCGGGGGCGGCTGTCCGAGGACTCCCTCGTCTCGCTGCGCAAGGAGTCCCAGGAGCAGACCCGGACCACGCAGAAGCCGTCGGACGACACCGTCACGGTGCACCGTCCCTCGCGCGAGGTCCCCGTCCTGCAGGCCGCGGACTTTCCGGTGCCCGGCTGGGAGCGCTACCAGTTCATGCGCCTGCTCGGCCAGGGAGGCATGGGCCAGGTCTTCCTCGCCCATGATCCCCGGCTGCGCCGCGACGTCGCCCTGAAGTTCGTCCGCGGCGACGACCCCGACGCCGCGCGCCGCTTCGTCTTCGAGGCCCGGGCCCAGGCGCGCGTGGTGCACGAGCGCGTGTGTCAGGTGTACGAGGTCGGCGAGGTCCAGGGGAAACCCTTCATCGCCATGCAGTACATCGACGGGCAACCGTTGAACCAGCTCGCCGGGGAGCTCTCCTCCGAGCAGAAGGCGATGGTGCTCCGGGACGCCGCCGAGGGCGTGCACGCGGCCCACCGCGTGGGCCTCATCCACCGGGACCTCAAGCCTTCCAACATCATGGTGGAGCGCACCCAGGACGGGAGCCTCAAGTGCTACGTCATGGACTTCGGGCTGGCGCGCGACTGGAAGGAGGGGATGACGGCCTCGGGCTCGGTGCTGGGCACGCCCCACTACATGGCGCCCGAGCAGGCCCGCGGCGAGGTGACGCGGCTGGACCGGCGCGCGGACGTGTACAGCCTGGGCGCCACGCTCTACCACCTGCTGACCGGTACCTATCCCGTCCAGGGCAGCAACCACCTGGAGGTGCTCAGCAACATCCCCTCCGTGGAGCCCCGGCCGCCGCGCGCGCTCGACAAGGACATCCCGGTGGACCTGGAGGCCATCGTCCTCAAGTGCCTGGAGAAGGAGCGCTCGGCCCGCTACGACTCGGCACGCGCCCTGGCCGAGGACCTGGAGCGCTTCCTCAATGGCGAGCCGGTGCACGCTCGGCCCGCAGGATTCTGGTACCGCCTGCGCAAGAAGGCCCGCAGGCACCGGCGGGCCGCCGTGACCCTGGGCTCGATGGCGCTCACCCTGATGGCGCTCGCCGGGGGCTATGGCTTCCTGCTCCGCCGCGAGTTCGCCCAGCTCGAGCAGCTGCTCAGCCGCTACACCGCGAGGGTGAAGGACATCGAGAACTTCATGCTCCACGCCCATCTCTCGCCGCCGCGAGACCCCATCCGTGACCGGGAGCAGCTCCGCGAGTGGATGCACGAGCTGGAGTCCTGGATGCGCGAGGCCGGCCCCCGGGGCCAGGGACCGGGCCACTACGCCCTGGGGCGGGGCCACCTCGCGCTCGGGGACAGGGTGAAGGCCCGCGAGCACCTGGAGAACGCGTGGAGCCAGGGCTACCGCGAGCCCGAGGTGGCTTATTCCCTCGCCCTGGTGCTGGGGCAGTTCCACCAGGAACAAAGCCTGGAGATGGAGCGCCAATACCGGCAGCGCCTCGGCAAGGACCCGGAACCCGGTGAGCTCCCCGCGGACGAATGGCTCCAGGAACGCAGACAGGAGCTCGAGCTGCGCTTGCGCAAACCGTTGCTCGAGAAGCTCCAGAACCTGGAAGGCCTGGATGACTCCGTGCCGCATGAATACGTGCAGGCGCTCATCGCCTGGCATGAAGGGCGTCTCGAGGACGCCCTGGGCCGCCTGGATGCGCTGAGCGAAGGCCCTCCCGGGTTCTACGCGGCCCCCCGGCTTCGCGGAGACATCTACCTGACGTGGGCCTCCCGTCACTGGAAGCTGGGCGAATACGCGCAGGCCCGGACCGCCTTCGGCAAAGGCCGCCTCGCCTATGCCCAGGCCGCGGAGATCGGCCGCGGAGATCCCGACCTCCATCTGGCCAGGGCGCAGCTCGAGCGCGACTGGCTGGAGATGGAGACCTCCAGCCATGGCAAGGACATCCAGTCCCTGTACGAGCAGGGACTCCAGGCGGTGTCACGCGCCATCGCGGTCGCGCCCGACCGTGCCTACGAGGCCAGGCTCCTGGAGGCCCGCTTCCACCTCCTGCTCGCCGGCGACCCGAACCTCCCACCGGAGCAAGCGCAGCGGCTCCTGGACCAGGCACTCGGGACCATCAAGGCCGCCAGCATGCTCGAGCCCGAGCGGCCAGAGGCGAGGCTCGAGCTGGGGTGGGTCCTGTGGCAGGCGTCCAAGAACCTCTACGACCACAGGGAGGATCCGCGCGAGAAACTCCGCGAAGCCATCACGGCCATCGAGCGCATTGCCCCCAAGCACCAGGGCCCCGCGTTCCACATGCTGCGCGGCCGTATCTACAAGACCTGGGCGGACCACGAGTCCCAGACTTCACCGGGCGCGGACGACCTGACCCCCGCGAGCAAGGCCATCGAGGCCTTTCACACGGCCCTCATGATGGACCCGAGCCAGATGATCGCGCGGGTCAGTCTCGCCACCGCGTATTACAGGCGAGCCGTGAGCCGCCACGGCAATGATCCACGCAGAGACCTGGAGCAGGCCAGGCGGCTCCTCGAGGAAGCACGGACCGTGAATCCCCACTACGCGGTGCTCTACTACCATGAGGCGCTCGTCCACCGGGAGCTGGCGTGGAGGCTCAAGGTGAGGGGTGGAGATCCCCGGCCCGAGTATCTCGAGTCCCGCGCGCTGTTCCGGTTGGGGGGCGACATCAACCCCGAGTCCCCGCTCTACCGCTACAATGAGGCGTACGACCTGGCCGAGCTGGCCCGGGAAGAGATGGAGCGTGGAGGAGATCCCCACGCCCTGTTCGAAGAGGCCGAGAAGCTTCTCGGACAGGCCATCATCGCCTCTCCGCAGCACTACTTCTCCCGCAGTAGCCTGGGCTTCCTCCGGGCCCTGCATGCCGAGTACCTGAGGCTCCAGGGGAAAGACCCGGAACCGAGCGTGCGCGCGGCCGAGCCGGTCCTGAGGGAAGTCTCCGGCATGGGGAAGCGGCGCCACCTCCCCTGGGCCAACCTGGCCTGGCTCCATTACAACCAGGCCCTGTTCGAGTTGGAGCATGAGGGCGACCCGGCTCAGAGCCTGGCGCAGGGCTTGAAGGAGATCGGCAAGGCCCGCGAGCTCAACGCCCATGACGCCTACATCGCGTTGCAGCACGGCAGGCTCCTGGAGGTCCAGGCCCTCACCAAGGCACGGCGGGGACAGGAGCCGGACAAGGACTTCCAGCTCGCGCGAGACGTCTTGCGCACGGCCCTCGACTCCGAGCCCGAGAACCAGGAGCTGCGGCGGGCCCTTGGCCACCTCTATTGGGAGTGGGCCTCCTGGACGCGGCAACAGGGTGGAGAGCCCAGTCAGCTCCAGGCCGAGGGACTCGCGTTGGCCGAGCATCTGGTGCTCGAACGCCCCGAGTGGCAGGAAGCCAGGGTGATGCGTGCGTTCTTCCTGCTCGCGGCGAAGGACCCCGCCTCGCCCGAGCAGCAAGCGCGCGCGCTCCAGGTCTGGGAGGAGCTCAACCAGACGCTGAAGAGCAATCCCTACCTCCAGCGCAAGTGGGAGCATCACCTCCAGGACATGCGCAAACGCGTGCCCGCGTCCTGGCGTGGGTGACGCCGGGACCGGCACGCATCCGCGCTCACAGCTTGGGGAAGAACGCCACGGGCCTGGAGCGCAGGCCCTTCATGCCGGGCGCCTCCTGCTTCGGCGCCAGTCCCAGGGCATGCGTGAGGCAGGGGCACCACACGGAGCCCGTCAGGGAAGCCGCCCCCTCCACGGGGAGCACCGGAACGATCCCCGTCGGGCACTCCACCTCCTTGCCGTCCTTGTCCACGCACAGCAGGCCCATCGCCCCGGTGGACGGCTCCTGCTCGAGCCGCACGCGCACATGGAGGCGCTCGAGGCAGGGGCATTGGCCCGGAGCCTGGGAGGCCGAGCCCTCCACGGAGAAGACCGGCACGAGGGTCGGGCACTCCACCTCCTTGCCGTCCTTGTCCACGCACAGGGCGCCCATCGACTCGCTGGAGTCCTGCGCCTTGAACACCACGCGCATCTTGAACCGCTTGAGGCACGGGCAGTTCTCCGGAACCTTGAAGGCCACCTCCTTCCTGGCGTTGCGCCAATTGCCGCGACCACTCTTCATCACCTTGTCCTGCGACATGGTTTCCCCCTCCAGGAGTCAAACCGAGCTGAGACTCGAAACCCCCAAGGACCGGAAGGAGCCGCCCCCCTTGCTGCCCGGCTCCTCCCGGCCTCGGATGCCAACAGGCTAGAGCAACGGGCGTGCCGCCCCATGGAAACCCCAAGGCCGGTTTTCCCGGCCGGGCTCTCGCGAAATGGGAACGTGGGAGGAGGTTTCGACATGTCGAGCGGCGTCGGGTGGAGAGGCACCCCGAGCGCTTCGACATGTCGACGAGTGACCGGCCTGCGCTAGGCGCCGAGCTCCAGGTCCTTGAGCTCCTTGATCTCCTTGATGCGGCGGCGCAGCGCCTGCTTGGAGACCTCCAGGCGCGGCACCATGGCATCCAGGTTGCCCTTGCACTCGTGGTAGCAGCGGGTGATCTCCTGCGTCGAGAGGTCTCCCGCCGTGCGGATGTCGTACTTGCGCAGGAGGTCGTAGATGGAGGGCCGGGGGATGCCCAGCTGGTCCGCGGCCTTCTTCAAGTCCCAGGAGTTCGCGCGCAGCGCCGCGCGCAGCTCCTGCTCGGGGATGTCCGCGGGCTTGCGGCGGGGCACCTCCTTCAGTTCGGCCGCGGCCTTCGGCGCGGGCGTGGCCTGGGGATCCACCGCCACCGACATACGCAAGGGCCGCCCGAGAGGAGTCACCGGGCCCAGTTCCTTGTCGAGTTGGGAATCCACGCTCAGTTGCTTCTGGCCGCGGTTGGCGATGACGAGCTGACGAGTCACGTTGCGCAGCTGGCGGATGTTGCCGGACCAGGAGTGGCGCACGAGCCGGGCCGCCAGCGGCGCGGGCAGCCACGGCTCGGCGTAGGGATCCTCGGGATCCAGGCGCCAGGCCTCACCGAGTTCCGCCAGCGCCTCGCGAGCGAAGTGAAAGAAGATCAGGCCAATGTCCTCGCGGCGCTCGCGCAGCGGCGGCAGGCGGATCTCATAGCCGGCCAGCCGGTGCTTCAGCGGCTCCTTGAAGCGCCCATTGCTGATCTGCTCCTCGAGGTTGGCATCCGTCGCGGCCACGACGCGCACGTCCGTGGGGACGATGGTGTCCGACCCCACGGGAGACACCACCTCCTCCTCCAGCGCGCGGAGCAGCTTCACTTGCAGATCCGGGAGCGCCTCGCCCACCTCGTCGAGGAACAGGGTGCCGCCATGGGCCCTGCGGAAGAGGCCCTCGCGCTCCTGGGCACCCGTGAAGGCCCCCCTCTTCGTGCCGAAGAAATCCGCCTCCGCCAGCTCCTTGTTGATGGCCCCCAGGTTCACACTGATGAAGCGCGCGTCCCGGCGGCGGCTGTGCTGGTGGATGGCCCGCGCCACCAACTCCTTGCCCGTGCCCGTCTCGCCGCGGATGAGCACCGACACCTTCAGGTCCGCCACCTGGGAGATGTGCCGGCGCACCCGCCGGATGGCCGGGCTCTGCCCCACCATCCCCAGCGAGTCCTGGACCTCCCCCGTGTCGGGCTCCGTCTGGTGCAGCAGCAGCACCACGCGCTCGGCGAGCTCGAGGGGAATGCCCGCGGCCAGCTCCTCGGGGCTGAATTCCCGGCCGCCCCGGATGAGCTCACCCGCCACCACCTGGGTGCCGCCATCCTCGACTAACAACCGCACCCGTCCCCCTTCGCCGGGGGCGAAGATGATGGGCTTGCGGCTCAGGTGGGGGTCCGCCAGGGACGCGCCCTGCGTCTGGCCGGGCCGCACGAAGTCGGGGGCCCTCCGGGAGAGCTCGACGTTCTTGCCGGCGAGCAACTCTCCCAGCAGGAGCCGCTCTCCCACCCGCCGGGTGAAGGGATGGGAGACGATGGTCAGCGTCGGAACGAGCGGAAGGGCCTGCGCGCCAACGCCCCGTTTCGGCAGGGAGACCGTACTGACATCATCCAGCTTTGCTTCACGCATGGCCTGCAAATGTACACCGCCGCTGCTTTCCGCCGAGTGCCCCCGGTGGGCGAACGTCCGGAGCCGTGCGACAGGCGTCCGGCGGCGAGCGCTACGGGGAGGGGAGCAGCCGGAGCACGGCCTCGCACCCCGCCGCCCCGGCCAGCCGCCGCGCCCGCGCCACCGTCTCGGGGAGGAGGGGCGTCTTGCGCCTCCAGCCCCCCTGCCCGAGCAGCAGCTTCACCGCCTCCGGCCGGCAGTCCCGGCTGGCCCCCTCCAGCGCCTCGCCGTCCTCCTCATCCGCACCGGCGGTGATGAGTTGACGCATGACGTCCAGGTGCCCGTACCGGGCGGCCTCCTGGAAGGGGGTGGGACCAGGAGCAGGCGGACCATGTCCCTGTTCCCCTGCCTCGCGGCCTCGCCCAGGACGGAGGAGGCCATGCGATCCGGGTCCACGAGCCGCAGCCACAGGCCAGCGGCCGCGACGTCTCCCCGGCTCACGGCCAGGGACAGCTGCCGGGCCGCCCGGGGACGCAGGACCTCGGGCCACAGCACCGTCAGGGCCAGCACCCCCACCACCCCCACCAGTCCGAGCGCCACCCCCCAACCGTGGAAGGTGGGAGCCCCTTCCTGTTCCGACCTCATGGTGCCTCCCCGGAATCCACTCCCGGTGTATCAAGTCCCGCATGCGAATGCGCCACCCTGCCCTTCCCCTGGCCACCGCGCTGCTGGGCGCGGCCCTGAGCTTCCTCCCCGGCTGCGAGAGCACGAAGTCGAGCGGCCCTTCTCCTTCCGACACGCAGGCCCCGAATCCCTCCCCCGTGCGGACCGGCACCGACTCCTGGCAGCGCGCCCGGGTGGGTGACCGCGTCTCCTACGCCTTCTCCGCCAGCCGGGGCGCCGACGGCAACGCACGCACCCTGGCGGGCCAGGTGGCCGTGGAGGTGGTGGCCGTGCAGCAGCCCTGGGTGTGGCTGCGCGTGTCCTTCACCGACGAGGCTGGCAAGCCCCTGGCCCAGACGCGGCTGGCGAAGGACCTGCTCGTCCCCGTGCGCGCGGACACCACGCGCACGCTCGAGGCACCGCAACAGGGACAGGCCACCGCCGAGCGCACTTCAGCTGTCGGCCGCGAATGGGACGCCCTGCGCTACGTGAGCGATCAGCGCCCCGTGGACGGCCCCCTGCGCACCCGCGTGTACGCCGTCCAGCCGGGCCCGCTCTACCTCACGCGCGGCCTGCTCGAGGCGAACACCACGCTGTCCGGCTTCCGCATCCCGGGCAACCATCAACTCCGGGTGCTCGAGGTGCGCGAGGGCTCGTCCGGAGCCACCGCCACGCCGCCCGCGCTGGAGCGGCCCCTGGGCCCCGGCGCGTACTACGACCGGCGCGTGGAAGTGGGCCCCTCGCCCACGGTGCAGCGCGTGTGCTTCGCCGCCGAGCGCGGCTTCCTCCTGCGCGCCGAGGGCCCCGTGGACGCCAACGCCCTTCCCTGCTCCGACTTCTCCCAGGCCGAGCCGCAGCCCCTGGAAGAGGCCCTGCTGAACCTGCCCGTCGAGGTGCTGAACTCTGGGGAGTGGCCTCCGGCCGGAGCCGCCACGACGGCCACCCGTGGCACCTTCACCGTGGAGGGCCGTGACGTGCCCGCGCTCACCGTGCAGCGCACCGCGAACGAGGAGGGCACGCAACGCATCACCTCGGAGACCTACGCGGCCGACCCGTGGGCGCCCACGCTGTCGGGCCTGCCCTACGAGGCGCGCTTCCAGACGCTCACCGAGGGCACCGAACGCGTGGGCGCGGGCGGCAAGCGCGAGTCCGAGGGCAGCACGCGGCTGGTCCGCTGGGGCACCTGGCTGCCGGAGGTGTCCAAGTGAAAACGGCCCTCTACATCGTCACCATCGAGGTCGCGCCCGGCTCCGAGGAGGCGTGGAACCGCTGGCACGAGGACATCCACGTCCCCGAGGTGCTGCGCCAGCCCGGCTTCCTGCGCTGCCGCAAGTGGAAGGACACCGTGAATGCCTCGGATGGCTGGGCGCGCTACGTGTGCCACTACGAGCTGACGAGCCTGGAGGCCGTGGAGCGCTACGTGGCCAGCGACGCCGCGAAGCACCTGCGCGCCGAGTCGGACAAGCACTTCGGCTACGTGACACGGCCCTCGCGCGCCGTGCTCACCGAGGTGGCCAGCTTCGGGTAGTGTCGGCGATCTTCCTGCCGCGGCCGAAGTGAGCAGTCCCCCCGGACTCCCGAGAAGCCGTATCATCCCCGCCTCGACGCTCGGACCGGCGAGCGTCGATGGGGGTGAGCGACATGTTTCATCGGAATGTGCTTCTTGGCGGTGCGGTGCTCTGGCTGACGGCCTGTGGTGTGCCTCGGGTGGGAGAGGCCGTCCTGAAGACGGACCAGGAGACCTACGCACCCGGCTCGCAGGTGAAGCTGTTGCTGCGGAACGACTCGCTCCAGGTGCTCGGTTACAACCTCTGCATGTCCTCGCTGCAACGCGACGAGGGAGGGACGTGGACGGTGGTTCCTCCGCCCGGCCGGCAAATCTGCGCGGCCCCCCAGTACAACATCTGGCCAGGAGAGAGCGGCGAGTCCCTCCGCCCCCTTCCCGAGACGCTCCCGGAAGGGACGTACCGCTTCGTCACGGGCGTGGACTGGGACGGGGAGCGCCAGGAGGTGGCATCCAACGCCTTCCACCTCCAACCCGCGGAAGCGCCCTGAACCACGGGATTCAACCCGGGAGGCGTGGCACCCTCCCCCCCGGCCCCTCTCCCGGTGGGAGAGGGAGAGGAGTGTGGACTCAGGCCACCTCGGACGAGAGCTTCACGTCGATGTTGCCCTGGGTGGCCAGCGAGTACGGGCACACCTTGTGCGCGGCGTGCATCAGCTCGTCCGCCTCGGCCTGCGAGACGCCCTCGAGCTTGCCGTGCAGCGCCACCGACAGACCGAAGCCACCCTCCTGCGTCTTGCCGATGGTCACCTTCGCCGTGATGTGCGCGTCCTTGATCTGCTTCTTCATCTTGCCGGCCACCAGCCGCAGCGCGCCCTCGAAGCACGCGGAATAGCCCGCCGCGAAGAGCTGCTCGGGGTTGGTGGAGCCCGCGGCCTCCGCGCCGCCCAGCGCCTTGGGCATCGTGAGCGGCATGTCGATGGTGCCGTTGTCCGAGCGGACGCGGCCGTTGCGGCCCCCGTGCGAGGTGGCGGTGGCGGTGTAGAGCGGCTGGATGGCGATGGGGGCCATGGGGAGACTCCTCCGGAGTGGACTGCGAAGTGAGCGGCCCTTCTAACCCGCTCTCCTCTTGCCCGCATGGTGTTCCGGAGGAGCCCCGGCGCCTCAGTGTCGCGAGTGCTTCACTTCCAGGAAGCGGCGTGCTGCCTGGCGAACTGCGCGAAGCTCACGGGCGCGCGGCCCGTCACCTTCCGCACCGCGTCCGTCACCTCGGCGGCGTAGCCCGCCTTGTCGATGCCGTGCAGCTCCATCATCGCGTCCACCATCCACGCGGGCATGCCCATGTCGAGCATGGCCTTGTTCGCGGCCGCCTCGGGCACGTCCACGTAGCTGGCCTTCTTGCCGGACACCTCGCCGAGGGTGGCGGCGGCCTGGGCGATGGTGAAGGCCTCGGGACCGGTGAGCGTATAGGCCTTGTTCTCATGGCCGCTCGAGGTCAGCGCGGCGGCGGCCACCGCGGCGACGTCCGAGCCCGCGATGAAGCTGCACGCCCCCTGGCCCCAGGGCAGGTAGATGTTCCCGTCCTTGCCCGGCGGGTAGAAGTTGATGAAGTTCTCCATGAAGTTGTTGGGCCGCACGAAGGTGTACGTCAGGCCCGAGCCCTGGATGTAGCGCTCCAGGGTGCGGTGCCAGCGTCCGAGCAGGATGCCGCCCTCGAAGTCCGCGCCCATGGCGGACAGCTTCACGATGTGCTTCACGCCCGCGGCCTTGGCGGCATCCACGAGCCGCGCGCCCAGGTCCACCTGGTCCGGGGTGAAGGGCGTCACGAGGAAGAGCCGCTCCACGCCCGCCACGGCCTTCTGCACCAGCTCCGGCTTCGTGTACTCGAAGTCCACGGGCGTCACGTTGCCGCCCTCGAGCGCCTTGGCCTTGGCCGCGCTGCGCACCGCCGCGCGCACCGTCACGCCATCGCGCCCCTTGAGCGCGGACACCACCTGCGAACCAATGGTGCCCGTGGCACCCGTCACCAGAATCGTCGTCATCGCTGCTCCCCTGTTGCGTGGAAACGGGGGGACGTTGGCCCGAAAACGTCGCGCGACTCAAGGGGCCCCCTACCGGCGCCCGCGCACCATCCGCCCCTTCGTCAGGTGCGCCACCGCCTCACCCAGGCCCTCCAGCGTCAGCGGGAACATGTCGAACACGTTCTTCACCGCCTGGATGGTGTTGCCCCGCCACGTCTGCGGAGGCTCCGGGTTGAGCCAGGCGCTGCGCTCGAAGTGCCGCGCCAGCTCCATCAGCCACACCAGGCCCTCCTTCCCCTCCGTGGGGTCGTACCGGCCCTCGGCGTTGGTCCGCATCGTCAGCTCGTACGGCGCCATCAACGCGTCTCCCACCATCACCAGCTTGTGGTGCCGCCCCACCTGCCCCAGCAGGTCCGGCACGCTGATGCCGCCCACCAGGTACGGCGTGTCGAACACGCGCCCGTAGACGCAGTTGTGGAAGTAGTACGTGCGCAGCTCCTTGAAGTGCGTGGCCTGCTTCGCCACCGAGAAGAGCCGGCTCACCAGGTGCGCGTACGGGTCCATGGAGCCGCCCACGTCCATCAGCAGCACCACGCGCGTGTTCGGCCGGCGCGGCGGGCGTACCACCACCTCCAGCTCGCCCGCGTTCTTCGCCGTGGCCGCGATGGAGCCCTCCACGTCCAGCTCGTCCGCCACGCCCTCGCGCGCGAAGGCCCGCAGCTTGCGCAGCGCCACCGCCATCTGCCGCGTGTCCAGCACCACGTCGCCCCGGTAGCCCTGGTAGCGGCGCGCCCCGGCGATCTTCATCGCCATGCGGCCGCCACCGCCCTCGGCCCCCTCGCCTCCCACCCGGAAGCCCTCGCGCGGGTTCCCCGAGTGCCCGAAGGGCGACGCGCCTCCCGTCCCAATCCACTTCGTCCCGCCGTCGTGCCGCTCGTCCTGCTCGTCCAACCGCTGCTGGAAGAGCTTCTCCAGCTCCTCCACGCTGAAGTGCTCCAGCAGCGCCCGCTCCTCTGGAGTGAGCTCGCGCCGCTCGCGCGCCTCCTTCAACCACTCCAGCAGCTCGTCCTTCAGCTTCTGCCCCGCGCCCTCCATGCCCTTGAAGTGCGCCAGGAAGGCCTGATCGAAGGCGTCCAGGTGCGTCTCCGAGTGCACCAGCAGCGCGCGCGCCACGTGGTAGAAGCCATCCAGCGAGCTGTCGTGCAGCCCCGCCTTCAGCGCTCCCGCCAGCGCGACCGCCTCCTGCGCGCCCACCGGGACTCCGCGCCGCCGCAACTCGTAGAGGAAGGGCAGGAACATGGCTCGCCTCCGCTCAGGCCTTCGTCCGGCGGCCCCGCCCGAAGGCCTCCGCCACCGCCATCAGGTCCTGCTCACGCTTCAGCAGCGCGCCCAGGAAGGGCAGGTTGTCGTCCAGCTTCACGTTCGTCACGCCGTTGGCCTTGAGCACGGCGATCCAATCCACCAGCTCGCTCGTGGACGGGCGCTTGCGCAGCCGCGTGAAGTTGCGCAGCTCGTAGAAGACCTTGAGGGCCTGCTCCGTCAGCGACTCGTCCAGCCCCGGGTGGTGCACCGCGACAATCCGCCGCATCAGCTCCTGGTCCGGGAAGTCGATGAAGTGGAAGACGCACCGGCGCAGGAAGGCGTCCGGCAGCTCCTTCTCGTTGTTGCTGGTGATGATGACCACCGGGCGGTGCGCGGCCACCACGTCCTCGTTGGTCTCCGCGATGCGGAAGCGCATCCGGTCCAGCTCGTGGAGCAGGTCGTTGGGGAACTCCACGTCCGCCTTGTCCACCTCGTCGATGAGCAGCACCACGCGCTCCTTCGAGGCGAAGGACTCGCCCAGCGGCCCCATGCGGATGTAGCGGCGGATGTCGCGCACGTCCCCTTCACCGAAGCGCGAGTCGTACAGGCGCTGCACGGTGTCGTAGACGTACAGGCCGTCCTGGGCGCGCGTGGTGCTCTTCACGTGCCAGGTGAGCAGGCGCTGGCCCAGGCTCTCGGCAACGGCCTCGGCCAACAGCGTCTTGCCCGTCCCCGGCTCGCCGCGCACCAGCAGCGGACGCTGGAGCGTCAGCGCGCAGTTGACGGCGGCCTGGAGGCCCTCGCTGGAGAGGTAGGAATCGGTTCCGCGGAATCGAGAAGGAGAGGACGTCATGGCGTGTCCCCTCCTTTAACACCGACCCGCCCGCTCCGCCTGCCTGCCCGCTATCTCGCGGCGTCGCTGCCTACCAAGACCATCGGCTCGGCGCTCAGGCGGCGGCCCACGAAGTTCAGCGAGGCGTTGCAGTTGGGCGCGCACCCGGTACTCCCGCTGCACTCGTAGCTCAGCGCGATCGTCCCCTCCAGGGTGTCCCCCACCTTGTTGAGGGTATAGGTGGCGCGCGAGACGCGGTTGGGGCCGGTCTGCGTCCGCTCGACGGTGAAGGTCGGCTTGTCCGCCTTCTCGACGCTCACGATGGCGTCGCTCACGTCGATGTCCACCCGCGCATCGCCCAGCGAGTAGTTGATGTCGCCCACCGCCAGGTACTGCTGGCCCTCGACGCCGTCCCAGAGGACCCACTGCGCGACGTCGACGACGTTGCTCGTCCGGTCGTTGGGGGTGGGCGCGGTGCCGGAGCTGTAACAGGAGGAGGGCATGCTGCCCAGGGGCGAACGGTCGATGGACACCCGGTAGTACCGCGGCTGCTCACCACAGCCCATCATGCCCACCGTCATCACCGCCGCCACGGCGTACAGCGTCGAACGCAGCTTCATGGTCGTCTTTCCTCTCCAGGCCCACTGCCGGCCAGTGGGCGGTCCGCATGCTCCCGGGGGAGCCGAGCAACCCCGGGAGCGGCGGAGTATCCGGAGACAGGGGGGATGCGCAAGGTCCAGGGTGCTCCCGCAGGGAGCGGAGCATCCGTAACTTCGAGCGAGCATGGTCCCTACGCCCCTCCGGATCGTCAGCTACAACGTCCGCTATTTCGGACACGCCCTGCGCGGGCTCGCCAGCACGCTGGGACCCAAGCGTCGGGTCGCCGCGGCCCTGGCCACGTTGAGTCCCCTGCCGGACATCGTCTGCCTGCAAGAGGTGGAGACCCAGTCCTTCCGCAGCAACGTGGCCCACCGGCGCTCCCGCCCCGACGAGACGCAGCTGGAAGCCTTCATGGGGCGCATGGAGGAGACGTTCGCCCACCTGCGCCGCCCCATGCCCTACGAGGCCTTCTACTTCCGCGCCCACCACTACAAGCTGGGCGAGTTCTCCCTCTACACCACCGGGCTGGCCATCCTCGTCAACACCCAGCGGCTCGCCGTGGACACGCACAACGTGGACGCGCCCCACCACATCACCCACCACCACGTGCGGGCCCTGCGCGAGCGCAAGCAGAGCCGCATCTGCGCCCACATGCGGCTGCTGCGCCTGGAGGACGGGCTTCCCTTCCACATCTTCAACACCCACCTGAGCCTGCCCACCCCCTTCTCCCGCGCCTTCTGGGCCACCCGCGAGAAGATGGGCAACGGCATCAACCAGCTCCACGAGGCGCGCGCGCTGGCCCAGCTGGTACGGGCCCGCGCCAATGCCGAGCCCTTCCTCGTCTGCGGGGACTTCAACTCGCCGCCGGCCTCGCCCGTCTTCCACTACCTGTGTGACGAGGCCTGCTTCATCGACGCCCAGGCGGCGGTGGGGCAGATCGACCCGCGGCAGCCCCGCGGCTTCCCCACCGCCGGCTTCATGCACATGCGCATGCACCTGGACCACATCTTCTCCGGAGGCGGGGTGCGCTGGCTGGACGCCGACGACACGAGCCCCTTCGGAGACATGCGCAGCCGCTTCCACGGCCTGTCGGACCACATGCCCCTCATCGCACGCTTCCAGCTCGAGCCGCCCGCGGCGCACGCCGAGCCTCCCGCGCCCGCCGGGGCGTGAGTCACTGCCCGGCTTCGCGGAAGAGGAACGTCACCCGGCCATTGGGCTCGAGGAAGGCCGCGCGCACCGAGCCCAGGTCATCCCGGCCCTGGGAGCGCAGCTGTTCATGAAGGAAAGCTGGGCATGGAAGCGGCATGCGGCCTGCCCCCGCCCCCACCTCGGCACGGCGGCCGGGCAACCGCGGGCTGCGGCCCGTCGGCCCCGCCATCTCCAACCTGTAGGCTCTAGGAGGTGACCCTCTTTCCCCGAGGGAAACATGGCCGGCGACGACTTCAGGGAACTGATGGACGCCATGGCGGATCCACTCGTGGCTTGCGACGGCGGCGAGTGCGTCCTCTACCTGAATCCCGCCGCCGAGCGCCTGCTTGGCTGGACGCTGAAGGAGCTGCGGGGAGAGCCCTTCGGCCGCCTGGTTCCCGAGCGCCTGCGCTCCTTCGCCGGGCACTCCATCCTGCGCTACCTGCTGGGCCGGCGGCGTGCGCTGAGCGGACGGCCCGTGCGCGTCTTCCTGCTGCGCCGCGGGGGCGCGGAGCTGGAGGTGGAGGTGACGGTGGGCACCTCCATGGGCGTGGAGGGCGAGCGCATCGCCGTGGTGCTGCGGCGCACGCCCGAGTTCCCCGACTACACCGACGAGCCCCTGGAGCGGGTGTCCTCCGAGGTGCACGCGCGCGCACCGCAACCGCCGGGCTCCGCCGGGGAGCGCGCCTACCAGCTCGTCTTCGAGAACGCTCCGCTGGGCCTCTTCCACTTCGACACCGCGCCCACCATCGTCGCGTGCAACGACTACTTCGTGCGCATCCTGGGCTCCTCCAAGCGGATGCTCATCGGGCTCAACCTGCTCACCCTCCAGGACGAGGCCATCCTGACCTGCGTGCGCGACGTGCTCGCCGGACGCCACGCCTACTACGAGGGGGAGTACCGCTCCATCACCGCGAACAAGCTCACCCCCGTGCGCGCCCACTTCGCGCCCTGCTTCGGCGAGGACGGCCAGGTGGAGGGGGGCGTGGCCATCGTCGAGGACATCACCGGGCAGCGCATCGCGGAGGCTGAGCGCAACCGCCTGTTCCGCGAGGCCCAGGAGGCCATCCGCGTGCGCGACGACTTCCTCACCATCGCCTCGCACGAGCTGAAGACGCCGCTCACCCCGCTGTCGCTGCGGCTGGCCAGCCTGGAGCGGCGGCTGGAGCGCAAGGAGCCGGTGGACCCCACCCTGCTGCGCCACGCGCGCCAGCACCTGGTGCGGCTGGCCGCGCTCATCAATGACTTGCTGGATGCCTCGCGCATCGAGGCGGGCCGGCTCGCGCTGCACTTCGAGCCCACGCGGCTGGATGCCATCATCGAGCGCGCGCTGACCACGATGGACGCCGAGCGTGGCCAGCACCGCATCGACTACTCGCACCCGGCGGAGGCGGTGCGCATCCGGGGAGACCCGTACCGGCTGGAGCAGGTCATCGCCAACCTGCTGGAGAACGCGCTCAAGTACAGCCCCGCGGACAGCACCGTGCGCGTGACGCTGGACGTGCGCGGGGACTTCGCGCTGCTGTCCGTGGCGGACGAGGGCATCGGCATTCCCCAGGACCAGCAGGAGCAGCTCTTCGAGCGCTACTTCCGCGCCCGGAACGTCTCCGTCACCTCCTACGGAGGGCTGGGGCTGGGCCTCTACATCAGCCGCGACATCGTCGAGCGCCACGGCGGCCGCATCTGGGTGGAGAGCGAGGTGGGCCGGGGCGCCACCTTCTACGTGGCCCTTCCGTTGCTGTCCGCCGCGAGCCCCACGCCGCCGGCTCCTCGGCCCGCGGAGGACTCGCCCCACCCGGTGCACTGAGCCCATGAAAAAGGCCGGGCCCCGCCTCCACGTGGGGAGGGGAGCCCGGCCCGGGTCATGTGCCGTGAGCGCTCAGTTCCGGCGGCGGCGGCGGGACAGCGTGAGGAACGTGCCCAGGCCCATCAGCAGCCACGAGGCGTCACCACCCGAGGCCGAGCAGCCGATGCCATCGCCCAGGAAGGCGACATCCCCACCCGCGTTGGGATCCACGGTCCAGGTACGGCCGGCCGGAGAGGCATCCACGTTGCCCGCGGCATCGCGAGCGCGCACCCGGAAGGTGTGCTCGCCATCCGCCAGGTTGGTGAAGGTCACCGGCGAGGTGCACGGGGTGAAGGGGGCGCCGTCCAGGCTGCACTCGTACGTCACGCCCGGCTCGTTCGAGCTGAACTCGAACGTCGCGGTGCGCTCCGAGGTGGTGTCCGACGGACCGGAGTCGATGGCCGTCTCCGGCGCCGAGGTGTCCTGAGCGACGGTGAAGGTGTGCGAATCGGGAGTGGTGGGGCCGGTGTTGCCCGCCTCGTCCGTGGCACGGACCTGGACACGATGCTCACCCAGCTCCAGCGGCGAGGTGGGCGTGTAGCTCCAGTTGCCGGACGCATCCGCCGGGACGGTGCCCACCACGACGCCGTCGATGATGACGGTGACGGTGCTGTGGGGCTCCGCCGTGCCGCGGATGACCGGCGTGAGGGTGTCCACCGTGCCGTTCGGCGCCGGGCTCTCCACGACGGGCGCGGCGGGCGCCACGGTGTCCACGGTCCAGGTGTACGTGGCCGGCGAGGCGTCCACGTTGTTCGCGGCGTCACGCGCGATCACCTCGAGCGTGTACAGGCCATCCGCCGGAACCGTGATGTTCGCCGGGTCCGTGCACGGGGTGAAGGTCGCCTCGATGGGGAGCAACCTGCACTCGTACGTCACGCCCGTGTCCGGCTCCACCACGTCCAGGTCGAACGTCGCGCTCCGCGAGGTGCTCAGGCTCGACGGTCCCGAGACGATGCGCGCGTCCGGGGCCTTGGTGTCCACCGTCCAGGCGTAGGGCGCCGTCTCCGGGCCCACGTTGCCCGCGGCGTCACGCGCGCGCACCACCAGCGTGTACGAGCCATCCGCCGGCACCGTGAAGTTCGCCGGATCCGCGCAGCTGGTGAAGGTGGTGGCCGGGCTCAGCTTGCACTCGTACACCACGCCCGTGTCCGCGACCTTCACATCCAGGTCGAACGTCGCGTTTCGCGAGTTGCTCACGCTCGGCGGTCCCGAGAGGATTTCAGCCTCCGGCGCCACGGTGTCCACCGTCCAGGCGTAGGGGGTCGTCTCCGGGCCCACGTTGCCCGCGGCGTCACGCGCGCGCACCACCAGCGTGTACGGGCCATCCGCCGGCACCGTGAAGGCCGCCGGGTCCGAGCAGGTGGTGAAAGCCGTGGCCGGGCTCAGCTTGCACTCGTACACCACGCCCGTATCCGCCTCCTTCACATCCAGGTCGAACGTCGCGTTGCGCGAGTTGACCAGCGACGCCGGACCCGAGACGATGACGGCCTCCGGCGCCTTGAGATCCACCGTGAAGGTGTTGGCGGCGCTCGGATTGCTCCGCACGCCCAGGGCTTCCGCCACCGCCCGCACCTGGTGCGCCCCGGCCGGGATGTCCGCCGTCGGGGTGAAGCTCCAGTTGCCCGACGCATCGGAGGTCGTCCACCCCAGCTCGATGCCGTCGACGTACACGTAGACCCTGGACGAGGCTGGCGCGCCCGTGCCGGTCATGGGAGGACGAACGTTGTTGGTGAAGGAGTTGTTCGCCGGCGAAACCACCGTGGGCGGAGCCGGAGGTGCGAAGGAGCTGGAGATGATTTCAGCGGCCTTGGCTCCGCCTGCCGTTGCACCATAAGGCGCTCCTCCTGGTGCACCTGGATCCAGCTGGGAACCAGGCGAAGCACCCAGGGTGCTGGTGCCGCAAGTGACGCTCTCGGCCTGCAGCAGGATGCGCCCGGCACCACCGCCGCCACCGGGCCCCACGTAGTCACCCACCGAGACGCTGCCACCCGAGCCACCACTGACGGAGAGCCTCGTCGTCGTGGACGCGCACGTGATGCTCCGAGCAACCCGCAGGTAGATGTCTCCACCCGCACCACCACCGCC
Organism: Archangium sp.; assembly: GCF_036277355.1. Taxonomy (GTDB): domain Bacteria; phylum Myxococcota; class Myxococcia; order Myxococcales; family Myxococcaceae; genus Archangium. The sequence goes on from NZ_DASUNC010000084.1 coordinate 108,294, forward strand.
GGCACCATCCGTCGTCGCCGCGCCACCCGCCGCCCCGGCGGCCGTGAAGCTGGACCCGATGGCATTCTGGAGCTCACCGGCCCGGATGAAGATGATGCCGCCGCCCGCGCCACCCGAGCCACCCGCGGTGCCCGAAGGGTCGGTGCCATGTCCCGCGCCGCCACCCCCCCCCAAGATGAGGCGATCGATCAGGGCGAGGCTATCGGCCGTACGGGTGGAGCGGAGGACGACCGTTCCGCCCAGCCCGCCTACGTTCCGGCTGCTGTCGATATCGGAGGTGAAGCCACCCTGCCCACCGGCTCCGCCGTTGCCACCACCACCGCCACCCGACTGCACGCACACGCCGCCGCCACCGCCATTGGCGACATTGCCCCGGCCCGTCTGCGCGGTGCCATAACGCAGGCTGGCGAGGCCCTCACCTCTCTGCGCTCCAGACTGGGCCGGCTCGTCATTGCCGAAGCATCCGGCCTTGCCGCTGCTGTCCCTGACGAAGACTCCGCCCCGGAACCCCGCGCCGCTGGCGGTGATGGTGCCATTGTTGATGACCTTCCCCTGGGCCAGGAACGCCAGGACGCCTCCGATACGGCCATTCCAGGCCTGCGCCTTGAGGGTCGCTCCGGTATCGATGGTGAGGTCGATGTACTCCGGCACCCGGATGACCTGGGTCACGTTGCTCGTATACGAGTAGACCAGCGGCGCGGTCAGCGTCAGATCCGCCGTCGAGCCCGAGCCCGACACCGTCTTCAACCGGGCCAGCTCCCAGCGCCCCACCGGCTTGTCGGAGATGTTCGTGGCACCCGTGTCACCGGAATCCGGCTCGGGCACGATGCCGGTCGTCTGCAGCACCATGACCAGATCGCCCACGGCGAAGCAGGGAGGCGCCGAGCAGAACACGGAGTCCACCTGGAGGAAGTCCTCCTTGGCGGCGGGCGCGTTCGTCACCCGGCCGTAGCTGTTGATGACGTTGTTGGAGCCCACCACCGTGAACGTGCCGGTCCGCCCGGTGCCCAGGTAGAACGTATCCGGCTCGGCCAGCGCCGCCGTCGAGCCGAGGGCCAGCACGCACAGTGCCGCCGTGAGCCACTTCTTGAAGAGTCCGTTCTTCATGTTCTTCGATTCCTTCGGTTACGGCAGCTCGCGCTCGGGGGTGACGATGATGAACTCCACGCGCCGGTTGGCCGCGCGGCCCTTGTCCGTCTTGTTGGACGCGATGGGCTGGTCCGGACCGAAGCCCTTCGCCTCCAGGCGCGCCGGTTCCACGCCCTTGCTCACCAGGTAGCCCTTCACCGCCTCGGCCCGCGCCAGCGACAGCTTGCGGTTGGCCTCCGCGTTGCCGCGGTCGTCGGTGTGGCCCTCGATGACCATCTTGTCCACCTCGGGGTGCTGCTGGAGGATGCGCGCCACCTGGTCCAGCATCTTGAAGGACCGCGGCTGGATGACCGCCTTGGCGGTGGCGAAGAACACCTGCTCCTTGATCTCCAGCTTGCCCTTCTGGATGGCCACCATCTGCTTCTGCTGCACCGGGCAGCCCGCGTTGGTCACCACGCCCTTCTCGGCGGGGCAGTTGTCCAGGTGGTCCGCCACGGTGTCACCGTCCGAGTCCTTCGCCGGGCAGCCGCGCAGCTCCGTCAGGCCCGCCTCCGTGGGGCACTTGTCCGCCGCGTCCTCGATGCCATCCTGGTCCGCGTCCCGCACCGGGCAACCCTGGCGATTGGCCGGGCCCGCCTCCGTGGGGCACTTGTCCGCCGCGTCCTCGATGCCGTCCTGGTCCGCGTCCCGCACCGGGCAGCCCTGACGCTCGGCCAGACCCGCCTCCGTGGGGCACGTGTCCGCCGCGTCCTCGATGCCGTCCTTGTCGGTGTCCTTCACGGGGCAGCCCTGGCGCTCGGCCGGGCCCGCCTCGGCGGGGCACGTGTCCTCGCCATTCACCACCCCATCGCCATCGTCATCGCGGCGCGAGGCATCCCCCCGCTCGCCGCCGCCCACCGCCACGCCGAGCAGCACGCGGAAGGTGGGCGTGCCCGGAGCATTGCCGAAACCGGGGCCGCCCAGCGCGTAGGCCTCGAGCGACTCGCCCAGGGGCAGCCGCAGGCCCGCCAGCACCTCCAGGGAGCTCGCCTCGCGGGTGAGCGGCACGCTGCCCCGCACGTTGAGCTCACCGCGCAGCCCGTCGCCCGTGGTGGCCACCACCGCGCCCAGCCGCACCTCGTTGCCCAGCTCGTCCTGCACCTCGCCCACGTCCCCCAGCACGACGGCGGGACGGATCAGCGCACCAGCCTCCACGGCCGCGCGCAGCGCGCCGAAGTTCCGGCCCAGCATCAGCTTGGGCGAGAGCCGGACGATGCTGTCGCGCGAGAGCGTGTCCACGCTGCCCACGGGCAGGCCCACGCCCAGCTCGAGCGCCAGGTCCACCGGCGCCTCCCGCCGCTGCGCGAGCAGTCCCAGCCGCACGTGCGCCGTCGGCGTGGACAGGCCCGTGCTGGCCGGGGAGGCAATGTTCTGCCCGCTCAGGTCATCCCCGTTCTGCCAGACCACCAGCGGCAGCTGCAGGCCCAACTCCAGCCACTGCATGGGCGCCCAGGCGGCCAGCAGGTGTCCCGTCACCCGGTTTCCCACCACCGAGCCCAACCGGTTGCCATTGCGGTACATCACCAGCGGGTCATTCTCGTACTGGCCCGCGAGCGAGAGGCGGAAGCCGCCCTTGGGCAGCAGCTCGCCGGTGCCCATCAGCAGCGAGCCGCGGCCGTTGGGGTTGAGCTCCAGGCGCTCCAGCTCGAAGGACGGCAGGCCCGAGGGCTGCGCGAGCGCGGCCGGGCCGAGCAGAAGGGTGGCAATGGCGGACAGGAGGAACGGCTTGGTGTGGCTCATGATTTTTCCGTGTCGGGGCCCCTGCGAGTCCGTTTCCGGATGGACCGCCCCTGGCACTGCATCCCGGGTGAAGAGCGAGGCGAGGAAGACTCCCCGTGCGACTCCTGGATGACGCCGGGCGCATACAGACCCGAGATGGCGCGGGGTGTCCAGAGATCGTTCAGGGTCTGGCGCACGCCCGCCTGTCCTTCGGGGAACCGCGATTCCGGCTTCCAGTCCCGGTGGAGAAGTCTCGCGCACGCCTGCTTTGTCCTTCAGTGAACCGGTGGTTCGTACTCCCGGTACGTCCCGAGGGCAAACAAACGTTGCCGTGACGGCAGCAGGTGCGCACCGTGGGCACGGATGAGCGTCCTGGGGCGAATCGTTCGCGGCCTGGGCCTCGGGCTGGCCGGGTGGGTGCTGAACCTGGCGGCCCTCGAGGTATTGCCCGGGGTGCATCTGCTGCTGGGGACGCTGCTGGTGCTCACCGCCGGGGTGCTGTGCGGGCCTGTAGCGGGGGCGCTGGCGGGAGCCGTGTCCGGAGTGAGGACAGTCTGGCTGTGGGGCCACCCGTGGGGCTGGCTCAACCTCACGCTCGAGGGCCTCGTGGTGGGCGCGCTGCGCCGGCGCGTCACCCCGGTGGTGGCGGACGCGCTGTATTGGGTGCTCAGCCCGCTGTACTTCCTCGTCACCTACTTCCTGCTGGAGGACATCCCCACCTCGGCCATCCTGGTGGCGGGAGTGAAGCAGGCGGTGAACGGGCTGCTGGCGGCGCTCATCCTCCAGGTGGTGCTGCTGCTGCCGCCCGTGCGCAGACGCCTGCGAGCCCTGCTGCCGCTGCCGCTGGCGGACCTGTCGCTGGGCCGGGTGTTCGGCTCGGCGCTCACGCTGGGGGCCCTCATCCCGCTGCTGGTGCTGGGCGGCGCCGAGGGCCGCGAGCGCTACACCTCCGAGGTGCGGCAGCTGGACGAGGCCAACCTGCATGCCGCGCGGGTGGTGGCCAATGAAATCGAGAGCAGCCTCACGCACACCCGCCATGGCGTGTCGCGGCTGGCCCGCTCGCTCTCCTCGAGCCTCTCGGCGGAGGGAGCGCTGCCGGGCCGCCACTTCCTGGAAGGGGAGCTGGACGCGCTCGTCACCTACTCGCCCGAGGTCCTCAACGCCTACGTGGGCAGTCCGGAGGGGGTGGCGCTCGCGTTCTCCCCGAGGACCGACGCGGCGGGCCGTCCGCTGGTGGGCACGGACTTCTCGGATCGCACCTATGTGCACGAGGTGCGGCAGGCGCGCGGGCCGATGGTGAGCGACGTCTTCCTCGGACGCGGAGGGGTTGCGGGGCCGCTGGTGGTGACGCTGGCCCCCGTCCGCCGGGACGAGCAGTACGCGGGGTACGTGCTGGCGGCGGTGGACCTGCCGCGGCTGCGCCGGCATGCCCAGGCGCAGATTGGAGAGGGGCAGCGGCGCATCCTCGTCGTCGACACGCGGGGTGGGCTCGTCTTCGACTCGGCGGAGGAAGACACGGGGCAGCTGCGCAGCATCATCAGCACGTCCCTGGCGCGGGCCCTGGAGCGGACGGGCCCCCGGGGCACGGGCACCTACGAGGGCGAGCCGGACGCGGTGACGCTGGTGCGCATGGGCACGCTCCAGCACTTCGGCGTGGTGGAGGTGTCGCCGCTGGGCTGGAAGGTGGTGGTGCAGCAGCCGGGCACGCGGCTGCAGCGGGACGTGGAGCGCGCCTACTTCGGCCTGCTCGGGACGCTGGGGCTCGCCACGGTGTCGGCGGTGCTGCTGGCGGTGACGTTCTCACGCACCATCGTGGCCCCGGTGCAGGGGGTGTCTCATGCGGCGGCGCGGCTGGCGGCGGGAGAGCGCACGGCCCGCGCCGCCGAGGCGGCCCAGGACGCACCGCGCGAGCTGAACCAGCTGGCGGAGACGTTCGACCGGATGGCGTGGCAGCTGTCCCGGCAGCTGGAGGCCATCGAGCGCACCAGCCGGGAGAAGGACGCCTTCCTCTCCATCGCCTCGCACGAGCTGAAGACGCCGCTCACGGCGCTCAAGGCGCAGGTACAGCTGTTGCGGCGCAAGCTGGGGGACGAGCACGCGCAGCGGCTGGACAACGTGAGCCGGCAGGTGGACCGGGTGACGCGGCTGGTGAACCAGCTGCTGGACGCCTCGCGGCTGGGGCTGGAGCAGCTGCCCTTGCAGCGCACGCGGATGGACCTGAGCGAGGTGGTGCACAACCTGGTGTCCAACGCCATCAAGTACAGCCCGGCGGGAGGCACCATCCAGGTGTGGACGCGGAGGGGGCCGGAGGGCGAGGCGGAGCTGGTGGTGGCGGACCGGGGCATCGGCCTGCGCGTGGAGGACGAGGAGCAGCTCTTCGGACGCTTCGAGCGGGGAGACCGGCGAGAGCTGACGGGCATCTCGGGGATTGGGGTGGGGCTGTACGTGTCGCGGGAGATCATCCGCCGGCACGGAGGCCGCATCTCGCTGCGCCCGCGCGAGGGAGGTGGCGCGGTGGCCACGGTGCGGCTCCCAGCGGCCGTGGCACCGGAGCACGGCCACCGGGACTCCGCCGCGCACCAGGAAGAGGGGCGGGAGTAGGGTCAGCCCTCCCCGCTCAGGCCGACGTCACCCGTGCGAGCCAGTCCTGATACTCGTTGCCCGGGTTCATGATGAAATCGAAGCGCCCGGTGACGAGCATCTCGACGAGCCGCCGGTCTCGAGCGATGAGCTCGGGTACGCCCGTGGGGAAGTCGACCCCTCGCATCCCATCGCGACGATACCCCTCATCCACCACCAGGATTTCGAGGTAGTGCGAGAGGGTGTCGAAGAAACGATCCACGTCCGAGGCCACGGGCAGGACGTACCGCTCCTCATAGGCGTTGATGTAGATGACCGGTTGGAGCCCCCGCTCGTCGGCCAGACCCGGAACCACGGCGTAGTAGTAGGCGAGGTCCGGGATGCAGCCAAAGGCCACCGAGGAGTGAAAAGGCTCCTGCGTGCCCCGTCGACGGGAGTTCGTGGCGACAGCGAGCCCATCCACCTGGTCATCCAGACGATGCAGCAGGAATTCACCGTCCGTCCCCGCGATGCGCAGCCCTCCCATCCGCTTGTAGAGGGCGGCGAGAACCGGGTCGAGGGGATGGCCCGCCACGAGTTCCCCCGCGCCTGGGATGGAGCGCCCAGGCAGCAACGATTCCACGGAGAAATCGTGCTTCCGACACACGTCCAGCAACCGCTCGAATCCCGGTAACGGCATTTCGGAGACCATGAACACCTCTGTTACGGAAGGCGAGCCAGCAGCATGCGCACCTCCCGGAGGGCCGCCTTCTCGGCTTGCTCGAGCGCGGTTTCGGAGGCCTGCTCGTAGACAGTGTCGTACCAACGCTGGAAATGCCGGTCGACGATATCCGCCACCTGCCTCACCTCGCCACCCGATGCCTTGCTGCTCGCCGGCCTGAATGCAGTCCAGACATTGTTGACCCGCTCATGAACGGTGGAGTGCAGCGCATTGAGGTTGGCCGAGCCGTTGATGTTCATCTCGGGAAACCGGTGCGCATGCTCCAGGGGAATCCGGTGATGAACCGGGTATTTGCTCCCCGCTGCGTCCACCAACGTCTTCGCGAGCTCCGGACGCAGTTTGTAGAAGTCCGTATTCGCCTGACGTCGCAGGAGCTTGCGCGCTTCCTCATCCAACTTCGTATCGAGGAGTTCCTCGAAACGCGCCAGGAGCTTGCGCAGTTGGGTCTTCTCCGCCGCCGAGAGCCCCTGTGTCTGGGCCTTCGTCCACAAGCGCTGGAACGTCTCCCGTTCTTTCGGGCGTATCCGGGCGAGAAAGGAACGGAACCACGCCACGGCTTCCGAACCACCACGCGCCAGGATGGGTGCCAACCTGGGTGCCACCGCCTCGAAGAGCGCGAGGCCACCCCGTAGGGCGAGACTGCCGATGAACCACGTCGCGAGGAACTCGGCACTGGCCATCCCCGCCTGTTGGAAGGTCGCCGCCGTCTCCTCCCGCCACTCGCGGAGGATCCGCTCGTAGAGCGCGTAGTGCTCGGCGATGAGCGAGGGCGAACCCGGCAGTTCTGGCCGCAGCGTTTCGGCCTCCATCACACGCCAGCGTGCATGGCCATCCGCCCTCCGATGTTCCGCCTCCAACCGAAGCCGTACCGTGCGCGGACCTATCCCCTGGGTGAACGGCAGGAGGGCCTGGGTGATGGAGACAGTCAGGCTCGGCGAAGGAACCCCGATGGAGGAGTCACCCTGGGACTCGTAACGCACGGTCTCGGCACCCAGGAGCCGATCGTCGTCCAGCCGCACATCGACCAGGAGAGCGGCCCTCCCGCCCTCGGGTACCCGCACATGGCTCAACTGGGAGGCCATTGCATGAGCCTGCGCGAGGGTCTCCGCCGACATGCCCGTGCGCCGCACCGGCAACGTCTTGGCCTCGAGGGGCCTAGCGCCATCCCCCCAGGTGAAGGAATTCAGGCGCCAACCCTGTCTCTCGCCGCGCACGGTGAGGACGACCTCGCCCATGCGCGTTCCCACGTAGAGAGGCAAGCTGGCATCGAGGCCCGGGACCCAGGAGTCCATGCCCTCCGAGCGACCCGTTCCTCCAGGCCCCCGCTTCCACGACAGCAGCGTCAACGCGCCATCCTGAGCCCAGAAGCGAAAGGTCAGCTCCACCTCCGCCTCATCCACGAGACTGGCCACGCCTCGCATGCCCGCGGCAGCCGCTGTCGCTTCGGCCCGGCGTGCTTCTTCGTCCTGCACACGACCACGCGTCTCCCACGGAGGAGGCCGCTCCCCCGCGACCTCTTCGTCTGGAAGCGCATCCTGGCGCCCCAGACCTCCGGCCGATCCCGCCGTCGTACACGCCTGCAGCAGCAGGGCCAGAAGACAAACCCACGCGGATGGCCGAACCGTCACCTCAACACGCCCAGCGCGTGCGCCAGCCGCCAGGCCACCACCCGCAGGTGTGCGTCCTGCACCGCGTCCAGCTGGCCCACCAGCACCTCCAGCGGCATCCAGCGCAGGCGCGAGTCGCACGCCGCATCCGCCTCGACCTCCACGGCGAACGGCCAGACCAGCTCGGGGGTGACACCCGGCGTCGCATGATACGAGCCGCCCAGCTCCCAGGTGCGTCGCACCGTGACGGAGAACTCCTCGCGCAGGCGCTCGGCGAGGAAGGCGGGCACCTGACTGAGATCGCCGAGCGTCCGCGGCAGCCTCCAGGCCGGTGTCACCGCGAGGCTGGCGCTGCCCGTGAAGTGCTGCACCGCCGGCAGGTCCCGGTGCTCGATGCCCACCCGGATGCCCTCCTTCGTCCGCACCACCGGGAGCGCCACCGCGGTGTTGCGGCTGGCCTCGTGCGGCACGAGGTACTCGCGCGGCACGCTCGCCAGCACCTTCCCTTCCGCGTCGTACTCGGAGAAGGTGCCGGTGCGCAGGTCCAGGTAGCCCACCGACCCGTCGTCGTGCAGGGAGAACACCGCGCGCTTCGCGGGCGTCAGCGCGTCGTCGGCCCACCGGGGTCCACCGGACTGCTCGGTGAGCTGGATGGGAGCGCCAATCCACGGCCCGGGCGAGGTGCCCAGGTGACGCAGCAGGCGGTGGATGTTGAGCTCCAACCGGGCATCCACCATGCCGCCCACGTGGCACGCGCGCAGCACCTGCCGCGCATCCAGTTCCCGCACCGAGCCCGAGCTCGTGAAGGGGGCATAGTCGGGCGCCGGCACACCGCCCGCGGGAGCCACCTCCACCAGGTAAGCGGACACGCGCTCGCTCACCCCGCCGGGCGAGGTGAAGTAGTGCGCGGGCTCGCTCAGACCACGGATGCTGCCGGCGGCGATCCCGGCACGCTCCTGGAGGATGCGGGCAATCGCCTTGTCCGGGGCCTCACCGGCATGGGTGATGGCGGCCAGCGGCTCGGTGACGTAGCCGGACAGCTCCGCGCCCCCGAGGTTCGGATGGTCCGCGCACGCATTGACGATGGGCCGCGGGAAACCCTTCTTGGCCAGCACGAACACCTGGCCGTCCTGCCGGAACCAGGGCAGCACATCCACCGTCCGCCCCGGGCGCTCCACCAGCTCCCAGACGCGGCCGGTCTCCGCATGGCGCCACGCACCGAGCGACAGGAAGCGCGGCGTCGCGAGCGGCTCGCTGTGCTCCTCGCGCAGCTCGACGCCCGCCCCGGGAGGCACCTTCTCGCCCACGATGAGGTAGTTGGTGGGCGGGTACGGCAGCGGCTGCCCATCCAGCCCCGACAGGTGGAAGTGGCCCTCGTAGCGGTTGGCGATGATCCACGGGTTGCGGATGGGCATCGAGCTGACGATGCGCAGCCCCCGGCGCCGGAAGGCGGCCTCGAACTGGGACTGCGAGTAATAGGTGTACTCCTCGAGCAGCTCCACGTCCCAGTCGGTGCGGTAGTCCTTGCGGAGGATGAACTCGTTGGCGGCGCGCAGCGCGAGCCGGTAGCGCACGTGCCCCGGGTGGGGCGAATCCAGCCGCGTGTACGGCACCGGCCCATCCCGGTTGACGCCGCAGCGGAAGTCGCGCGCGAAGCGCTCGAAGAGCGCGGCGGTGGACAGGCCCTGGACGGGACCCTCGGCGGCGCCATTCGTGGTGGGCAGCTCCAACCACACCTCCGCGGGCCCGTCCGGCACGAGGAAGTCGCGGATGATGATGACGCCACCGGTGCGCAGCGCGCGCACCTGGTTGTCCAGACACGTCTCCAGGCGGGCGAGCGAGAAGCCGTTGAAGCTGGTGACGTGGTGGAGCACGGACGAGTCGAGCACCCCATCCAGGGACTCGGGAGGGAAGACGGGGTCGGCGATGTCGCCCGCCACGAAGCGCAGGTTGGGGCGCTGGTAGGTGGTGGCGGCCATGTCCACGGACACGGGGTTGATGTCCACGCCCACCAGTTCCAGGCCGCCGTAGAGGCAGGCCAGGTCATAGGTGCCGCGGCCCGAGCCGCTGCCCATGTCCGCCACCCGGCCGCGCGTGGGGAAGTGCGCGGTGGTGAGGGCCACCTTCTGCTGCATGGACGCATCCATGCCCGCGAAGTAGGTGGCGTAGTGGTCCGCATCGCCGCGGTGCTGGGCGGCGTACGTCTTGGCCGTGCTCGTCTTGGGCGCCATCCCCTCCACTGTATGACGAGGCCCGACCCCCGCGGTACGGGGGGATGGCAGGATGCCTTCATGACGATGGCGAGGACACGCACCATTCCAGCCTGGCTCGGTGCCCTGCTGGCCCTGTGGCTCACGGACTGTGCGCATCCGGAGAAACGGCCAGCGGAGATTCCGGCTCCGGTGCTCGGGGCGCATCCCGATGCGAACAGTCCGGACTACGTGGGGGCACCGCTCGTCACGGGCAGCCGGTCCCCCCAGGAACTCTATGCGGCCTACCCCCGGCGGGAGCCCGACCCGCGGCTCGCCACCCGGCTGGCGGAGATTCTCGCGGATGGAGGCAAGACGCTGCGCTGGAGCGCCACCGGGAGCGTGGAGTCCTTCCAGCATGGCGAGGTGACGATTCCGCTCGTCATCCGCGTTCCGCCGCCCTGTGAGAACACCCTCTGCCCCGTCATCGTCTTCTTCAATGGAGCCTGTGCCCCCCTGCGCTACCACTGGAGGCCGGAGTTCTTCCTGCGGGCCGGCTTCATCTTCGTCGAGCCCCACATCCGGGGAGACCGCTGTGACGAGGCGTGGGCGGACGCGGACAACGGCCCCCGGAAGCCCGAGGCGCAGACGGACATCGAGGCCTGCGGCCACTACGTCCGGACGCGGTTCAGCCGGGAGGGCAGGACGCCGAAGGTGGGCATCCTCGGCTGGAGTTACGGCGGCAACCAGGCGCTCGTCGGAATGACCCGGTTCGCGGGAGCGTACGACGCGGGCTTCGCCCTGGCCGCGAAGACGGACCTCTATTCCTTCTTCAAGAACGCACCGGAGGACCTGCGCAAGGCCAGGGCACGCGAGTACGGAGACCCCGACACCGAGCCCGACCTGCTCCGAAGCATCTCCCCCATCACCTACGTGGACAGGCTCCAGGGCCCGCTCGCGCTCATGCTCGGAGGGCGCGACCCCAAGGTCTCGCTCTCGGACGCGGACGCGTTCGTCCGGAAGGCCCGGGCGCACCAGCGCGAGGTCTCGCTGATGATCGTCCCCGAGCACGGCCACCTCACGGAGCAACCCCGGGAAATCGTCTTCGAGCACGCCCACGTGATTCAGTTCTTCTCGGACAGCTGGGGCAGACCCGTGGAGTTTCATTGAGAGAGGACGCCCCGGCGGAACGAACCCCCCCGTGTTAGCGTCCTAGGGGTATGCGTCCCGTCCCCGAGCCGCCGCCGATGTCCACCCGTGCGCTGCTGGCGTGCCTGGTGCTCGCCGCCGCGGCCAGCCTCTTCCTCTGGCAGACGGTGTGGTTGTACCCCTTCCGGCTGCTCGTCACCCTCATGCACGAGAGCGGGCACGCCCTGGCGGCCTGGGCGGTGGGCTCCCACGTGAGCAGCGTCACCATCAGCCCGGCCACGGGCGGGCTCACCTACCACTCGCTCACCGGCTCGCTCTGGAGGGAGCTGCTCATCGCCTCGGGCGGTTACGTGGGCTCCTCGCTGGCCGGGGCCCTGCTGCTGGTGGCCGCCGGGCGCATGCGCAGCGGACGTGCGCTGCTGTGGGGACTGGTGGTCTGGATGGTGGGCGTGGCCGTGCTGTGGGTGCCGCTGCTGCCTCCGGACCCGGGAGCCGCACACGCGCTCGCCACCGGCTCCTCGCGCTCGGACGGCCTCTTCACGCTCGGCTTCATCGCCGGCATGGGAGCGCTGCTGGGACTGGTGGCCTGGAAGGGGCCGGTGTGGATGCGGCGGGGGCTCATCGTGTGGATCGCCGCGCTGTCGTGCCTCCTGGCACTGCAGGACATCAAGGGCTTGTTCGGCTACGGCCTGGAGGTGGGTGTCTCCGACGCGCACGCCATGGCGCAGCTCACGTACCTGCCCGCGCCCTTCTGGGCGGCGGTGTGGATGGCGGTGTCGCTCGCGGCCATGTGGCTGGGACTGCGCTCCATCGTCCGGCGCCGGCGGCTGGCGGCTTCTCGCGGCCCCGTGATGGCGGGACGCCTGTCCATGCGCTAGCGCGCGGGGCGGCTCACAGACTCAAGGTGGACCGGCCCTCGCGGTGGTCCCGGAAGAAGCGCCGCACCTGTTGAACGACGGGGTGCTCGGCCAGACAGCTCACGTCCACGGACTCCAGGCGCCGGCACAGCTCCTCGTCGCGCAGGATGTTGTTCTTGAGCCCCAACACCTCCTCCAGGACCTGCACGGGCTCGGTCTGACCGCGTGTGAGCTCCTCGTCCGTGGGCTCCCGTCCGAGAACCTGACGCAGCACGTTCCGGTCCTGGAAGAGCATCACCTCCGTGTCCGGTACCACCAGGACCACCTTCCACAGGTCCGGACACTCAATCTGGACCAGCGCATAGACGAGGAAGCGGTGCAGCTCTCGAATCTTCTGGAGCTCGGTCGAGCGCGTCCCCGCGACCAGGGCCACGATGGCCTTGCGATTGCTGAGGACGGACCTCGCCAGGGAGACACTCTCCGAGAAGACATCCGTTCCGAGCACGCGCAGTTCGGGCCCGAACTCGGGCTCGAGCAGCTTGCGAAGCACCAGGGCATTCGCCTCCCCGCGCACGACGAGACACGGAATCATGGAAAGTCCTCCGCCTTGAGTTCGTAATCCACCTGGGCTTCCTCCACGGCTTTTCGCCATTTGGCCCCGAGGGCCGCGCGCATGCCGCCCCTCACAGCCAGAGACACATCCCTGCCGTCCCACAGCAGGACATTGCGCAAGGGTTGCGCGTAGGCTTCCCGCAGCGCGGGCTCCGTGAACCCCTTCACGCTGAACATCAAACCCAGAGCGGCCGGGGGCCGCCGATCCACCCGGACCTTGAACTTCGCGATCGGGCTGAAGTCGACGGGCTCCCGCCAGTGCTTGCACTCGACCAGACACGAGAGCCCATCGACGTAGACCGCCCCACCTCCCGACCCCCAACCCCGCCCGATCCTGCTCAAAGGCTAACGAGCCCCTCTGACACGCGTTGCGATCCAACGCACTCGCCATTCATTGCCCACACACCCGCCGTGCATAGGACTCGCACGGCAGTATCCGCCGTGAGAACCCATCACGTCAAGTTGGCTTATCTACCTGTCCGGTGACGTGCGGCGTCCTACCGCAGTCCGTCCAGGACCCGCCCGCGCTGGAGGAGCCCGGCCATCTGCGCCGCGTCATGCGCCACCAAGAGGTTCAGCTCCGGCGTGGCCTTCTGCAACTCGTGGAGGTAGCGGAGCTGGTTCGCCATCGCCTCGCCGTCCTCGCCGAGCAGCCAGTTCACCAGCCTCGGGTGCATGCGCGGCAGCAGGATGTTGTCCTGGTGCCACGCGATGTCTCCCACCAGCAGGAACTCGCGGCCATCCGCCAGCCGCACGTAGACCAGCTGCGTCCCCGGCGTGTGGCCCGGCGCCCGGATGAGAACGACTCCCGGCCGCAACAGGTGCATCCCCTCGTAACGCAGCGGCTTCAAGCGGCCCACGACGTCCGCGGTGAAGCCGGCGCGCTCGGCATCGCTCCCGTGGAGCTGGGCTTCCGTCAACATCGCCCGTGGAGCCACTTCATCGAGGAACGGCGAGTGCGCGATGCCCGCGCTGTGGTCGAAGTGCTCGTGCGTGAGGACGATGGCGTCGGCGCGCCGCATCACTTCCTGGAGCCGGGCGTAGTTGTCCGCCAGGACACGGGAGCCGGGCATGTTGCGCGCCAGCGTCTCCGCATCACTCCCGGCATCGACGATGACGCTCCGCCCATCGGCGTAGAGAATCTGGTGCGCCTGGTACACGGCCTGACGTGTCCCGAGGAACCGCCCCGCCACCAGGGCGAACTCCGGCATGGAGCCCTCGCCCACCACGATGCGGCGGAACTCCGTGGGCAGCGGCTCGCCCGTCGACGTGGCGAGCGCCCTCAGCTCCGTGATGGACGGACCGAAACCGGTGCGCTCGGGGACCGGCACCGCGGTGAGCGCGATGGCGAGGAACAGCACCACCATCGCCACCACCCCGAGCAACACCTTCCAGACCCGGCGCACGGGCTTCTTCATTTCACAGCTTCTCCACCGCCACCGTGTTGTCGTCCGGCTTGCGGTCGATCAGCTTGTTGAGCGGATCCAGTCCCGCCCTCGCCGGACGCTGGTCCACCAGCGCGGTGAACTCCACGTCCTCCTTCGTCACCTGCACCCGCTGCAGGTAGAGCGGCTTGCCGTCCTTGTCGAGCACGCCCACGTCCACCCAGTCCGCCAGCTTCAGCTCCGACTCGGTGCCCGTGCCGTTGGCCTCCAGCTTGCGCGCCTTGGCCGTCACCTTCACCTCGAACTTCCCGCCCGCCACCTCGGTGTACGTCGCCTTGAGCGCCCGGTTCTCGTACAGGGTGATGCGCTCGAAGAAGTCATGGAGCACGTACTGCAGGTGCTCGGGCGTCACCGCGCGCAGCTCGGCGAGCAGCTCCGGCGAGTTCGTGAACGGCGGCTGCTGGAAGGCCACCTTCCGCCGGTACGCGGCCAGGGCCCGGTTGAGGTTGTCCTCGCCGATGTAGTCCTGCAGCGCGTACATCACCAGGCTGCCCTTGTTGTAGTGCACGTACTGCTGGCCCTCCACGAGCAGCAGCGGCGTCTCCTTCTTGCGCTCGAAGGCGCGCCCGCGCAGGTAGCCATCCAGCTCGTAGCGCAGGAAGCGGCCCATGCGCGCCTCGCCGTACTTCTTCTTCATCACCATCAGCGCCGAGTACTGCGAGAGCGTCTCGGACATCAGCGTGGAGCCCTGCACGTTGCCGCCGATGACCTGGTGCGCCCACCACTGGTGCGCCACCTCGTGGGCCGTCACGTAGTAGGGGTAGTCCAGGTCCTTCGGGTCATCATCATCCACCTTCGCGATGAAGCCGATGCCCTCCGAGTACGGAATGGTGTTGGGGAAGGACTGGGCGAAGGTGCCGTAGCGGGGGAACTCGAGGATGCGCACCTGCCGGTGCTGATAGGGCCCGAAGTTCTTCGTGTAGTACTCCAGCGCGTCCTTCACGCCCTGGATCATCCGGTCCACGTTGTACGCGTGGGACGGGTGGTGGAGCACCTCGATGGCCACGCCGTTCCACGTGTCGCGCTTCACCGCGTAGCGCGCGGAGAGGAACGAGTAGAAGTTCAGGATGGGGCTGTCCATCGTGTAGTGGAAGTAGCGCCGTCCGTTCTCCGTCCACTCACGCTGGAGGTAGCCCGGGGCCATGGCGATCTGATCCGGCGAGGTGCTCACCGTGGCCTCGAAGGTGATCCAATCCGAGTCCGAGGCGATGTACGTGTTGCGCCGGGCCTCCAGGTCGTTCACGTCCGCCATGCGCTCCTTGGGCGCGAGCCCATGCTTCTTGCGCGTCTGGTCGTCCTGGAGCTCGAAGGCGGCCACGTAGCCGAGCCGCGGGAAGAGCGAGCTGGGCAGGAAGGTGCCGTTCTCCACGAGCGACGTCTCCGCGCCCTTGTTGCGGAAGCCGCGCGGCTCCAGGCCCAGCTCGAACTGGAGCTCGGCCGAGGCCCCCGGCGCCAGCGGCGTGGGCAGCGTGTACGTGTGGAAGCCCAGCCGCGTGTCCTTCTCGGACGCGGACTCGGCGCCCGCCACCGCCAGCCGGTACACCTTCAGGTCCTCGGGCAGGTGGACGTACACCGTCTTCACCGGCTCGGCCGTCTTGTTGACGAGCCCGAAGGTGCCCCGGGCCCTCATGCGCGGCTCCTCGGGGAAGATATCCACCTCCACCTTCGCCGAGACGATGCGCGGCTGCGCCACCTTCGCCAGCGGCTTGTACTTCTTCTCGTAGTCGGCGGACTCCGCCTGCTCCTCGTGCTCCGTGCGGAAGACGTTGAGGCGGTTGGTGTTGTAGAAGACGAAGCCGCCCACGGCCACGGCGCCCACCACGGACAGCGCCAGGCCCACCCGCACCGGCAGCGACGCCCGCGCGCGGGCCAGCGTCGCCCGCCACCGGGGATGGGTCTCCGTGCCCCGCACCCAGAACAGGTGCGAGACGAAGGCCAGCGCCACCGCCACGAGCGCCCAGTACACGCGGAACCACACCATCTGCCCCACGAAGGGCCCGTACCCATTCATGTCCGAGTACGTGGGGTTGGGCGCGCCGCCGTAGTTGTACAGGCCGTGCTCGAAGCCGAACTCCGAGGCGAAGGTGCTCGACAGCAGGTAGAGCACCATCTCGAAGTGGCCCAGGTACTTGTTGTTCACCAGCACGTGGATGAGCACCGCGAGCATGCACAGCAGCCACAGGTCCAACAGCCGGAAGCCGAAGAGCTCCGTGACGTAGAGGCCGGGCTCCAGGTGGGTGTAGCCGTTGAAGAGCTGCACCAGCACGCCGCAGACGAGCAGCACCGCGTTGAGCAGCACCTGCACGCCCATGAGCGCCAGCAGCTTGGAGAGGAAGGGCAGCCACCCGGGCACGGGCAGCGAGTCCGAGAGCTGGTTCATGCGCGCGTCGCGCTCGCGCCAGATGAGCTCGCCCGAGTAGAAGGTGATGATGATGACGTGGAAGAGGCTGAAGCCGCCGCCCACCAGGTCCAGCACCAGGTACGTCACCGGGTAGACGGGGGTGCCGAACATGAAGCCGAGCGTGCGCGAGGCGCCGAACACCATGATGATGCCGGCCAGCACCATCACCAGGAAGTAGACGTTCTTCACCGTCTCCTTCAGGTCCAGCCACGCCAGGCGCGGGAGCATCCGCAGGAAGGTGCCGTCCCGGAAGTCCCGCGTGACGGAGGGCACCGTGAGCACCGCTCGGGGCGCCTCGGTCTCGACGGGGGCCTCCACGCGGCCGCCCGCCAGCGCGTGGGTCCGCTGGAAGCGCAGGAGCGTGTAGCCGAGCATGACGGCGCCCAGGCCCACCCAGAGGAGTCGGTTGAGGAGGAACCAGCCCTCGAGCGGCACCAGGACGGTGTTCTTCTCCACGGACGTCCAGTACTCCGTCACCAGACGCATCGCGTTCATGCCGAACGGATCCACCAGCGCGCCCAGCCACTTCGAGTCGAGCTCCCTCAACAGGCTGCTGCCCATGAGGTAGCCCACGAGCAGCACCACGCTGGCGACGTAGACGGGGAGGATGCGGCGGGTGAGCGCGGCCATCCCGAAGAAGAGCGCGCCGGTGAAGAAGAGGTTGGGCAGGATGCTGACGAGGTAGGGCCGCAGGTACGAGCCCGGCACGGTGGGGCCGATGAGGCTCTCCTCCAGCCAGGGCATGGAGGCGCCGAAGCGGGCCCCCAGGCCGATGCTCGAGAAGATGATGACGAGCGTGAGGAAGGCCCCGAGGAAGCGGCCCAGCAGGTAGCGGGCGCGCGAGATGGGGGCGGTGAAGAAGAGCGTGTGCGTGCCGTGCGCGAAGTCCTGGTAGACGGCCTGGCCCATCACTCCGCCGGTGACGATGACTCCGGAGAAGCCGAGCAGGGAGAGCAGGTTGCTCAGCGTGTAGGGCGAGTTGGCGAGCACCTTTCCGCCGGTGCCTCCGCCCAGCATGATGGTCTTGAAGGCACCGCCCGCCGCGTTCATCGCCAGGCAGGCGAGCAGGAAGAAGACGCCGAAGTAGACCCAGGTGGACAGCAGCTTGAGCCGCTGGCGCAGCTCGAAGAGCGCGATGGAGAGCATGGTGGGTGGCTCCTCAGCCCGCGATGGCCTGGAGGCCGGCAGCCGGCTCCTGCGCGAGGTGTCCCTTGATGGTGGCGAAGTAGGCGTCCTCGAGGTCCGGCACGGCCGGCGCGAAGGAGGCGTCCGGCGCCCCGGCGTTGTAGACGTGCACGAGCGTGCGCCCCATCAGCAGCCGGTGGGAGATGATGGGCAGCTCGGCCTGGAGCCTGGGCAGCTCCGCCTTGTCCACGAACTTCTTCCAGATGCGGCCCTCCAGGCGCGCGATGATGTTCTCGGGCGCGCCGGTGAGCAGCACCTTGCCCCCGTTGAGCACGGCCATCTGGGGGCACAGGTCGCGCACGTCCG
The DNA here is from genome assembly GCF_036277355.1 of Archangium sp. Classification (GTDB taxonomy): domain Bacteria; phylum Myxococcota; class Myxococcia; order Myxococcales; family Myxococcaceae; genus Archangium. The sequence goes on from NZ_DASUNC010000084.1 coordinate 126,193, forward strand.
AGACGATGTGCGTGGAGAGGAGGACGATGACGTCCTGGCCGATCTCGCTCAGCAGGTTGTGGAAGCGCACGCGCTCCTCGGGATCGAGACCCGCGGTGGGCTCGTCCACGATGAGCAGCTTGGGGTTGCCGAGCAGCGCCTGGGCGATGCCGAAGCGCTGGCGCATGCCGCCGGAGAAGCCGCCGAGTTGCTTGCGCCGCGCGTGGTGGAGGTTCGTCTGCTGCAGCAGCGCGTCCACCACCTGCTTGCGCTCGCGGGCGTTGGAGATGCCCTTGAGGGTGGCCAGGTGGGTGAGGAGATCCTCGGCCGTCACCTTCGGGTAGAGGCCGAAGTCCTGGGGCAGGTAGCCGAGCACCCGGCGCACCGCGTCCTTGTCCTTCAGTACGTCGATGTCACCGAGCGTGGCGCTGCCGCTGTCGGCCTCCTGGAGGGTGGCCAGGGTGCGCATCAGCGTGGACTTGCCCGCGCCGTTGGGCCCGAGCAGCCCGAACATGCCGGGCTTGATGGTGAGCGTGACGTCCTGGAGCGCCTGGGTGCCGTTGGAATAGCGCTTGGACAGGTTCTGGATGCGGAGCTCCATGGAGCCCTCCGAAAGAAGAGGAGGGCATCATGTCACGGGTTGAGGCGGACGATCTCCTCGTTGAGGGCGCTGGCGAAGCCCACCCAGGCCAGGTAGGGCACCATCATCCACGCCGCACCCGTGTCCACCTTGCGCGCCACCGCGGTGTAGGCCGCGAGGCTCACGCCCAGTGCGGCGATGTCCGCGAGCGCCTCGCGCTGCCGGTGTTTGCCGAAGAAGAGCGGGGACCAGAGCGCATTGAAGCCGAGCTGCAGCCCCCACAGGGCGAGCGCCCACGAGCGCCGGGGGCCCGCCGGCCGGTTCCACACCCTCCAGGCGGAGATGGACATCAGCCCGTACAGCACCGTCCACGCCGGACCGAATACCCACGGCGGCGGCGTGAAGCCCGGCTTGCGCAGCCGCTTGTACCAGAGCTGCCCGCTGTTCGAGACGCTCCCTCCGAGCAGCGCCGTGCCCGCCGTGAGCGCCCCGATGGTCCCCAGGGCAACGAAGGACTCCTTCCGCAGGGACGGGTTGCGCAGGGCAGGGTTGTTCGGATTGTGTTGCTCCAGCATCGTCACGACCTCCATGGGTACGTCTTCGTGGGAGAGGGGGCGTCCGTCCGTCCGCTACGCCGGGGCTCCCGCGGCCTCCTCGCCCACCCTCGCCTCCAGCTTCGTTCCCGCCGCGATCCAGGCCCGCACCAGCGCCAGGTGCTCCTGCTCCACGTCCAGCGCCCGCTGGAAGTCCTCGGCGAGCTCCTGGTGCCCCAGCTCGCGCGCCAGCTCGATGAGCAGCTCCCAGCTCGCGTTGTCCACCAGCTCGGCCGTCAGCAGCCCCTCGAGCGACTGCAGCAGGTTGACGTGTGGATCCGCCAGCATCCTCGGCACGCCCTCGGACATGTTGGCCTGCAGCTCCGCCGCGGGCGTGAGCGCCGTGGGGTCCGCGCCCAGCTTCTCCAGGGTCCGCTTGACGAGCGCGAAGTGTGACAGCTCGTCCCGGCGGATCTTCTCCAACTGCTCGCGCGAGGGCCCGCCGTCCCACGTGCCGAACACGTCCAGCTTGGACAGCGCCAGCTCGTACAGCCGCGTCCCCGTGCGCTCGAAGCCGGCACGCTGGCCCAGCTTGTCCACGAGCACCGTGGCCCGGCCGCCCTTGAGCAGGTCCATCGCCGCCTTGGCCATCCCCTTCAGGTTCGGCGGCGGCACCGTGCCCAGGTTCCCCGCCTCCCGCGCGAAGTCCTGGCGCTGCTTCGCGATGACCGACGCATCCCCCGGGATGTCCGGCGCGAACTTCTCGGAGCCCTCGACGGTCTCCCTGCTCTTCACCGGGTGGACCCTGATGCCCGTCCGGTTCATCCCCATCTCGCTCGCCTTGCGTTCCATTACTGGATCCTCCCCTCGGCCAGGGTGCTCACGCGCTCGGCTTCCTCCGCGAGCTCGGTGCCCGGACGCCAGCGGTAGCCGGCGGAGGCGATCGCGGATGGACTCCCCTCGGAGTTGAGCTGCTGCCGGTAGAGCAGCGTGCGCTCGGCCTCCTCGGCGCGCGGCACGAACCCGGTGCCCTTCGCGCTCAGGCCCTCCTCGTTCATCAGCACCTTGCGCACGAACTCGCGGTGGCTGTGGTAGCCGATGGGCTCCGGCAGCTCCCGGGGCAGCACCTCGGCGGGGTCTCTCCCCTCCAGCCGCTGGAAGAGCTCCATCACGTAGTGCAGGTGCCCCAGCTCGTAGTCCGTGAACCGCTGCCACACCTCCTTGATGCGCGGGTTCGTCTCGGACCGCAGGCAGCTGTAGTAGTTGTAGACCTCGTTGGCCTCGTGCAGCAGCCACTTCTCCAGCCACGACTCGCCCGGGTCGCACAGCGACTCGTACTGCGTCACGTGCTGCTCCTCGATGGCGGCGATCTCCGCGTACAGCTGGCGCGCCACCGGATCGGTGAAGCTCGGCCCGATGTTCATGTAGTACGTGTGAACCTGGTTCTCGGCCGAGACGATGGTCAGCGCGTTGAGCCTGGTGATGGGGGCCGCGGTGCGCGCCTCATACGGCCGGCGCACGTCGTCCAGCGGATGGCGGTGCTCGATGGCGGTGAGCCGTCCGGGAATGATGTCCGTATAGCTCTGGGTGATGGTGTTCGGATCCTTGCCGCACAGCCGGTCGTACAGCGCCGAGTACCGGTACAGGTGATCGAAGTCCTCGAGCATGCCGAAGCGGTACGTCTGGGCCAGGTACGGATCGGGCTCGTGCTGGGCCACGCTCGCCGTCACCTCGATGGCCGTCTGCTCGTAGCCGAGCGTGGTCTCCAGGGGGGACTGGTTCCCCGGATTCAGCCAGTTGACCAGCGTCTGCTGGAAGTGCTCCACCCGGCGGATGAGGGCGAGCGGCTCGCGGAGCTCCCGGTTCATCCGGGCACAGGCGTGGCTGAAGCGCACGGACTCGGATTCGATGCCGTTCATCAGGATGACACGCACGCGCGTGAAGGCGTCGTCATCCAGCTTGCTGATCATCCTCCGTGTCAGGTCCTTCCAGGTGAACCGCTGGCGGTCCAGGGGGACACCCTTCTCCTTGAAGAGGTCTAGAGCCACGTGTCACTCCTTTGAGTGTCTCGGGAGAACCGTGGAGCGCACGGAGCACACCACCCCCCCGGGTTCGCCGGTAAAGCTCCGACTCCCCTCCGGATGCGGCAAACCCGTGCTGGCGCTCCGCCTGCTCTCCAGGGCTCCAGACACAAGAAAGCCCGCCAGGTCACGAGGACCGGCGGGCTTCGGAAGCAGGAGGAGACTGTACCCGGGGACTAGCGGGAAACAGCCTGGCTCAGGGCGCGGTGCACGGCCTCGAGCGCCTTGCGGGCCTCGAGCAGCTCGGCGCGCTCGGCGGTGAGCGAGGCCACCTGCTGGGCCAGCACATCGCGCTCGCCCTGGAGCGTGTCCACGGTGCGGCGCAGCGCGGAGGCCTCGTCCTTGGCGGACTCCAGCTCCCCGGCGAGCCGCTCCTCCTCGGAGAGGCTGTCGGCCAGGGCGCGCTTGGCCTCGGCGACGGCGGCCTCCAGGGTGGAGCGCTCCTGGGCCTGGGCCTGCATGGCCTGACGGGCCTCCTGCAGCGACAGCAGGGCCTCGTCGCGCTCGCCCTCCAGGGCGGCCAGCTCCCGCTCGAGGTCGCCGAGCAGCTTCACCCGGCCCTCCATGTCGGTGGCGAGCCGGCGCGCCTCGTCCATGCGCAGGCGGGCCTCCTCGGTGGCCTTCTCCGCCTGGCGCCGCGACACCTCCAGCTCCTGGGTGAGCGTGAGGTTGAGCGCCTTCACCTTGGTGAGCTCGGACTGCAGCGCCGAGATGCGCTCCACCGCGCGCAGGCCCGCCTCGGCCACGCTGGCCGGCAGGGGCTCGGGACGCGGGTTCTCACGCACCGCCTTGAGGCGCTCCTTCAGCCGCTCGCGGCGGGCCTGGTTGTCCAGGTCCTCCTTGGGCGGAGCCGGCGTCTGCACCTCCACCTCGTGCTCGGGCGGCTCGGCCCGGGCCACGGGAGCGGCGGGCACTTCCTGGGGCGCCTGGACGGCGGGGGCGCGCAGGGCGGCGTCAATCACCTCGGAGGCGGTGGGACGCGGCGCGCGGGCGCGCTCGACGCGGGCGCGCACCTCGGCGGACAGGTCGTGGGCGGCCGTCGCGGCGGGCTCGGGGGCCGGCTCCGGCTCGGGGGCCGGGGCCTGGTCGGACTCCTGGGCCAGGGCCTGCGGGGGCTGCTCCTGCGGCTCCTCGGGCGCGGCGGGATCGACGACGCCGGTGAATGCACCCAGACGGAGGCGCGGCTTGGCGCGGGA
>NZ_DASUNC010000085.1:0-51009 GCF_036277355.1 Archangium sp.
CGCACCCTTTCCAACCGTCCTGCTTGCTACCCGCGCCCCCGGGAGGGCCGACGTCTGTTCTGTGCTCGAAATCGCTCACAAGAGCCCCTGGTTCCTGCTCTCATGCATGAGTTGGGCCAGTTGTCATGAATATGATGGGCTGACAATACGTGAGAAAGGCTTCGCAATTGTTCGGATTGGACTGACAGTCCGCCTCGTATAAGGCACAACTCGCCGAGGGCACGAAATCAGCACAGCACTCGGCATCGGTCCCACACTCGACCCGGTAGCACGCTCTACCGGTGACGCTCACATCTAGGCTGTCTGGAACACACTTCTCGTTGAGGCAGGCAAGCCCCACCACGCAATCATTGCGTGCCCGGCAACTCTCTCCAACCGTCCCACGCTGGAACGGCGGTTCGCTCGTGCAGCTCGCCATCAGGCTGCCGATCAAAATGACCCCGAAAAGTGTAACGGTGGATGAGGTAGCCTGCACGCGCACAAATAACTCCATTGACGGACTGATTCTTAATCTAGGAGAACATCGTACCAAACTGGGGTTCTCTCCCAGAAGCTTCGGGATACCGCATGCCCATTCGCCGAGATGGCGTTACTGCTCCACTCAAATCCTTCACAGCCGTGGTAACTGCGGCGGTTCTGGCTAGCGTCCTGTCCTGCCAGAATCGGGAGGATACACTGCCCACAGGTGAGGAGATGGGAGCGCGGAGGCTTACGCCTTTGACGCTGGAGACAGCCGTCGCAGACCACACGACCTGGGCACTCTTCGACCGCGACACCGCGAACGGTTGGAGTCCCTCCGGAAATGCAGGAAAAGCAGACGTCGTGGCCCGCCTAGACGGCGATGCTGCGCTTGCCGCGCTCAAGGTCTTCGGCCCGAGCCCCTACCGCCTTTCGCTGATCGATGCACAAGGCACCCGTATTTCGGGCCCCCATGAGCTGGCCACCCTGCCAGAGGGGTGGACGACATTCCTCCTCCATGAGCCCCAGCATCTGACACGTGTCACCCTGAACTTCGAACTCTCGGGCAATGCCGGAGCGGCCGTACCCGAGGTGGAACTCTGGGGCACGGCGACACCGCTGCCGCTGTCGTGGGAGCCAGCCGCAGCCCCAGGAAGCGATACACCCGCGGAAGCCCTTGCGGATGTGCTGCCCGTAGCGAGCGGAGACGCGGCACTCAGCCGGGAGCCGACCAGAGGTCTCCCGGGTTGCGTGACGTTCTCGTTCGATCTCGCGCGCCACCCGGGGGCATACCGGCGCGCCTGGCTGCGCTACCGCACCGAGGGCGTGTTCCGCCCACTGGTCCTGACGCGCGTGGTCAACGGTGGACCGGTGAAGCGCGGTTTCTGGCTCCCGCCACCGACCAGTGATGCAGGGGCATTCGTCCATCCCATTGATATCGAGAACCTACAGCTTGGCCGCAACCAGCTCGAGTTCTGCTTGCCTGGCGAGGCTCGCGGCATGGTCAAGCTTGGCGTGGTCGAGCTTGTGGCAGAGCTCGACCACGGCAGCAACACCATCGAATCGATCTCGGTAGGACCCTTCGATGGCGTTCCCACACAGGGGGCCATGTCGTTGCTCCAAGACGGCGGCACTCCTGTCCCGGTCCCCGCCGGCCAGGAACTGGTCGTCGCCTTCGAGCGCTGGCTCGCTCCGGACGTTATCCGTATCGCCTCTGGCGTGGGCACGACATGGTCGTTGCGCTGTGTGGACGCGGCCGCCATGGCGCATGACCTGCCTACCTCGGTCGTCGCGGAGGGCACGGGCATGTCCGTCTACGCCGTCAAGGATGCGGGCCGCATGCGCTGTGCTGGACTTCGCCTGCGTCCTTCCACCGATGTCACGGTCACGCAACTGCGTGTGTCTGGATCGGGAGCTGGCCGCCGCATCGACTTTCCACGCATCGTGCTCGCTTCGGCCCGCGAGCACTTCGGCCACGAGGCGTGGGTGGATGGTTGGGCCCGAGCACCCTCTCACGTGAGCGGTGGCGTGCGCGTGAGCATTGATGGCAAGGACACGGACACCACGACGGGCATGTTCGCGTCCATGCTTCGTCGCAGCTCCGGGCCCGGCAATGACTGGCCAGTGACTATCACCGCCCGCTTCGCCGACGGCAGTTCCTTCACCCGCCAGTTCGTGCTCGAACATGACGCTGGCGTCATGCCTGGAGCCGAGACACGTGATCCCGCGCTCGACGATGGCCTCACCGTGCACGAGCGCCGCGCTCGCTTTGGGGAGGTAGGGCAGCTCGCCGATGCCGAGGTTGGACCTGGCGAGTCCAAGCGTATCGCGCTCGGCACCCATGTCTCCGTCGACATCCCCTCTACCGCCATGAAGGGGCGCAAGCGTGTCTCACTAAAGCAGCTCGATTCCAACGCGCTCCCCGCGCTCGATCCCGGCCTCATCAACGTCACCGCGCCTGCCCGGCGCGCCTACGAGTTCCAGCCGCACGGCGAACTCTTCGACGACGCCCTGAAGGTCACCTTGCCCTATCAGGCCTCGCTGATTCCACCGGGTTACGTGCCCGAAAACATCCAGACCTTCTACTACGACGAAACCCTGAAGCGCTGGGAACCGCTCGCCCGTGCCAGGGTCGCACACGACAAGCAAGTGGTCGAGAGTCTCACGGATCACTTCACCATCATGATCAATGCCATCGTGGTGGCACCCGAGCACCCACAGATCACGTCCTTCGATCCGAATCGCCTCAAGGGCATCAAAGCCGCCACTCCTGCTGCGGGCATCCAGCTCATTGCTCCGCCGCAACCAAATTCCCGTGGTGATGCGGCACTGAACTACCCGTTGGAGCTTCCGCCTGGCCGGCTGGGTGTCCAACCCTCTTTCGCGCTCGGCTACAACTCCGCACGCGGCAACGGTTGGGTGGGCCTTGGTTGGGACATGAGCGCCTCAGTCATCGAAGCCGAGACGCGTTGGGGCGTTCCGCGCTACGACGCCGCGCTCGAGACTGAAACCTATGTGCTCAACGGTGCCCAGCTCTCGCCCACCGCGCACCGCGCCCAGCCACGCCCCCGCGCCCAGGGCACCACCCGCATGGGTGGCGAAGACGTCAAACTGTTCCATCCTCGCATCGAGGGCTCCTTCCAGCGCATCGTGCGCCACGGGAACAGCCCCAGCAATTACTGGTGGGAGGTCACCGACCGCAAGGGCACACGCACCTTCTATGGAGGTACGCCCGAGACTGGCAGGGACTCCAAGGCCTGCCTGACCGATGATGCTGGTAACATCTTCCGTTGGGGCCTGCGCGAAGTGCGTGACACCCACGGAAACAGCGTGCGTTTCGACTACGACACGGTTACCTGGACCGCCCCGCGCCAAGTCCCTGGCCGAGACCTCTACCTTTCCTCGGCGCACTACACCCTGCGCGAGGGCGAGACCACGGCGCCGTACCGCGTTGTCTTCCTGCGTGAGCCCGCGTGCACGAGTGAGGGGCAGACTGGCTGCCGCCCGGATCTCCTCGTGAGTGGCCGCGGTGGCTTCAAGCAGGTAACCAGCGAGCGCCTGCGCCGTATCGAGGTCTACTACCGCCAGACCCTCGTGCGCGCCTGGCAGCTCACGTACGATCAGGGGCCCTTCGGCAAGAGTCGGCTCCGGCAGCTCACCCAGTTCGGTGTGGGCAACCGGCCGTTTCCTGGCAACGTGCACAGCTTCGACTACTTCGACGAGGTGACCGAGACGAGCAGCATCTACCGCGGCTTTGCTCTGGTGGAGCCTTGGAATGCTGGGGCGGAAAAGCCCGATACCGGGCTCGTGCTGCCAGACGGGTTCTACGGCTCCATCGGGCAAGCGGATGCCAGTGCCTTGGGCGGCTCGCGGACCCGATCGTTCGGTGGTCACCTGTACACCGGTATTTCCTTCGGTGCGGACAAGTGGCTATCGGTCGGTGCAAAAGTGGGCCGACGGGCCGATGACAGCAATGGGCGGGTCGCGCTTGTGGATGTCAATGGCGACGGCCTGGCCGACCGAGTCTTCCGCAGCGGGAGCGGTGGCTTCTACTTCAACCGTAATCAGTCGGGCCCTGGGGGTCTGCCGCTCTTCGCGACACCAGCGCTTCCCGTTGACGGCCTGCCAGCTCTCTCCCACGAGCGCTCGACGATGCGCTTGTCCGTTGGTCCCGAGGCGTATGTCGTCCCAGCCCAGTTCCACGCGAACATGGCGTTCTCGTCCGCGGAGCAGGACACCTATCTCTCCGACGTCAACGCCGATGGCTTCGTGGATCTGGTGTCCGGTTCTACTGTTTATTTCAACGTGTTGAGTGAGGATGGCCTGCCGAGGTTCGTCCCTGGCGACAGCAGTGGTACCCCCGTCCGCATTGGAGCGAGTGCAGTGGCCCTCGACGCGCTGCCAGCGTCTTTCGAGGATCCCGAGCTCCGTGTCGAGCTCGATCAGCATGCGCCTCCCGTGGACACCATCCGAAGCTGGCAAGCCCCCTATGCGGGCCATGTGCGCATCTCGGGCGAGGTCCGGCTGGCCAAGGCTCAGCGCCCCGGTGGGGATGGACTTCGTGCCTCGATCGAGCACGAGGGCACACGGCTCTGGACCCACGACTTCGGCCCCGCGGAGACCCAGCCGCAGCAACCTGCCCTGGAGGTCGATGTCGCTGCCGGCGACCGCTTCTTCTTCCGGATCCATGGGCGGGACAACGAGTGGGATGACCGGGTGCTCTGGAGTCCTGTCGTCCAGTATCTGGATCAGACTGCCGCCAAGGACGAGAACCGCCTCGACATCCACCGCTTCGATGCCGCAGCCGATTTCACGCTCGCCGGTCGTGTCGGCACCAGCATGACCGTACCCTTCGCCGGTGCTGTACGGGTCTCGGGTCGGCTGACCAAGCTGCGTGAGACCTCCGACCATGTCACGTTCTCGCTCCTGGTCGATGGCGTCCCGGCCTTCTCCCGGGTGCTTTCCGCCACATCGCAGACCACCCTCAACTTCGACGAGACGCTCCGGGTGAATGCCAAGAGCGCCGTCGCGCTCCGCATCCACACCGACTCGCCCATCGATCTGACCGCGCTGAACTTCGAGGCCGTGAACAGCGGTTACAGTGGAGTCAGACATGGCCCGTGGTTGCGATACGTGACCGCACGGGACGAAAATGGGCGGACGCTGCCTGTCGTAGACCATCAGGGCAAGCCGCTCCTGGACATCCCGCTGCCCTATGATCTGGTGACGTATTCGCTGCGGGCGCCAGAGACCCCAGCACCAGCGTATGTGTCCACGCTCACCCATACACTCCCTGTCATGGCCTGGGTCAAGGCGGGGAGCACCCCCCACAAGGGGACCGTCACCTTCACGGCCAAGAGCCAGGGTCGTCTGCTCGGCAAGGCCCAGGTCACCATCGATAATGGTGGCAACCACCCGATGAGCCTGGCCGTGCCAGTCACCGCCAACGAGCCGGTCTTCTTCTCCTTCTCCGTCAGCAACCCGGCTCTGCTCGCCACCATCCAGACTTCCGCCGCTTATGGTCTCTTCACTCTCCCGACCATCAACTATGGCGTAGCGAGGTCGAGCCGACTCTCGCAGGCGTATCGAGGCTGGTCCTACGGTGGCTACAACGGTTCTGGCTCACAGGGTGACCAGCCCATTCCACCCGACGAGCTAGACGCCCCACCGCTCTTCGACGGCAGCGAGACCCTCGACGAACAAGCGGCCCCGGACATGGCGCGTCAGTTCGCCCAGAAGGGCATGACGGCGTTTTCCTTCCTGCCCACGCCGGACACGATGCCCTGCCGCTACACCGCAGAAGATGCCTTTGAGTGTAGCCCCGTGCGAGGTGCGCACTGGCAAGGGCCTCACGAGCTCATCTACGTGACGGCGACCGAGATGGCGACCACGCGGCTGGGTGGTCCCATGCCGCGGCTGCCAACTCCGGCCCAGCTCGCGGGAGCAGCCGCCGTGCCGCGCATCTCCCGTTCGCGCAACACGGCTCTGGGCGCCGGAGCCGGTCCTGCATCTGCCTCCGTAGCCGAAGGAGAGTCCCAAAGCCTGCTCGACTTCCTCGACATGAACGGCGATGGCTTTCCCGATGTCGTGTCGCCGGCACGCATCCAGTACACCTCTCCCCTCGGAGTCCTGGCCGAACAACATGGGGTGCCGCAACGCGATCTGCGGACCTCAAGCACCGGGAACTCGACGTTTGGCATCGGAGGCAACATCGCAAGCGCCGTCTCCAGCGCGCGCGGTCTGTTCGGCGGCGGTGCTGGTAAGGCCCCGAGCGGCTCCGCCAGCACGCAGCAGATGCAGCCCATCGGGTTCGCTTTGAACGTGGGCGCAAGCAAGGGCAATAGCACCTCCGAAGCCGACCTCATAGATGTCAACGGAGATGGCCTGCCCGACCGGGTGCGCAAAGGCCGCGAAGGGTTGGAGGTGGAGCTCAACCTAGGATACCGGTTCGCCGCGAACGAGCCGTGGGGACAAGCGGTCATCCATGAGGGCAACACCCAGGAGGTGAACGCCGGTGCATCCATCAGCTTCAACACCGGTAACTACGGTTTCGGGGGTGGAATCAACGGCAGCAGAAGCGACTCAGGGACGCAAAAGGCAGGCGGCGGCAGCTGCGGCGGTTCCCTGCTCGACATCAATGGCGACGGACTGATCGATTGCGCCGAGCAGGCAATTGATGGGCTGCGGGTCTGGTTCAACCTGGGGCATCGCATGGCCTCGGCCCCGGTGAGTTGGCGTGGCGGCACGGGTGGAGATATCTCCAGGAGTCAATCCACCACTCTGGGAGGCGGCGCCTACTTCTCGATCATCATCCCCATTCCCCCCACCCCCATCAGCTTCATCATCAACCCGGGCGCCGACTTCGGCGAGTCCGTCAGCCGGCCCACGAACAACCTCCAAGACATCAACGGCGACGGCTACCCGGATCAACTTTTCTCCGACAATCCGCACCAGATCTCGGTGGCACGCAACCTTACGGGCCGCACCAACCTCCTGCGCCACGTGAAGCGTCCCCTGGGCGCCGAGATCTGGCTCGACTACGAGCGCAGCGGCAACACCCAGGACATGCCCCACAGCCGCTGGGCCCTGAGTGAGGTCAAGGTCTACGATGGCCAAGCCGACTCGGCCGAGCTCGGACAGGTCACCGATTACACTCTACAGCGCATCCGCTCCGCCGGGGGCCGTTACGACCGCTACGAGCGAGAGTTCTATGGCTTTGCCCAGATCGAGGTAGAGACGCTGGATACGCGTGGCTGGAATGGCGTCTCGTCCACGAGTGCCCTGCCCGTCTACCGGCGGCAGGAACTTGAGTATCACAATAGCGGCTACCACCAGCGCGGCCTCCTGGCTGCCACGCGCACCCTAGCTGGAGACGGCGCCGTGTTCGAGCGCGCCACTTATCAGTACGAACTCCGCGATGTGGAGAACGGTCGCGTACTCACGCCCGCTCAGGCCTCGCACCACGAGGCGGTGTTCCCGGCACAGGTGCAGGAACACCATTACCGTCATGAAGGCAATCCCAGCGCGTCCATCCATACCTTCGCCACCCAGGACTACGATGGCTATGGCAACGTCATCGCGCTCTACGACGCGGGTGGACCGGGAGCGAGCGACGACTACCGGGCGGAGATCCAGTACACGGGCCGACACTCGACCTGTCGTACCCATCACATCATAGGCACGGCAGATAGCATCACCGTGCGCAATGCGGCTGGCGCGCTCCTGCGCAAGCGCGAGGCGAGTGTGGACTGCGCCAGTGGCACAGGCGACATGCGCCAGATCCGAGTCTCCCTCGACGGCACTACGGTTGCGCAGACCGACCTCACCTATGACGACGATGGCAACCTGCGGAGCGTGACTGCACCGCCCAACCACAACAATCAGCGCTACCAGCTCCGCTACACCTACGATTCCGAAGTGCAAACCCATATAGTCCGCATTGACGACAGCTTCGGCTACTACTCCACGGCCGATCATGATCTGCGCTTTGGTGCACCCACGCGAGAGACCGACATCAACGGCAGCCCGGTCCTCACCAATTACGACGACTTTGGCCGCGTCGCGCGTGTTCGTGGGCCCTACGAACTAGAGAGAGGGCTCGACTACGCCCTCCGGTTCACGTACCAGCCCGACGCGACAGTGCCCTTCGCGGCTACCGCGCACATGGATGTCTTCCGCAATGTGGCTGACCCCATCGAGACAGTGCTCTTCGTGGATGGTCTCGCGCGCTCCATCCAGACAAAAAAAGACGCGACCCTGCATCGCGGGGTGAGCGCTCCGGCACAGGACGCAATGATCGTGTCGGGTCGCAGACACCTTGACCCATGGGGCCGCGTGGTGGCGCAGTGGTATCCCACCGAGGAGCCCAAGATCGCGGCGCTCAACCAAGCATTCAGCCACTCCGTGGATACCAGCGCACCGCCGACGCGTACCACCTATGACCTGCTTGACCGCCAGCTCAAGATCCTGCTGCCTGATGAGACGCGGATGCTTTTATCCTATTCGCTGGTGCCAGCGCTCTCGGATGACGGCTTGTGGGCTCTAACCACCACGACCGACGCCGAGGACAATCGCCGTGATGCCTACCGCGATGCGCGAGGAAATATCCGGGCTGGGGTTGAGTATCTGGATGGACGGGGGCTCACCACTCACTACGAGTATGATCCGCTGCAACAACTCCGGCGCGTGATCGATACAGCAGGCAATCTCACCCGGTCAGAGTATGACCTTGCTGGCCGACGTACCCACGTGGTCCATCCCGACAGCGGGCATATCGAACTGGCCTACGATTCGGCTGGCAATCTCATTCGCCGGATCACGCCCAACCTGCGACGAGAGGGTGGTGCAATCGAGTACCGGTATGACTTTACGCACCTGATAGAAATTCGATATCCGCGCTTCTCGGACAACAATGTGACCTATGTCTGGGGGGACACCTCGCTCTACGGACAGGGCGGCAACCGCGTGGGCCGTATCGTGCGCGTAGACGACAATAGTGGCTTCGAGGAACGGCGATACGGTGCGCTCGGTGAAGTTGTCTACGAGCGGCGCAGCATCGACAGCCATACCATGGGCAATAGCACCAACAGCCCCGAAGTTTACGTGACACGGTATCTGTACGATACATGGGGTCGACTGCAACAACTGTTCTACCCGGATACAGAGGTACTCACCTATGCCTATGACTCGGGCGGACAGGTACGCGGGGTGGAGGGTGTCAAGTTGGGGGTGCAGTTCCCATATATGGCTAGACTGGAGTACGACCGGTTCGAGCAGCGGGAGTTCATGCAGACCGGCAACGGCATCCGCACGCACTATGACTACGATCCACGGAGCCGTCGGCTTGATACCCTGGCAGCCGGGGAGTTCCAGCGATCCAAGTACGGCTATGACAAGGTCGGCAATGTCACCAGTCTGCTCAACGACGCTCCGAATACAAGGCCGAATGAGTACGGCGGACGGGTTGAGCAAAGCTTCTCCTATGATGATCTGTACCGGTTGACCAGCGCGAGCGGTACGTGGCTCCAGCCGCCGGGGAAGAAAAACCAGTTCACATACACGCTGCAGTACGACGATATCCATAACATCCGGAACAAGGATCAGCGGCATTGGATCCGAAATCGCGGTGATAGCAAGGACATCGTTCAGCACAAAACCACCTACTCATGGGCCTATGAATATGGATCGGCCAAGCCGCATGCGGCAACGCACATCGGTGACCGGACGTTCTTCTACGACGACAACGGAAATCAGACCGGGTGGGACGACGACCTCAACGGACAACGGCGGACAATCATGTGGGACGAAGAGGACCGCGTCCGCTCGCTCTCCGATAATGGGCGGACTACGCGCTTCGTCTACGACCATGGTGGGAACCGGATCATCAAGACCGGAGCACAGGGCGAAACCGTCTATGTAAATGATAAATGGACCGTGCGTAACCGGTCAGTGGGAACCAAGCATGTCTATGTAGGCACGACGCGCATTGCATCCAAGCTGTCACCGGGTGATGCGCACGTGAGGCCGAACGAGCATGACTTGGTCTCCGTGATGCTAGGCAAGTGGTGGGAGCATCGCTCGGCGAATGGCCATAATCACGGCCGCAATGTGGAAATGAACCCGCATTACCAAGTGCCGAGCGAAATGCCGGACGATGGAATGCCGGACACGAATTTCCTATATTTCTACCACCCTGATCATATCGGCAGCACGAGCTATGTAACGGATACAGAGGGAGAGCTTTATGAGCACATGCAGTATTTCCCGTCCGGCGAGCCGTGGGTCGATCAGCGATCGAATACCGAGCGACTGCCACATCTGTTCAGCGGAAAGGAACTGGATCAAGAGACTGGGTTGTATTACTTTGGCGCGCGCTATTACGACCCACGGGTCGGGCTGTGGGCAAGCACAGATCCAGCAGCGACCGGGTACATTGATGGGGAAGGGCTTGGCGGTGTCTACAACCCGTTCAATCTAGCGACATACACATACGCGGCGAACAACCCACTAAAGTTCGTGGATCCGGATGGCCGTAGTGCTTGTTGTTGGGATCGTGCCATGGGGGCACTCAAGCTCGTCGGTGGGCTTGCGGAAGCGGCTGCGGGTGCAACCGTAGGAGTCGCCACATCTTGGACCGGCGTTGGCGCAGTCGCTGGCGGGGCGGTGTTCATCCATGGGGCGGATGTCGCAGCCTCAGGACTGCAGCAACTCATCACAGGGAAACAGACAAGCTCGCTGACCAGTAAAGCGATGCAAGCTGCGGGTGTTGATCCTCATAGTGCCGAGATGATTGACGGGGGAATCTCAATCATAGGAAGCCTCGGCGCTTCAGCTGCTATAAATGCTCCACGAGCAGCGCTCTCATTGACGACTCGGGCAGGCGCTGGAGCTGCTGGTTCAGCAGTAGCTCCTTCATCGAAAGCATTGGGTGCGGCACTTGAAGCTGCGGGCATCGTACGGCCAACACAATCGGCCGCCCATCACATCGTTGCTGGTTCTGCCAGTTCGGCTGCGCCGGCACGAGCGGTGCTTCAGAGATTTGGTATAGGAATCAATGATGCGGCCAACGGAGTGTTCCTACCTGCTAACCGGGCCTCAGCAAATGCGGCTGGAGCCGCTGTCCATTCTACAGTGCACACTCAAGCGTACTACGATGCCGTGAACGGAATGCTGAGTCAGGCTACAACTCGGGAGCAGGCCCTGGAAGTACTTAGCGCGATTAGGCAAGCGCTCTTGACGGGAGGACTCTAATGAAAGAGAAGAAAATATCTGTCTACATACCATCTTTACTGGATGGCTATGAATTCTGCCATCCCATCAATCAAGACGACTTCGAGAACATCAACGTCCAAGTCAACGGTTTGCCCCGCGTGGGAAGTTGGAAGCCCATTGTCATGCGGATAATCCGAGAGGATGAGGGACGGAAACTCTTGGAGTCTGACTCGCCATGGCTTGGGTCGCATGCTCTCATGTTCAGATCGCGAGCCACTGACGTGCTCGGACCGATGATGCGCGATTGCGGCGAGCTGTTGCCGATAGCTTGCAATGGAGCAGACATCTCGCTTTTCAATCCCACCCGTGTCATTGATGCATTAGACGAAGCGGCATCCTCTGTACTCCGCTTCAGCGATAAGCAGATCATGAGAATCAATCGCCACGTCTTCCGCTCAGACGCCATACGGGACGTTCACTTCTTCAAAATCCCGAATCTCAGGGTGAGTCCCACTTTTGTTAGTGAGCACGTCGTTGAATTGTGGAAGACATCTGGATTGAGGGGGCTTGAATTCAAGCAAGTCTGGTCTTCAAGATAAAAATTGGTCCTATGGAGGAGACTCCATCTGGACTAATAGACAACAAAGGGCCGCCTCACGCGCACACGCGGTTGCGGCCCGCGGCCTTCGCCTCGTACAGCTTCGTGTCCGCCGCCCGCTTCAGGTCCTCCAGGCCCCGGTGCTCCGGCGCCAGCACCGCCACCCCCAGCGAGATCGTCACCGGAATCACGTTCCTGTCGAACTCGAAGCGCTGCTTCTCCACCAGCTTGCGCGCCTTGTCCGCCAGCAGCACCGCCCCCGCCTCGTCCACCTCCGGCAACAGCAGCCCGAACTCCTCCCCGCCGTACCTCGCGAACACGTCCTCCCGCCGGATCTTCGTCTTCAGCGCCGACGCCAGCTGCTTCAACACGTAGTCCCCCGCCAGGTGCCCGTACCGATCGTTCACCTGCTTGAAGTGGTCCACGTCGAACATCACCAGCGCCAGGCTCCGCTCGTACCTCCGCGACCTCGATACCTCCCGCTCCAACGCCTCCTCGAAGTAGCGCCGGTTGTAGATCTGCGTCAGCCCGTCCATCGTCGTCAGCCGGTAGATCTCATCGTGGTACGCCGACTCGATGTTCCCCCCCTCGATGAACTTGAAGATCGTCCGCCCGATCTTCACCAGGTCACCGTTGTGCAGCGCCTTCTCGCCCTTCACCGCCTCGTCGTTCACGAACGTCCCGTTCGTCGACTCCAAGTCCTTGATGAAGACCCCACGCCTCGTGTTCGCGATGCACGCGTGGTTGCGGCTGATGGACTCCTGATCCACCTGGATCTCCGCCTTCGCGGAGCGGCCAATCAGCGTCTCCTCCTTGCAGAGGTCGTACTTCCGGCCCAGCTCCAGGCCGTAGATGACCACCAGCGCCGCGTCGTGATCGACCGGCCGCTCCGAGATCTTCGAGATGACTGTGACGACCGTCTCGTTCTGCGCCATACCGGAGAGGACGGTAGCACCCGGAAAACCCCGGGAGCCAGCGCCAGGGTCCAACCCGGGGCCCGGGCACCCTCACCCCGGGGGGCTTGCCCCCCCTTTGAACGACGGGGGGCTCCTCTCCCGAGGGGAGAGGGGATATCGGTCTCAAGAGTTGAGAGAGGGGATCAGTTGATCGTCACGGTGCGCTGGCTCGTCACCGGCGGGCTCAGTTCCACTCCCTCCGGGTCCACCAGGGTCGCGTTGAGCTGCACCCCCGCTCCCGTGCAGCTCGTGGGCAACTGCAACTCCACCTCACCACGGCCCTCGACGACGTACCCGTTCACCGTGGAGCCCTCGCAGCCCGTGCCTCCCGAGAACGTCAGCCGCACCGAGCCCTCGTCCAGGGGGCCGCTTCCCACCCGGAAGCCCAGCACGCGCACCTTCACCTTCGAGCCCTTCGTCACGCTCTGGCCGTCCTCCTCCGGCTCCAGCCACGTCACCAGCGGCCGCCCCTGGTCCAGCGCCGACCAGGCCACCGTGAGCTCGCCCAGGTGCTCCAGGTCCACCCCATCCGCCTCCACCAGTCCGTGCAGGTTCACCGCCGCTCCCGCCGACGTCCCCGTCCGGCGCACCACCAGCGCCTGCATCCCCATCGGCGAGCGCGAGCCCACCGTGTCCCCGTAGTACGTCCGATCCTCCAAGCCCTCGGGCGGCAACGGCAGCCGCACGCCCGTCGAGGCCCTCGCCACGTCCATCAGCACCACCCAGCGGCGCTCCGCCCGGTTCGTGAACACCGCGCGCAGCACCGTCGCCGCGGGCAGCTCCGGCTCCCCGAGGAAGCGCAGCTGCCGGCCCTCCAGTCCTCTCCCCGCCACCCGGTTGTAGTTGTAGCGCGCTCCCTCCGGCACCGGCAGGAAGGGCCCGGCCACCACCACCGGCGTGGTTCCCTTCGGATCGAACGGCAGCTTCCGCAGCGTCCGGTGGATGAGCGCGCTGGAGGCCGCTCCCGCCGTCGCGTCGCGGCTGGCCGCCGAGGACGAGGCGGTGATCATCAGCTCGTACGGGCTGCCCTCGAGCCCGTGGTGCGCGGGCGCCATCCGCACGCTCACCAGTCCCGGTGCCGGCAGGCCCACCTGCGTGTCCGTGTTGAGATCCGCCGGGTTCGTGTTCACCCCCATGCCCAGGCCCAGCGGCACCACGCCCCGCCCCGGCACCCGCACCGCGCCCAGCACCGCCGCGCTGTCCATGTACCCCCGGTAGCTCGGCAGCGCCGGCACCCGCACCGCGAACTGGAAGCCCAGCCCCATCCGCTGGTCCTCCTTGAAGTCGTGGTCCACCGTCACGAAGTGCGCCTGGTCCCGATAGTCCGGCGCGCCCGTGTCCGGGTCCGGCGGCGTCTCCTTCAGCCGGAACTCCACGTCCCGCACCACCGAGGAGCTGAACGTGCGCAGCAGCGGAATCGTCTGCGCCAGCAGCTGTCCCACGTCCACCGTCCCGCCCGACACCAGCGGCAGCGCGTTCAGCGGAATGTCACCGCCCAGCGCCCACGCCGTCCGCGTGCCGCACGCCCCCGCCGCCATCGCCTCCTCCGCGCTGGCCGAGCCCTCCGGCGCCGCGCCGCACACGCCCGCCAGCCCCTGCGCCGACACGTCCGTCACCGCCAGCGTGCTGCCCGGCAGCACCACGTACGCCCCCGCCGGCAGCGTCGCCTCGCGCGCCTGGCCGCCCATCGTGAAGGCCACCTCGCGCACCGGTCCCGCCAGCAGCGACGCCGACACGTCCGTCACCGCGTCCGGCGCCGACAGCCCCGCCAGCCCCGTGTGCATGTCCGCGCTCACCGGCATGTTCCGGAAGGTGCCCTTGTACCCGCCGTACCGGTCCGTCGGGTTGCGCCGCAGCGGCAGCGCCAGGTCCCTCGGGCCCGCCGCGCCCTCGTGCGCCACCGTGAGGTAGCCGAAGTCCTCGTGGAACACGGAGACGCTCCCCGCCTCCACCGGGGCCGCCAGCGTCACCACGCCGCTCGCGTCCGTCTGGGCCGTGGCCGTCACCGCCCCCGCCGCATCCGCCACCACCACCGCCGCCCCCGCGATGGGACGGCCCGTCAGCTCGTCCTTCACCACCGCGCGCAGCTGCCCCGGCACCACCGCCGCCCCCAGCACCGACACGCGCGCCGAGCACGTGGCGCCACCCACCCGCGCCTGGACCGACTCCCTCGCGCCCTCCGTCACCGCCGAGAGCACGAAGGCGGACTCCACGCCCGTGCCTCCGCCCTCCACCACCACGCTCTCGTCCAGCGCCGTCCACGCCGCGCCCGAGGGCACCACCACCGCCCGGCCCGCCGCGTCCATCGCCAGCACCGAGAAGCGCGCCAACGTCCCCTCCCTCCCCACCACGAAGTCCGGCGTCACCCGGCACGCCGCCACCGCGCTCGCCTCCGGCGCCGGCCCACACCCGCCGTTGCGGCACACCTGCCCCGCCGCCGCGCACTCCGCGTCCGCCGAGCACTGCGCCACCACGCACCGGTTGCTGTCACACCGGCAGCCCAGCGCGCTGCCATCGCACTCCGCGAGCCGGTACTGGCCCCGCTTCGCCGCCGTGCAGTCCTCCTGCGTCTTGCAGGCCGCCTTGCAGGTGGACGTCACCGTGTCGCAGAAGAAGAGCCCCGGATCCGGGCAGTCCTGATCCACCTGGCACGCATCCGTGCGCGGTGTGTCCACCGGCGCTTCCGGCAAGGGCCCGGCGTCACCGCAGGCGGTCCAGAGACTCGAGAACGACAAGAGGACGGCGCATAGCGCCAGACGAAGGGGGGGGTTCATCGGCGGCTCCAGTCAGGGCGAGGGAAGCGGCTCCCCTTGGGCCTGTCAAGCGGAGGTCGCGCCTTCCTCTTAGCCAGTTCCGTGCCTGGCCCGGATTCCGCGAGGTTGCACGCCTGAACACCCCTCCACCCACGACAACGCCGCCCTGTTCCCCCCCAGTAGACCCACCCGGGCCCACAGACTCGAAGGAAGCCGCATCCTCGTGTAACTCCGGCACGCGTCGTCGCGACATGACCTGGAGTGTGCGGTGTCCTCTCTTCACTCTGACTTGCCCCGGGCGCGAGCCCGGCGACCTGTGCGGCACCTGCTCGCTCTCGCGGTGAGCCGATGACTTCGACCTACCCGCGCGTTCGAATCCCGGGACCCATCCCCTACACGTCATGGACTCCCGAGTCAGGGACCGTCGAGCATGCGTGGGACCGCCTCATCGCACGAGACATCGTGCGCATCGTCTTCTTCGTCCCTCGCGACAACTTCGACATCGCCGCGGGGGTATCGCATGCCCTCGACAGTTATCTGCGAGCCGTGGAGGGGCGCCCCAGCGCCTTGTTCGAGTACACGTGCTGCGATTGGGAGCCGTCGAAGCTCGGCGAGCGGGGATGGGAGCTCATTCGGGCCACCCTCCATCCCCAGGAGCGCCGATATGCCGATGACTCCACGCGCGACGAGGCCTTCTCCCCACTGAAGGACGGCGCGGATCCCTACTTCGGCATCTACGGCGAGCAGGACAGCGGCTACTCCTTCACCTACCACGCGCGGATTCCCTGGCGCGAAGCCTCCCCCATCAGGGCCAGTGTTCTCCTTGCCACGCTGCCCACCGAGTACCTCGAGGAGAGAGGTGCCCACTTCGTGCGTGAGCTCGCCCTCGACATGGCCTCCCGGCTCCCCTTCGCCTCCGGGCACACGGGGCTCGCACTCGACATCGCGACGACAGGTCTGCCCCGCCTCGAGGTCCTGCGCCCCTTCATCTTCCGTCATCCCGGTTTCGACCTTCGCGACGCCAACATTCACAGTCAGCCAGGAACCCGGGTGGACGGCGTCCACTGGATGAACTTCCTCGGCCAACCCGTGCTGGGTGAGCTGGGCGGGGCCGAAGTTCTTCGCGCCCGGCTCCAGTCCCCCGCCACCGAGGTGCGGCCCCTGGACGACGAGCGTGTTGTCGTCACCCTGGGGCCAGAGCCCGAAGCAGGAGACCTGGAGCAGGGGCAACCCCTCCCCGCCTACCACGAGCTCGCACGGGTGCTGGAGCCATGGCTGGAGCCATTTCCCTGGAACCACCTCCGAAGGCAGGGCAAGGCCTCCGAGGAAGACGAGTGGCGCCGCTGGTGGCGCCGGTTCCTCGACCCGGCACACCCGTAAGGCAGGCGGGGCGGCAAGCACCACCCGGCCGACACCCGTGCCCTGCATTCCCCCGTTGGCATCCCCCCGCCCCCCGGCCGATGATTGGCCTCCCATGGCCCGGCGCGATCCGCAGACCCTCGACCAGCTCCTCCCCCGCGTCCTCGCCCGTCTGGCCGAGCAGTCCGGGAAGGGACGGGCCCTCGCCCCGGTTTGGAACGCCTCGGTGGGGCCCCACATCTCCAAGCACTCCCGGCCCCACTCCCTCGAAGGAGGCACCCTCGTGGTCACCGTGGCCAGCGCCGAGTGGGCCCACACCCTGTCCCGCCAACAGGCCTCGCTGATCGAGCAGCTCAACTCCCGGCTCGGCGCCGGTGCCGTGTCCGCCCTCGTCTTCCGCCTCGACTAGCGATGCTCGCCCTCGCCCTCAGCCTCCTCCTGGCCGCTTCTCCCTCGCCCACCGCCATGGAGCAGCAGGCTTCGCGCCACGTCTTCCAGGAGTTCGAGCGCGTGGGCCGGCGTGTCCCCCAGGCCGATCCCTCCCTCACCCAGGCCGCGCGCCGGCTCGCCCGCGAGGCGCTCGATGACAGCCCCTCCGGCGCCGTGGAGCTGCTCGCCCTCACCGAGGCCGTCAGCGACGCCGGGGGCGCCGACCCCAGCCCCCGCTCCTATGTCGTCCGCGCCTCCGTGCGCGAGCACGCCGTGGGCACCCTGCTCGACCGCAAGGACCTCAACCAGGAGCCCGCCTCCCACGTGGGCGTGGGCGCCGCGGTGGACGGCGAGCGCGCCGCCATCGTCGTGCTGCTCGCCGAGCGCAAGGCCTCCCTCCAGCGCTTCCCCCGCACCTTCGAGAAACCCGGCACCGGCCAGAGCCTCTGCGGCCAGCTCGAGCCGCCCCTGCGCTGGTCCGAGGTCTACGTCACCCTCCCCGATGGCCGCGTGGAGCGCCCTCCCCTCACCCGCGAGTCCGGCCCCTCCTTCTGCACCCGCCTCCTCTTCCCCACCGACGGCCGCTACACCGTGGAGCTCATCGGCCGCGGCGAGCGCGGGCCCGAGGTCGCCTCGCTCTTCCTCGTGGACGTGGGCGCCTCCCAGGCGCGCGGCAAGCGCGAGCGCATCGTCGAGCCTACCACCGTGGAGGACGCCCGCGAGGCCGTGCTCGCCCGCATCAACGCCCTGCGCCGCGCCCATGGCGTGCAGCCGCTCGTCCTCGACGACACCCTCAACGGCGTGGCCCAGGCCTACAGCGAGCGCATGGCGCGCGAGGGCTTCTTCGCCCACGTGGCCCCGGATGGCGCGGACCTGCGCGGCCGCCTCGCCGCCGCCGGCTCCCAGTACCGCACCGCCGGCGAGAACCTCGGCATGGCCTCCGGTCCCCTCTCCGCCCACTTCGGGATCGAGCACAGCCCCGGCCACCGCAGCAACCTGCTCGGCACCCAGTTCACCCATGCCGGCATCGGCGTCACCTTCCAGAAGGTGGACGGGCGCGACCAGGTCCTGCTCACCGAGGTCTTCTCCTCCACCGTCACCCCGGCCACCGCCGCGAAGAACCCGCGCGAGGAGGCCTACCAGGCCCTCGCCACCCACCGCGCCTCGCGCGGCCTGCCGGCCCTGGAGCGCAACCCCGTGCTGGAACAGATTGCCCTGGACCATGCCCGGCGCGCGCTCGAGCTGGACCAGCCCCGCGTGCAACTGCCCGGCTCCAAGGTGCACGACCGCGTCTTCTCCGCGCTGGAATCCGCGAAGAGCGCCTCGGTGGATTTCTATGTGGCGGAGAGCCCCTCCCTGCTTCCGGACTCCAAGAGTCTGGGAGACCGCAAGAACACGCAGGTGGGCGTGGGGGTCGTCCGAGGAGACTCGAGGACCTACGGGCCGGGGCAGTACTGGATGGTCATCATCTACGCCGCCACCCGCTGAGCGGGGCTCCCGGCCAGCCGCCGGGAGCCCATCCGCACGTGACGGCTTGCCGCCTCAGATAGCGCGGCGCTGCGTGGCGTAGGCCTCAATGCCCATCTGCGGCGGCGCCACCTGCTGGTTCATCGGGCACTTCACGCAGGTGAACGACTGCCACCCACGGCGCACCGCCTCGTCGAGGCAGTTGTCGTAGTAGTTGCAGTTGAGATTGCGGTGCGTCTCGACACCGGCCCGCTTCGGGCCAGCCTCGGGGTTGATGGTCTGCGGCAGATCACTCGGACACGGCTTCAGCATGGAACGGAGCCCTCCCTCTACAGCTGTTTCCCCCCCGAACGCATGGAGCCAACATCGGCCCGGAACGCGCGGTCACCTACTTCGGCAACCTTCCAGGTCATGCGGATGAAACGGCCGCACAACCTAGGAAGCGCCCCCTTTTGACGCAACGGGCCAGGACCGTTCAAGAGCAGTAACACTCATTTCACGAATACCGGCAGCGAATGAATTGACAGCTGCCGAACAGCTGGTCCTGTCGTCGCGGTGGCCGATCTAGGGCTTGTCGGCCCGGCTGTCAAACCGCACCCTGAGCAAGCGCTTTCTGTCCTGGTGAGTGGATGTAGGGTGGGAATGAGTGCGCAAGGCCCGAGGTTCTCCGCCCCTTCGCTTTCTCGAAGGGAGCGAAAAAGGAGATGCACATGCGGCGCTGGACGGGAGCGGGGCTCCTCACGGTGGTGGTGGGTACGGGGGCGTGGGCACAGTCCCCGGCGACGCTGGAGGCCGTCCGGCTGCACCGCGCCGAGGCGCGCACCCTGGCCCGACAGGACCTGGAAGGTTGTAGGAGCACCAAGTGCGCCGACGAGGGCCGCCTCGCCCTGCTCGCCGGGACGCTCGCCCTCTCCGAGGGAGACGTGGCGGAGGCGCGCACCCTGCTGACGGGCGCGGCCGTGTCCGAGCCGCTCCAGCCCTACCTGGCGTACTACCAGGGCCAGGCGCACTTCTACGCGGGAGACGCGGCGGCGGCCGCGGAGGCCTTCCAGCGGGCCGTGGACAAGGGGCCGCCGGCCCTGCTGTCCCGAGCGCGGGCCCGGCTGGGCGAGTCACTGCTGGCCGCGGGCAAGGCGAAGGAGGCCGCTCCGGCGCTGGAGCTCGCCGCCACCGAGGAGCCGTCGGCGGAGCTGCTCTACCAGCGGGCCCAGGCGCGGAAGGCGGCGGGCGATGCCGCGGGCGAGAAGGCGGATTTGAAGACGGTGGCGCTGCGCTACCCCGCGCACCCGTACGGGGACGAGGCGCTGGCGAAGCTCGAGGCGCAGAAGCCGCCGCTGAAGCTGACGCTCGCCGAGCACCTGCAGCGGGCGCGTGGGCTGCTGGACGCCAACGAGGCGAAGCGCACGCTGGCGGAGCTGGAGAAGGCCGAGGCGGCGAAGCTGGCGCGCACGAAGCAGGACAAGGCGCAGGTGGCGCTGGTGCGGGCGCAGGCGCTGTACGCCACGGGCAAGCGCGAGGAGGCGGAGCAGGCGCTGGCCGTGGCGCGGCAGGGGCCTCCCCCGGTGGCCGCCGAGGCCGCCTATGTCACCGCGCGCCGCGCGCTCAAGAGCGACGACAACGCGAAGGCCCGCGAGCTGATGGCCGCGGTGGAGAAGACGTGGCCCAGGGAGGGCGTGGC
Organism: Archangium sp.; assembly: GCF_036277355.1. Lineage (GTDB taxonomy): Bacteria > Myxococcota > Myxococcia > Myxococcales > Myxococcaceae > Archangium. Next base: position 20,410 of record NZ_DASUNC010000085.1, read on the forward strand.
CGACGACGCGGGCTTCTACGTGGGCTGGCTGGACTTGCAGGCCGGTCGCTTCGAGGAGGCGGTGAAGTCCTTCACGGCGTTCGACCAGCGGCACGCGGGCTCGCGCAAGCGGGACGAGGCGCTGTGGTACCGGGCGCTGGCGCACATCCGGCTGGAGCAGTACGGCAAGGCGCGCGAGGTGCTGGACACGCTGGTGGACACGTTCTCGCGCAGCAGCCTGGTGCCGCAGGCGCGCTACTGGTCGGCGCGCAGCCATGAGCTGGAGGGCGCCAAGGCGGACGTCACCGGGCCCGCGTACGAGGCCGTCATCACCACCGCGCCCAACTCGTACTACGCGCTGCTGGCCTCGGAGCGGCTGCGGGAGCTGGGCCGACAGCCGCCCGCGGGCTTCCCCGAGGCGCCCAAGCAGCTGGAGTCGGGTGAGGTACCGCCGGAGTTGAAGCTGGCGGTGGCGCTGACGGGAGCGGGACTGTTCAGCGACGCGGCCGAGGAGGTGCAGGCGCGCTCCTCGCGCATCCGCAACCAGGAGCAGGCGCTGACGTTCGCGCACGCGCTGCTGCGGCTGGGTGAGTACGGACATGCACACGCGGTGGCGGCGAGACACCTGTGGGGCCGGGCCTTCGGGGCGCGGGTGCCCGAGGCGCTCGCGGCCTTCTATCCGCGCGCCTTCGCCAACGCGGTGGAGAGCGAGGCCACGCGCTACCAGGTGAGCCCGTTTCTCGTGTGGGCCATCATGCGGCGGGAGAGCGCGTTCCGCCCCGAGGTGGCGAGCGCCGCGGATGCACGGGGGCTGATGCAGGTGATTCCGCCGACGGCGCGGGCGATTGCCAAGAAGCTCTCGGAGCCGGAGCCGGCGCCCGCGGAGCTGTTCTCGCCGTCGCTGAGCATCCGGTACGGGTCGTGGTACCTGTCGCAGCTGATGAAGCGCTTCTCGCATCCGGCGCTCGCGGCGGCGGCGTACAACGCGGGCCCGGACGCGGCGGTGAAGTGGGTGAAGGAGAAGGGCGCCCTGCCCCTGGATCTGTTCGTCGAGGAGATTCCGTTCCGCGAGACGCGCGGGTACGTGAAGCAGGTGCTGGCGGACCTGTACCTCTACCAGTCCTTCTACGGGAAGGAGGCCGCCACGCAGCGGCTCTCCCTCACCGTCCCCTCCCCCGCCACCGAGGGCGTCAGCTTCTGAGCGTCTCCCCAGGCAACGGTGCTACTCGGTGGAGCGTCGAGCCTGTTCCAACGCCCTGTCCCAGGCGGATAACTGCGCGGCCACCGAGTACTTCTCGGCGCTGGAGACGTCCTCGAACTTCTCCGGCGGAAGCGCGCGGAGGCGCTCGCGCAAGAAGCCCGGGTCGCGGAGCACCTCGGGGTGCTTCAAGTCGTTGTCTCCCTCCACGAGGACAGGAATCAACCGGAGCACGGCCTCCTGGCACTCTTCCCGGGTGGCGTGAGCCATACGCTCCACGGTGAGGGCAAGGTGCTCGCGGACAGCAAGGGGACCTCCAGGGCACCAGGCCTCCAGCGTCTTGCGCCAGAGGTCCTCCATGAGCTCTTCCAGCGTGTACTTCTTGCCGGACCACAAGGCGTAGCGAGGCGCCTGGAGTACCTCCCAGAAGCGCAGCAGCGAGGCGAGCCGATTCGCCATGCGCGCAGCACTCCACGGCGGTGGCGGCGACACGGCATGGTGGAGCGCCCCCCAAGGGGTGTTCAGGCAGAAGGACTCAAAGACTCCCTCCATGCGCTGGCGCTTCTCCTTTTGGACGCCTTCGTCCAGGTGGGTGGAGACCTCGGCGAACAGGTGCACCCGCCAGCGCGGGTGGGCCCAGTCGAAATCCTCGGCCCCCGCGTGCATCACCAACACCTCCCCGGGTGACACCGGCCGCATCCGCCGGGGCTGGGGAAAGGCACCCGTCTCGAGGTACTCCCGGGCCCACCAACGGCCCTCGGTTCTCGCCTTGCGGAGGATGGCGGCGGTGGTGCCATAGAGCCACGCTGGGAACTCGAGCACCGGAGCCTGTTCCGAGGTCATGGCCTTGCGCCCTACTACAGCGGACAGATGCGCCTCAAGCGCTCGCGACTTCGCGCACTCCGAGGGCGGCGGATGTTTCCCGCTCGCTCAGCGGCAATCCACCGGCAGGTAGACCTGGCCCTGGAAGCCCGCGGGGCGTTCGCCGCCTTCATAAGCGGCTCGGATCGCCTGCTCTTTGCGGCCTGGAAGAGTGAAGGAGGGCGGTGCCGCATGAGCGCCGAGGGCCGCCAGGAGCACCAGGAGGAAAACCGCCAGCCCCCCGCGGTCCGTCCATCCGCCTTCAACCCCGGCGCATTGCCACCGAGGCCCTGCAACTGCGTCTCCCTCGCACGCGGCGCCTCGAGCGAGGCCAGGTACCGCTCCAAGATGGCGGTCACGCAGGCTCGCGAGACAACGCGAAGAACGCTCATTCCGCACTCCTGCCGGAAAGCAAGACTGGCATGAGGAGTGGAATGAAACGCTGACGAAGCGGAGCCGCGCTCTCGAGTGGGCGGCTCCGAGCCCGTCAACTCACAGCGTGACGTTCACCTGGTACTCGCCATCACCGCCGGACTTCGCGGTCCCGGTGATGGTGGTGCTCCCCGCCTTGCGCCGCACCTTGCCCGTCCCGTCGTCCTCGATCTGCCCGGACATGGTCAGGTTCAGGGTGACCTCGCCCTCGAGGTCCCCGTCCATCTGGAAGGTGCCCACGAGCGTCCCGGTGAAGGTGCCGTTGGGGATGTTGCGCAGCGAGAGCGTCAGCTCCGGCTGCATCGTCGTATCGGTGACCGTCTGGTAGGCGATCTCCACCGGCTTCTCATTCTCGGCCGGGGTGACCTCGCCGTCGGAGTACGTGGCCATCCCCACGCGCAGCCGCATGCCCTTGTTCGAGGACGACCCCTGGTCCACCTGCCCGGTGATGGTCAGCGTTCCCGAGGCGTCTCCATTGGCCGTCTGGGCGGGGATGTTCGCGCTCGTGGCGGCGTTGAAGCCGGCGAAGCCGAGCTGCAGGGACTTCTCCACGGACTTGTCGAGCCCGAGGTACGCACGGCGGGCCTGCTCATCGGAGCTGACCTCGTCGTTGCAGCCCGTCAGGCCCGCGGCGAAGAGGAAGGACACCGCGACGAGCGATACAGCACGAAGGGAAGGAAGGTTCATGGCTCCTGTCTATCAACACCCGGGGCCGGTACTCCACCTGGGGCCCGAGCACGTGGCCCACTGCCCCTGACGTGTCCATGACGTGTCCGCCGCCCACTCGAACACGTCGAGGCCTCGTGGCAGGATCGCGCACGAGCGGCGGCAACCGGGTGTGGATGCTCCCGCTCGAGATGACGGCCGCATGTCGCGCCCCGTCCCTGTCCGAACCTGGAGAGCCCCCGCATGAAGAAGCTCATCGCCGCCTTCGCATTCATCGCCGGTACCGCCCTGGCCGCTCACCCCGCCGAGACGAAGTCTCCTGTCCTCCTGGCCCAGAAGGAGATTGGCACGCCCAGAACCAACACGGGCACCGGCGAGACGAAGTCTCCTGCCCCGGCCCCGGCTCCGAAGGAGATTGGCACGTCCAGAACCAACACGGGCACCGAGAAGACGCCCGACACCCTGAGCAAAGAGCCTGCTCCGTCCGGGACGCAAAGCGTTGGCGAGGAAGGGGCCGGCGGCGGGGGAAAGGGCAAAGGCAAGGGGAAAGGCAAGGGCCACGGGAAAGGCAAGGGCAAGGGCGGGAGCGGGGAGGAGTAGAGCCGCCTCGCGGGGCGACCTCACGCGCCGCCCTCTCCCGGGGTCCAGGCGAGGACGGCGCTCGTGAATGACTTCAATCCAGCGGGTGGGCCGCTCCGCGCAGCGTCTCGTCGACGAGCGACAGGGGAACGGCCAGGGCCTCGGCCATCCCCTGGAGTTCCACGAACTCCGCCTGCGCCACGTCGCCGTCCGCCGCCGCCACCAGCGTGAGGTGCTGCAGCAGCCGGGCCCGCTCGAGCGGGGGCGCGTCCTGCCGCACCCGCGCCACCACGTCCTTCAGCTCGCGCCGGGCGGCGTCCACGGAGGGCAGCGCCCCCACGTTCTCCGAGCCGAGCAGCGCCGAGAGCGCCTGCACCTCCCGCTCGGACACGCCTTGGTGCGCGTGCGCCACCAGCAGCCCGCCCAGGAAGAGCGCCCGCCGCAACAGCTCGGCGTGCGGAAACTTCTCCTCCAGGTACGACGGATCCATCTCCCGGCCAGCCACCGTGCTCCGAGGCCAGAAGCAACCGCCATGCCGGGTCCCACGTGCAGTGACGCTGCGCCCGATCCAGGTGCATGCGTCCTGGAGCGCAAACGTGGCACGGTGAGGTGTGCCACCCGCGCTCGGACGAGGACGGCGGCTCAGCCCCGTGAAGCCTGGGCGTAGGCCACGGCGAGCTGCCCGGCGAAGCGGGCGTTGTTGGCGAGGAGCGCGAGGTTGGCGCGCAGCGACTTGCCACTGGTGCGGCGAGCCATCTCGGAGAGCAGGAAGGGGGTCACGGCCTTGCCGCGGACGCCCTGCCGATCGGCCTCGGCCATGGCCGCGGCGATGTGCAGCTCCACGTCGGCGCGAGGCAGCGAGGTCTCCTCGGGAGGAGGCACCGTGAAGAGGACGCCACCCTGCCCCAGCGTGTCGAAGCGGGCCCGGAGGATGCGTGCGCCCGCGGTGGCGTCGTCGACCCGGTGCTCCAGCTTCAGCCCGGACGAGCGGCTGTAGAAGGACGGAAGCTCATCGGAGCCCACGCCGATGACGGGCACGGCGGCGGTCTCCAGGGCCTCCAGGGTCTTGGGGAGATCCAGCACGGACTTGGCGCCGGCGCACACCACGGCGACGGGGAAGCGAGCCAGGGCCCAGATGTCCTGGGAGATGTCCATGTGCTCGGCGACGCCGCGGTGGACGCCGCCGATGCCACCGGTGGAGAAGACGCGGATGCCCGCGGCGGCGGCCAGCTCGCAGGTGGCGCTCACGGTGGTGCCTCCGGTGGCGCCCTGGGCGATGGCCACGGGGAGATCTCGCGAGGCCAGCTTGAAGAGCCGCTCACGGCCCTCGGCGAGCCGGCGCATCTGGGACTCCTCGAGTCCGATGAACACCTGACCATCCACCACGGCGATGGGAGCGGGCACGGCACCGGCGCGGCGCACGGCCTCCTCGCAGGCGCGCGCGGCCCCGAGGTTGTCCGGGTAGGGCAGCCCTTGCGCCACCACGCTCGTCTCCAACGCCACCAGCGGCACGCCCTGCTCCTTCGCGCGCCGGACCTCTTCGGAGTAACGCAGTTCCATGGGGGGCATATACGCCACGGGCCCGAGGGCAGGACAAGCACGGAGACACGGCGCCTCCCGGGGAGCGTTGGGCGCCGGTCAGGCGTGGGACGAGCCGCTGGCGGAGCTGGCGGGAGGAGCACAGGTACTCAACGTGGACGGACGCGCCGTGTTGCTCCGGAGAGGCCGCTGAGTCTGGGAGCGCGGGAGCATTGCCAGCACGCACGGCTGGCGGTATGCCGCCCTCGCCTTGAGCACCACCACCACCGCCGTGCCCTCCCCGGCCGCCCCTCGCGCGTTCTCCCTGTCGGATCTCGCCCTCGTCCTGGTCGTCATCATTTGGGGCACCAACTACACGGTGGTGAAGGAGTCGCTGAGCACCTTCCCGCCGATGGCCTTCATGGCGTTGCGCTTCGGGCTGGCGGCGGTGGCGATGGCGGTGGTGCTGCACGCGCGCGAGGGTTGGAAGCCCCTGCCCCGGGCCACGCTGCTGAAGCTCGTGGTGCTCGGGCTGGTGGGCAACACGCTCTACCAGTTCTGCTTCGTGATGGGCCTGGCGCACACCACGGCGGCGAACAGCGGGATGCTCGCCTCGGGCACGCCGGTGGTGACGGCGCTGCTGGGCGCGGCGCTGGGGGTGGACAAGCTCCGCCGGCCGCTGGCGATGGGACTGCTGCTCGCGATACCGGGCATGCTGCTGATCGTCAGCGCCCGAGGGCCCGAGCTGGACGCATCGACGCGCCAGGGAGACTTCCTGATTCTGGGAGCCTCGCTGTGCTGGGCCCTCTACACGGTGGGCATCCGCACGATTGGCCCCGAGGTGTCGGCGCTGCGCATCACGGCGCTCTCGATGATCACCGGAGCGCCCGGGGTGGTGCTGATGGGGCTGCCGTCGGTGATGGCGCTGAAGGTGGAGAGCATCAGCGCGGGGGCGTGGTTCGGCGTGGTGTACTCGGCGCTCATCCCGCTGGTGCTGGCGTACGTGGTGTGGAGCCGCAGCGTGCAGGAGGTGGGGAGCAGCCGGACGGCCATCTACAACAGCGGAACGCCGGTGGTGGCGGCGCTCACCGCGTGGCTGGTGCGAGGCGAGCGGCCCACGTGGATGCAGGCCCTGGGCGCGCTGCTGGTCATCTCCGGAGTGCTGGTGAGCCGGAGGCGCTGAGCCTCACGCGCGCCGCCGCGACACGGTGAGGCCGTAGTCCTCGATCTTCTTGTCGAGCGTGGGGCGGCTGATGCCGAGCAGCTTCGCGGCGACGATCTTCTTTCCCCCGGCGGTGCGCAGGGCCTCGGCGATGGCATCGCGCTCCAGCCGGGAGACGCGCTCCTGCAGCGTCAGCTGGGGAGGCGAGGCACTCCCGGCCTGGATCTCCGGAGGCAGCGCCAGCGCGTGCACCTGCGTGCCGGCGTGCACCAGCGCGAGCCGTTCCGCGAGCAGCTCCAGCTCGCGAACGTTGTGGGGCCACTCGTAGTCCCGGAGGAGCTGGCGTGCGTCGGGGTCGAGCACGGGCGGCTCCATGCGGATGGCACGGGCACCGCGGGCGGCGAAGAGCTCGAAGAGGATGGGGATGTCGGCGCGCCGCTCGCGCAACGGAGGAACGGCCAGCTCGAGTCCGGCGAGCTGCCGGAGGAACGAGGCATCCACCTCGCCCTTCAGGACGAGCGCCTGGAGCGAGGCATTCGCGGTGACGATGAGGCGGACGTCCACGGGCTCCTCGCCCCCTTGCAGGGCGGGAGCCGTCTTCCGGGCGATCAACCGGGCGAGCCGCTCGGCGAGGGGGCGCGGGAGCAGCTCCACGTGGTGCAGCAGGAGCGTGCCGCCATCGGCGCGCAGCAGGGCGGAGGCCACGGGAGGCTGTCCGGGCACGCTGGAGCGCCCGAGGAGCACCTCCTCCAGGGAGGAGGCGGGGTCGCGGCAGTCCACGCGGACGAGCGGCCCGAGGGCGCGGGGCGAGCGCGCGTGGATGTAGCTGGCGCAGAGGGACTTGCCGGCGCCAGGCGGGCCGAAGAGCACCACGGGGGCGGCGCTGGCGGCGGCGCGGCGGGCCTGCTCCACCACCTTGCGGAAGGGGCGCGAGTTGCCGGCCATGTCCACGCGAACCAACTGCCAGGTCTGGGTGCCCGCGCGAGAGCGCACGGCGGCGTAGGCCTCGCCCCCGAGCCGCCCGAGCATGGCGGCGAGCCGCGCGTCGGCATCGGAGAAGTCCGGCTCCGAGCGCTCCAGGTAGAGCACGCCGAAGGGCAGCCCGCCCGAGGCCACGAGCGGCGAGCACAGGACGCCAGCGGCGCGGCCCTGCTCGGAGTGCTCCAGGGTGGCGCGAGCCATGTCACGGGGCACCTCCACGGAGGGCTTGCCCACCACGGCGGCGGTGAGCAGCCCCTGGGTGTCGCCGAGGAGGGCCGCGGCCGCGTCGGCATGCAGCGCATGGAGGGAGGCCTCGGCGATGCGCCGCAGCACCATGGCCTCGCTGGTGGCCCCCAGCAGCGCCGCGCCCGCCGAGTACAGGGCGGCCTCGGTGCCGACGTGGGGCAGCACCTCCTCGACGTGCAGGAGGCTGGTGCCCTCGGGGACGGTGCCGGCGAGCGAGGCGGCGCCGAGCGGCTCGACGAGCACGGTCGTCTTGCCCACCTGGACGCGGTCTCCGGGGTGGAGCAGCACCTCGCCGGAGACGCGCTCGCCATTGACGGAGGTGCCATTGCGCGAGCCCAGGTCGGCCAGGTGCACCTGTCCCTCCTGCACGAAGAAGCGTGCATGGCGGCGGGACACGTGGTCGTCCTCGGGGAGGGGAATCTCACACGAGGGGCTGCGGCCGATCGTCGCCTCGGCCTGGATCTCGAAACGCAGGCCGGCGGAGGGGCCGGAGAGGAGCAGCAGGGCGGGCATGGCGGGCGGCGGCGGATGGTACCACCGCCCTGCTCACATCGGGCGCTCGGCGTTGAGGAGCGCGCGGACCTCGTCCTCTTCCAGGGTACGTCCCTCGCGGCTGAGGGCGATCGCGTTCACATCGGCCTCGGCGATCTCCACCTGGGCGCCCTTGCGCCACTCGGTGGTGTGGACGGCGCCGTCCACGAGCCGGCCGACGATGATGCCCTCCTCCCAGGAGAGCACCTCGGACCAGAGTTGCTCGGTGACGGAGTTGCCCTCGGGGTGGGTCTCGAAGGGGGCGCGCACGACGAAGGTGAGCGGCTCCATGAGGCCGCGGCGCAGGAAGCGGGCCTTGAAGGCGGGCAGGTGGGCCTGGGCCTCCTGGTGCATGGACTCGGTCTGCGCGGTGGGCTCCTGGGCGAAGCGCTCGCGGAAGGGGCGCAGCAGCTCCGCGGTGTTGTGCCGGCCCTGGGGCGACACCACGGTGAGGAAGAGCCCCTCATGGCCCTCGAAGGCCTCCAGGGGGACGCCGAGCAGGTTGGTGCGCGCCTCCTCCGAGGGCACCATCATGAAGGTCTGCCCCTCGCTGGTCCCCATCTCCTTGCGCAGCGGAGGCCCCTGGCCGAACGCCAGGTCGGTGCACAGCTCGTGGAGGAAGGCCTCGGCGGGCAGCAGGTCCTGCTCGCCCAGGTGGAAGATCTCCAAGTCCCTCGCGCCGAACTTCTCCATGCCGTGCGAGTGCACCCACAGGGGGGTTTCCCCCTCGATCACCTCCACGGCGTGGAGGTTGACGTGGTCGCGGATGTCGAAGTCCAGCTCGGTGATCTCGGCCACGTCCTCGGACTCGTGGACCTTGGACGAGGTGATGTCCACGAGCACCCCCTCCACGTGGGCCAGGACGATGCGGGCGCACATGAGGGCCACGAAGACGGGCACGGTGGGCTGGGTGGAGCTGGTCTCGAAGGCGAAGCGGTAGAAGGCCTGGGCGCGGGTGAGCGCCTCCAGGGCGGGCTCGCTGCCGGAGAACATGTCCGGGGTCCATTCGGCGGGAGCGGACCGCTGCTCGAAGACGATCTCCACCCGGGACTCCTCGGCCTCCACGGTGAAGCCGTGGCCGTCGGGGGCGGTGGTGAAGCCCATCTCCTCGGACTCGAAGGCGCCGCGCAGCTCGTCGATCGGGACGGGCGAGGCGCGCGAGATGGCGACGAGATAGACCTCCATCACAGGTGCTTCTCGATCTGTCGGAAGAGGTCCACGCGGTCCACCAGGTTCGTCAGATAGTCCAGCTTATCCGTCGGGAGAACGAGGACGGGGGACATCTTGTAACCACTGAACCATTCCTCGTACAGGGCGTTCAAGCGGTTGAGGTAGGCGGTGGGGATGTCCTGCTCCATCTCCCGGCCGCGCAGGCGGATGCGCTGGCGCAGCGTCTTCACCGGGCAGCGCAGGTAGATCATCAGATCCGGCGGGGTGAGCGTCTGGGCGAAGGTCTCGTAGAGGCTGCAGTACATCTGCCAGTCGCGCTTGTCGATGTAGCGCTGGCGGTGGAGATTCTTGGCGAAGATCTCCGCGTCCTCGTAGAGGGTCCGGTCCTGGAGGGCGGTGCCGGGCGAGCGCTCGAGCTCGCGCTGGAGGCGGAACTTGGCGGTGAGGAAGAAGAGCTGGGAGCGGAAGGCCCAGGTCTTCATGTCCTTGTAGAAGTCAGCGAGGTAGGGGTTCTCCTCGTTGGGCTCGAAGAAGGGGGTGAGGCCGTACTTCCGGCAGAGGAAGGACGTGAGCTCCGTCTTTCCGGCTCCGATGTTGCCCGCGATCGCGATGAACTTCTTCTTGGCCAAAGCACCGCGCTTGTACCCCCACCGGGCGGCGCACACCAGAACCAAGGTGGCATGCTAGATACGGGCCTTCATGTCTCCACCCGTCCCACCCCCTCCCATCGCCGGGCGCGCGAGCGTGCGGGCGGTCGCTGGCACCTTGGAAGAGGTGTGGGCGGCCCCGCTGTTCGGGCGTTTTTGGCGGGACACCGGGCGGCGCGCCGTGGTGGGCTGCCCGTAGGACGCTGACGAGGGTTTCCAGGATGCTCCGCAACTTGTTGTGCATGGTGGTCGCGGTGGTCGCCACCGCCATCTTCTTTCCCATGACCGTGGTGGTGGCGCTGGTCACCCTGAACCCGGGGGCCACGGTGTGGGTGGCGCGCCGGCTGTGGTCGCCCATCCTCATCGCGGCGGGAGGGGCGAAGGTGGTGGTGACGGGCCAGGAGAACGTGGACCCGAAGCGGCCCACCATCTACGTGTCCAACCACCAGTCCACGCTGGACATCCCCATCCACTTCGTGACGGTGCCGGTGAACTTCCGGTACGTGGCCAAGCACCAGCTCAAGTACGTGCCGCTGATCGGCTGGTACCTGTGGTTCGCGGGGCACATCTTCGTGAACCGGAGCCGGCGCGACAAGGCCATCGCCTCGCTGGACGCCGCGGCGGCGAAGATCCGCGCCGGCACGAGCGTGTTCCTCTACCCCGAGGGCACGCGCTCGGACGACGGCAGCGTGCTGCCCTTCAAGAAGGGCCCCTTCGCGCTGGCGCTCAAGAGCCGGGTGCCGGTGGTGCCCATCACCATCGAGGGCTCGGGCTCGGTGATGCCGAAGAACTCGTGGAACATCAAGCCGGGCCCCGTGTACGTGAAGATTGGCAAGCCCATCGACACCACGGGCTTCGACGAGGATGACCGCGAGGGGCTGGCCCGGGCGGTGCGCGACGTCATCATCCAGCAGAGCCTCGAGCTGGGCGGCAAGGGAGGCGATCCCGACAGGGCCACCGCCGCCGCCGGAGTCGAGGGGAACGCGCCGTCCCGCCGCAACGCCTCCTGAGGAGACCGTCTCCCCGTGCGCCTTCCCTCCCCCGATTCCCGTCTTGATGTTCGCCGGCTGCGCACCTGGGCGGGTGTGGCCGTGCTCGGACTGGGCCTGGTCACCGGCTGCCGCCATGGCGGCGCGGCCGAGCGCCCCCTGGACGCGCGAGCGCAGGCCCGCGAGTACCTGACGAAGAAGCAGCCCGAGCGGGCCCTGCCGCTGCTGGAGGCCGAGTCCGCCCGGGCGCCGGAGGACCTGGAGCTGGCGCGGATGCTGACGGAGGCCCAGGTGAAGGCGGGCCACACGGACGCGTGGATCGCCGAGCTGCAACGCCGCAACGCGCAGGCGGAGCGGGCGGTGAACCACTACATGCTGGGGCTGGCGTACTTCTCGCGGGCGTCGGACGCGGGGGGGCCGGCGGTGGCGGCCTTCGAGCGGGCCGTGGAGCTGAAGCCGGACGAGCCCGAGCTGCACTACCGGCTGGGGCTGGCCCGGCTGGAGTCCGAGCAGTACGCGGAGGCGGTGGGTCCGCTGCGGCGCGCGGCCGAGCTGGCCCCGGAGCGCGCGGGCATCCGCCTGCCGCTGGCGAAGGCGCTGCACCGGACGGGGGACGCGGCGGGGGCGGTGGCGGCACTGGGAGCGCTGGTGCGGATGAGCCCGAGCCCCTCGGAGGTGGCCACGGCGCGGGCGCTGATGGATCAGATCGCGGATCCGTTCGCGCGCTTCCCGAAGGCGGCCGAGCCCAAGCTGGAGGAGGGCCTGCGCTACCTGAGGGAGCTGGACGCGCCGCACCCGGCGATCGTGGCGTTCGAGGAGGTGCTGCGGGACTACCCGGACGTGGCGGTGGTGCACGCGCTGATGGGGCTGGCGTGGCAGCGGCTGGACGACGCGGGCCGGGCGGTGGAGGAGTTCAAGCGGGCCATCGAGCTGGCGCCGGAGGATGGCAAGAACCACTTCTACCTGGGCGAGCTGTACCTGGGGAGGCAGCGGCCGGAGGCGGCGCGGACGCACCTGGAGAAGGCGGTGGAGCTCAACCCGCTGCAGGACGTGGCGTGGTTCCGGCTGGGGGACATCTACCTGGAGCAGAGGAACCTGAAGGCGGCGGGCGAGGCCTTCCGGGTGCTGACGTACCTGGCGCCGGACGAGGTGGCGCCGAGGGGCAAGCTGGCGCTGGTGCGTCAGCTGGAGGGCGACTGGGCGGGCGCCGAGCGGGAACTGCTGCACGTGGTGGACAAGGATCCGGACAACGTGGAGTTCACGCTGCGGCTGGGCATCCTCTTCACCGAGCAGGCGAAGCAGTCCTCGAAGCCGGAGGAGCGGAGGGAGGCGGCCGGGAAGGCGGAGCGCTGGCTGCGCAAGGTGCTGGAGGCCCAGCCGGAGAACGCGGTGGCGTCGAGGGCGCTGCAGCAGCTGAAGAGTCCCTAGGGCCTGGTAGCCAGCGGGAGCCCGGACCCTCTACACTGGGGACTCGATGAGTGAAGGTGCCAAACAGCCCCAGCAGCCGCGCGGGACGCCGTCGTCGACGAGCATGCCCCGCGTCTCGCAGACGAACAATCCGCGCGTGATGAGCGCCGCGCGTACGGCGCCCCTGCCCAAGGAGCAGCAGGGTCCGCTCAGCCAGAAGCTGAAGGCCGAGTCCGCCAACGTGGCCCTCAACGCCCTCTCCATCGTGAAGGAGAAGGTGGAGGAGTTCCGCGAGCAGGACAGCTTCTTCAAGTACAAGGCCTTCATCGTGGCGGGCTGGGTGTTCCTGTCCGTCAGCACGTTCGGCATCACCTGTGCCCGAGGCAACGTGAAGCAGACGGGAGACTTCGGCGCGAAGCTGGTGCCCGTCACCAGCCGGGCCTCGCTGACGATCATGAACAAGAGCGAGGACGCCTGGGAGAAGGTCCACATCGTCGTCACGGACAGCCGGCGGGTGGAGTGGAATGCCTTCGTTCCGCGCGTGGAGCCGGGCAAGGACATCACCATCACGCCCAAGCAGCTGCTGAACGCGAGCGGCCAGGCGGCGCCCTCGGACATCAAGATCGTCGGCGTCGAGATGCGGACCGACGACGGCGACGCAGTGCTGCTCGAGAACGGCAAGAACCTCACGGACGCGCAGTAACCCGGAGCGGGCGTCGAGGGCACCCGGAGCCCTCCGCCCTTCCCTTCCCCGCACAGCGGACTCCCGAAAGCGCGAGAGCGCCCTTCCCCGGAGGGAAGGACGCTCCCGTGCACTGCCTTTGAGACGGCCGACTACTCCGCCTTGGTCTCCGTGGCGCCAGCCTCGGTGTCGACCGGAGCGGCCTTGGCGGGACGATCCACCAGCTCCAGCAGGGCCATCTCGGCGCCGTCACCGCGACGGAATCCGAGGCGCACGATGCGGGTGTACCCGCCCGGGCGGTTGGCGTAACGGTCCTTGTACTCGCTGAACACCTTCTGGAGGATGACGCGGTTGCGAACCGTCCGCTCCGCGAGGCGCACGTTGGCCAGGCCACCGCGCTTGCCGAGGGTGATGATGCGCTCGGCGATCGCCCGGGCCTCCTTGGCCTTGGGCAGCGTGGTGCGGATGGCCTCGTGCTCGAGCAGCGAGGTGACCATGTTGTGGAGCATCGCGAGCCGGTGGCTCGTGGTGCGGTGGAGCTTCCTCTGGCCTACCTTGTGACGCATGGTGCTGACCTCGGGCCCTTTCGGGGCCCACCACTCCGGCCGTACGAGGTACCGGGTGGGAAGGATGGAACCGGCACGGGCTCCACCGTTGCTGTGTTGGGCCTGGGAGGGCCCCCTCCTCCCTCGGGGTATGCGGCCATGCCGCCCCGAGGGACGAGGTGCTGCGGGAGTCTACTAGGCCTTGGGAGCGCCGGGGGGCACCACGCCACCCGCCGTCGCCGCGGCGGCGGCCGCAGCAGCAGCAGCCGCACCCGGAGCGGGCGCGGGCGGGGTCTTCGGGGGCCAGTTCTCCAGCTTCATGCCGAGCGACAGGCCCATCTCCGCGAGGATCTCCTTGATCTCCTTCAAGGACTTGCGGCCGAAGTTCTTGGTCTTGAGCATCTCGGCCTCGGTGCGCTGCACCAGGTCGCCGATGGTCTTGATGTTGGCCTGCTGCAGGCAGTTGGCCGAGCGCACGGAGAGCTCCAACTCGTCCACCGAGCGGAAGAGGTTCTCGTTGAGCTTGGCCTCCTCCTTCGGGGCCTCGACCGCCACGGGCTCCTCGGTCTCGTCGAAGTTGACGAAGACGGTGAGCTGCTCCTTGATGATCTTGGCCGCGTAGGCGACGGCGTCCTGGGGCGTGACGGAGCCGTCCGTCCACACCTCGAGGGCGAGCTTGTCGTAGTCGGTGACCTGGCCGACGCGGGCGTTGGTCACCTGGTAGTTCACCTTGCGGATGGGCGAGAACAGCGAGTCGATGGGGATGGTGCCAATGGGCGAGCCCGCCACCTTGTTGGCCATGGCCGGCACGTAGCCGCGGCCGCGGCGGCACGTCAGCTCCATGCGGACCTTGCCACCCTCGGAGACGGTGCAGATGTGGTGACCCGGGTTGAGGATCTCCACGTCCTGGTCGGTGATGATGTCACCGGCCTTGATCTCCTTGGGGCCCTCGGCCTCGATGCGGATCGTCTTCGGCTCATTCGTGTGCATCCGGAGGAGGACCTCCTTCAGGTTCAGCACGATGTCCGTGACGTCCTCCGCCACCTCGGAGATGGTGGTGAACTCGTGGTCCACGCCCTCGATCTTCACCGTGGTGATGGCGGCACCCTGCAGGGACGACAGCAGGACGCGGCGCAGCGAGTTGCCCAGCGTGGTGCCAAAACCGCGCTCGAGCGGCTCGGCCACGAACTTGGCGTAGGTAGGGGTGAGGGAGTCCTGATCGACCTCGAGCCGGCGGGGCTTGATGAGGTCACGCCAGTTCTTCGCGAGGAAAGAGTCAGCCATGGTCTTCTGCTCCTGGGAACGTGCGCCACCACCGACTTACCCACCGGGGTGGTGGGAGGATGGCCACGCGGGGTTGCTTTGAATAACGGCCGGCCCCGGGGCTGCACGGAGGGGCCTGCGGTAGAAGCACGACGCCCCGGCGGTGAGGCCAGGGCGCGTACGACAGCTCCAGCGGTAGGTCTCGCCCGGGAGAGGCGAGCCAGGCCGATTACTTCGAGTACAGCTCGACGATCAGCTGCTCCTGGATCGGCATGGTCAGGTCCTCGCGGTTCGGCGCGGTGCGCACCGTGGCCTTGAAGCCCTTCTTGTCCAGGTCGATCCACTGCGGCACGCCGCGGCGATCCACCGTCTCCAGCGCCTCGGAGATGCGGAGGATCTTCCGGCTCTTCTCGGCCACCTCGATGGTGGTGCCCGGCTTCACGGCGAAGGACGGGATGTTGACCCGCTTGCCGTTGATCGTGAAGTGGCCGTGACGCACCAGCTGGCGGGCCTCGGCGCGGGTGTCCGCGAAGCCCATGCGGAACACCACGTTGTCCAGGCGGAGCTCCAGCTGCTGCAGGAGGTTCTCACCGGTCTTGCCCTTGGCGGCGGAGGCGCGGTGGTAGTAGCCGCGGAACTGGCTCTCCAGCAGGCCGTACATGCGCTTGACCTTCTGCTTCTCGCGCAGCTGCACGCCGTAGCCGGAGAACTTCACGCGGCCCTGGCCGTGCTGACCGGGGGGATAGGGACGCCGCTCGATGGCACACTTGTCCGTGTAGCAGCGGTCACCCTTCAGATACATCTTCAGGTTCTCACGCCGGCAGATACGGCAGGCGGAGGCGGTATAACGGGCCACGATGCTTCTCCGTGTAGAGGTGGTCTGGACCGCTCCCCTTCAGGAGAGCGGCCCGGGATGGAACTAGACGCGGCGGCGCTTGGGCTGACGGCAGCCGTTGTGCGGGATGGGCGTCACGTCGCGGATGAGCGCGATCTTCAGGCCGGCGGCGGCGAGCGCACGCAGGGCGGACTCACGGCCCGCGCCAGGACCCTTCACCAGCACCGTCACGTTCTTCAAGCCGTGCTCCATGGCCTTGGCCGCGGCGTCACCGGCGGCCACCTGGGCGGCGAACGGCGTCGACTTGCGGCTGCCGCGGAAGCCGCGGGCGCCAGCGGAGGACCAGGAGATCACGTTCCCGGACACGTCCGTGATCGTGATGATGGTGTTGTTGAACGTGGACTGGATGTGGACCACGCCATTGAGGATGCTCTTCTTGCCCTTCTTGCCCTTCTTGCGCGCAGCGGCGGCGGTGTCGCCCGTCGCGGGGGCCGCAGCGGCCGGGGCCGCAGGCGCGTTGGTCTCTTCAGCCATGGAACTCGTTGCTCCGTGAGGTAGGTGATCGACGCCGGCGCCTCAGGGGGCCGGCGCAGGTGGAAGAACTAGCGAGCGGCCGTCGCCGGCTTGGCGCGCACGATGCCGCGCTTCGGGCCCTTGCGGGTACGCGCGTTGGTGTGCGTCCGCTGACCACGGACCGGCAGACCCTTGCGGTGACGCAGACCCCGGTAGCAACCCAGGTCCATCAGCCGCTTGATGTTCATGGTCACCTCGCGACGGAGGTCACCCTCGACCTTGTAGGTCGCCTCGAGGATCTCGCGGATCTTGCGAGTCTGCTCCTCGGTCAGGTCCTTGGTCCGGGTGGCGAGGTCGATTCCCGCCGCGGTGATGATGTCGTGGGCGGACTTGTTGCCGATCCCGTAGATGTACTGGAGCGAGATCACCGCGCGCTTGTTGGGCGGGAGGTCGATGCCGGCGATACGAGCCATCTTGAGTCGTTCCTTCTGGTGAGTTGGTCTGGAGCTCGGTCCCTGAGGGGCCTAGCCCTGGCGCTGCTTGTGCCGCGGGTTGGAGGCGCAGATGACGCGCACGATGCCCTTGCGGCGGACAACCTTGCACTTGTCGCAGATCTTCTTGACGGACGCCCGAACCTTCATGGCGGTACTTCCCTTCCTTCGCTTTAGAAAAGAAAAGCCTCGAGGGCCGGTCCGCCATTCCGCGGAACCGAGCCCTTGCTACTTCGCCCGGTAGGTGATCCGGCCCCGGGACAGATCGTACGGGGACAGCTCGACCTTGACCTTGTCGCCCGGGAGGATTCGGATGAAGTGCATCCGCATCTTGCCCGAGATATGCGCGAGCACCTTGTGGCCATTGTCCAGCACCACACGGAACATCGCGTTCGGGAGGGGCTCCATCACGGTCCCCTCGACTTCGATGGAATCATCCTTCGGCAATCAGATAACCCTCTCGCGGACCACCGGAACTCTGGAAGCGCGGCGGGATAACACTTTGGTCCAGAAGTGGCAAGCATCCTCGCGCGGTAAAACCGAATTTCTACGAACCCCTGTATACCACATCATATTCCGCTCGCCTACCCGGCCCTGTGCCGGGTGAGGACTTCCGGCCCTCCTTCGGTGATGAGCACGGTGTGCTCGAAGTGAGCGGAAAGCTTGCTGTCGCGCGTCACGGCTGTCCACTGATCCTCGAGGACCATCACCTCATCCGTGCCCTGGTTCACCATGGGCTCGAGCGCGAGGACCATTCCTGGACGAAGCTTCAGGCCACTGCCTGGCTGGCCGTGGTTGGGCACATCCGGCTCCTCGTGGAGGCGGCGGCCGATGCCATGGCCGCTGAAGAGCCGGACCACGGAGAAGCCCCGGGCCTCCACGTGGCGCTGGACGGCATGGCCGATGTCGCCGAGCCGGTTGCCGGGCACCATGGCCTGGATGCCCTTGTGGAGGGCTTCCCGGGTGGTGTTGACCAGGGTCTGGGCCTCGGAGCTCACCGTCCCCACCGGCACCGTCCGGGCCGAGTCCCCGAAGAAGCCCCGGTAGACGACCCCGAAGTCCAGCTTCATCAGGTCCCCCTCCCGCAGCTTGCGCCGCTTGGAGGGGATGCCGTGTACCACCTCGTCGTTGACGGAGGCGCACAGGCAGGCCGGGAAGCCATGGTAGCCCTTGAAGGCTGGCCTGGCGCCCTTCTGGTAGATGAGCTTCTCGGACAGGGCATCCAGGTCCCAGGTGGTGACACCCGGGGCCACGGCCTTCTCGAGTTCGTCCAGGATCTCGCTCACGATGCGCCCGGCTTCGCGCATGAGGGCGATCTCCTCCCGGCTCTTGATCGCGACCTGGCCCACGGCTGCCCCTGCCCGCCTGCTCAGCCCCTGCCCAGGGCCTTCTTGATGTCGGCGTACACGCCCTCGGGCGAGCCGACACCGTCGATCGTCTTGAGCAGGCCGCGCTGCGCGTAGAACGGCTCCAGGGCCGCGGTCTCCGCGTCGTACTTCTTCAGGCGCTTCTCGATGACGTCCGCCTTGTCGTCATCGCGCTGCACCAGGCCGGTGCCGTCCTTGTCGCAGTAGCCCGCCCGCTTCGGGGGGTTCTGGTAGACGTGGTAGACGGAGCCGCAGGTGGGGCACGAGCGCCGGCCCGAGCCACGCTCGATGAGCTTCTCGTGGGGCACCTTGAGGGACACCACGGCGTCGAGCTTCTTGCCCAGCCGGGCGAGCATGCGCTCGAGCGCCTCGGCCTGGGGAGGGGTGCGCGGGAAGCCGTCCAGGACGAAACCATGGGCGCAGTCCGGCTCCTTGAGGCGCTCCTCCACGATGCCGATGACGATCTCGTCGGGCACGTAGGCACCGGCGGCCATCAGCGGACCGGCCAGCTTGCCCAGCTCGGTGCCCTCGCGGACCGCCTTGCGGAGGATGTCGCCCGTGGAGATCTGCGGAAGCTTGAACTCCGCGTACAGATTCTTCGCCTGGGTCCCCTTCCCCACGAAGGGCGGGCCAAACAGGATGAGGTTCATTCGATTCCTCTCAGCTCGTCAGGAAGGATGCTCAACACACCCCTGCAACGACGAGGCGCTCCTCCCCGGGGTGAGGGGGGAGGAGCGCCAGGGAAACTACTGACTCGACTAGGCCGCCACGCGGACCCGGCCGCGGATGCGCGGGCCGCGAGGACCGGCGAAGCCCTCGTAGTTGCGGCTGATGAGGTGACCCTCGATCTGCTGCACCGTGTCCAGCGCCACGCCCACGACGATGAGCAGGGCGGTGCCGCCGAAGGTGAAGCGCACGCCCAGCACGTTGCTGATGATGGACGGAATCACGCAGATGGCGGCCAGGTAGAGCGCGCCACCGAAGGTGATGCGGTTGAGCACGCCCTCGATGAAGTCCGCCGTCTGACGGCCCGGACGGATGCCCGGGATGTAGCCGCCCTGCTTCTTGATGTTGTCCGCCACGTCGTCCGGCCGGAAGGTCAGCGCCGTGTAGAAGAACGAGAAGAAGATGATGAGCAGCACGAAGATGCCGTTGTACACCCAGGGGCTGCCCTCGATGCTGCGCTGCACCGTCTGCAGCGCCGGGAACCAGGTGCCCAGGGTGGCCGGGAAGGACAGCAGCGCGCCGGCGAAGATCGGCGGAATCACGCCCGCGGTGTTGACCTTCATCGGGAAGTAGGTGGCCTGGCCCGCGAACATCCGCCGCCCGGCCATCCGCTTGGCGTACTGCACGGGGATGCGCCGCATGCCGCGCTCGACGTAGCAGACCACGCCCACCACCAGCACCATGAACGCCAGGAGGGCGCCCACGGCGGCCACGCTGATGATCTCCTGGGAGATCATGTCCAGCAGCGTCTTACCGCTGGGCAGCAGACCGGCCACGATGCCCGCGAAGATGATGATGGAGATACCGTTGCCGATGCCGCGCTCGGTGATGCGCTCACCCAGCCACATGATGAACGCGGTGCCCGCCGTCAGGGAGATGACGGTCATGAAGGTGAACCAGGCGTTGTCGTTGGGGACGACAATCTGGTTGAAGCCGTTCTGTCCCGCGTCGGAGCGGCCGAGCGAGGCCAGCCAGCGCGAGATGCCGATGCCCTGGATGACGGACAGGAGGATCGTGCCGTAGCGGGTATACTGGTTGATCTTCTGCCGTCCACCCGCCCCCTCCTTCTGGAGACGCTCCAGGCTGGGCACCACCACCGCCAGCAGCTGGATGATGATGGAGGAGGACACGTACGGCATGATGCCCAGACCGAAGATGGACATCTGGTCCAGGGCGCCGCCAGAGAAGAGGTTGAAGAGCGAGAACAGGCCGCCCGACTGGCGCTGAGCGTCCATGAACGCGTTCATCGCCGCTCGGTCGACGCCGGGCGTGTTGATGAAGATACCGATGCGGTACACCGCGAGCAGCCCCAGCGTATAGATGAGCCGGCTGCGCAGCTCCGCGATGCGGAAGACGTTGGCGAAGGCGTTCAGAGCCACGTGGGAACCATCCCCCAAAAAGGTTTCAGCGAGAACAACAGCGCCCCCATCCGAATTCGGACAGGGGCGCGGAATCCTACACGGATAGAGCGGCGCGCACCACTAGGAGTGTGATGCGCCCTACCCTCACGACTTGGCCTTCTTGACACCCTTACCGCTGTGGGCCTTCGCGGCGGACTCGGGCTTGTGGGCCACGAGCGGCAGCTCGTCGACGGAACCGCCCGCCTTCTCGACCGCCTCGCGAGCCGTGGCCGAGAGCTTGTGCGCCCGGACGGTCAGCTTCTTGGTGAGGGTGCCGTTGCCGAGCACCTTCACGCCGTCGTAGCGGCCCTTCACCAGGCCACGCGCCTTCAGCGCCGCCTCGTCCACCGTGGCGCCCGCGTCGAACGCCTCGAGGTCCGCCAGGTTCACCACCGCGTAGATGGTGCGGTTGGGGGAGATGAAGCCGAACTTCGGCAGCCGGCGCTGCAGCGGGCTCTGACCGCCCTCGAAGCCCTCGAACCGCATGTTGCCGGAACGGGCCTTCTGGCCCTTGCCACCGCGGCCGGCCGTCTTGCCCAGACCGCTACCCTGGCCGCGGCCCACCCGCTTCTTGCGGTGCCACGAGTTCGCCGGGCGCTTCAGGTTGTTGAGCGTAGTCATTGTCTGAACCCTCTTCCTAGGCCTTGGAGGCCTGGCTGGCGCGCGCGGCGTCGCGCTCCCGGATGTGCCGGGGCTTGCGACGGGTCGTCTTCGGGGCGTCGCCCTGCACCGTCTCGGACGTCACCAGGTGACGCACCTTGTTCACCATGCCGCGAATCGCCGGCGTGTCCTGGAGGAGCCGCTCGTCGCCGAACTTCTTCAGCCCGAGGCTCCGGATGGTCGCGAGCTGGTCCACGGACGAACCCGCGAAGCTCTTCGTCAGCTTGACCTTGAGCGCCATGATTTAACCCCTCGCCTCTTCGGACTTCTGGGGACCCACGTCCTTGCCGCGCAGGCGCGACACCTGCTCCGGCGAACGCAGCGTCTTCAGACCGGCCACCGTGGCCTTCAGCACGTTGTGGGGATTCCGCGAGCCCTGGCTCTTGGTCAGGATGTTGCGGATACCCGCCGCCTCGAGAACCGCGCGCACCGCACCACCGGCGATGACGCCCGTACCCTCACCGGCCGGCTTCAGGAGCACCCAGCCCGCGCCGAAGTGCCCGAGCACCTCGTGCGGAATGGTGTGGCCCTGCAGCGGAACGCGGAACAGGTTCTTCTTCGCGTTCTCGCCACCCTTGCGGATGGCCTCGGGGACCTCGTTGGCCTTGCCCAGGCCGATGCCGACGTGGCCGGCACCATCGCCCACCACCACCAGCGCGGCGAACGAGAACCGCCGGCCGCCCTTCACCACCTTGGCGACGCGGTTGATATTCACCACGCGGTCGGTGAGGTCGAGATCGTTTGGATTGATCGGAGTTGCCACTTGGGAACTTCCTTATTCGAAAGGTTTCTAGAACTTCAGCCCGCCCTCACGCGCGGCATCGGCCACGGCGGCGATACGGCCATGGTAGGGGAAGCCGTTGCGATCGAACACCACCGCGTCGACATTGGCCGCCTTGCACTTCTGGGCGATCAGGGCGCCCACGCGCTTGGCCTCGGCCTTCTTGTCGCCCTCGGTATTGCCCTTGAGCTCCTTGGAGAGCGACGAGGCGAACGCCAGGGTGCGGCCCGTGGTGTCGTCCACCACCTGGGCGTAGATGTGCTTGAGGCTCTTGTAGACCGACAGACGCGGGCGCTCGGTGGTACCCGAGAGCTTCCGGCGGATGCGGTCCTTCCTCTTGAGGCGCGGATCGAGTTTCTTCGACATGGATGATTCCTTCTCCGTCCGGCGGTGATGGGGACTTCCACCGCCGGATGATTGCGCGGCACCAGGTGGCGCCGCGCGGTTGGGTGTTCACTCCGACTAGGCGGTGCCCGTCTTGCCTTCCTTGCGACGGATCTTCTCGGTCGAGTACTTGATGCCCTTGCCCTTGTACGGCTCGGGCGGGCGCAGCGCGCGGATCTTCACGGCGGCGGCCCCGAGGGCCTCCTTGTCCGCGGACCGGAGCGTCAGACCGAGGGTGGGCAGACCGTCCTCGGTGCGCGCGGCCTTGTCGACCTCGGCCGTCACGCCCTCGGGCAGGTTGAACACCACCGGGTGCGAGTAGCCCAGCGACATGTTGATCGTCTTGCCCTTGACCTCGGCGCGGAAACCGACGCCGCGGATGTCCAGGCGGCGCTCGAAGCCCGTGGACACGCCCTTGGCCGCGTTGGCCAGCAGCGTGCGCGTCAGGCCGTGCAGGCTGCGGGCCTCGCGCGACTCATCCTCGCGCTCCACCCGGACCTCACCGCCCGCGACCGTCACCTTCACGCCCTTGGCGGGAAGCTGAACGACCATCTTGCCCTTGGGGCCTTCAAAACTGACCTGGCGGCCCGACACAGTGGCCTTCGTCTTGTCCGCCAGCTTGACCGGAAGCTTTCCAATCCGACTCATGATTTCCTCAGTGCAGTCAGTCCAGGTCGCGGCGGTGAGCCGCGGCACCCGGGGGGCTGGCTAGTAGACGGTGCAGAGCAGCTCGCCGCCGACCTTCTGCTTGCGAGCCTCGGAGTCCACCATCACGCCCTTCGAGGTGGAGAGGATGGAGATGCCCAGGCCGCCGAGAACCTGCGGAATCTCACGCACGTTGACGTAACGGCGCAGGCCGGGCTTGGACACGCGGCGAATGCCGGTGATGGCCGGGGAGCGATCCGGGCCGTACTTCAGCTGGACCGAGATCTCGTTCTGCGGGGCGCGCTCGTGGATCGTGTAGTCCCCGATGAAGCCCTCGGACTTGAGAACCTTGATGATCTCGACCTTGAGGTTCGAGTGGGGCATGACGACCTTGTCGTGACGCGCGCGCGAGCCGTTGCGCAGGCGGGTCAGCATGTCGCCAATGGGATCGTTGACAACCGACATGAAAGTACCTTCCGTGCGGAGCGGCTTCACCGCGTCCGCGCTCGCAACCGCCGCGCCTGCCGGGCCCATCCCGGGGGTTCGCCACGGCTGCCATGCATTTCACTGCTTCGGCCCGCCCTTCAGGGGCGGACCAGGCACCCGGACCCCTGCTCGAGGTCCGGAAGCCCGCGTCCGACTACCAGGACGACTTGGTGACGCCGGTGATCTCGCCGCGGAGCGCGCGGTGCCGGAAGCAGATACGGCACATGTTGAACTTCCGCAGGAACGCGCGGGGCCGGCCGCAGAGCGGGCAGCGGTTGTACGCGCGGACGGAGAACTTCGGCTTGCGCTTCGCCTGGGCGATCTTCGAGAGCTTGGCCATGGATGCGAATCCTCGTTACGTGCGGAACGGCATGCCGAAGTGACGCATCAGCGCCAGCCCCTGCTCATCGTTCGCGGCGGTGGTGACGAAGCTGATGTTGAGCCCCTTCACCTTCTCGATCTGGTCGTAGTTGATTTCCGGGAAGATGATCTGCTCGCGGACGCCGAGCGTGTAGTTGCCCTTCCCGTCGAACGCCTTGGGGGACACGCCCTTGAAGTCACGCACGCGCGGCAGCGCCACGGTGATGAGGCGGTCCAGGAACTCGTACATGCGGTCGCCGCGCAGCGTGACGGCGCAGCCGATGGCCTGGCCCTGGCGCAGCTTGAAGTTCGCGATGGACTTGCGGGCGCGGGTCACCACGGGCTTCTGGCCGGTGATGGCACCCAGCTGGTCCACGGCGGACTCAAGGATCTTGTTGTTGGCGAGCGCCTCGCCCAGACCCATGTTGACGACGATCTTCTCGAGGCGGGGAACCTGCATCGGGTTCTTGAGCGCCAGGTCCTTCATGAGCGCCGGGATGCCCTCCTTGCGGAAGCGCACCTTGAGACGCGCGGGGCCAACCTTCAGACCCTCCTCGATGTTCGCCGCGAAACCGGCCTTCTTGACTTCTTCCTTCTTGCGGCCCTTCTTTTCCTTCTTCGCCGCGTCCTTCTTCTCTTCAGCCATCGTCTTGTCCTCTGCTTCGGAGCGCCGCCGTGGACCCAGCGCGCCGATCAGTGCTGCGTGGAAACTGGAAACACCGGAGCCCCCACGGGTCCTTCGGGGCCCCGGGTATGCTCGCCCGCCCTCCCCTCACCCGAGGTAGGGCAAAGGGCGCGCATACATGCCCGAACCGGCACCCCTAGTCAATCAGGGCGTCGCAGTTCTTGCAGAACCGCTTCTTCTTGTCCCCATCAACCCGGACACCGACGCGGGTGGGCTTGTCGCACTTGGCGCAAACCACCTGCACGTCCGAGATCTGGATGGTGCCCGGCTTCTCCACGATGCCGCCCTCGGGCTGCTGGGGCGTCTTGCGGAGGTGGCGCTTGACCAGGCGCAGGCCCTCGACGGTCACGCGCTGGGCCTCCCGGTCGATCTTCAGCACCTTGCCACGCTTGGTCGCCGGGGTCTTCTCCGAGCGCTCGGCGCCGGCGATGACCTGGACGGTGTCTCCAACCTTGAGCTTCTCCATGGTTCCTCTCCCTCCTCGCGGACCGCCTGATGCCCTACTAGAGGACCTCGGGAGCGAGCGAGATGATCTTCATGAACTTGCGGGCGCGGAGCTCGCGGGCCACCGGCCCGAAGATGCGCGTCCCGATGGGCTCCATGTCCTTGTTGATGAGGACGGCGGAGTTGCCATCGAACTTGATGTAGCTGCCATCCGGACGGCCCACCTCGCGCGCGGTGCGCACGATGACCGCCTTGGCCACGTCACCCTTCTTCACCTTGGAGTTCGGCAGCGCCTCGCGCACCGACACGACGATCACATCGCCGATGGACGCGTACTTGCGCTTCGAGCCACCGAGCACCTTGATGCAGAACACCTTCTTGGCGCCCGAGTTGTCGGCCACGTCGAGCACGCTCGTCATCTGAATCATCTGGAATCTCCTATCTCAGCTACGGCAGGCCCATCCGGTGAGGACGGGCACCGCGCGGCTCGAGCCACGGCCTCGCGCGCCTGTGGGCTGCGCGAGCTCGGACGGCTCAGACGTTCTTGCTCTTCTCCAACACCTCGACCACGCGCCAGCGCTTGTCCTTGGAAGCAGGACGGGTCTCGGCGATCCGCACCCGGTCACCCTCGTTGATGGTGATCTTGGCCGGATAGTCGTGATCCTCGACGTGCGCCTTGTACTTCTCGCGCATGCTCATGATCTTCCCGTACTTCGGGTGAGACGCGCGGCGCGAGACGGTGACGACCACCGTCTTCTGCATCTTGTTGGAGGTCACGATCCCCACGCGGGTCTTGGGACGGCCGCGGGTGGAGATCTTGGCAGAGGTGGATTGAGTCGCTTCAGCCATGAGAAAAGCTCCTAAGCCTTCTTCTCCGCCCGGGACTTCTCCCCCAGGACGGTCAGGATGCGCGCCAGGTCGCGCTTGTGCTGGGTGCGCTCGGACGGGTTGTCGAGCGAGCCGGTGGCCCGCTTGAGCTGATCCTGGAACAGCGTCTCGCGCAGCTCGGCCGCGCGCCGCTGCAGGTCGTCCGCCGAGAGCTCCTTGAGTTCCTTCGCAGTCGCCATCTTCAAATCTCCTTCAAGCCAGCGGGCGGCCCCTCTACACCAGGTGGGCCGCCCGGAGGCAGAAAACTAGAGGGCCAGCTCGCTGCGGCTGACGATCTTCGTCAGCACGGGCAGCTTCGCCTGGGCCAGCTTCATGGCGGCCGTGGCAACCTCGGGCGTCATACCCTCCATCTCGTAGAGGATGCGGCCGGGCTTGACCACCGCCACGTAGAACTCCACACCACCCTTACCGGTACCCATGCGGGTCTCGGCGGGCTTCTTGGTGATCGGCTTGTCCGGGAACACGCGGATCCAGATCTTGCCGCCACGCTTGATGTGGCGCGTCATCGCGATACGGGCCGCCTCGATCTGCCGCGAGGTGATCCACCCCGGCTGCAGGGACATCAGGCCGTACTCACCGAAGGTGAGATCGCTGCCGCGGTGGGCCTGGCCGGGCGTGCGGCCCTTGTGCATCTTGCGGTATTTCGTACGAGCAGGCTGAAGCATCGTCGGTGTCCTTCAGGCCCGAGCGAGCCGCCCCTCACGGAGCGGCTCCCGGGGAAGAGTTAGCGGTTGGCGGCCGGCGCGGCCTGGCCACCCTTGGTGGGGAGCACCTCGCCGCGGCAGATCCAGACCTTGCAACCGATCTTGCCGTAGGTCGTCTTGGCCTCGGCGAAACCGTAGTCGATGTCCGCGCGGAGGGTATGCAGGGGCACGCGGCCCTCGCGGTACCACTCGTAGCGGGCCATCTCCGCGCCGCCGAGACGGCCGGAGCAGGAGACGCGGATGCCCTTGGCGCCGAACTTCATCGCCGTCTGCAGCGCCTTCTTCATGGCGCGGCGGAAGGCGATACGGCGCTCGAGCTGGGTGGCGATGTTCTCGGCCACCAGCTGCGCGTCCGTCTCGGCCTTGCGGACCTCGACGATGTTGAGGAAGACCTCGTTCTTGGTGAACTGCTGGAGGTCCTTCTTCACCGTCTCGATGCCGGCACCGCGCTTGCCGATGACGATGCCCGGGCGCGCGGTGTGCACGTTGACCTTCACCTTGTTCGCCGCGCGCTCGATCTCCACCTTGGAGACACCCGCGTGGGCGAGCGACTTCTTCACGAACTCGCGGATGCGGATGTCTTCATGCAGCCACTGCGCGTAGTTCTTGTGCTCGAACCACTTGGAGTCCCAGGTCTTGATGACCCCGAGGCGGAACCCAATGGGATGGACTTTCTGGCCCAACGTGCTTCTCCTTCGAATCGGTTGCGTGGGGCGCCAGGGGGCGGCCTTACTTCTTGGCCGCCTCCTCCAGCACCACGTGAATGTGGCTGGTCTTCTTGTTGATGCGCGTGGCGCGGCCCATGGCGCGCGGCATATAGCGGCGCTGGGTCGGACCCTGATCCACCGAGATCGTCTTCACGATCAGCCGGTCCACATCGACCTGGCCCTTGGACAGGTCGGTGGCGTTGGCCACGGCGCTCTTGATGAGCTTGGCCACGGGAACGGCCGCAGCGCGGCTGGTGAAGCGCAGGATGTTCAGGGCCTGCCCCACCGGCTTGCCCCGGACGAGTGCCGCCACCGTGGAAACCTTCCGGGGCGACATGCGCAGGAACCTCAGATGTGCCTTCGACTCCATGTCATCTCCTCTGGCGGACGCCGCTGGTCAGCGGGGCCGGCTACTTGCCCTTGGCGACCTTCTTCTCCGCCGAGTGGCCGCCGAACGTACGCGTCGGGGCGAACTCGCCGAGCTTGTGGCCCACCATGTTCTCGGTCACGAAGACGGGGATGAACTTGCGGCCGTTGTGCACCGCGAAGGTGTGGCCCACGAACTCCGGCAGGATGGTGGAACGCCGGGACCACGTCTTCACAACACTCTTCTTGTTCGTCTTGATCATGTCCTCGATCTTCTTCACGAGGAAACCATCGACGAACGGACCCTTCTTGATCGAACGCGCCATTGTGTGAACCCTCGACTACTGGCTGCGCGCGCCCGGACGGCGGACGCTCACGATGAACTTGTCAGTACGCTTGTTGGTGCGCGTGCTGAGACCCTTGGTCTTCTGGCCCCACGGCGACACCGGATGCGGATTACCCTGGCCGGACTTACCCTCACCACCACCGTGCGGGTGATCGACGGGGTTCATCGCCAGACCGCGGACGGTGGGCCGGATGCCCAGCCAGCGGCTGCGGCCGGCCTTGCCGATGCGGATGATCTCGTGCTCCAGGTTGCCCACTTGGCCCACGGTCGCACGGCACTCGATGAGGACCATGCGCACGGCGCCCGAGGGCAGACGAACCTGGGCGTAGCGGCCCTCCTTGGCCATCAACTGGCCGGAGGAACCGGCGGAGCGGATGATCTGGGCGCCACGGCCCGGCTTCAGCTCCACGTTGTGGATGATGGTACCGATCGGGATGTTGATCAGCGGGAGGCTGTTGCCCGGACGGATGTCCGCGCCCTCACCCGCCATGACGGTGTCACCGACCTTGAGGTCGACCGGGGCGAGGATGTAGCGCTTCTCGCCATCCGCGTAGTGCAGGAGGGCGATGTTGGCGGAGCGGTTGGGGTCGTACTCGACCGCGGCGACCTTGGCCGGCACGCCGTCCTTGTCCCGACGCTTGAAGTCGATGACGCGGTAGCGGCGCTTGTGACCACCGCCCTGGTGGCGGCGGGTGATGTGGCCGTGGACGTTACGGCCGCCGGACTTCGACAGGGACTCGGTGAGCTTCTTCTCCGGCTTGCCCTTGGTGATGTCCGCGAAGTCAGACGCGGTCATCAGACGACGGGCGGCGGAGGTCGGCTTGTACTTCTTGATGCCCATGGTGGTTCCTCAACGACGGTCAGCGCAGTGCGCTAGACCGCGCCTCCCTCGAAGAGCTCGATCTTGTCCCCTTCCTTCAGGGTCACGACCGCCTTCTTGAAGTTCGGCCGCTTGCCAATCGAGCGACCCACGCGCTTCGTCTTGCCGCGCACGATGTTGGTCCGCACACCCTCGACGCTCACCTTGAAGAGCTTCTCGACGGCGTTGGCCACGTCGTACTTGCTGGCCTTCTTGTCGACGATGAACGAGTACTGCCGGAACTTCTCGCGGGCCGCGTCCAGCTTCTCGGTGATGAGCGGTCCCTTGATGACGTCGTTGATATTCACGAGAGCGCCCCCTCGATGGCCTTCGCGGCCGCGGAAGTGAGCACCAGGTGCTTGTGGCGGAGCACGGACTCGAGGTTCAGACCCTCGGGGGGCAGAACGTCGAACTTCGCCAGGTTGCGCACGCTGCGGTGCAGGTTGGTGTTGTCCTTGGCGTCGATGACCAGCGCGCCGGACAGCTTCAGGCGCTTGGTCAGAGCCTCGAAGGCCTGCTTGCTCTTGGGAGCCGACAGGCTGAAGTCGCTCACGATGATGAGCGTCTTCTCCCGGGCGCGCAGCGACAGAGCCGCCTTGAGCGCACCGCGACGGACCTTCTTCGGGGGACGGTAGAAGTAGTCCCGCTGCTTCGGGGCCATCGCCTTACCGCCGCCCACCCAGTGGGAGGCGCGGATGGAACCCTGACGAGCGCGGCCAGTGCCCTTCTGCTTCCAGGGCTTCTTGCCACCGCCGCTCACCAGCGAGGTGTTCTTCACACCCACCGTACCCCGGCGCCGGTTGATCTGCTGCATCTTCGCGACCTCATAAAAGAGGTTCGCGTTCGGCTCGGCACCGAAAACATCGTCGGAGAGCTCAAGCTCCGACACCTTCTTCAAATCCAAGTCGACTACGTCGAACTTCGCCATGGCTCTTTCCTCTGGGGAACGGAGTGGAACCGCGAGGGCTCAGCCCCGCTTCCTCAGGACTTGATCTCCACGTCAACGCCGGCCGAGAGATCCAGCTTCATCAGCGCGTCCAGCGTCTGCTGGGTCGGCTCGAGGATATCGAGCAGGCGCTTGTGAGTACGGATCTCGAACTGCTCGCGGCTCTTCTTGTCCACGTGCGGCGAGCGCAGAACCGTGAACTTGTTGATGCGCGTGGGCAGGGGGATCGGACCGGCCACCTTGGCGCCCGTGCGCCGAGCCGTCTCCACGATCTCGCCAGCGCTCTGATCCAGGAGCTTGGAGTCGTACGCCTTCAGCCGGATGCGGATCTTCTGTGTCGCCATTCGCAAAAACCTCTTTAAACGGCCTCTGCCTTCGGGAGGCGCTACGACCAACGTCCCCTGGATGTCACAGAGCCATTTCTTCGAACGAAGGGGCGCGGCTTGTACCACCGGCCCCTGGTGGATGCAACCTTATTCCGACTTCTCCGAACTTTTCTGAACAAAAGCCCGGGGAAGCGGAGAAAACGACGGAACTACGCGATGATCTCGGCCACGACGCCGGCGCCCACGGTACGGCCACCCTCGCGAACGGCGAAGCGCAGCTCCTTCTCCATGGCCACAGGGGTGATCAGCTCCACCTCGATGGCGATGTTGTCGCCGGGCATCACCATCTCCACGTTGTCGGGCAGCTTCACCGTGCCCGTCACGTCCGTGGTGCGGAAGTAGAACTGCGGGCGGTAGCCCTTGAAGAACGGGGTGTGACGGCCACCCTCCTCCTTCGTGAGCACGTAGATCTGAGCCTTGAACTTGGTGTGCGGGGTGATGGAGCCCGGCTTGGCCAGCACCTGGCCACGCTCCAGGTCCTCACGCTTCAGGCCGCGCACCAGCGCGCCGATGTTGTCGCCCGCCATGCCCTCGTCCAGCAGCTTGCGGAACATCTCCACGCCCGTGACGACCGTCTTCTGCGTCGGGCGCAGGCCGATGATCTCGATCTCGTCGCCAACCTTGACGATGCCGCGCTCGATGCGGCCGGTCACAACCGTGCCGCGGCCTTCGATCGAGAACACGTCTTCGATCGCCATCAAAAACGGCTTGTCGGCCTCGCGGACCGGCTCGGGGATATAGCTGTCGATGGCGTCCATCAGGTCG
>NZ_DASUNC010000086.1:0-61395 GCF_036277355.1 Archangium sp.
CGCCCGAGCGAGCGATCGTGACCAGGAGCATGACCCGGCGGTCCGCGGGAAGCTCGTCGCGGAACTGCTCTCCGCACTCGAGGAGCTTCCGCGAGTTCTTCTTCATGACGCGGCTCACGTCCCTGGCGGTGAGCGGGGAGGGCATGGGGACTGGTTTCGGCGTCACCGTGGGCTCGGGCGCCGTGTCCACGGGAGGCTCCGCCGGTGGAGGCTCGGTCTTCTGCTCCACGGGGGGCGTGGGCGTGGGGGCCGCGGGCGTGGGAGTGGGCTCCACCTTGGGCGCCGGGCTCGGAGCTGGCGCGGTCACCCCGGTGACGGGAGCGGGAGGCGCTGCCCGAGGCATGAGGTACCAGACCGCGCCTCCACCCAACGCCAGCAGTGCCACGGCCCCGATGGCACCCATCGCCACGGACAGCCCCGTGCTCCGCGCGGGAGGTGGACTGGCGGGGATGGGGACCGGGACGGGGACGGCGGCGAGCGCGGGAGGAGGACTGGCGGGGACGGGGACGGTGACGGCGGGGAGCGTGGGAGCTATGGGGCGCCGCTGGGGTTCTTGGGTGGGCGGCTCCGGGGCCTCGACGGCGGTCATCCGAGCCGACGGACGGACCAGGGTCCTCGCGGTGCCGAGCAGCTCCTCCTGTTGCTGGTCCTGCTGCTGCACCAGCGTGTGCGCACCCAGCTCGGAGAGCGGGGGAATCTTCGTCTTTCGCTCGACGTCGGCCGCGCCGAACATGCCCTGCATGTACTGGGCGAGCTGCGACACGCCCGGGATCGACGCCGTCCCGCGCAGGAACTCCTCCAGGTCGGCGCGCATCTCGGCCGCGCTCGCGTAGCGATCCTCCCGGCGGCGCTCCAGCGCCTTCATCACGATGCGATCCAGGTCGGGAGGAACGTCGGGCCGGTAGGTGCTCGGCGGGGGGATGGGTTGCTCCATCAGCGCCAGCAGCACGCCCAGCTCCGTGTCCCGCTGGAAGACGCGGCGCGCGGTGAGCAGCTCATGGAAGGTGACGCCCAGCGAGAACAGATCGCTGCGGCTGTCGAGCTGCTGCTCGCCCCGGGCCTGCTCGGGGGACATGTAGCCCCACTTGCCCTTCAGGAACCCGGGCTGCGTCTGCGTCATCCGCGACGAGGCCTTGGCGATCCCGAAGTCGAGCACCTTCACCGTGCCCTGGTACGTGACGAAGATGTTCGAGGGCGAGATGTCCCGGTGGACGAGCTCCAGGGGCCGCCCCTGATCCTGATAGCCGTGGGCGAACTCCAGGCCCTCGAGCACGGAGAGGATGATGCGGGCGGCGATCGGGACCGGCACGCCCTGGCCCTGGTATTGGGTGACCGAGAACACCGCCTCCAGGTCCTCGCCCGCCAGGTACTCCATGCAGATGAAGTACCGGTTGTCCGCCACGCCCAGATCGGTGATCTGCACGATGTTCGGATGGTGCAGCCGCGACGCCAGCCGCGCCTCGTCCAGGAACATCGAGACGAACTCCCGATGCTGGGTGAGGTGCTCGTGCATGCACTTGATCACCACGTCCCGCTCGAAACCCTCGGCGCCGAGCTGCTTGGCGAGGAAGATCTCCGCCATGCCACCCTCGGCGAGCTTGCGGATGAGCACGTAATTGCCGAAGCGGCGCGGTGACATGGCCGGCCAGGACAAGGGAATCACGGGTTGGGACGCCGTCATGGACGCGCTTTCCGAAGAGTTCGGATCCAGTATGCCTCGTCTTGACCCGAGACGAGACGGAACACCAGTGCCTCCGTGGGAGGCAGGCGCTGGGAGAAGCGGCCCTTGGCGTCGAGCTTCATCGCCTGCCCGTTGAGGAAGAGCCGGGAGCCGCGGGGGACCACGCCCTCCACCGGAACCCCCTCGCTTCCGATGCGCTCACCCGGGCGGGGACGGCTGAGCGCCAGCCCGCTGCGCTCGTTGTCATACACCAGCTCCAGCTTGTTCATCCGGCCGCCCGCCAGCTCGTCTCCCCCAGGGCCGAGCGCCGCCACGTACCAGAGGTAGCGCCCCTCGCCGAGCGCGCCCGGCTCCAGGCTGTACTGGTTCTGGTTCGTCACCCGCTGCAGGAGCGGCGTCTGGACGTCGGTGGCGCGGTAGATGCGCAGCTGATACGAGCGCGCCCCCGGCCGGGGCTCGAAGCTGAAGTGCAGCGAGGGCACCGCGCTCTGGAAGTAGATGGTGGCCTTGAGCCCGGTCTCGAGCACCTCGGCCTTCGGGTTCGAGGCAGCCAGCGCGGAGCGGCCGCGATCCGGCTGGAACCGGGCCGAGCCCTGTGCGCGCACGTTCCCGTCCTCGGCGAGGAAGCGCCAGTGCAGCTCGCCCCGGGCCGGCGGTTCGACTCGCACCGCGTCCGCGCCCGCGCGCCCCGCCAGCAGCGGCTCCCGGAAGGAGGGCTCCTCCGCCACCTCCACCCGGAGGGGTGCTCCGGACGCGGAGGGAACCTGGATCCCCACCTCGCCGGGCCCGTCGGTGAACACGCGCGCGCCCTTCGCATCCACGGGCAGCACGAGCGGGGGCGCCGAGGCCTGCTCGGCCCGCGCGGACTCCGAGGCGCGGCGTACTCCCTCGCCCGCCTTGAGGAGGGTGGTCTTCCCATCCGCCACCAGCTCGGCCTGCCCGGTGAGGACGGTGACGGTGGCGCCTGCTTCGGGATTGCTCACGGAGATCGTGCTCTGCTCGGAGACCTTGAGCTCGACCTCACCGCGAGCGTCCGTCAGCTTCAGCGACTGCTTGCCCTTGCTGAACAGGAGCCGCGCCCTTCCTCGGCTGAGCTGCAGCGTGTAGGTGCTCTGGTCTCCCCGCCGGGAGGCCTCCTGGAGTGTCCCGGCGGTGTCCCCGGAGAGGCTCACCTGCAGCGAGCTGGAGGACAGGCGGGCGCTGGAGCTCGCGGGGATCTCGAACGCCGCGCCGCGACCGAGCTCCCGGCGCTGATCAGCGGCCACGTCGGCGAAGGCGCTGTCCTGGGCGCCACGCACGCGGGCCTTGCCGCCCTGGGGCTCGAGGGTGAAGACGATCTCCTCGGCGACCACGGGCGGCGACGCTTGCCGGGGCTTGCCGAGCGAGAGCGCGAGCTCCTCGCCCGCCACGACCTGGATGGGCTGGCCTCGCGGATCGAGCACGCGGATGTCGCCGTACTGGAGCGTCAGCCTGGGATCCTTCTCGCTCAGGTCGAAGACCATCTCCGACGCGGTGACCAGCTCCGCCCGGCCGAAGCGGCCCATGACGGTGAGCCCGTTGCCGCCGGCTTTCGGCGAGGTCGAGACGATCCTCCCTTCCTCCAGCTCGAGGGTGAGCGCTCCCGGTGTGCCGTTCACCCGGAAGCGGCTGTTCTCGGCTACCTCCACCTCGGTGCCGTTGATGTAGCGCACGCGCGCGGTGCTCCCGGGACCGGTCACCACGGTCTCGCCCGGGTAGAGCGGCTCGTCCACGCGGCCGGGGCGGGAGGTTCCATCCCGCTGCACCGTGACCTGGCCCTGGAACTGGAGGAGCTTCGCCAACTCCGGCGCGCCGGATCCGGCGGGAGGCTTCTTGTCACACCCCCCGCATCCCCCCAGGAGGAGCAGGAGCAGCGAGAGTGTGAGGGAGAGGACGCGCACGGCTCAATTCTCCAGAGGTGACAGATCCACGTAGAACAGCGCCTGCTCTCCGGCGCCCACGTCCACCACCTTCGTCTGGGGCACGTAGCCGCGTGCCTCGAAGGTGACGTGATAGCGGCCCGCGGGCAGGCGGAACTCGAAGTCTCCCGTCGCGCGGGTGCGGGCGCGGAGCCCGGCCTCCTCGACACGCAGGGTGGCCAGGACGGCGCGCCCCCGGGTGGAGCGCACGCGCCCGCGTATCCAGGCCCGGACCTCCCCGGTCTTCTGCAGGAGGACCTCCACCGAGGCCTCGCCATGGGAGGGCACGACCACCACTTCCTCCTGCGGCCGGACTCCGGTGCCGGCGAGCTTCAAGGTGACGGGGCCCGGGCCCGCCTCGGGCACCACGAAGAAGCCGTCCGCATCGCTCCGGGCGACCACCTGACCGCCGAGCTGCACCTCGATACCGCCCACGGGCACCTTCGTGCCCTCACTGCCCTGTTCCCACAGGAGCCGGCCCTTCACGGTACCGGGACCCGGGATGCGCTCGAGCGGCAGGAACACACTGGCCTGGCCTCCCGGGGGCACGAGCACCTTGCGCTCCACGGGTTGATAGCCCTCGGCCGAGACGTGGATGGCCACCTGGCCCGAGGTGAGCCCCTCCACGCGAAACGCCCCCCCAGCGGCGCGGGCTTCCTTGCCACCGGCCTGGACGCGCGGGCTCTTGAGCGGCAGGGAAGGGTGGGGCCGCAGGGTGATCCACACCGTCCCGGAGGTCTCCGGCGTGGGCGCGGCGGCCAGGGCGCCGGTGCTCAGCAGCGCGAGCACGAGTGTCAGCGCGCACGGTCTCATGGGCGCGGCCCCCCTCCGAGCGGGAGCTGGTAGCCCACTCCCAGAGACACCCCACCCAGGTTGCCGCTCACCTGCTGGCTTCCCGGCGCGTAGCCCCACTGCACCTGTCCGGCCACGCGGCCCGGGCCCAGCCTCCAGGCGAACCCGGCTCCCACCGTCACGTCGAGGCCCGTCGAGCGGAGCTCCTGGGTGACGGTGCCTTTCTGGCTCTTCAGCTCCACGTCGCCCCACATGCGCAGGACGCCCGCGCTCGCGTCCGCGAAGATCAGGCCTCGTGACAGGACCGGGTGGCTCCAGCGGGCCCCGAGCCGGACGGCTCCTCCGCCGAGGGTGAACGTCTTGGTGACCGGGTCCGGTCCGTCCGCCGCGAGGAGGGTGCTCACCGTGTTGTTGCCGCGCCATTCGGCCTGCACCAGTGCCTCCACGGGCAGCGTGGCGAGCCGGAGCGCGCCCTCGAGCCGGAGTCCCGCGCCATGGGCCCGGGCGGCGTTGCTGTGCGCGAACAGGAAGGCGCCCAGCGTGGGCTGCCAGGACGACCCTGGGGAAGACGGGGGCTGCCCGGTGGATGCCACCCGCGAGGGGGAATCCGGCCCGCCGGGTGGCGCCGGACGAGGCTCGACCTGGAGTGTGGACGAGCGCTCGGTCTCGTCGAGCGGTGAAGCGGAGATGCGCACCGGAGCCGTGCTCCCGGTGGAGGCGGTGAAGGGGACCTCGAAGATGCCGCCCTCCTTCGCTTCGATGGGGCCGAGCGTGCCCTGCTCGGCGCTCACGGTGAGGGGCGGGAGCGCGACGGCGGGGTTGCCGCTGTCATCCACGACGAACCCCTGCAGCCGGACGGGCTGCCCCTGGATCGGCGTCTCCATCGCCACGAGGTGGACGCGGGGGAACCCGGGCTCGGGGAGCGGCACGGTCCGCGTGCTGCTCTTGCGCGAGCGCTCGGTGATGGTCACCTGCGCGCTGGTGACTCCGGGAGGAAGCAGGATCGGCACCACGGCCTCTCCGCTGGCGGCCGCGACC
Organism: Archangium sp.; assembly: GCF_036277355.1. Taxonomy (GTDB): domain Bacteria; phylum Myxococcota; class Myxococcia; order Myxococcales; family Myxococcaceae; genus Archangium. Next base: position 5,449 of record NZ_DASUNC010000086.1, read on the forward strand.
ACGGGCCCGTAGGTGGCGGCACCTATCGAGACCTGCACCCGCGAGCGAGGTGGCGCCTCGACCCGGAGCGAGTAGGGGCCGTGGACGGGCAGGGCGAGCCACGCCCCGGACTTGTGGGTTCCCCGCTTCACCGTCGCATGGAACAGGGCCACCCCGGGGCCTTGCCGCGAGGGCGGCCGGTAGGTGGCGCGGAACGTGCCGTCCCGCGCGGGAGCGGGCTCGGTGACGGAGCCGGCGTTGACGCTCAGGGAGACCTGCGCGTCACTCAGCGGATGGCCCGCCTCATCGAGCACGCTGAGCTCGAGCTGCGCGCTGCCCTCGGAGGTGACGAAAGGCTTGTCGGAACGCAGCGCGACAGCCTGACCCATCAGGGTCAGAACCAGGAGAGTGAGAGTCGCTGCCGCCATGACGCCTAGGGGTCGTTCCTTTCGCCACGCCGCAGTCTACGCAATCCCCTCCCGGGGCGCGATGCCACCCCGAGCAGGGCCAGCCAGGTGACGAGCTGACCCGGGAGGCCGCCGGTCTGGCAACCGCACCCGACGTCCACACCCACGTCCTTTTGTTGGAAGTCCACGCTTTCCATCTGGGTGAGGAAGGTTCCCTCCGGGTTCACCACCCAGACCTTCGTGCTCACCGTCTGGTTGGGCTGGATGGTCGTCTGGGCGGTGACCTTGACCGTCAGCGGCGAGCCCTTGCGCAACTCCGGGAGCTCGAACCCGTCTCCCTTGGCCGGTAGGGCCTGGCCGTTGATGCTCGCCCCAAGCACCGTCAGGCCCTGGGGTTCCAGCCTCAGCACGCCGCCCGTCACGGCCAGATCACTCTCGGCCGACACCTGCACCTCGAGCTCGACCACCTCGCCGGGCTCGGCCACCAGGCTGTCCGCCGGGGTCAGCACCGAGAGCTTCGCGACGGTCGAGCACTGCGGCTGGACGAGCCGTTTGACCTGCTCGCCGCTCGGCTTCTTCAGCACCTCGTTGCCGATGAGCGGCCAGACGGCCAGGAGCTTCGATGCATCGGTGGGGCACTCGGGCAGGCTGACGGAGGTCTTCCACCGGCCAGGAGAGTCCTCGACGGGCGAGGTGACGGCCAGGGGCGGACTGGCCGCGAAGGAGAGGAGCTTGTCCGCGGGCAGCGCCGCCGGGTCTCCACACTGGTCACGCAGGGTGAGCTGGGCGGTGAGCCGTCCACTGCCGATGAGCAGCAGAGGGGGCTCCCGGGTGCTCTCGCTGAACGAGAAGCTCGAGGTTTGAGGGCTGGGAATCCCCGCCTTGAAGTGGAGGGTGAGCGGTTCCTTGGCGTCGACGCCGGAGACGGTGAACTCGACGTCCTCTGGCTTCGTGTCCTTCCAGATCACCTGCGCGGTGCCCGTGAGGATGCCCGTGGCACAGGGGGGGGAGTACTCCGGCCGCTCGAGAGTGCTTCTGACGAAGGTGACCGAGCTGCCCGAGGCCGCGCAGAGCATCACCGGGGTGGAGGGTGCCTCCGTCACGGGATTGTCCCAGGCGTCCTCGGCCGTGAGCACGAGCGTCGTCTCCGAGCAGGCCGGCGCCGGGTCCGGGGCGGTGGTGGACAGCCTCACGTGAGCGAACGGGCCGGGGCTGACCATGGTGGAGGCGCTCCCCGTGAGGTTCTGGCCCGTCACATCCGTGACGGTGAGGGTCTTGAGGTCCGGAGCGGCGCTCGAGAAGGTGACGGGGAACTGCGGCAGCGGTGTCTCCGTGGGAACGAAGTGGACGTCCGTGTCCGGTGGGAGCAGCGCCCGGAGAACGGTCGTCTCGAAGTGCACCCGGCCGGTGTAGCGGGTGGGGTTGCCGGCCTCGTCCACCGGGAGCACCTGGAGGGTGTAGGAGGTTCCGGCGACCGTCGCCCGGTCGAGAGCGACGATGAAGCGCACGGGCGGACCGGGCACCACGAGGAGGCCCGGGACGTGGGATGGGATGGCGGGATGGGCGGGCAGGGGCGTGCCGGCCACCAGCCATGCAAGCAGCAGCAGACAGTTCGTGCGGAGACGACGGCTCTGTGCCTGGTTCATCGTTCGGTCCGGGGAGCGCCAGGCAGCGCGAGTCTGCTCAGCGGGGGCGAGCACCCATCGTAGAGACGGGTGCATGGATGTTGCAATGAGCCCCTCGGCAGCTCTGTCTCACTCCCCGAGTATTTCGCTTTATTCCAGTTTCATTCCATGTACAATCGGGTTGTATTTATCCAACACCGAGGTTGCAACCCATGTCCAGTGCCCCGCTCCGCCCCTTCGTCCATGTCCTGCTGCCGCTCCTGCTGGTGGTGGGCTGTGGCACCTCCGAGACCCTCCCGCCGGACGCCGAGGAATCCCTGGGCACCCAGGAGGCGGCGGTCTGTTCGGGGCTGACCGTCACCACGCTCACCCTCTCGGGAGCGAGCACCTACCTGGGTGAGATGGCCGCCAGTGGCTCCTGGGCGGTGTCCGCCGGCGCCAACGCGGTGCGGCTGGAGTACTACATCGACAACGTCCTCTACTCCGTCGAGGAGCGCACCGGGACCTCGGGCACCTGGTACTTCAGCAACACCGGGGTGGCCTGTGGCGCGCGCACCCTGCTGGTGAAGGCCTGGCCGATGGTCATCGACAGCGGCGGCAACCGCACCACCTGCTACGGGGCCTTGAAGACGCTCTCGCAGACGGTGACCGAGGCGTGCCCGACCACCTGGAAGTTCATGTACACCGAGTACTGCTACGACCGCTGGACGGTGTCGTGCTACCAGGTCAACCCGCAGCCCGCCTGCCCGACCGACCCCGAGGGCAAGTCCTGCTCGACGAGCGGCGCCATGTGCTGGCGCATCCTGGACCACAGCGAGGCCGAGCGGTACCGCTGCCTGTGAGCTACCGCTCCGGAGGGCGGGCGCCGGGCAATGCCCGGGCCTGCTTGCGCCGTTGCAGCTCGCCGCGGATGAGCCGGACCTCGCGTCCGCCCTGGCCGGCGATGGCGCTGTTCTCCTGCGCGCGGCGGATGAGGTACGGCAGCACGGCGCGCACCGGGCCGTAGGGCAGGTACTTGGCCACGTTGTAGCCCGCCCTCGCCAGGTTGAACGAGATGTTGTCGCTCATCCCGTAGAGCTGGCTGAAGAAGACTCGCGGATCGTTCGGCGCGATGCCCCGCCGGGCGAGCTCCCGCACCAGCAGCAGGCAGCTCTCCTCGTTGTGCGTGCCCGCGCACAGCCCCATCCGCTCCAGGTGGTCCAGGCACACCCGCAGCGCGCTGTCGTAGGCGGCATCCGTGGCGGCCTTGTCCGGCTGGATCGGATCCGCGTAGCCGCGCTCCTTCGCGCGCAGCCGCTCCTTCTCCATGTACGCGCCGCGCACCAGCTTGGCCCCGAGGAAGTACCCCTGCGTCCTCGCCCGCTCCAGCGCCGCGCGCAGGTTGTCCAGGCTCGCCGTCCGGTACATCTGGTAGGTGTTGTAGACGAGCGCCCGCTCCCGGTTGAAGCGGACCATCATCTCCTCGCCCAGCCCGTCGATGACGTCCTGGATCCACGTCTCCTCGCCATCGAGGAAGATGCGCACCCCGAGTGCATGGGCTCGCTCGCAGATGCGCAGCACGCGCTCGCGCACCCGGCTCCACTCGGCCTGCTCGTCCGCGCTCAGGGCCTCACCCGCGCCCAGCTTCTCCAGCAGCCCGAAGCGCGCCAGGCCCGTCACCTTGAAGACGCTGAAGGGGATGTGCGGGTGGCTCGCCGCCCACTCGATGGTGGCGATCGTCTCGCGCGCGGTGGCGTCGAAGCTGGCCTCGGACTTCTCCCCCTCCACGCTGTAGTCGAGGATCGATTGGACTCCCACGCGTCCCAGCGTCTCGATGGCGGCCGCGCACTCCTGGATGCTCTCGCCGCCGCAGAACTGCTCGAAGACGGTGTGCTTCACGGTGAGCCGGACGCCGGGCAGGCCCACTCGCACCAGCCAGGCGGCCAGGGGAATGCCCGCTCGCACCAGCCAGGGGTAGGTCAATGAGGAGAAGAGCAGGTGCGCCTTGCGCATCTGCCAATCGCTCTTGGTGGCGAAGGCAATGGCCGTGTTGTCGAACGAGGTCACGGGAGCGGACTCCACCGGGTGACCGGGAGACGAAGAGGGGGAAGGGGCGGGGGCGAGTGCGGACATCAGGTGCCGGGCTACATGTTTCGGGTGCCGGCATCAAGTGGGGCACCCACCGGAGGTACCTCCGATGGTTTGAGTCCCACGTTTCGAACTCCCCGCCGCCGTGTCGGACCGGACTCCAGGGCTCCCTGGGTTTCTTGGGTTTTTCACCCCTCCCCACGTCTGGCGCTTCCAATCGGCCACGCCTCAGGCGAGGTCGAAGAGCAGGGCCTCGAGCGGCTCGGAGGCCGTGAGGACGAGCCGGGACTCCTCGGACACGGCCACGCCGTCACCGGCCTTCAGCTCCACGCCGTTGAGCGTGCCCTTGCCCCGGGCCAGCTGAACCCAGGCGTGGCGGCCTGGAGCCAGCGTGTACTCGGCCTGCTCGCCCTGGCCCAGCAGCGTGCCGTGCAGCACCACGTCCTGGTGCACCGTGAGGCTGCCGTCCCGGGCGTCGGGGCTGGCCACCACGCGCCAGCGGCCCTTGCGCTCGGCCTCGGAGAACGCCTTCTGCTCATAGCCGGGCTTCAGTCCTCGCCGGTCGGGGAGGATCCAGATCTGCAGGAAGTGCAGCTCCTCGTTGGCGCCGTTCATCTCGCTGTGCATGACGCCGGTGCCCGCCGTCATGCGCTGCACCTCGCCGGTCCGCAGCAGTCCCTCGCCGCCCGTGCTGTCGCGGTGCGCGATGGCGCCGCTGAGCGGGTAGGTGATGATCTCCATGTCCCGGTGCGGATGCGTGTCGAAGCCGTCGCCCGCCGTGACGCGGTCCTCGTTGATGACGCGCAGGGCGCGGAAGCCCATGAAGTCCGGGTCGTAGTAGCCGCCGAACGAGAAGGTGTGGTGGGAGTCCAGCCAGCCGTGGTTGGCATGGCCGCGCGCTTCAGAGGGTCGAACGATCATCATGGTGTGCTCCTTTTCTCTCGGTGAGTTCTCTCGTCGAGACACCACCAAGATGACCGCGAGACTGTTGCTGCACCAGAGGTGAATCCTGGAAGGACTGTTCCACCCATGGGACGAAACGCGGGCTCAGTGCGGCCCGTGCTTGTGCCGATGGTGCAGATCCGACACGTGCGGATGATCGTGGGTGAGGGGCACGTGCCGGTGCGGGTGGCTGTGGGGCTCGGAGATGTCCGTCAGGCCCGGGTGCTCGTGCTGGTGGTGTGCGTCGTGCACGTGCAGGTGCTCGTGCTCCATCGGCTCGTGCGTGTGCACGTGGCCGTGGCGCTCGCGCACGAGGAGGACGACGCCCAGCACCATGGCGGCGCCGCCCAGCAGTTGCGTGAGGGACAGCCGCTCGCCGAGCAGCGGGAGGGCGGCCAGGGCTCCGAGGAAGGGGGCCGTGGCGAAGTAGGCGGCCTCGCGTGCGGCCCCGAGCAGGCGCAGGGCGTACATGTCCAGGACGATGCTCAGGCCGTAGCTGGCCGCCCCGAGCGCGAGCGCCGCGGCGAGGACTCCAGGCCCTGGGAGCGGCTGTTGTCCTGTCACGACAGAGAGGGCGAGCATGCAGGCCCCGGCTCCCAGGGCCTTGATGCGCACCACGGCCACGGGGTCCTTCAGGGAGAGGCGTTGGGTGAGGTTGTTGTCCACCGCCCAGGACAGGCACGCGCCCGCCACGGCCAGGACTCCGGGCCCGTCCGCATGCACCTCGCCCGCCTGGAGCCCGAGCACCGCCGCGCCGCAGAAGATGAACCCGGCGGCGAGGGCTGCCCGGCGGCCCAGGTGCTCGCCGAACAGGAGCACGGCCAGGAGGATGGTGAAGGGCCCCTCCAGGTTGAGCAGCAGGGAGGTGCTCACCCCTGACAGCCGCTCGAGGCCCACCAGCATCAGCACGGGGCCGAGCATTCCCCCGCAGAGGATGACGCCCGCGAGCAGGGGCCCGTCCCTTCGCTCCAGGGGTGCCTCCCGGCGGGGGCTCGCGGTCCGGCGAAGCCGCGTCACGGCGCCCACGAGGGACAGCCCCAGTCCTCCGCCCAGGTAGAGCAGCGAGGCGAGCAGCAGGGGGCCGCTCGTGGGCAGGAGCAGCTTGGACAGCGGCGCGCTCAGGCCGAACAGGGCCGCGGCTCCGAGGCCCATCAGCGCCCCCTTCACCTCCGGCGACATGGACACCGTACGGACCCTCCTCGGGAGTGAGCGCGATGTGGCTCCAGGGACCCGTTTCCTACAGATAATTCCCGGTACCTTCACCTGCTTCCTGCGGGTGAAGTACACCTGTGGAGATGATCGACCACACTGGCATTGGCGTCGCCGACGTCGCCCGCTCCGCTGCCTTCTACGATGCCGCGCTCGGAGCCCTCGGCCTGCGCCGGGTCATGCAGCTTCCCGAAGGCGATGGGTCCGACGGCATCGGCTACGGCATCGACTACCCGATCTTCTGGATCGACCGGTTCCATCCGCACTCCGTCAAGCAGCACACCGCCTTCGCCGCCAGGAGCAGGGCCGAGGTCGACGCCTTCCACGCCGCCGCCGTGAAGGCAGGTGGCACGGACAACGGTCCGCCCGGGCCGCGCACGCCCCAGGGCTACCCGCCGGGCTACTACGCCGCCTTCGTGCTCGATCCCGATGGCAACAACATGGAGGCGGTGTTCCGCGGCGGCTGAGGCCCCCTTCCGCCTGCGGGTGGGCTTTGGCTCGTCTTCGTGCCCGCCATGTTCGCCGGCATGGACCTCGCCCAGCTGTTACAGACGCGGCGGAGCGTGAGCGCGGAATCGGTTGGAGCCGCGCCCTGACACGAGGCATCCTGGCTGCCTGGCGCTCCCCGGCCGCGGAAGGAGCGCGAGGAGGCGACCGGGAGATGGCGACGCGAACCGATGGGCAGCTGTTGGAGGCCGTGCGCTCGGGTGACGGCAAGGCCGTGGACGAGCTGCTCGCCCGTCACGAGAAGCAGGTGTACCGCTTCGGCCTGCGCATGTGCGGCTCGGAGGAGGACGCCAAGGAGGTGCTCCAGGAGACGCTGCTCGCGGCCTTCCGGGGCATCCACGCGTTCCGGGGCGACGCGCAGCTGTCCACGTGGCTGTTCCAGGTGGCCCGCACGCACTGCTTCCGCCTGCGCCGCCGCCGCGCCGGAGCCCCCGAGGAGCTCCAGCCCCTGGATTCTCCCGCGGCGGCCCAGGTGGCCGCGGCGGATGCGGCTCCGGACATGGTCTCCCACGCGCGGCAGATGGGAGAGGTGTTGCAGGCGGCCATCCTCGCGTTGCCCGAGGCACAGCGCGAGGTGCTCATCCTCCGGGACGTGGAGGGCCTCACGGCCGAGGAGGCGGCGCAGGTGGTGGGGATCGAGGTGCGGGCGCTCAAGAGCCGGCTGCACCGCGCGCGTCTCCAACTGCGCGAGCACCTCTCCACGCTGATGGGGGAGGGTGCCCAGGACGAGGCCCGGGGATGTCCGGAGCTGGCGCAGGAGCTCTCGGCGTTCGCCGCGCAGGAGGTGGACCAGGCCACGTGCGTGCGCCTCGAGGACCATCTGTCGCGGTGCCCGCGCTGTGCCGAGGCGTGCGACTCGCTCAAGCGGACGGTGTCCCTGTGCCGGCGCATCCCGGGGGACGAGGTGCCCGCGCCGGTGCGCGCGGCGGTGCGCCAGGCGTTGTCACGGGCGCTCGAGGCCGAAAACCCCCGGTGAGTGTCCGGCACGCGGAGTCCACGCGCGCTGACACCGGGCGAGCGGGCATCCGGACTCGCGGTGGGGACGGGAATACTTGACGATGGCGGCCCTGGGCTCCACCCGTTAAGCAGGGCGCCACCTCTCCGCCCGACAACCCCGCCCCGACAGCATGAGAACCACCCACCGTCCCCTGACCACCGTTGCCCTGGCCTTGAGTCTCTTCATGGCGGCGCTGGAGATGACCGTCGTCTCCACCGCCATGCCCACGGTGGTCAGTGAGCTGGGCGGGTTGCAGAGCTACGCCTGGGTCTTCACCGCGTACATGCTGGCCTCCACCGTGACGGTGCCCATCTTCGGCAAGCTGGCGGACCTCTATGGGCGCAAGCCCGTGCTGCTCTTCGGCATCGTCCTGTTCCTCGCGGGCTCCGTCCTCAGTGGGCTGTCCACGTCGATGAACATGCTGATCGCCTTCCGCACGCTGCAGGGGCTGGGGGCGGGAGCGATGCAGCCCGTCTCGCTCACCATCATCGGGGACATCTACACGCTGCAGCAGCGCGCGAGGGTGCAGGGCGTCTTCAGCGGGGTGTGGGGGATCGCGGGGCTGGTGGGCCCGCTCACCGGTGGCCTCATCGTGAAGTACCTCACCTGGCACTGGGTCTTCTTCATCAACGTGCCGGTGGGGTTGGGAGCGCTCGCGCTGCTGGTGTTCTTCTTCCACGAGCAGGTGCAGCACAAGCCGCAGAAGCTGGACTACGCGGGCGCGGTGTTGCTCTCGGCGGGCGTGGTGGCGTTGCTCTTCGGCGTGCAGGGAATCGGCCGCAACCTGCCGGAGCTGCTGTTGGGCGTCGTGCTGCTCGCCGCCTTCGTGTGGGTGGAGCGCAAGGTGGCCGAGCCCATCATCCCCATGAGCCTCTTCAAGAATCCCGCCATCGCCATCGCCTCGGTGGCGGCGGCGCTCTTCTCGGCGGCGATGTTCGGGGCCACCACCTACGTGCCGCTGTACGTGCAGGGCGTGCTGGGCGGCTCGGCCACGCTGGCGGGAGGGATGATCACCCCGATGATCGTCGGCTGGCCCGTGGCGAGCCTGGTCGCGGGGCGGCTGTTGCTCAAGACGGGCTTCCGTCCGCTCATCGTCGGAGGGCTGGGGCTCACGGTGATCGGCACGGGGGCGATGGCGCTGTTGCTCAAGCCGCAGTCCTCGCTGCTGATTCCGGAGCTGGCGATGGCGCTGTTCGGCATCGGCCTGGGCTTCACGGCCACCTCGCTGCTCATCGCGGTGCAGACCAGCGTGGGCTGGGAGCTACGCGGGGTGGCGACGGCGAGCCACATGTTCTTCCGCACCATCGGAGGGGCGCTCGGGGTGGGGTTGATGGGCGGCGTGGTGGTCTCCCAGCTCATGAAGGATCCGAGTGTCCCCCTGGCCGCCGCCAACGAGCTGCTCGGCCCCGAGCATGGCCGTGGCCTGTCTCCGGCCTTGTTCCAGTCGTTGAGCGGAGCGCTCGGCACGGGGCTGACGATCAACTTCTGGATCATCTGCGCCGCCACCGTGGCCGCCTTCGCCGCGGGGCTCTTCTTCCCCAAGGTGCAGCGCGGCGAGGGCGTGGCGCTCTCCTCCACCGACGTGGCGGCGCCTCACTGACGCGCCCGCAGTGAAAAGTCAATCTGGGCGCGCGTCTAGCCAGAGATGGGTGAGCTCGATAGCAACACAGGGGGGCGTGAGCGTTGTTCGCTCATGGTAAGAAGTGAGAAGGTTCGTGTCCGTCTCATGCGGGAAAATAGACGCAGTTTTGAATGCATCTTTGAGCAGAGGGAGCAGCGTCGAGTGCGGCTTTCGTCCATCCCGGACGTACGCCACCATGAGTCCCGAAGACATCTTTGGTGCGTATCGTCCGTCCGCGAACTTCGCGACACCTTGTTCGCAGTACCACACATCGACTGCATGATTCCGTTTGGGGCTTACCACCTTGCATTCAGCGAATAGGCCCCATGCACTCAGATCGGTGACATCACGCGGCTCTTTTTTCGGTTGGAACATAAGATCCGGTGACTGGCGGAAAGACTTGCCCGATGCCCGATGCTGGCCACTCCGCTCCACTCTTCCAAACAAGCGAAGCATGGACGCTCTTCGTTTGCCGCCGCGCTTCTCATTGAGAAGCGCTTCGATCTTGTTGGTGAGTTGTTCCTCATCAACTGTCATCAGTTCTATTTGCCGGTCGGACCGCAACTGGGCCCAAGCCCACCGGATGGATGCGATGACTGCATTACGTAGATCGCTTGAGATGGGTGGTTGTGCGTCAGACACGCGCACTGATGTTGAGAGGTGCGTGCGAGAACTCACGAGCTTTTCCCCTCAAGGATGGACAGCGCCAGCATCCGCGCACGTGTAGGTGTCCAGTATCGGTAGTGATGAAGGATGGCAGCGAGCGTTGTTACCGCATCAATGCTCACCGTCACAAGCGTCGCTCCCGATGCATCTGCTTCCTGAAGAACCTTGGCCCATGGGATGGCGATGTCGCCAGGAGTCCTGGTCTTGTGCGTAAGTCGATCGACCTGTAGCACGCTCCATGGCCCTGTGTTCACTTCGGTTCGGAGTCGTACGCAAGCACGCTCATTCGACGTTGCTAGTACGTGGGAAAGCTCTTCTTGGAGCACTTCCGTGAATCGCTTGATTTCATGAGGCTTCGGAGGAGTCAACGCGCGGCGCCGATTCTTCGCGTACGGTAGTGCCGTATCGAGCGTGTCACAAACGTTGTCTCGGTCGATGTCATCGAGGTCGTATGTGTCAAATACGAGCTTGTCGATGCGTTTTTCAAGCGCCTCTGACCAGCCGGATGTCCAAAGCGTCTTGGAGAGTTCCAGGGCTACCCGCCGCTGTGGTTTCGCTAGTCGCTTGAGGGGGATGACTGGGAACGCCTTCAACGTCTCAAGAACGTACCTGTCGCGCTCGACCCCGAATGCGCCGTCGGTAAGAAGCGCAAAGTAGAGAAAAACTTTCGATTGCAATAGCAGTTGTAGCCAACGAGCTTCATCAAGACCGTCATCTACTTGCGCGAATGACGCCCCGTGCCACGATTGTGAGAATGCAACCTCAGATTTGGATTCTGCTCCGGCTACGACGGCTCGTGGCTCTGAGGGATTCGCCGGGGGCGACTGCCGTACGAGAAGGAGAGGAGCAGTGTAGGCATTGCGTGGGCGGGAAGCTTCAACCTGTGCCTCTCCGCACGGAAGTAGTGAACTGGGATCGACCCAGAATCCGATTGGAGGTTCAAGTTGATTTTCTGGGGATTTCTTGAGCCGCGGTGTGATGCACGGCATATCACGCAGCCATTTGGTGGAATTCTTGCGATTACCGACGCGGTATCCGTTTCGTATCGTTGTGCCGAGCGTCTTTTCGACGTAGTCCACCAACGACGGGTGAGCGGCCATGAGTCGGTTTACGATCTGCTCGTCGAACCCCGTGCCACGAAATCGCGTCTTCAGAAGCCACGGTTTGGTGACTGCATTATCGACGCTGACGACTTTTGCGTCGTTCCAATCAATGCGAAGAAGACGCTGCGCTTTCTGGTCCTTGTCACTGACCAGCGGACTGACGAACTGGAATGCACTTCCGTGCTCCGGTCTGGCGTTGCATGCAAAGAGGATAGCGAAAGGTGCTCGGCTATTCGGCCAAACCGACGTTTCTCGCAGGGCTGTTCCGTTGAGGAGTCCTGTTACTTGGACGCTCTGGAGCAAGTCACGTCGCGCTTCATCCGCCTTTCCAGGAAATAACCAGCGAGCATGCGTCACAAGCGCGATTTGCGCACGAGGACGAGCCCACTCCATGGCACGGTAGACAAACGGAATGTCCGGGAAGGCATCTGGAAAGGTAAACGTCTTGGATCGTGCATCTCCCAGCCGGGACTTCACGAGTTCCCGAGAGTCGTTGGCCCAGCGCTGTTTGTCTTCAATGCTGGCATCGGCCGTCCACGGTGGATTTCCGATGACGAGGTCGAACTGCTCCTTGTGCTCCGGATCTACGGGGCCGAGGCTCCCACGAGAATGACCCCCTCCGCGCAGGTGGAGCGCCATACCGCGAAGCGGCTTCTCGAACTTGAGTAGGGAGAGCGGTTGTGGGTTGGGCTGCGGATCGAGTTCGATAGCGGTAAGGTAGAGCGCGAGTTCAGCAAGCCTCAGTGCCTCATCGTTAATGTCAAATCCAGCGAGTTGATTGTAAAGAATTCGCCGAATGACCCTTCGCGATGGTTGACGTTTCGTACGTGCCCACTCGCGTGCGACAAGTGCGCGGAATACGGCGACGAGAAACACGCCCGCGCCAGCGGCGGGGTCAAGCACGCGTGGAGCTTCGACGTGATCGAGCGAGGCGAACGACTCCTCTACCATGAATTCAGCGATATGGCGTGGTGTGTAGAAGATGCTCTCGCCTTCCGCAGCATCTGTGTCTTCCTGGTGGGCGTACGCCTCATAAACCTCGCTGAGTAGACCGACAGGAACGTGGGCAAAGTTCACGTGACGCCACTCGGAAGGCAGTTCGAGCTGTCCTTCGGCTGTAGCTGCATGCGAGATATTTCCGACTACTTGATTGTAGATAATCTCTGGCAGTTCTGACGCGCGCTCCTTGGTGCGGAATTGAAGAAAACTGCCGTTAAAGGTTTGATCGAGCCAATCAAAGGTTTTGAGCGAGCGCGCTCGCGTCACGAGGCAATCCGCGAAGGCTTGTGCTTTGCTATCCCCGCATATCTCACTGGGATTGAGACCCTGAAGGAGTTGCCGATCGATGAGGAAGCGCCAGAATAGAGCGCGTCCAACGAGGGAAATAGCATCGTGCGCATTGACGCTCGCCGCATGGCCTAGCCTCCGTGCATTCTCGATCGACTGGCGCAGTAGGTTCCTCAACTGCGTGCGAATTCCGATCGCTTCGCCTGCTTGCGGCTTTTGAAGCAGTGTCGGGAACCGCAAAGGACCTTCCGGTAGGTCCTTCAGAGATGCCGGTGGTGAATTCCCTCCAAGCACGACTGGGTAGACGTCGAGTCGGCCAGGTCGGAGAACTGCAATGTAGTCCGCATCGCCGCGAAACGCGATGCGTCGCACCCATGCTCCAAGATTGAACGCCGATTGGCGCGCATCGAAGACATAGGCGCGCGGCTGGCGCTGCGATTCCAACGCCAACACTGGACGATCTTCATCCCGTGCGCGGACGAGATCGAGGTAGCGCAGAGTGCGTGGTTCCTCTTGCGTCAGATCGACGAGCTGGTCGCGCGTCGCGCCGTAGCTCTCTATCTGCTGAACGAGTTCGTCAGACACGGCGGCATCTTCTTCGAAGCTCTACGCACGAAGCAATCTCCACTTCTGTTCCCCGCTCTAAGTCCCCGGACGTGGTTTCTGTCCACACCGGGTTGTGTCCACACCGGACTGGTGGAGTGTTCACTTGGTTCCTCGACACCGTCGCGGAGCTAGTACTACGAGGTCACTTATCCTCCGGGCGAAGCACGTCTCCGAAGGGAATTCTCCCTTGGAGAACGGTTGAAGTGACCGGATAGTACCTCGAATGGCTGGTCCAATGGTCGGACCAGTTAGAACGGTTCGGGGCTGGAAGGTGTAGTGCGCCAACGCTCCGCCTCGTCCATCTGCAGTGACCTTATGAGCGAGTGGGGGAGAGTTCGGCCCGGGCCCTCGACGAGTGGCCCAGGCCCCGGGCTCACGTCACGGCGCGGGGGCGGGAGCGATGGTCTCCGGCTCCACGCCGCCGCGCTTCGCCGCTCCCCGGAGCTGCTGCATCAGCACGTACAGGCCGGGGATGAAGACGAAGTTGACGACGGTGGACACGAGCATTCCGCCGAACACGGCCGTGCCCAGCGAGTTGCGCGCGGCGGCACCGGCGCCCTTGGCCATCATGAGCGGCACCACGCCCAGCAGGAAGGCGATGGACGTCATGAGGATGGGGCGCAGACGTACCTCGGCGGCCTCGACCACGGCGTCGATGGCGCTCTTGCCGCTCTCGCGCAGCTGCTCGGCGAACTCCACGATGAGGATGGCGTTCTTGCTGGCCAGACCCACCAGCATCACCAGTCCGACCTGGCAGAAGACGTCATTGGCGTAGCCACGCGCCAGCTGCAGTCCCAGCGCGCCCATGATGGCCAGCGGCACCGAGAGGATGATGACGAAGGGCAGGGTGAAGCTCTCGTACTGGGCCGCGAGCACCAGGAACACGAACAGCAGGCCGAGGGCGAAGATGATCAGCGTCTGACCGCCGCTCTCCTTCTGCTCGAGGCTGATGCCCGTCCACTCCGAGCTCATGCCCTGGGGCAGTTGCTGCGCGGCGAGCTGGTCCATGGCGTCCAGCGCCTGGCCGGAGGAGGCGCCCGGAGCGGCCTGTCCGTTGATCTCCACGGCGCGGAACAGGTTGTGGTGCCGGATGACCTGGGCGGAGGCCGTGGGCGTCACCTTCACCAGCGACTCCAGGGGAATCATCGCGCCGGTGTCGGTGCGCGTGTAGAAGGCGCCGATGTCCGAGGGGTTGTCGCGGAACTGCTGCTCGGCCTGGACGTAGACGCGGTAGGTGCGGTTCGCGTAGTTGAAGTCGTTGACGTACTGGCTGCCCATGTAGAGCTGCATGGTGCCGAAGATCTGCTCGATGGGAACGCCGAGCGCCTTGGCCTTCTGGCGATCCACCTCCACGTCCAGCAGCGGCGTGTCGGCGTTGAAGGAGGTGAAGACGCCGCGCAGGCGGCTGTCCTGGTTGCCGTTGGCCACCAGCTCCTGGGCGGTCGAGGCCAGCTGATCCAACGAGATGCTGCCTCCGACGTCCTCGATGATGAACTGGAAGCCGCCCACGCTGCCCACGCCGCGGATGGCGGGGGGCTGCAGGGGCATGACGCGGGCTCCACCGATGGAGGCGAGCGGCCCGCGCAGCCGCTCCACCAGCGCGGCCACGGACTGGTTCGGGTGGGGCCGCTTCTCCCAGGGCAGCAGGGGAATGAAGATGGTGGCGTAGTTGGGGCCGGTGCCCTGGAAGGAGAACCCGCCGATGGCGAAGATGGTGACCACCTCGGGCTGGGCCTCGAGGATCTGCTCCGCCTCGGCCAGCACCTTCTCCGTCTGGGCGAGCGACATGCCCTCGGGCCCCTGCACGGAGATGATGAGGTAGCCCTGGTCCTCGTCGGGGATGAAGCCGGTGGGCGCCGTGCGGAACAGCAGCACCGTGCCCGCGATGCACAGGAGGAACGCCACGAGGATGATGACGGGGTGCGCGAGCAGCGAGCGCAGGCCCCGGCCGTAGACGGCCTTCGTCCAGTCGAGCGCCTTGTCCATCCAGCGGAAGAAGATCCACTTCTCGCCGTGGTGGTGCTGGAGCAGGCGGGCGCTCAGGGCGGGCGTCAGGGTGAGGGCGCAGAAGGTGGACAGGGCCACCGACGCGGCGATGGTGAGAGCGAACTGGCGGTAGATGGCGCCCGTGGTGCCGGGGAAGAGCGCCACGGGGATGAACACCGCCACCAGCACGATGGAGATGGCCACCACCGCGCCGGCCACCTCCTTCATGCCCTCGCGAGCCGCCTGCATGGCCGTCAGGTGCTTCTCCACCATCAACCGCTCGATGTTCTCGATGACGACGATGGCGTCGTCCACCACGAGGCCCGTGGCCAATGTGAGGCCGAACAGGGTGAGCGTGTTGATGGAGAAGCCCATCAGGTAGACGAAGGCGAAGGTGCCCACCAGCGAGACGGGGAGGGTGAGGGCGGTGATGAGCACGCTGCGCCAGCCGTGCAGGAACAGGAAGATGACGAGGATGACGAGCGCGATGGCCTCGATCAGGGTGTGCACCACCTCGTTGACGGAGGCGCGCACCGCGAGCGTGGTGTCGTTGCCCGGCCTGTACTCGAGCCCCGGGGGGAACTGCTGGGCGAGCCGGTCCATCTCCTTGATGACGCCGTCACGCACGTCGAGCGCGTTGGCGGTGGGGAGCTGGAAGATGGCGAGGCCCACGCCGGTGCGCCCGTTGAAGCGCAGCAGCGTGCCGTAGTTCTCCGCGCCGAGCTCCACGCGGGCCACGTCCTTGACGCGCACGAGCTTGCCGTCGGTGGTGTTGCGCTGGAGGACGATCTCCCCGAACTCCTCGGGCTCGACGAGCCGGCCGCGCGCGCGCACGGCGATCTGATAGGGCTGCTCGTCGGTGGAGGGCGGCTGGCCCACCTGGCCCGCGGCCACCTGGAGGTTCTGCTCCTGGAGGGCGCGCACCACGTCCTGGGGGGTGAGGTTGCGGCGCGCCAGCTGGGTGGGATCCAACCACAGGCGCATGGAGAACTTGCGCTCGCCGAAGATGCGCACCTCGCCCACGCCGCGCACGCGCTTGATGGCGTCCTTGAGGTTCACGTCGGCGTAGTTGCTGAGGAACCTGGCGTCGTAGCGGTTGTCCGGGCTGGACAGGCCGATCGTCAGCAGCATCTGGCTGGAGGCCTTGTTGACGACGATGCCCGTCTGGTTCACCTGGGCGGGCAGACGCGAGGCGGCGCGGCTCACGCGGTTCTGCACGTCCACGGCCGCCACCTCGATGTCGCGCGTGGGCTCGAAGGTGACGGTGATCTGACTGGTGCCGTCGTTGCTGCTGGTGGAGGTGATGTAGCGCATGCCCTCCACGCCGTTGAGCTCCTGCTCGATCGGAATGGTGACGGCGCTCTCCACGACCTCGGCGCTCGCGCCCACGTAGGTGCTGGTGACGGTCACCTGGGGCGGGGCGAGATCCGGGTACTGGGCGATGGGAAGGGTGGGAATGGCGATCGCCCCCACCAACGTCAGCAGGATGGAGCAGACCGCGGCGAAGACGGGCCTGCGGATGAAGAAATCGACGAACATGGTTAGCGGCTGCCCCCGGCGGCTCCACCACCGCCCTCGGAGCCCTGCGTGACGGCCCGGGCGGGCGAGGGCTTCACCTTCACCGGCGCGCCGTGACGCAGCGCCTGCAGCGAGGTGACGGCCACCTGCTCACCCTCCTTCAATCCGCCCTCCACCACGTAGGCCATCTCCCCGAGCGCCCCGAGCTTCACCGGGCGGCGCTCCACCACCGTCTGGCCGTCCTTCTCCACCACGACGAGGGCGAAGGGCTGGCCGCTCTGGCGCACCACCGCGAGCGCGGGCAGTTGCAGCGCCTGGCGGGTGGAGTAGACGAGCCGCGCGCGCACCAGCTCGCTGGGACGCAGGCCCACGGTGTTGCGGAAGGCCGCCTTCACCTCGACCAGCTGGGTGCGCGGGTCGGCCTGGGGGGCCACGAAGAAGATGGGGCTGGAGATGAGCACCTTGCCCTGGGAGTCGAGCACCTCGAGCGGCGTCTCGGGACGCAGCGAGCGGGCTCGCTCGGAGGGCACGGCCACGCTCACCTCGAGCACATCCGCCTGGGCGATGCTCGTCAGCGGCGTGGTGGCGCTCACGAAGTCACCCACGCGGGCGAGCACGTCGCCCACGGTGCCGGCGAAGGGGGCGCGCACGGTGTTGAACTGCAGCTGCACCTCGCGCTGGGACTCCGTGGCGGCGGCGGCGCGCGTATTGGCCTCCAGCGCCGCCACCTGGGCCCGGGCCTGCTCCAGCTCCTGGGCGCTCGCCAGCCCCTCCTTGTAGAGGGACTCGATGCGGGCACTCGTGCGGCGGGCCTGCTCCAGGTTCACCTCGGAGGAGGTACGCTGGGCGCGGGCCGTCTCGAGCGCCGCTGTCTCCTCGCGGGCGTCCACGTCGAGCAGCGGGGCGCCGGCCTCCACCTTCTGGCCCGGGCGCACGTGGATGCGGCGCACGTAGCCGGCCACCTGCGGCAGCACGTTGACGCTCTGCCGCGACATCAGGCTGCCGAGGTACTCGCTCGTGTCGCGCACCTCGCTCGGCGACAGCTGCACCACCTCGATCTCACGGGGTGGAGGAGCGGCCTTGGCCGGCGGCTTGCCACCGCAGCCAGACACTCCCGCCGCGACAGCGGCACCCCACAGTCCCACCACCAGCGCCTTCAGGGGGCGTACCCTTCTCACCAGTCGCACCGGGCCTCCGTCAGAAATGCGTCCAGGCGCGCCTGGACAAGCTCGAATTCACGCAGGGCCAGCGCCAGCTCCGCCTGCCGCAGGGCCGCCCCGCTCTGTACCAGTTCCAGACTGCTGCCGCGGCCCACCTCGAACGCTCGCCGGGTGAGCTGATCCGTCTTCGCGGACAGCTCGAGTGCCGCGGCCGCCGTCTTCACCAGCGACTCGGACACCTCCACGCTCCGCCGGGCGCGCGCCACCTCCACCTCCACGTCGCGCCGGGTGCGCTCGAGCGTCTCGGCCGCCTGCTGCTCCAAACCCGCGCGCTCGCGGACGATTCCCGCCCGTCCGCCCCCTTCCCAGAGAGGCACCGACAGGACGGCGGCGATGCTCCAGGTGGCCACCCGTGCGGGGCCGGGATCCGTGGTGAAGGCGTTGACGTTGCTGTTGATGCCGAGCGTGGGCAGGTAGCCGGCGGACGCCTGCCGCGTGCTCTCGTGGGCCGACTCCACCTGGGCGCGGGCGGCCTCGAGATCCGGCCGCTCACCCAGGGCCTTCAGCGGGGTGCAGGTGGCCCGGGTCTGCTCCACCAGGCCCTGCAGCTGGAAGGACGGATTCACCCCCACCTCCTGGGGCAGGCCCAGGGACAGGCCGAGCGCCTCGCGGGCGCGGCGCAGCTGCTCGTCACCGGAGATGAGCGACTGCCGGGCCACCTCCACGTCCTGGCGCACGCGCACCACGTCCAGCTGCGTGCCCGCGCCCAGCTCCAGCGAGCGCTGGGCGAGCGCGGCGCGCTCCAGGGCCCGGCGCAGGCCCACTCGGTTGATCTCCGCGGCGCGCTCGGCGGCCACGGTGGCCACCAGGGTGCGCGCCAGGCCCAGGGTGAGGCGGCGCTGCACGTCCTGGAGGTTCGCCTGGGCGCCGTCCTCGGCCGCCGAGGCCGACGACAGCCCGCGCCAGGCGCTGATGTCCACCACCGACTGCGTCAGGGACACCGCGCCACTCGCGAGCGGCACGGTGGGCCGGAACTCCGCGTCGGCCGGGGTGATGAGCGGCGCGCCCGTGGGGCCCACGGCGAGGCTGGGGTGGAGCAGATCCAGTCCCACCCCCGCCGACACGCGGCCGTTGGGCAGGAGCGAGGCCAGGGCCTGGCGCCAGCGGCCCTCGGCGCGCTGGACGTTGGCCTCGGCGATCCGGAGGTCCGTGGAGCGCTCGCGCACCAGCCCGAGCGCCTCCTCCCAGGTGCCCACCTGTTTGGAGGCGGGCCGCGCGGGGGTGAGCATCGGATCGTCCACGTGTGGCTGGAAGGGGGGCGGGGTGGGCAGGAGCGGATCCTGGTCGGCCAGGGCGGGGCCCGCGGCGAGCGCCAGGAAGAGGAGGGCGATACGGGAAGTCATGCCGGGGGGAAGCCAGGGAAGATCGGGTGTCGCGCGTGCTGTCCGGCTGCCCCTATAACGGCCGGAACTTTTGGTGTCATTGACAATCGTTGTATACAACAATCATTGTGGTTCTAGGTGAAATGACCCTCGCGGAGCAAATAGGAGCCCTTCGGCGCACCCTCTACCGGCTGCTGACCCGCCGGTTGAGCGGGAAGACGCGCCGCTCCCTCACGCACCTGCTGGCGGTGAAATACGTCGCCGTGCGGGGGGTGCGGACCCAGGCGGAGCTGGCCGAGCTGTTGTTGGTGGATGCGCCGGCGGTGAGCCGGCTGGTGGATCGGCTGGAAGAGGACGGGCTGATGAAGCGCTGTGCCGGGGAGGATCGCCGGTGCGTGAAGCTTCAGGCCACCGACGCGGGCCGGGAGGCGATGGGGGCGTTGGAAGAGGCGACGCTGTCGATCGATGAGGATGCGGCCCGTTGTCTGACGGAGGCGGAGCTGACGGAGCTCAAGCGTCTGCTGGACAAGCTGCAGGCGGGGCTGACCCAGGTCGTTGCCCAGCCCGAGGACGAGCCCCAGAGCTGATGTCCGCGGCCCCCCGCGCTCAGTCTGGCCGCAGCGTCGTGCTCGCGCCCTCCAGGCGCAGCGGCGCGAAGGCCGCCGTGGGCGCGAAGGCCCTCACGAGCAGCAGCGTGTCGTTCGTCCTGTAGAGCGAGACCTCGAACAGGTACGGCCTGCCGTTGCGCACCGCGCTCCCGGTGAGGGTGGCGATGCTCGGGTCCTCGAGGGGCGTGCCGTTGTCGGAGGTCTCGCCCAGCTCGAAGTCGGGGTACTGCACCCGCAGGTCGCGCAGCTCCACGTCCCTCGCCTCGCGCAGGTCCTCCGCCTCCGCGTCATTCCAGTCGCGCACGGACACCATCAGGCTGCCGGCGTACTCCGGGTGGGTCACCCACACGTCGATGCTGGCGTCCGCGCTCCGCGACACCTCGC
Source organism: Archangium sp. (assembly GCF_036277355.1). Taxonomy (GTDB): domain Bacteria; phylum Myxococcota; class Myxococcia; order Myxococcales; family Myxococcaceae; genus Archangium. The sequence continues at coordinate 25,503 of NZ_DASUNC010000086.1, forward strand.
TCTTGCGGCGGTACCAGCCATCCGACGGGATGCGCAGCTTGTAGGGGTGGCGCTCGCCGACGATGGATTCGCCCTCGCCGAGCTGGCGGCCCTCGAGGTCCGGCCGCAGGGCGATCCGGGCCCGGTCACTCAGGGGCTGGACGGCGGAGAGCTTCTGGAAGCCGATCAGCTCCACGCCCACGGCGATCAGCACGGCGGTGAGGCCCACGCCGGCCAGGAAGGACGAGGGCTTGCCCCAGATGAGCACCAGCGTGCCGCAGGAGAAGGCGAACACGACGAGGGTGAAGAGGTACTGCGCCTGGTAGAGGCTCATGCCTCCGAACAGGAACATGCCCACCACGAGCCGGATGAAGCCGAGGGTGCGCAGCTGGGTCTTTGCGCGCAGGAAGCTGATGCCGAGCAGCACGTCCAGGCCCACGCCGACGAGCGTGCCCGCGAGCTGGGCCGCCCGGAGCGAGGGATCGGTGGAGACCGAGGGCAGGAAGAGGAACTCGAAGAGGTGGAGGACCGCGTTCACCAGCAGGACGGCACCGCCGACGGGGAGCGCGACGGTCACATCGGAGGCGGCTTCCGCCTGGGGTGCTGGCTCGGAGGCGGGGGCCTTCCTCTCCCAGGCGGGAGTGGCGTCCAGGGAGGGGATGTACTCCACGTTGGGGACGTGCTCCGGCTGACGGGCGGGGGCCGGGGCCACGGGGATGCTGACAGGAGCGGCCCGGGCAACGGGAGTGCTGGCCACGGGGGTGACGGTGCGCTCCGCGACGCTCGGCATGGCCACGGAAGGCCGGGGCAGGGCGGCGACGCTGGGGATGGCCGTGGTGGAGGGCCGTGCGCCCGTCGAGCCCCGGCCACAGCGGGGACAGAGGCTCTGGGCCCTCGGCCGGTGCTTGAGGCCGCAGTGGGGGCAGTTGATCCAGTGACTGTCGTCCACGGTATCCCCTTCCGACGCTCGTCTTCTAACAGAGTGGGACTGCCGGGAGATAGATGGCCCCCCGAGCACCTGTGCGCGGATGTCCGCCAGGTGAGACGTTCGTCCCGGCCGGGGACGGGCGTGGAAGCGCCGCCCGTGTGATTTCCGAGGGAAGCGGGACTGGAGCTGCCCTTGCAGTGGGGGTCGCGAGCACCCATCGCTCTCGGAGGCGGAAACATGAGTACGGTATCGCGGCGCGAGTCCCACACCCCGGCATCCACGGACCCGTTGGCCCCGGACGCGGAGTCCCACGCAACAGCATCCCGGGTGTCGGCGAGCGGGCCGGCGCGGACGGGCAGGAGCACGGGGAAGCAGGAGGCCCCGGCCGGTGCGGTCCCGGGCAACCAGGTGGAGACGTACCGGGGTCCCGTGGAGAGGCCGCGCTCGCGGGGGCCGGGCGGAGCGTCCACGGGGACGGAGGGAGGGGGAGGGCTGACGGCGGGCCAGCTCGCGCTGGGCGGGAGGGCGGCGGACGCGGCCCGGGCGGATGCGGCCTACGCGGACATCCAGGCCACCCTGCACACGGATTGGAAGGACTGGGCCGTCACGGACGCGGACGTGCGCCGGGTACATGAGCAGCTGGAGAAGCTGCCTCCGGCCGACTACCGCCGGATGCTGGAGCGGATGGAGCAGGGCGGGCTGCTCGGGAAGTACGTGAAGCAGATGAGCCCCGAGGCGCGCGAGGCGTTCCTGTCCCAGGCGGTGAGCAAGGGCTCCGTGACGAGCGAACCCGGCAAGAAGGCCGAGCCGGCGCCGTGCGATCCGCCCGATGGCCCGGCATTCCATCGCAACGACGCGAACCTGCCCGAGAGCCTCCGGGAGCTGATCCATCATGGAAACCGGGTAGCCAGGAAGGCATACGCGGATGCGTACGACGCGTACATCCATCGTTACAAAGAGCGAGTCGCCCAGGCTGGTGATTTGCTCGCACTTCGTGAGTTGGGCAGACCCGTTGATCCCATCGGGAGCCAGTTCGAACTGGGCGTCGTCTCCGGGCATCCGGACTATCAACGCTTCACGAGCGAGTGGTGGAAGACGCCCAGTGCGCTCCCCAGCAATGCCGCGTATGTGGCGGTGGATCAGCGCATCAAGGATCTCACCGATGCGCAGCGGGCCGGAACGCTCAAGCTCAAGCAGGAGACGGAGCTCAGCGTGGAGAGCGAGGGCATGGCGCTGAAGGTGTCCCGGGAGACGAGTGTCACCCAATACGGGAAGACGGACAGCTCATTGAAAGCCGGAGCGGAGGGCTCTCTGGGGCACCGGAAGACAGCCATCGAGATCGAGTCCTCGGGTGCGGCCAAGACGTCGAAGGGGGTCGACTTCGAGGTGGGCAAGGCGAGCATCGATTCCGAGGGCACCGTTCGCATGGAGCTGTCCATCCCCGGTACCCATTACGGCGCCTACTCCGAGTTCAACCACGAGAAGGGGACGTTCGGAGGCGGCGTGAGCGTCGAGAAGAAGGTCTCGAAGGACGCCAAGGTCAAGCGGGAGTACGGCGTCACCATGCAGGGCGCGCGGCTCGAGCGCGCACAGGACGTCGCCTCGATGACGCCCGGTACGCTCTTCGGACCGTTGCCCGAACTGGAGCAGGGGCTCGCCTGGAAGGACATCCCCGCCGGTCGCCGTGCGCGCATGGAGCGGGATGGGTGGAGCGCCGGGAGCTGGGCCTCGGAGCTCCAGAAGCAGTCCGCCCGCCGCTGAGCGGCCCGGGCGTGGTGAGCGTCGGCTCCATCACGCCAGGTTGTGGAACACGCGCTGGACGTCCTCGTCCTGCTCCAATGCGTCCACCAACTCGAGCACTTCCTTCGCCTTGTCCTCGGGCAGCTCCAGGAGGTTCTGGGCGATGTACTCGGACTCCGAGGACAGGGGGTGGATGCCCCGCGCCTCGATGGCGGACTGGAGCTGACCGAAGTCGTTGAAGGCGCAGCGGATGATGATCTGCTTCTCCCCCTTCTCGCCGGTGCCCTCGCCCATCTCCTGCAACCCGTGGTCGATCAGGTCCAGCTCGAGCGCCTCCAGATCCAACCCCTCGGGGGCGAGCCGGAAGACGCCCATGCGCTGGAACATGTAGGCCACGCTGCCGCTGTTGCCCATGTTGCCGCCCCAATCCTTGAAGTGCATGCGGATGTTGGCGACGGTGCGCACCACGTTGTCGGTCGCGGTCTCCACCATGACGGCGATGCCGTGCGGCGCGTAGCCCTCGTAGAGGACGACCTCGTAGTCCTTGGCGTCCTGGCCGCTGGCGCGCTTGATGGCGGCCTCGACCTTGTCCTTGGGCATGTTCGCGGCGCGGGCGTTCTGAAACGCCCGGCGGAGGGCCGGGTTGTTGTCCGGGCTCGGGCCTCCCGCCTTCACCGCGATGGCGATGTCCTTGCTGATCCGCGTGAAGATCTTCGCCATCTTGTTCCAGCGGGCGAACATCGTGGTCTTGCGGGTCTCGAAAATGCGTCCCATGGGCCGGAGAATGGCCGAGCCCCCGGGCCTTCTTCAAGGCAATCGGTGCCGCTTGTCACCCCGCGGGCAGGTGCCCGTCCGGCCTGGGAGCACGCTTCACGCCCGGCGAAGGATGATGACCGCCAGCTCCGGCGGAGCGCCCAGCCGCGCCGGCGGCCCCGTGGTGCCCACGCCCCGGTTCACGTACAGCCACGAGCGGCCCCGCCGGTACAGTCCCGCCGTCCAGACGGTGATGAACCGCGCCAGCGAGAGCCGGCGCACCCCCGGGACGGCCAGCTGGCCCCCATGGGTGTGGCCCGAGAGGGTCAGCTCGACCGCCCGGGCCTCGGCCTCCGGAAACAGGTCGGGGTCGTGCGCGAGCAGCACCGTCGGGGCCCCCTCCGGCCGTGCTCCGAGGGCCCGGGCCAGGTCGTGCCGGGACGTCCAGGTGTCGTCCACGCCCGCCACGTAGAGCGAGGCTCCGTTCCGCTCGATGACCGTCCCCTCGTTGCGCAGCACCGTGAGGCCGTGATGCTCCAGTTGCCGCACCAGGTACTCGCCGTCGGTGAAGTAGTCGTGGTTGCCCATGCACGCGAAGGCGCCATCCTTCGCTCGCAGGCCTCCGAGCGCCCGCGCCACCGCCTCGACGTGCGATGAGCCGTGGGTGATCAGGTCCCCGGTGACGGTCACCAGGTCCAGCTCCAGTGAGTTGAGGCGCGAGACCCAGGCGGCCACCCGCTCCTCGGGCACGTGCGGGCCACAGTGGACGTCGGAGATCTGCCCGATGCGGTAGCCGTCCAGCTCCGGGGGCAGGCCCTCCACGCGCACCACCCGCCGCCGCAGCCTCGGACGGCCGAGGACCGAGTCCGCCCCCAGCCCGAGCGCGAGGGCTCCGGTCAGGCCCCAGGCGGCCCCGGCCGGCATGCCCGCCCGGACGGCCAGCGCGGTGGGCACCATGAGCAGGCCGAACACCAGGCAGGCCGACCACCAGCCCAGCGCCAGGTAGGTGGAGAGGCTGCGATCCGTGGTGTGCCACGGGCTCTGCAACTGGCGCAGGTAGGGCCAGGAGAGCAGCACCGCCACGAGCACCGGTATCGGCGTCCGGGTCAGCCAGCAGAGCCACAGCACGGCCGGAAGCTGGACCAGGGTGGTGACGGCGGCCGCGACCAGATGGAAGCGGTTTCGGAGACGGGCTCGGCTGGACATCGGACTGGATGTGTAACCGGCTCGGGGTGGCTCTGCTTCTGCTTCAAATGGCAAAGGGCCACGGTGTGGGTCCAGTTGACCCTCACCCCAGCCCTCTCCCAGAGGGAGAGGGTGATCGGAACTCGATTGCTTCCGATACCCTCACCCCGTCCCTCTCCCGAGGGGAGAGGGGATGTTTCCACGGAGGGGTTCTGTGTCTCCGTGGTTCCGCTCCGCTCTACGCCTCGCCGCGCTCCTCGCGCTTGCGATCACGCTCGGCCCGGTAACGCTCGCCCGAGCTCAGTGCCTTCTTGCGCATGCGCACCGACTTCGGCGTCACCTCCACCAGCTCGTCGTCGGCGATCCACTCCAGCGCCTTCTCCAGCCCCATCTCGCGCGGAGGCGTCAGGATCACGTTCTCGTCGCGGCCCGCCGCGCGGATGTTCGTCAGCTTCTTCTCGCGGCACGCGTTCACGTTCAGCTCGGACGGGTGCACGTGCTCGCCGATGATCATCCCCTCGTAGATCGTCACGCCCGCACCCACGAACAGGTGGCCACGCTCCTGGATGCTGAAGAGCGCGTACGGCACCGTCTCGCCCAGGCGGTCCGACACGATGGCGCCGTTGGCCCGCTTCGGGATGTAGCCGAACCACGGCTCGTACCCGTCGAACTGGCTGCTCATGATGCCCTCGCCACGGGTAATCGTGAGGAACTCCGAGCGGAAGCCGATGAGGCCACGCGCCGGAATGCGGAACACCAGGCGCGTCCGCCCGCCGCCCAGCTGCGACATGTCCGTCATGCGGCCCTTGCGGGGCCCCAGGCGCTCCGTCACCGCGCCCACGCTGCCCTCGGGCACGTCGCAGAACATCAGCTCCATCGGCTCGTGCAGCACGCCGTCGATCGTCTTCGTCACCGGCTCGGGGTTCGACGCCGTCAGCTCGTAACCCTCGCGGCGCATCGTCTCGATGATGACCGCCAGCTGGAGCTCGCCACGGCCCACCACGCGGAACGCGTCCGGCGTCTCCGTGTCCTCCACGCGGATGGACACGTTGCGGTAGGCCTCGCGGTACAGGCGCTCGCGCAGGTTGCGGCTGGTGACGTACTTGCCCTCCTTGCCCGCCAGCGGCCCGTCGTTCACCTTGAAGATCATCATCATCGTGGGCTCGTCCACGGTGATGCGCGGCAGGGCCACCGGCTTCTCCGCGTCGGCGATGGTGTCGCCGATGGAGATGGCCTCGATGCCCGCGATGGAGACGATCTCCCCGGGGCCCGCGTCCGGAATCTCCGTGCGCTTGAGGCCCTGGAAGCCGTAGAGCTTCACGATCTTCCCCTGCTCGATCTTGCCGCCGTCCCGCATCACGGCCACGGGCATGTTGGGCGCCAGCCGGCCGGCCTGGACGCGGCCCACCGCGAGGCGGCCCACGTAGTCGTCGTAGTCCAGGTTGGCCACCAGCAGCTGCAGCGGCTCCTGCGTCGGCGCCGGAGGCGGCGAGATGTGCGAGAGGATGGCCTCGAACAGCGGCTCCAGGCTCTTGCCCGGCTGCTCCAGCGAGGGCGAGCTCTGGCCCTGGCGGGCGATCGTGTACAGCACCGGGAACTCGAGCTGGTGCTCGTCCGCGCCCAGGTCGATGTAGAGCGAGTAGACCTGATCCAGGATCTCCTTGGGACGGGCGTCCTGGCGGTCGATCTTGTTGATGACGAGCACCGTCTTCAGGCCCATGCCCAGCGCCTTGCTGAGCACGAAACGCGTCTGGGGCAGGGGGCCTTCGGCCGCGTCCACCAGGAGGATCACTCCATCCACCAGGCGCAGGCCGCGCTCCACCTCACCGCCGAAGTCCGCGTGGCCCGGGGTGTCGATGATGTTGATCTGCTTGCCCTTGTACGTAACGGCCGTGTTCTTCGCGAGAATGGTGATGCCTTTCTCGCGCTCGAGGTCGTTGGAGTCCATGACCCGCTCGGTCACGGCTTCGTTGCTGCGGAAGATGCCCGCCTGGCGGAGCATGTGGTCGACGAGGGTGGTCTTGCCATGGTCGACGTGGGCGACGATGGCGACGTTACGGATGTTCTCTCGGGCAATCATGTCGAAGCGAGCCGGAGCTGCGTCCTCCGGCTGAGAAAATCGTGGATGGGCAAGACGCCCAGGCCCCGCGCGCGGGACCCTGTGTGAACTCCACAGGAACGCGGAGGGCGGGCGCTTATATGCCGCGAGTGTCCACACTGCAACGTGGCTGGACGAAAGATGGGCGGTCAGGTAGGCGACGCGGCCACATCCAGCAGCAGATCTCCCTCGCTCTCCCGGTGAGCGGGGAGGGGGGCGGGCGGCGAGGCGGGCAGGTGCTCGCGCAGGAAGCGCTCCACCCGGAGCTCGACCAGCTCGCGGTGCTCCAGGGGGGCGGCATGGGTGCCCTGGGGCACCATCATGAACTCGGCGTCCGGGATGTGGGCGGCCATGCGCCGCGACAGCCACGCCGGGGTGAACTTGTCGTGCTCGCCCGCGACGATGAGGGTGGGCACGTCCACGTGGGGCAGGTGATCCCACGCGCTGTGGTGGGCAGCGGACTCCAGGGTCCGCACGAAGACCACCGGATCCATGTTGGCCAGGTGGGTGAAGTAGGGGACGAGGTCGCTCCTGGCCAGCAGCGAGCGGTTGAGCTCCACGGAGAGGGCCACCTGCATGGCCAGCTCGGTGCTCAGCAGGGTCCGGGTGAGCCGGGCCGCGGGCTGGGGGAAGCGCTCCACGGTGAAGCGGATGAGCGGGAAGAGCCGCTTGAGCCAGTCGCCGTCGTGGAAGGTGTCCAGCGGGGTGCCGTAGCTGCCGCAGAGGAGGACGAGCCCCTTCACCCGGTGGGCGTAGCGGCGGTGGAACTCGAGCGCCACCTGCACGCCCATGGAGTGGGCGAAGAGCACCGCCTGATCGATCCCCGCCGCGTCCATGACGCGGTTGAGGTCATCGCAGGTGTAGAGCATGCCAATCCGCTGCCGGTCGCGGGGCAGCCCCGAGCGCCCATGGCCCCGGTAGTGCCAGCGCAGCACCCGGTAGCTCTGCCCCAGGTAGGGCGCGAGGTACTTCCACACGAAGCCGTCGCAGCCCAGGCCGTCGCACAACACCATTCCCGGCTCGCCCTCACCCTGCACCTGGTAGTACAGCGAGGCCCCGTCGGGCACGGTGAGGAAGTCCTGCCGGAAATAGTGGCTCATGTGCTCACGCGTCTGCCTCGGCGCCGGGCGGGAGACCCTTGTCGAGGCCGTACTTGGCGATCTTCAAGATAAGGTTGGAGCGGCTGATGCCAAGCTCCCTCGCCAGCCGGCTCTTGTTGTTGCCAGTGCGCAACAGTCCCTGGTGGATCATGTCGCGCTCCAACGTCTCCACGGCCTCGTGCAGCTTGCCGGCGGCGCGGGCGGTGAGCATGGAGAGGCTGCCGGGCGTCACCGCGTCCCGGATGCGGCTGGAGATGAGCTCGGCGGGCAGCAGATCCAGGTCTCCGCCGAGCACCAGCAGGCGCTCCATCTCGTTCTCCAGCTCGCGCACGTTGCCGGGCCAGGCGTAGGTGGAGAGCAGGGCCATGGCCTCGGGGGACAGGCCGCGGGCGCGCTGGCCCTCGCGGTGGTGCTTGCGCAGGAAGTGGTCCACCAGCAGCGGCAGATCGTCCCGGCGCTCGCGCAGCGGGGGCAGGTGCACCCGGATGACGTTGATGCGGTAGAAGAGGTCCTCGCGGAACTCGCCCCGCTTCACCATCTCCCCCAGATCCTTGTGCGTGGCGGCGATGACGCGCACGTCCACCTCGCGCGGCTCGGTGCCTCCCACGGGCAGGAAGGTGCCCTCCTGGAGCACGCGCAGGAGCTTCACCTGCAGGGCGGGGGACATGTCGCCCACCTCGTCCAGGAAGAAGGTGCCGGTGTCGGCCACCTCGAAGAGGCCCTTCTTGTCGCGCATGGCGCCGGTGAAGGCGCCGCGCATGTGGCCGAAGAGGGCGCTCTCCAGCAGGTTGTCGTTGAAGGCCGAGCAGTTCTGCACCACGAAGGGGCCGTGCCGCCGCGGGCCGTTGAAGTGGATGGCGCGCGCCACCAGCTCCTTGCCCGTGCCCGACTCCCCGTTGATGAGGATGGTGGCCTCCGAGTTGGACACCTTCTGCAGCAGCTTGAAGATCTCCTGCATGGGCCCGGAGCGGCCGATGATGTCCTCGAAGCGGTAGTGGTCACCGTTGCCCGGGGTGGCTCCCGGCGGACCGATCTCCTCGCGGCGGGCCTTGTCCGCCTCGAAGGCGGCGATCTCGCTGGCGCCGTACTCGAGCAGATCCGCCAGCTTCGTCAGCCCGTCGTCGCCGAGCACCGGCAGGCGATCCACCACGCGCTCCACGTCCGCGCTCACCGCGCCCAGCTCGCGCAGGCGCGTCTTGAGCACCTCCACGTCCCGGCTCGAGGGCGGCTCGCGCAGGAAGCCCTCCACGAAGAAGCAGCCCTCGTACTCGTCCTGCACGTAGAGCGGCGCGCCCACCAGGCTGAACTGCAGGTGGCATGGCTGCACGGTGGCGCGGCGCAGCCGCCGGTTGGCCCGGAACTGCTCGTGCAACTGACGCACGGACTGGTTGCAGCGCCGCAGTCCCTCCCGCGAGCTGAGCGACAAGCGGCAGCACCCGTTGGGCGTCGGGGGAATATCTCCGCCCTTCTGCCACTCCATCACCAGCCCGTTGCGGTCCGCGAAGTGGAGCTCCGCTCTCCACCACTTGCGTATGATTTCCCGCAGCATGATGATGGTGTGCAGGTTCTGGTGCCTCTCGAAGTCCATCTGCCGTGCCTTGGGATGTTCAACAGGGGAAAAACCTTGAACCCACGATGTTCCGGACTCTAGCCGTTTGGTGCTTCTCCGTGGATCTGCGTTCGCACATCATCCGCTCGTGACTACCTCTCCCCACATCCATGGCGCATCGGGTCATGACCACGAGCACGCTCACGGCGAGGCGTGCGAGGGGCACGGTCACGGTCAACCGACGAAGCGGCTGCCTCCTTCCATGAAGGAGGAGCGGAGGAAGGACCGGACGCGGCTGCTCTTCGCCCTGGTGCTGACGGGGACGATCGCGGTGGCGGAGGCGGTGGGGGGCTACCTCACCAACTCGCTGGCGTTGATGTCCGACGCGGGCCACATGCTCACGGACGTGAGCGCGCTGGGGCTGAGCCTGCTGGCGCTGTGGTTCTCGGGCAAGCCGGCGGACCTGAAGAAGACGTACGGCTACTACCGCATGGAGATCCTCAGCGCGCTGCTCAACGGCGTGCTGCTGCTGGGCATCACCGTCTTCATCCTGGTGGAGGCCTGGGATCGGTTGCGCGCTCCAGCCGAGGTGAAGCTGGGCCCCATGGCGCTGGTGGCCACGGTGGGTCTGGTGGCGAACCTGGGAGCGCTCGGCTTCCTGCACCGTTCGCACTCGATGAACGTGCGCGGGGCCTTCCTGCACGTGCTGGGGGATGCGCTCTCCAGCGTGGGCGTGCTGATTGGCGCCGGGGTGATGTACCTGACGGGCTGGTACATGGTGGACCCCATCATCTCCGTGCTCATCTCGGTGGTGATCGTCGTGGGCGCGCTGCGGCTGGTGCGCGACGCGGTGGACGTGCTGCTGGAGGCGGTACCGTCGCACGTGGACCTGTCGGTGGTGAAGGGCCTGCTGTTGAAGGTGGAGGGCGTGCGCGACGTGCACGACCTGCACGTGTGGACCATCGCCAGCGGGATGCACGCGCTGTCGGCGCACCTGGTGGTCCAGGATCCGATGGTCTGCAACAACGACGACATCCTCACCGCGGCCAAGCACGAGCTCTTCGAGCGGTTCGGGATCGATCACACCACGATCCAGATCGAGAGCGAGACCTACGCCCACCAGGGCGAGGTGCACTGAGCCGCTCCCGCCGTCCGCCGCCGTGAGGCCGCCAACACGAGCGGGCCTCCGCGCGGCTTTCACGCTCCCCGGACGTTGAAGGCCACACAGAGCCTCGTTCGAGGGGGTGATGACGCCCCTGTCCATATACAGCATGCCGGAAACGACGGATGCGGTGGCCCAGGGCCGGAGCGCCGGGGGGCCGCCGCACACAGGAGGCCTCCGTGACGGTGCTCCGAAGGCGCGGGTCCGGGCTCGTGGGAGGGTTGGCGGTGGCGCTGGTGCTGGCCGCGCCGCTGGCTCGGGCGGACCTGCTGGCGGACCGGCTGCGGCTGTCCATGTACGGCCGCATGGGGCTGGCCTGGACGCCCCAGGGCGACTTCATCCAGGGGCGGAGGCTCAACCTGACGGGGAGTGCCATCGGCGGCCGCCTGGAGGAGGGGGACTACCTGGAGCCGACCATCGCGCTCCACCTGATTCCTCCGCCCCAGGATCTGGATGATGCCTTCGTCCGCCTGGTGATGACGCCGGCCCTGCTCTCCAACAACGGTCTGATCCTCAGCGCCTTCAGCACCGACTTCGCCCGGACGCTGCGCATCGAGCTGTTCCAGGCCTACGTGGAGGCCGGCAACTTCTGGCTGCCGGAGCTGAAGGTGTGGGCGGGTGCCCGCTTCTACCGCGGCACCGACGTGCACATCTCCGACTTCTACTACTTCAACAACCTGACCGGGCAGGGCGTGGGCGTGCAGTACCGCCGGCTGGACGTGGCCGTGCTGCTGCGCACCTCGGAGACGAACGCGCTGTACAACGTGGACCTGGACGGGGATGGCAAGGGCGAGACGCGCCGCCAGCGCACCGTCTTCGTGGGCCAGTACGTGCACGAGCTCCACGAGCGTTTCGAGGCGCACCTGCTGACGGAGTTGCACCTGCTCCCGGCCTCCTCGGCCCGGCTCGCGGACGGCTCGCCCGCGCGGCTCTCGGACTTCGGCTGGGTGCTGGGCATCAAGGGACGCCTGGATCTGGGCGCCCGGGGCTTCAACGAGCTCTCGGTGCGCTACGGCCGAGGCCTCGCCAATGGCGGGGCCGGGGGCGGGCAGACGTGGAACACCTTTGGCGCGCCCGATGCCGACGGCCGGTATGCCGGCGCCGTGGGCGTCGAGGTGGTGGAGCATCTGCTCATCGACCTCGGGCCCCGCTACAGCTTCAACGGCTATGGCATCTTCCACTACGGCCAGGGCGGGAGCGGGAAGCCCGAGGACGAGACCGTGGACTTCGCGGTGGGCGCCCGTGGCACCTGGTACCTGAGCAAGATGTTCCACCTCATCCAGGAGGCGAGCTTCCAGGGGCTGACGGTGGGCCCGGGCCCGTTGTCCACGGCGGTGAAGATGACGCTCATGCCCGCCATCGTCCCCACCGGGGAGCTCAGCGTCTTCGCCCGGCCCCACTTCCGGCTCTTCTACACGGTCGCCTTCTATGACCGGGATGCCGTGCGGGGGCTCGTCTCGCCCTTCCTGCAGACCGTGGGTCCCACGCGTATCGGACACTACCTGGGCGCCCAGGTGGAGTGGTGGTTCTGAGCGCCGGGTGAGGGGCTGAACGAAATTCCCCATATCGCGCTTGCGGCCCCCCTCGGGAGCGGATGATTCTCGTTCTCCGGATGAACGTGCTCGACAAGGTGCTGACGCTGAGGCCGACGAGCGTGGTGGCGCGGCTGGGGACCCGCTCGCGGCTGCCCGCGCTCAACCCGCGCGATCTGCTCGCGGCGTTGGAGGGGGTACCGGCGGCGCTGCCATGTGTGCCCGTGCCCGCGCGGCCCATGTTGCCGGGGCTGCTGGCGGCGGCGCGGGGCGAGGACGCGGTGCTGGGGCTGATGTGCCCGCATCCCTTGGCGGACCGGGGCGCCGCCGAGCGCTTCATGGCCGCGGTGCAGGAGGTGTCGGAGGCGGATGGTCACACGCGTCCCGTCTTCCTTCAGGCGGGGCCGGTGCGGGTGCCGAGGGCGGAGCCGGAGACGCTGGGGCAGCTCGAGGAGGGCATCTTCCGCCTGGTGGACGCGGGCTTCTCGCTGGTGTCGCTGGACGTGACGCGGCTGGATGCGGGCGCGGCGGCGGATGCGGTGCGGCGGCTGTCCGGGCCGGTGCTGGAGCGGGAGCTGGCGCTGGAGGTGACGCTGCCCGCGGGCGACGAGGGCAGTGAGCTGGAGGGCGCCCGGGATCTGTTGGAGGGCCTGCGGCGGCGGGGCGTGGCGGTGTGCTTCCTGCGCCTGACCGCGGCCCTGCTGGGCGAGGAGGAGCAGGACGTGCAGTTCCTGCGGAGCCTCGTGGAGCTGGCGGGGCAGTACGGGGTGGGGGTGACGGTGGGGGAGGCGGGGCGGCGCTCGGCGCGGGTGCTGCCCACGTACGTGGCGGCGGGGGTGAAGAAGGTGGAGTGCACGGCGCCCTTCGAGCGGCTGGCACTGGCCGCGTACCCGGAGCCGGTGCGCACCAGCCTGGAGCAGAAGGCGGAGAAGGCCGGACTGGGGGCGGGGGAGCTGCTCGGGGTGATGGGCGCGCAGCTTCCGGCGTTGGATGCGCAGGAGGCGTCGCGGCTGGAGGCGCTGACGTTCGCCGAGGCCTGCGAGGTGCTGGCGGCGCTGGGTGCGTCGCGGACGGGGTGGAAGTCGATGGTGTTCCTGGCGGAGCGGGGCGACTGATGCGGATTGTCGCGGGCAGTGCGAAGGGAAGGGCGCTGGCGGGCCCCAAGGCCACGTCGAAGCACATCCGTCCCACGGCGGACCGGGTGCGCGAGACGATCTTCAACGTGCTCGGCCAGTGGCTGGAGGGGCAGAAGGTGTTGGATCTCTACGCGGGCACGGGGGCGCTGGGCCTCGAGTCCATCTCGCGAGGGGCTCCCAGGGCCGTGCTGGTGGACTCGGATCGCGAGGCGTTGTCGCTGTGCCGGGCGAACACGGACACGCTGGGCTTCGGCGCCCGGGTGGAGATCCTCGCGCAGCCAGTGGAGCGGGCGCTCGAGGTGCTCGGCCGCCGGGGGGACAGGTTCGAGCTCATCTTCGCGGACCCGCCGTACGCGGCCCGGGTGGTGGAGACGGTGCTGGAGGGCATCGCCCGGAGCAAGGTGCTGGCCCCCGGGGGCACGGTGGTCGTCGAGCACGACAAGCGGGAGGCGGCCCCCGAGTCCCATGAGGGCTTCGAGCGGGTGGATCAGCGGCGGTTCGGTGACACGTTGGTCAGTCTGTTCCGCATTCCTTGACCGGTTGTCTCGGTGCGTCGAGACTGTGAGCGCATGCGCACCGCCATCTATCCGGGCTCGTTCGATCCGCTCACCAACGGTCACCTCAGCATCATCCAGCGCGCACTCCAGATGTTCGATCGGGTGATCGTCGCGGTGGCGGTGAACCCCAAGAAGGTCCCGCTCTTCTCCGAGGAGGAGCGCAAGCAGCTCATCCTCGATGCGTGCCAGGATCCGCGGGTGGAGGTGGATGCCTTCCACGGACTGCTGGTGGAGTACGCGAACCGGCGCGGCGTGAACGTGATTCTGCGCGGACTGCGGGCCGTCTCGGACTTCGAGTACGAGTTCCAGCTGGCCAACATGAACCGCAAGCTGGCCCCCGGCATCGAGACCGTCTTCATGATGACGGGCGAGGACTACTTCTACGTGTCGTCGCAGCTCGTCCGGGAGGTGGCCTCGTTCGGCGGCAACGTGGAGGGGCTGGTGCCGCCCAACGTGCTGAAGGTGCTGCGCGCGAAGTACGCGAAGCAGGGCTGAGCGGCGCCAGAAGCGCGGCTCGATGACGCGGTGAGCCGAGGGCGTCATCTCCTCGAGGGAGCGCCCGGATCTGTTCACTGGTGACTCCGGGCTTCTTGTCCGCCCGGGGGGCGCGCTGCTAGGCACCAGCCATGAATCTTGCGAACCGGCTCAAGAGCATCAAGCCGTCACCCACGCTCGCGCTCAACGCGAAGGCGAAGGCGCTGGCGGCCCAGGGCGTGGACGTGGTGGGCCTCGTGGCGGGCGAGCCCGATTTCGACACGCCGGAGCACATCAAGCAGGCGGCCATCGAGGCCCTGCGGCAGGGCTTCACGAAGTACACGCCCACGGCGGGCATCCTGGAGTTGCGCGAGGCCATCTGCGGCAAGCTGGAGCGGGACAACCGCCTCACGTACGCGCCGGATCAGGTGGTGGTGTCGGTGGGGGCCAAGCAGGCCATCTACAACACCTTCCAGGCGCTGCTGAACGAGGGCGACGAGGTCATCATCCTGGCGCCGTACTGGGTGAGCTACCCGGAGATGGTGCAGCTGGCGGGCGGCAAGCCCGTCTTCGTGCAGACGCGCGAGGAGGACGGCTTCGCGCCGGATCCGGACGCCATCCGCCGGGCGCTCTCGCCGCGCACGAAGGCGATCGTGCTCAACAGCCCGAGCAATCCGTCCGGGGCGGTGTTCTCGCGGGCCGCGCTGGAGGGGATCGCGCAGGCGGTGCGCGGGCACGAGTGCCTGGTGATGAGCGATGACATCTACGAGAAGCTGCTCTACCAGGGCGAGTTCCTGAACATCGGCAACGTGGCGCCGGACCTGGTGCCGCGGCTGGTGGTGATCAACGGGATGAGCAAGGCGTTCTCGATGACGGGCTGGCGCCTGGGGTACGCGGCGGGGCCCAAGTGGCTCATCGCGGGCATGCAGATGGTGCAGGATCAGTCCACGTCGAACGCGGCGTCCTTCGTGCAGAAGGCGGCGCTGGCGGCGCTCGAGGGTCCGCAGGACATCTTCGCGCCCATGGTGGAGGAGTACCGGGTGCGGCGGGACATGGTGGTGGACGCGCTCAACTCGATGGAGGGCGTGCGCTGCCGGCGTCCCGAGGGCGCCTTCTACGTGCTGCCCAACGTGAGTGGACTGCTGGGGCGCACGTACAAGGGCGAGCCTGTGACGGGCTCGATGCAGATCTCGGAGATCCTGCTCAACGACTTCCGGTTGGGCGCGATGCCGGGCGCTCCGTTCGGCGTGGAGGGCTACCTCCGGATGAGCTTCGCGACCTCGCGCGAGCAGCTGCGCAAGGGCCTGGATCGCTTCCGCGAGTTCGTGGGCTCCACGCGCTGAGACGCTTGTACCGCCCACATCACCCGCATAGGTTCGGCCAGATGAGAATCGTGAACCTGGGCGCGGTGGTGGTCCTCTTGGGAGTGCTCATATCGGGCTGTGCATCCGGGCCGGCAGGTCAGGGGCCGGCCCATGACGTGAGCACCCGTGGGTCCATGGGGATGGCGGGTGGCGGTTCGTCACCAGCCGTTGAGGAACTCGACCAGTACGTGCTCGTCATCCAGGAGACCCCTGGCGGTCACCTCACCCACAGCTGGCGCCCCATCGCGGAATTCGACCTTTCGCAATTCAGGTTCCAACCGCGTGCGGAGCGGTCATATGGGCGCATCGTACTCGCGGCTGCGCATGCGCGAGATTGTCATGCGGAGTTGGACGCGTGCATTGATAATTGCCTGAGTCAGCCTCTGTCCGAGGACTATTCGCACATCACTTCGTATCGCGCCAAGTCGGCTCATTGCAGGAAGGGCTGCTGGCAGCCGTACCGCGATTGCGAGGAGTTGCAGAGGCGCCGCCCTCAAGAGTTCTCGGCCACGAATCAAGCGATTGACTGGTTGAAGCGCAACCGCGACGGATTGTTGGTGGGAAGTACGGTTGTCATTGCAGGAGTTGCCTTCGTCGTGGCCTTCCCCCCTGGAGTGCTCATCGTGTTGATTCCGGCGGCTGCATTGGCGTCCTCGGAGTTCGATGGCGAGCCCCGATTCACGGCGGTGGCGCAGTGAAGATCTTCGACCGCATGCTCGAAGCACAGGAGTTGCTCGGAAAGAGCCGGGAACATGCCCGGTCTCCCGAGGAGAAGGAGTTGTTTCTCCTCGCCATCGATGCGCTCTGGTTCGTCTGGCGCAATGGGCAGTCTTATGAGTTCGAGCGTTACCGCCGTGATGATGAATCCAATGCTCCCCCGTGGGTCATCGCTTCCTTCAACACCCGCGACGAAGCAGAAGTCTGGGTCAGGGAAAGACCCACGTCGCCCGATCTGGCCCTCGTGTTGATCGCGGACGAGTACCACGTCGTCCTTTCGTCTCGCGACGAACAACGCCGTGCGCTCGTTCCGGATCTGGCGATCGCGATCCATATCGAGGAGATGACGCGAAACGGGCTCCCCCCGGTGGTGGCCACGTTCAACACGCGTGACGAGGCGAAGGCCTGGTGGAGCGGTCAGGCCGAACCCCCACCTCAGGCCGTCATCCAGATTGGGAGCGAGCGCTATCTCGCGGCGTTCTACGAGAACATCCACCACCGGGCCCTTTTCCCCTTCTCCGCCGTGGAGAGACTCCATGCGGTGCGGAGGAGGCGAGAACAAAAGGAGGCGGGCGAGTAGCGGTGGCGGGCCCTGGCGCATCGGGCCTTTTGATGGGTGTCTGATTCCAGGTGAAGGTCATCACTCTTCCCTGGCTGCGAGGATGCCTTGCTGCACGGCGTAACGCCTTGCGTCCGCGACGTAGTAGAGGATGCGCTCGGACTCGGGGAAGACCTTCAGCGCCTTTTCCCCGAGTTGGAGAGCCTGTGTCAGCGACTCACGGGTTCGCTTGTCGGTCCAGTACCGGATCATCCCCGCCCACGCGTACTCGAGCGTCTCCAACGACTTCTCTGCCCCCTCCTGGTAGAGCGCGAACGCGTCCTCCGGGGCGTTGCGGAGATCGTCCAGGAAGTAACCGAGCTCCACCAGCGAGGGAGCACTTCGCTCCGAGCTCTGTACCGCCTGCTCCAGCAGCCGCTGGGCTTCCGAGAACGACTCCGGGGCATCCACGTCGGGCTGATCGATGAGTTGGAGTAGCCGCGCGAGGCGCAGGAGGTTGGGAGTGAACGCGGGACAGGCCGCGAGGAGTTCGCGGTGGAGCCGGAGCTGCTCGGGATTGTCCTTGTCGGCCTCTCCCTCCTTCCGGGCTGCCTGAAACATGGCTGTCAGCTCATCGAGGCTGAGATGCGCCACGGCCTACCTCACCTTGTCCATCAAGCGATCCGGGTTCTCGAGCAGCTTCTTGGCCATTCTCAGTTGGGCTTCCGTGGCGAGGCTGTAGTCGCCCCTCTCCAGCATCTGCTTGATCTGAAACAGCGTGTAGTCCTTGAGCTGCGAGGGGAAGTCCGGAGCGCGCTGGAGCCTCGCGGAGATCTCGCCCAGTTTCATGTTCAGTTGGGCGATGCGCTCCAGCAACCGGGTGGCATGGGGCTGGGAGATGAGTCCCGACGCCACGCCCTCGGCGATCAGGGCCTCTGCCTCGGCGAACTGCCCGTTGGCGATGAGCACCGAGACACGGGAAGAAACAGTGCTCCCCTTGGCTCGTACGCCTTCGTCTTCGACCTCGGACCCGCCACGCTCCTGCCGGACAGGAGCGGAGGGCTCTCGGATGGAGCCCGAGCGCTCATGACCACACCCTGAGCCGAGCAGGATGGAGCCAACGAGCAATAGTACCCCGACCCTCATGAGTGCCCCTCTCTCGAGTACACCCCGATTATACGAGGGGCTCTGCTTCTTCGATGGCCGTCAGCCCCGAAGTTCCGGAATCCGCACTCAGTCCGTGTAGGCGAACGCCTTCCAGCCCTCGCCGTCCTGCCGGTACAGCAGAACCGCCGCGTGGCCCGAGAGGTTGGCCACCGCGGCGTACACCTCGGTGCCGCGCGGGATGTTGATGCCGAGCCGCGCGGGCGGCTTGCCGTACTTCTTCTCCATCTCCGCGTACGGCAGCACCTCGACGTCGTAGAGCGTCACCAGGTCCGTCCGCTTGTTGCGCAGCTCCTTCACCCAGGTGACCACCAGCGGCTCGGGCGCGTCGAACCTCCGCTCCTCCAGCTGGAAGGGGAAGGAGAGCATCGGCACGGTGCTGCGCACGTCCCCGGTGAGCAGGTAGCCCACCAGGTAGCGGGCCTCGTCGCGCACCTGCTCCTGGACGCTGCCGGGCTCGGGAGGGGCAGCCGGGGCCGCGGGAGCCGGAGCCTGGGCGGTGGGAGCCGCGACCGGTGCAGGCGCCGGGGCCGCCGGAGCGGGGGCCGCGGAGGGCTGGGCGGCGGGGGCGGCTGCCTCGGCGGCGGCCTCCTGCCTGCGGCGGCGGCGCGGCCTCTCGGCGGGAGCCTGCTCCCCAGCCGGAGCTGCCTGCTCCCCAGCGGGTGCCGCCTGCTCGGCGGCCGGAGCGGGCGCCGGAGCCGGCTCGGCCGCCGGGGCGGCGGGAGCTTCCTGGGCCTCCTGGGCGAGGACAGGTGACGCGAGGGTAACGAGCAGGGCCAGAGACCAGCGACGCATGAAACCTCCGGAAAACGGAGCACAGCCTAGCAGAGCGCACGGCCGCCTGGGATCGACCTCCCTGCCGCCGGGCAGGCCTCCCCCCTTCCTCCCCCCGCTACCCGTTTCACACGGTTGGTGCAAGCGGGGGCGAAGGTTGCTATTGGCCCCCCCTCGATGCCCAAGCGTAACGATATCCGGAAGGTTCTCGTCATTGGCTCTGGCCCGATCGTCATCGGCCAGGCGGTCGAGTTCGACTACTCAGGAACCCAGGCCACCAAGGCGCTGCGGGAGGAAGGCGTCGAGGTCGTCCTCTTGAACAGCAACCCGGCGACGGTCATGACCGATCCGGAGTTTGCTCACCGCACGTACATCGAGCCCATCACCGTCGAGGTCGCCGAGCGGATCATCGCCCAGGAGCGCCCCGACTCCGTCCTCCCCACCATGGGCGGTCAGACGGCGCTCAACCTCGCCAAGGCGCTCGCCGAGCAGGGCATCCTCGAGAAGTACGGGGTGAAGCTCATCGGCGCCTCGCTCGAGGCCATCAACAAGGCCGAGGACCGGCTCCTCTTCAAGCAGGCCATGGAGCGCATCGGCGTGGCCCTGCCCAAGAGCGGCTACGCCACCACCATCGACCAGGCCCTCGCCCTGGCGGACGAGATCGGCTTCCCCGCCATCATCCGCCCCTCCTTCACCCTGGGGGGCACCGGCGGCGGCATCGCCTACAACCGCGAGGAGTACGAGGCCATCTGCCGCTCCGGCCTCAAGGCCAGCCCCACCAGCACCATCCTCATCGAGGAGAGCGTGCTCGGCTGGAAGGAGTACGAGCTGGAGGTGGTCCGCGACTCGGCGGACAACGTCATCATCGTCTGCTCCATCGAGAACCTGGATCCCATGGGCGTGCACACCGGTGACTCCATCACCGTGGCCCCGGCCCAGACGCTCACGGATCGCGAGTACCAGCGGCTGCGCGAAGCCTCCATGCGCATCATCCGGGAGATCGGCGTCGACACGGGGGGCTCCAACATCCAGTTCGGCGTCAACCCGCGCGACGGCCGCATCGTCGTCATCGAGATGAACCCGCGCGTGTCGCGCTCCAGCGCGCTGGCCTCGAAGGCCACGGGCTACCCCATCGCCAAGGTGGCGGCGAAGCTGGCGCTCGGCTACACGCTGGACGAGCTGCGCAACGACATCACCCGCGACACCCCGGCCTCCTTCGAGCCCACGCTGGACTACGTGGTGGTGAAGGTGCCGCGCTTCAACTTCGAGAAGTTCCCCCACGCCAACCGCACCCTCACCACCAGCATGCGCGCGGTGGGCGAGGTGATGGCCATTGGCCGCACCTTCCGCGAGGCCTACCTCAAGGCCATGCGCTCCATGGAGTCCGGCCGCACCGGCCTGGAGGCTCCCGAACTCCCCGAGAACAAGGAGGAGCGGCGCAAGGTGCTGCGCGATTACGTGCGCGTACCCCGTCCCGAGCGGCCCGGCTACGTGGTGCAGGCCTTCCGCGAGGGCATGACGGTGGAGGAGGTGCACGAGCTCTCCGCCATCGATCCGTGGTTCCTGCGCCACATCCAGGCGCTGGTGCACGAGGCGAAGCACATCCAGGAGTTCGGCAAGCTGGAGAAGGTGCCGGACGAGGTGCTGCGCGCGGCGAAGTCGGACGGCTTCGCGGACAAGTACCTGGCGCAGCTGCTGGGCTGCACCGAGGCCGATGTCCGGGCGCGCCGGCAC
Organism: Archangium sp.; assembly: GCF_036277355.1. Taxonomy (GTDB): domain Bacteria; phylum Myxococcota; class Myxococcia; order Myxococcales; family Myxococcaceae; genus Archangium. The sequence goes on from NZ_DASUNC010000086.1 coordinate 45,987, forward strand.
GCGAAGGGCATCCGGCCCGTATACAAGCGGGTGGACACCTGCGCCGCCGAGTTCGAGGCGTACACGCCCTACCTCTACTCCACGTACGAGGAGGAGGACGAGGCGCCGCCCACCCCGCGCCAGAAGGTGCTCATCCTGGGCAGCGGCCCCATCCGGATCGGCCAGGGCATCGAGTTCGACTACTGCTGCGTGCACGCGGCCTTCGCGCTGCGCGAGGCCGGGTACGAGACGGTGATGGTCAACTGCAACCCGGAGACGGTGTCCACGGACTACGACACGTCGGACCGTCTGTACTTCGAGCCGCTCACCATCGAGGACGTGCTCGAGGTGTCGCAGCGCGAGAAGCCGGTGGGCGCCATCGTGCAGTTCGGCGGGCAGACGCCGCTGCGCCTGTCCGTGCCGCTGGAGAAGGCGGGGCTGCCCATTCTCGGCACGCCGCCGGACGCCATCGACCGGGCCGAGGACCGCGAGCGCTTCGCGCAGCTGATTGAAAAGCTGGGGCTGATGCAGCCGGAGAACGGCGTGGCGCGCAGCCACGAGGAGGCCTACCGCGTGGCCGAGCGCATCGGCTACCCGGTGATGGTGCGGCCCTCGTACGTGCTGGGCGGCCGGGCGATGGAGGTCGTGTACGACCAGCAGAGCCTGGAGCGGTACATGCGCGAGGCGGTGAGCGCGTCGCCGGAGCACCCGGTGCTGATCGACCGCTTCCTCAAGGACGCCACCGAGGTGGATCTGGATCTGGTGGCGGACAAGACGGGCGCGGTGCTGGTGGGCGGCGTGCTGGAGCACGTGGAGGAGGCGGGCGTGCACTCGGGTGACGCGGCGTGCACGCTGCCGCCGCACTCGCTGTCGCCGGACCTGGTGGAGCGGATGAAGGATCAGGCCATGGCCCTGGCGAAGGAGCTGGGCGTGGTGGGTCTGATGAACGTGCAGTTCGCCATCCAGGGCAAGACGATCTTCGTGCTGGAGGTGAACCCGCGGGCGAGCCGCACGGTGCCATTCATCTCGAAGGCCACGGGCGTGGCGCTGGCGAAGATCGCCTCGCTGTGCATGGTGGGCAAGACGCTGGAGGAGTTGGGCGCCACGCAGGAGCCCGAGTTCCGGCACGTGGCGGTGAAGGAGTCGGTGTTCCCGTTCGCGCGCTTCGCGGGAGTGGACGTCATCCTCGGGCCCGAGATGAAGTCCACGGGCGAGGTGATGGGCATCGCGGACGACTACGCGTCGGCCTTCGCCAAGAGCCAGCAGGCGGCGGGCGTGAAGCTGCCGAGGAGCGGCAAGGTCTTCATCTCGGTGAAGAACGACGACAAGCCGGCGGTGGTGGATCTGGCCAGGCGGTTGCGCTCGCTGGGGTTCCAGATCGTGACCACGGGTGGCACGCACCAGTACCTGGCGACGAAGGGCATCGAGACGCAGAAGGTGCTGAAGGTGCAGGAGGGCCGGCCGCACATCGTGGACAAGATCGTGGACGGGCAGATCGTCCTGGTGATCAACACGACGTTCGGCAAGCAGGAGATCGCCGACAGCTTCTCCATCCGGCGCGAGGCGCTGATGCACAGCGTGCCGTACTACACGACGGTGCAGGCGGCTCGGATGGCGGTGGGGGCGCTGGAGGCGCTGCTGCGCAAGGAGCAGACGGTGCGTCCGCTCCAGGACTACCTGGCCAGGAAGTAGCTTCGGCCCGGGGTGGGGCAGGCCGTGGGGCCTGCCCCCTCTCCGTCAGCCGCCGTTGGCCTCGCGCCAGGCGTCACGGTAGGCCGGGAGCGCCTCGCGCCAGGCGCCGTCCGCGTGGCCGTCGCGCGGGACGAAGATGCTGCGATCCCAGTTGTTGCTGCCCGTGACGGACTCCCACTCCATCCACAGGCAGCCGGTGAGGCGCGGGTTGTCGCGGAGCTGCTCCAGCGTGGTGTCCAGCTCGCGCGCCACCTGGGCCGTGTTGTCGACGCGGAAGGAGTCCGGTGAGGCGCCGCCCTCGGTGGACAGCGACTTCGGCGCGTAGCCGAGCGCCTCCCGGGCCCACTTCTCGTACCAGGGGCCCGTCTCCGGTCCCCATCCCATCTGACCCCGGGCGCCGCCACTGCCGGGGCTGGTGCCCGTGTTGACTCCGTCCTCCCAGACATAGGTGTGCGTGGCGATCCAATCCACCAGCCGGCGCGGTGGCGAGGAGGTCCGTTCGTGCTCGGCGATGCCCTGCACCAGCGCCTTGAAGTAGGTGTCCGGGGCGAAGGCGAAGGGCGCCTCGTCGCTGGCTCCGGCGGCCATGGGCGGGATGCCCACCTTCACCTGGCCGGACAGGCCCTCGCGGGCGAGCGCGTCCTGGATGGCGGCGAGCGCGTCCACCTGCCTCGCCACCGAGTCTTGCAGGTACTGCTCCTTGCTCACCTGGCCCTGGCGCCCCTCGAGGCCCGTCTCGATGTTGGGCTCGTTGCCGAGCTGGATGAGCCGCACGCCCATGTTCCCCAGCGCGACCGCCGTGTCCGACATCCGCGTCATCGTCTCCGCGTTCCACTGGTCCGGCGGGGAGGGCTCGTAGATACGGACCGTGGGGGTGATGCCGGCCGCCTGGAGCTTGTCGAAGACCTGCTGGATCTGCTCCTTGCGCTTCGGATCGTCGAGCTCGGAGGGCGCGAGGTTCATCGTCGTGTAGCCCACGCCGAGCTCCTTCATCTTCGCGATGGCGGCGTCCACCTGGGCGGTGTTGCCCGGATCGTAGGCGACGGGCCAGTGCGCGCCCAGCCGCCCATTGACCTGGATGCCGGGGACGACCTCGTAGGGCGCGTACACCGAGCCGGGTGCCCCCACCGGAGCGGGGCCCACGGGAGGCGTGACGGGCGTGGGGTTCCGCACCTGGCCCGGGCCGCGGTCGCGGTACTCGTCGCTCTGGCGGAACATGGCCACCAGGGTGTCGCGGATCTCCGCGTCCGTCTTGCCCTGGGCGCGCTGCCGCCCGGCGAAGTCCATCCAGGTCTGCTTGCCGGCCGGATCACTGGCCCGCCCGAGCTCGGAGCGGTAGACGCCCTCCACCAGCTCACCCAGATCGGCGCGCGTGGGCTGGCCCTGGGTGGGGGCCGCGGCGAGCGCCTGCCTCGTGGCCGCGTCGTAGGCGCCGGTGACGGGCAGGCCCTGGTCCCGCTGGAAGGAGGACAGCGCCGCCTCGGTCGCCGGGCCGAAGGTGCCTGGACCCGTCGCCATCTGCGCCTGCGTGAGGTAGCCCGTCCGGACGAGCTCCTGCTGCATCGCCAGCACCTCGGGGCCCTCGGCACCTCGCCGCGGCTCGGAGGGGCCGGGCTGTACCGGTGGAGGCTGCATGGGCGGGGGCTGCACGGGCGGAGGCTGTTGCTGCGCGCCGGCCGGCACTGCCTGGAAGGAGACGAGGAAGTTGACGTGGTGGTTGGCGGGCATGGTGAAGGGGCCCACCTGCTGGCTGCCGAAGCCCGCGTAGGGGTTGCCCGGCACGTCCCTGGGCGTCACCCACACCTGCATGGCGTTGCCGCCCCACATGGGGATGTCGAAATACCCCTGCGTCGGCCCACCGGTGTTCTCGCTCGTCGTCCAGGCGTCCTGCTTCACCCCGTAGGCGTCGTTGAGCTTGGGGCTCGCCGAGGTGACGGGTTGGCCCGGCCCATGGGTGAACTGGACGTCGAAGTAGCGGGTGAGATCCTCCGGGGGAATCTCCTTTCCGCTCGCATCGAGGATGCGCACGTAGACGTTGTGGTTGCCTCCCGACTGCTGATCGTTCTGGTAGGCCACCGTCCTCACGTCCATCGAGCCGTTGGGGCCCTGGCTCCGCTGGGGGGTCTGCACCTGGAGCCGCGCCTCCGTGGCGATGCGTGGATCGATGAGCGCGGAGGCGCGCGTGGCCGCCAGCTGGACCGGAGCCGGGCGGGGAGGGGCCTCGAAGGTGTCCACGGCGGTATTGCGCGGCGGGGCCTGGGTCTTCTGCGTCTCCTTCTCGGGAGAGGACTTCGTGGGCGTGGAGACCTTGGGCGTCTCGGTGCGCGGGGTGCTCGAGTCTGAGCGTCGGACGGTCATGGGGGACTCTCCGGAGGAGTGGAGGGGTGTGGCGGGACTAGGGCGTGCCGTCCACGGACATGGCGCCCGCGTTGCCGCGCATGAAGGCGTCCAGCTCCGCGGGCGTCACCTCGATGGGGCCCTTGTCCGGGTGCGCCGGGTCGCAGACGATGAAGTTGCCCTCGGACGTCACGCCCGTCACCGTCACCAGGTGCTCCTCGGCGCCGCCGCCGCGCGCCCACGTGTCCGTCTTCTCCCGCGCCGGGCCTCCCTCGGGTGGCACCTCCACGAAGTTGCCGGAGATGACCACCGCCTTGCCCTCGCTCACGGCCTGGGCCACGCTCGCCGAGTCGGCGGAGATGGACTCGGCGACGCCTCCGGCGGCCTCCACCGCGCGCTGCACACCCCCGAACTCCGTATAGGTGCTGTTCTCGTTGCCCTCGCCGCTCATCGGCGCGTACTGGTAGCCGGCGTCGGGGTTGTTCGGATCCACCGGCACCACGCCGTCCCGGGCGCTGTCGGCGCCGTTGTACATGTGGAAGCGCGCGGCCTGCACGTCCGCCCCATCGGTGCCGTTGTTCGGTACCCCGGGGATGTCCGGCAGCGTCAGCCCCTGATCGCGCAGCGCCATCACCACCGAGGTGGGGCCGCAGTTGGCGTTGCGCCCGTCCCCGCTCACCTGTGTCTCGGCGGTGAACTGGTTGACGTACAGCCCCTGTGCCCGCTCCATGGCCTGTGCGTCCGTCTCCGTCCGGGGCCGGGGCGCCGAGGAGGCCCGCGTGTACTGCTCCGAGACCCAGCCGCCGCGCTGCGTCGTGCCGTCATTCCACGACACGTGGACGAAGCCGTCCTTGCGCGTGGCGCCCGTCTCGTCCGGCGTCACCTGCAGCTCCGCACCGGGGGGGATGATGGCGGTGGGCGTGTTGCCCACGGTGGTGGGCGCCGTGCGCAGGTTGAGGAAGTCGGTGGAGACCCGCCGCTCGGGAGTCGAGCCGCCCGTCGCGGAGGCGTCCGCCGGGGCGGTGTTCTTCAGGGCGAGCACCTCGGGCGAAGCCGGAGTCCGCAGGGCCACGGGCGAGGTGCGCGCCGAAGTGAAGCTGCTCACGCCGGAGGCGAGGCCCCGAGCCTCGTTGGTGGGCTTCGTGGCGGTGGTGCCGGTGGCGGGCTTCGACTCGGAAGTCCTCGTGTTGGACACGGAGGGGGCCGACTGAGGGGTCTTGCGAATGGTCGTCATCGAGGGCTCCGCCACGGAAGAGGAGGGGTTGAGTTCGTTATCGGACGAATGCTTCCCGGGGTTGCGTCCGGGAATTCTTCCGTGGGTGGCGGAGGCCCCCTTGCCCCCTCTGTGAACGTGCGCACGGCGGCGGCGGGAACCACCCCGCCCGAGCGTCGACACCTCGGAGAGGGGACGGTAGCTTGAGCTCCATGCGCCGTTCCCCCCTCGCGACGCTCCTGCTGGCGGCCCTCGTGTTGCCGGCCTGTCTTCCCCGCGCGACGACGAACCGTCCGCCGCCGCCGTCTCTGATCTCGGTGGCGGATTCGCTCTTCGAGTCCGTCGAGAGCGAGGGCACGCTCGCCAGTGTCTTCATGGTGGACGCCGCCACGGGGACGCCCCTCTACGCGCGCCACCCGCACGTGCGCCTGCTGCCCGCGTCGACGATGAAGGTGGTGTCCACCTCGGCGGCGCTGTCCGCGTTCGGCCCGGACTACCGCTTCCGCACGCCGGTGCGGCTCGAGGGCACGCAGCTGGGCAACCTCTTCCTCGGGGATCTCGTGGTGGAGGCCTCGGGAGATCCGTCGTTGGGCTCGTGGCGCTTCCCCGAGACGGCCGTGGCCTGCGAGCAGCTCGCCGAGGCCATTCACACCCGGGGCATCCGGCAGTGGCTCGGCGCGGTGCGGGTGGACAACGCGGACGAGGGGCCCCATGGCCTCTTCGGCCCGGGCTGGGCCTGGGATGACGCGGCCTATGCCTACAGCGCGGCTCCGTCCCTCTTCGTCTTCCGCGAGAACGTGGTGGACCTGTCGCTGGAGCGCCCCGAGGGCCAGGAGTGCACCGAGCAACCCCGCCGGCCCATCACGGTGCGCTACAGCCCGGCCTTCGAGGCGCCTCCCACCGTCGTGTACCTCGAGCCGAACGCCCAGCGCGCCGGGCTTGGCTGCGTGCGTGAGCGGGGCAGCGGGCGCATCCGCTGCGTGTGGCGCTCGACGGCGGAGCAGTGCCCGCGCAAGGCGAACATGCGTGTCGCCATCGACGATCCGCAGGCCCTGTTCACCTCGTGCCTGGAGGAGTCCCTGGCCGTGCGGGGCATCTGGCGCGCGCCGGTCGCGCCGCGGATGGCCGCCGTGCCCTCGGCCACCACGAGCGAGCCGCTCCTGGAGTTCGTCAGCCCGTCCCTGGCCGAGCTGGTGAAGGTGACGAACAAGGAGTCCCTCAACCTGTACGCCGAGCGGCTCGGCCTGCGCTTCACCCGCGAGCGCACGGGCACCGAGAGCTACACCGCGCTGCGCGACGCCATGACGCAGGAGCTCACGCGCCGGGGCATCTCTCCCCGCCTGCTGAGGGCGGCGGATGGCAGCGGGCTGTCGCGCTACAACGTGGCCACCGCGCAGGGGCTGGTGGGGGTCATCTACACCAGCCTGAAGGAGCCGTACGGCCCCGCGCTGCTGGAGAGCCTGCCCATCGCGGGCGTGGACGGCACGCTGGCGAACACCGCGGCCTCCAACGGGGCGAAGGGGCTCATCCGCGCCAAGACGGGGACGCTCTCGGGGCAGAAGGCCTTCGTGGGCGTCGCCGAGCGCCCCAACGATCCGGAGCACCCCCGCGTCGTCTTCGCGCTGATGCTGGGCAACATCGACGAGCAGCCCACGCTCACCGCGAACCAGGTGTTCGAGCACTTCGCCGAGGCGATGGTGTCCCTGCCCCTGCGCTGAGGGCCGGGCACCTTCACTCCGGGGGTGTTGCCTCCGAGGCAACAGCCACCTCCCCGGCGTGTTGCCTGTCAAGACACACGTGGTTTGGATTGCCTCGGAAGGCATGCGCCGGGGTGTTGTTTTCGCGTCCACATGTTTTTTTTCAGTGTTGATGTCTTGTCAGAACCGGTCTGACTGGAATAAAAGAGAATTGCTTCAAAACGCGAGGGGCAAGCCAATCAGGCTTCCCACGTTCAGGGGGCAATTCATGAAAATCATGTCCATCCGTATCCAGTCTCTCCGCCCCGTGCTGATGCTGGGCACGCTGTTGCTGTCGGCGGCCGCGCCGCTGACGGTGCACGCCGGGCAGGCGCCGTCGAGCCAGATGGCGGCGGCCTCGGCGCTCCCGCTCCGGTATGAGAAGGGCCTCTCGTATACCTATCAGTGGTCCGCCAAGGTGCAGGGCCGGACGTTCAACCAGGACGAGAAGCAGGTGGGGCAGAGCGAGAACGCCACCCAGTTCGACGCCCTGGCGCGGGTGACTCTGGTCGAGCAGCTCGATGCGGAGACGTACCTGCTGGCGCTGTCGCTCGAGGAGCCGCGGATCTCCCGCTACAACGAGGACGGGGCGATGGTGGAGGAGGAGCGGGATCCGGAGCTGATGGCGGAGCTGGCCCGGCCCGTCTACTTCAAGCAGAACGCCTACGGCCAGGTCAGCGAGCTGCTCCACTCCGCGAAGGAGAGCCCGGGCACCATCAACCTCAAGCGCGGCATCATCTCGGCGCTCCAGTCCTCGGTGAAGGATGTGGGGGCCTTCGAGGCGCAGGAGCAGGACGTCTCCGGTATCTACCGCGCGAAGTACGAGGCGTTCCGGGAGGGCGAGCAGCTCTTCGTGAGGAAGCAGCGCACGGACAAGGACTACCTCGCGTTCGCGGACCGGACGATCGAGGCGCGGGACTTCAACCTCGAGAGCAGCAGCGAGTCCGTGGTGAGTGACAAGTACGGCGTCGTCGAGTCGTTCAGCTCGCGCGAAGTCGCCAACTCGGTGTCCAAGGAGGCCAGCCCCTACGCGGGCGAGGGCGCCGGGATGTGGTCGGAGCTGGTGAGCGAAGGGCGGATGGACCTGGTGGACGTGAGCTACCGGGGCGAGGTGGAGCCCCCGGGTGCGGAGTATGTCGCCGGTGGCCTCATGGCCGCTCCGTACGACGACGGCGCCGGGAGCGAGGTGCCCACGGATCCGAAGCAGGTCCAGGCGCTGCTCTCCGAGGACCTCTCCCTGCTGCGGATGGATCCGCGCAGCCCGGAGGCCTTCAACCGGCTGCTCGCCACGCTGCGGGCCAGCCCCGTGGCGGTGCGTGAGCTGGGCCAGTCCCTGCGCCGGGGCGTCCTCGCTCCCGAGCTCCTGCCGGCCGCCATCGGCGCGCTGGGCTCGCTCGGCACCGACGAGGCGCAGTCCCTCCTGCTCGACGGCGTCGTCCTGTCCCCGAGGGCCTCGCTCGAGTCGAAGGATCAGGCCCTCGTGGCGCTCTCGCTCGCCGAGCGGCCCCTGCCCGCGGCCGTCCAGAGCGTGGAGCGGCTCAGCGCGGACGCGTCCTCGCCGCTGCGCACCCAGGCCACCCTGGTCCTGGGCGCCATGACGGAGAAGCTGCTGAGCGTGCGCCCGCTGGAGGCGTCCCGCATCGTGGAGCGCCTGGAGCGCGAGCTCACCTCCGCGCGTGACACCACGGAGCAGGATCACCTGCTGAGCGCCCTCGGCAACGCCGGCCACCCGGCGTCGGTGAGCGTCATCGCCCCCTTCCTGCAGCACGCCTCGCCGCTGCTGCGTGGCTCGGCGGTGGAGGCCCTGCGCAAGATGCAGTCGCCGCTCGTGGACTCGCTGCTGCTGGTGCGCTACAGCCAGGAGCCGGAGGCCTGGCTGCGCTCGCTCATCGCCTCGGTGCAGGAGCGCCGTGGCCGCGAGGCTCCCAGCAGCTCCATCCAGTCCCTGACGTACTACTGGTCCTGGCAGCGCGACATTGGCGGCAGTGACATCAAGGCCCGCCTCTTCGCCGAGCTGGACGTGCGCGACACCCCGGACCTCTACGTGCGCGCGCTGGGCCAGGCCACCGCCCACGCCTGGTCGTGGCAGTACACGCTGCTGAAGGCCTACGCCCTCACCGACGTGGTGAACGATAACGGCACCCTCAAGCGCCGCTTCGGGGCCTACCTGGATCTGCTCAACAACCGCTACTTCACCGCCGAGTACTTCCTCACCTGCGGCCAGACGCGCTCCGGCTCCCTGGGCAGCTTCACGATGCAGTTCTTCAACCTGTCCAAGAGCTTCTACCCGTGGGGCATCCGGGTGACCTTCAGCATCGGCGCCAGCGGCACGGTGGATGGCACCTACTCGTACACGTACACGGCGTGCAACGCGCCGGTGCTGCTCTCGGCCGCGGTCACCGTCACCCCGGGGGCGCGCATCAGCGCCGTGGGTGGGGCCACCGTCTCCATCTACATCGCCCGGGCGGGCGCGGAGATCCGCGCGGACATCCTGAAGACGACGCTGCCGGCCACCGCCACGGGTGAGCTCCGCTACGGCGCGCTGCGCACCTGCCAGAACCTCTCCGTCACCATGCAGCCCATCAGCGGCAACCTGAGCCTCTGGTACCAGCTGCGCCGCTGGAACGGCAGCTGGGGCTCGCGCAACTCGTGGAACGTGTGGAGCTTCTCCAGCAACTCCTACACCCAGTCGCTCATCAACCGCTGCCTGCCGTGATGGGCTGACGCGGCCAGGACGTGGTTCCCACGCCCCGGCTCCCTCTCTCGGGGGGGCCGGGGTGTTCGCTCGTACAGGGATGTGCCTGGTTTCAGGCCGAGGGGATGGGGGACGCGTAGGCGCCCGCGGACTCCGGGGCGTCCGTGAAGGACTCGGCCGCGGTGGGCAGGAGGACGCGGAAGGTGGTCCCCTCGCCCACGGTGCTCTCCACGGACAGCTCGCCTCCCAGTGCGCGGATGATCTCGTGGCTGATGGGCAGTCCCAGGCCCGTGCCTTCCCCCGCGGACTTGGTGGTGAAGAAGGGCTCGAAGATGCGCTCGAGGTTCTCGGGAGGGATGCCGCAGCCGGTGTCCCGCACCTCCACCACCACCCGTGAGCCGTCCTGGACGCGTGTCTTCAACCGGATCTCCCCACCTGTCTGGGGCATGGCCTGCGCGGCGTTGACCAGCAGGTTCACGAAGACCTGGGCCAGCTGCACGGCATTGCCCTGCACCTGGGGCAGCTGGCCATAGTCGCGCACCAGCCGGGCCCGGCTGCACACCTTGCCCTTGACCAGATGGAGGGATGTCTCCAGCACCTCGTGGAGCTCCAGCGGCTGCGAGGAGACCGGATCTCCTCGCGAGAGCGATTGCAGGCTCTGGACGATGAGGCGCATGCGCTCGGCCCCCTCGCGCGCCTCGGCGACCGCCTCCAGCAGATCGCTCTTCACCTCCTCCGGCTGCTCCAACTGGCGCAGCTCGCTCTGGATGAAGCCGAGGTTGCTGGAGACGAACGCGAGCGGGTTGTTGATCTCATGCGCCACGCCCGCCGCGAGCATCCCGATGGAGGCCATCCGCTCGTTGAGCCGCAGGCGTGCCTCGCTCTCGCGCTGCTCGGTGATGTCCCGGACCGTGACGGCCAGACAGTCACCCACGGCCCGCAGCTCGCGGCGGAACCAGCGGCGCCCGCTCCCGGAGGTCTCCTGGAGCACTTCCTCGGTCTGGGGCTTGCCCGTCCGCCAGAAGGCCTCGCACGCCGCGGGGGTCGCGATGAAGGCCGCATGCGGGAACTCGGAGAGGAAGTGCCCCTCGGCCTCGCGCGCGCGGCAGCCCAGCAGCGACTCGGCATGGGTGTTGAGGTGCAGGACGCGCATCCCCTCGGTCTCGCCCCGCAGGATGAAGAAGGCGTCGAAGCTGCCGCCCACCGCCAGGCGGAAGAGGGCCTCGTTGCGGCGCCGGGCCTCATCTCCGCGCAGCTGGGTGGACAGATCCCGGGCAATGCCGAACAGCCCGATCACCTGCCCATCCTCACTCCGGATCACGCCCTTGGTGGAGAACCACTCGCGCTGCGACCCCGCCATGCGCTCGCTCATCTCCGAGTGCAGCACCCGCCCGGCCAGCAGCACCTGCCGGTCGAACTCCATGGTGGCCTCCGCTTCCCCTGGGGGCACCAGCTCGTCGTCCTTGTGGCCGAGGATGTCTTCCACCGCATGCCCGAGGAAGCACGCCCCGGCGCCGTTGATGAAGGTGTAGCGGCCCTGGAGATCCTTGGTGAAGACCGCATCCGGCGAATGCTCGGCCAGGTGCAGGAAGAGCTCCCGGTAGGGCAGCCCGGGTGGTGGGACCGAATGCCCCGTATTCAGGACGGCCTCACCTGAAACGCGATGCTCGCTCATGGAGATCCCCCCGGGGTTGCTGCATCTCCATGTAATTAATGTGTTGCTGGAAATCCTTGCGGAAGCCGCGACCCGACTTCCGTTGAGAACTCCACCTTGCACATGCCGTCTGGCGAACAGCTGGCTTCAGGGCTTCTCGTGGGGGCCGACCGGAACAGGCCGATGCTCGGTGTAGAGCTGATCCCTCCAGCGCACCAGGTCCGCGAACCGCTCCGCGAGCGCCGGGTGCGTCCAGGCCTTCCTCCGGCCCGGCCCCAGCGGGATGAAGAGCTCGTCCACGGGCTGGATGAACTGGAGCGTCAGCGCCATGGTGATGTCCGCGTACGAGAACGTGCCGGTGAGGTATTTGCGGCCCTGGAGTCCCGCGCGCAGCTGCTCGAGCCCGGGCACGACCGTGGCCAGCAGGGCCTCCTCGGGATCCTTCGCCGCCTCGTGCTTGTTCGCGAGGAAGAGGGCCGCCATCCGCGCCATGGGTTTCAGCGGCCCCCGGGCGAGCCCGGGGATGAACGAGGGCAGGGCTTCCACCTGGGCCTCGGGGAACTGCATGAGCCGCTGCACCATGTACGCGCGCCCCACGCGCAGCATCGCGTCACCGCGCTGCTCCCATTGCTCGAGCTCCGGGAGCGAGGCCGCGGGGAATAGGGGAGACCCCTTACCGTGACGCTCGGCCCACTGGGCGATCGCGTAGGAGCCCATCGTGGCCTTGGAGCCCTCCAGCAGCAGGGGGACGGTGCCGCGTTGCCCGGAAGGCGCATGCAGCCGCAGACGCACCTCGCCCAGCAGCGGAATGTGTTCGCGGTACTGGTATGCCACGCGATGGTGATCCAGCGCCCAGCGCGCCTTCTCGGTCCAACCGGAGTAGCCCAATCCCACCAGGGTTTTCATGAATGGTGACTCTGTCCGGAGTCCGGTCCCATGGCAACAAGTCAGGCGTCAGGGCGCTGCTTCGGCTCCGGCGGGGAGGCGCTTCACCAGATCCCTCCAGTAGCAGCGCCGCACCTCGGAGGCGCCGCGCGGGCTGGGCTCGATCGTGGAGGTGAACCACGAGGCCTCGCCCCCGAGGAAGTGCGCGTGCAGATCGATGAGCATGTTCCCGCGTCGACACACGCGGGAGGGCTCGCATCAAAGCCCCGGCCCTTCGGCCAGAGCTGGGAAGGACACGTTGCCGATGACGAGGGTTCGTTGGCCGTCAGCCTCCCAAAGCTTCAGGGTGAAGGGGCCCACGGTCTGCACGTCCTCGGCCTGCACTTCGATGTAGAGAGTGAGCGGTTGATCTGGAAGAAGGGGCCTTGGCTGCCAGATGGACCCCTTCAGTTCTTTGCTCTTGGGGCCCGTGAGCATGGCACCTTGAGCCGTCCAGGGCGCCGCATCATCCGGAGCCTTCAAGTCCACCAGCACCAGCATCCTCCCAGGAGCCCGGCAGGTGATGACCCGTCCCGCTGACAGCGCCGCTTTGGGGCGGAGGATGAAATCGATTTTCGAGCAGGGGATGCCCTTCTCGTCCATCATGCCGGAATCGAACAGGCCCGAGAGTCCATCCGGTCTGTCCCGCTCCGCGCGCAGCCGATCGTTTTCCGCGCGCAGTCTCGCGTTCTCCTCGTAGGACTTCTTCAAATCGGCTTGGACGGACTCCACTGGACGCGGATTGCGGAAGATCCTCACCTGCCGCTCCCCTATCGCGGGATGAACGATCAGCCGGAAGGTTGCGCAAGCAGGAGCCGCGTCATCCGCGAAGCACACCCTCAATTTGCTGGGCTTCTCACCGCGTATCTCTTCGGAGGGAACGAGCGTCAGGGTGCGCTTCCCAGGGTCCGCGACCTCGAAGCGCTCGCGGCCTTCCAGCGTCAGCCCGTCCGCTCGTAAGTCCGAGTCGAAAACAAAGGTGGAGGGCTGTCCCGGGCTGATCTGTACCTCGGAGACCTCGTTGGTACCGTCCGCCGTCAACTCGATGCAGCGGTCTTCCGTCTCCCCTGGCGGAGGGCACGTCTTCGCGGTGGCCGAACTCCCCGCGACAAGCAGCAGCATCAGCAACGCGGCAGGCGATGAAGCAAACACGGGACACCCACTCCAGGGCAGGAACGGTGCCCGTCTGTATCATGTCTCCGGACCCGCTTGTGTCCGGGCCCGGTCCTTCCACTTCCCGTCCGATTCCCCGACTCTCAATCGGAGCTGCGGACGGCCCACACGTCCACCGTGGAGTAGATCCGCGCAGAACCCGGACCTCCACCTCCCTCTCGGATGATGGCGCCTCTGCCGCCCTTAAGACCGTCCGACATCTCGAAGCACACCGGGAACGGCTGCCCATCCCCCAACAGGTCGCGCGCTTCGGTGAACCGACCGTACACGCGCTCCTCGCCAATGGTGAGTGTGCCGGAGAGGTAGATGCGGCCTCCTGACTCACCCGCTCGGCGGGGCCCCAACTGGGCGGAGGCGGAGCCTTCGTGAACAGTGATGACCTGGGCGCTACCTTCCGGATTGAGGTAGGCGCTGACACTTTGCCCGACGCGGACGCCCAGCTTATCCGCCATGGCCTCGACCGCACCGGCCGGACACGGAGCAGGTTCCGGAGTCGGCCGCACGTGTTGGGGGGTCGGACATCCCGCCAGCGCATTGCAAACCAAGCCCGTACCGATGACCTTGGCGGCGCGTCCGAGAACCTTCGTCTTCTTCTGTTGGGGCTTCTCGCTGCTGTCGTCCATGCGAAGCATCGTCATCATCACAGGCGCGGAAATGGAGCCCATCGCGGGCTCGGCGCCTTCTCCGCTTGGAGGATCCAGCGGCTTCGCGGATTGCGCCACTTCACGACCGGACTCGGCTTGTCGAGTGGGAGTGGCCTCGGACGACGCATCGAGTGGCACCGTCCCAGGGGGAGAGCGCAACGAAGTGGCGAACAGGAGCGCGCCGAGCACCATGGCCGCGCCCCCCGCTGCCGCGGCGAAACGAGAGCGACGACGCGACACCGGAGGGATCGGAGCTGCTGCCGCTCGTGGCGCTTCGAAAAGGGCCGGGGCTTGGGATGCAGGAGGCGCAACCGGCTCCGGGACAGGAGCAACGGCAACAGCGGGCGCCTTCTCTTCCGGGATGGCGGCGAGAACTTCGGCCTCGGGAACAGGAGCCGGAGCCTTCTTCGGTGGCTTCCGGCCTCTCCGCCGCTCTTTCTTCAGCCAACGTCGGAGCCAGCGCTTCGAGTCGGCCACATCCACCAGCGCGGGATCTTCCTCGGTCGTCCTGTTGTGGGGCGTGTCCGGTTCGAACAGCGGGAGGTCCCAGCTTGCATCAACCTCGGCGTTGGCCATGGCCGCATCGAGTGCCGCGCAGAAATCGACCACGCGCTCGTAGCGTGCTGCCGGGTCCTTCTCCAGCATCCGCATGCACACGTCCGAGAGCGCTCGCGGCACGCGGGGATTGATGACGTGCGGAGCAACAGGCGTCTGGTGGAGGATGCGTTCCGCGAGTCCTCCCTCTTCTTCGTCCTCCCGGTCCCCGAACGGAAGGATGTCCGTCAGCAGCCAATAGAACGACACCCCGAGGGCCCAAAGCTCGTCCGCTGGGCTGTAGTCGTAGCTCCCGGAATCGTTCTCTCTGCTGAAACGCCATGCCTCCGGCGCGCGAAACTCGATGGTTCCCGGCGGAAGGCGCGAGCTGGTCGGGGCTGGGAGCCCCGTGAGCGTGCTCACTCCGAAGTCGATCAACAGCGGTCTCGAGTTCCCATCCCGGATGATGACGTTATCGGGCTTGAGGTCCCTGTGCATGACGCCTTGCCGGAGGACCTCCCCGAGGGTCAGCCCGACATCCAAGATGATGCGCGCGGACCTCCTGGCCGATGGGTTCTCCTCCGAGGCATACGTCTCCAGGGTCCGGCCGCCAGCGAACTCCATGACGATGAAGGGGTGACCGATGATGGGGTCCGGCCAGTACCCGCATCCAAAGAAGCGGACGACATCGGGATGATCCATGTGGTTCAGGATGCCGATCTCGCGCCTGGCCCGGTCATTCAACAAGCGGCCCCGGAGGATCTTGACGGCGTAGAAGCATCCGGCCTGCTCGGCCTTGTAGACGTAGCCGTAGCTCCCGCTGCCGAG
>NZ_DASUNC010000087.1:0-6798 GCF_036277355.1 Archangium sp.
ACCACGCAAGACTCGCTTCCGGCTGGCGGCCTCCTTTGCCGGGCGGGGTTTGAACCCGCAGGGTCCCTTCGTGAAGTTTCCGCTCCTACATCGCTTCCTCCTCACCCAGGCTTCGCCTGGCGCACTCCAACTGTTGGACAACTTTGGAACGAGCGCGCCCGGGAGGTCCCTCCCGCGATCACGCGACGGACTGGGAGGCCCGCTTCTTCCGCGAGCGGCCCCGGCCGCCCTCGTCACGCGGACCGAGCACCCTGTCGGCGGGCAGCCCCGCATCGAGCGCCTCGCGCAGCCCGGGAGACAGCCCGTCCATCAACAGCACCACCGAGGCGTTCGTCCAGGCGAAGCCCAACGTCCGCTCGGACCTGGGGGCCAGCAGCGCTCCGCGATCCGCGCCCTGGTTGCCGTACTCCACGGCCACCTCAGCCGACCGCCTCACCACGTCGTACTTCTCCTTGATGAGGCCGTTGTGGCTCCCCGCGATGTCCAACACCATCGACAGCCAGCGGTAGGCCACCGCATCGGCCTCCGCATGGAAGCCGTACCGGCGCAGGCCCTCCACCGCGATGATCTGGTGCGGCGCCCACCCGAACGGCCAATCCCACTGCAGATCCTCTCCGCCCGCCGCCTCGCGCGAGGCCCGGCTGCTCGAGGTCAGGCCTCCGTCATGCAGGAAGCGCGGGAGCGCCGCGGCCACCATCGCGGCCTCCTCTCGCGAGGCACAGCCCGTCCACAACGGATAGAAGGCCGCCAGGCACTCGTAGCGGGAGCGGCGTCCGGCCACGAAGTCGTAATCGAAGAACAGCCCCTGCTCCGCGTCCCAGAAGCGCGTGCGCATGATGCGCGCCCGAGCCCTCGCCGCCCGGGCGTACCGCGCCGCCTTCAGCGAGTCCTCCCCTTCCACCTGCCGGAGGATCCCCGCCACGTCCATCTCGTACTGGAACAGCAGCGAGTTGAGGCACACCGGCTCATGGTGGTGCGTGGCCTTGCCGAAGCGGTGGCACATGTCCCAGCCGCTCTCGCGGATGGCCCGGTCATGGCGGTGGAACCCGGCGTCGTCCGGCCGCGAGTCCGCGTAGAACTTCGACAGGTCCTCGGCGTCGGGCCCCTCGGCGTCGTCCTTGTAGCGGGAGAGCCCGCTCGGGGTGGCGCGAGCACCCGTGCGGAAGACGGTCTCGAGTTCCTGCTCCGCCGCCCGGGCCACGCGCTTGAGCAGCCGCCGATCCGCGCGCACCGCGTGCAGCTCCAGCGCCAGCCGGGGCATGAGCGGCGGCTGGGTGCGCGACAGGTGGTAGCTCAGGTTCGAGTTGGGAATCTTCCCGTAGTGCTCGATCTCGTAGAGCTGGTTCTCCAGCATGTCCCTCGCGAGCCCGTAGTGGCCGGAGGTCAGGGCACCGCGGGCGTTGAAGTAGCTGTCCCAGCCGAACATCTGCACGAAGCGGCCGCCCGGAACGATGTACGGGCGCGGCAGGTAGAGCATCCCGGGCTGGCGCATGAGCGCCTCCCAGTCCTTCGCGTCGCGGGGCTTCTGGAGCGGCACCATCTCCAGGCCGCCGGAGCGCCGCGCCTCGGCGCGCAGCTTCTTCAGGGCCTTGCGATCGCGCGCGGGCACGTACACGCGCTGCCTGCCCTCCGGATCCTTCACCGGCATCACCCGCAGGGCCTTCTTCAGGTCCTCGACCTGATCCGAGCGGCGGACGAGCCCCTGCCAGCCCTCGTCGATCAACCGGCGCAGCGTCTGGGTGCGCGGCTCCAGCATCCGCTCCACGGGCAGCCCGATGGACTCACCGCGCCCCGCGAGCAGCTCCTCGGCGAGCACATCCGCGGCGTGCGAGAGCCGCTCCGCCCCGGTCAGCTCCAGGCGCATGCCCGGAGCCAGCTCCAGGTCCACCGCGAAGCGCAGGCCCGCGTCCCGGGCCCGTCCGGCATCCCGCTCCGTGAGGCGGCCGTCACCGTCGAGATCCAACGCCATCAACGTCTCGAAGGCGCGGCGCGCGGTGGACGTGGTGGCGGAGAGGACCGCTGGCGTGTCCAGGGGCTCCGGCGCGCGCTCGCGGGCGAGCCGCTGCGACAGACGGTTCTGGAGGGTGATGGAAGAACGGGAGAGGCGCGAAGACGGCGTCCGGATGGGCACTCTGTCGACCTTCGGAGAGGAAGCTCCGTGCAAGGTACACGAGTCCGTCCCGGTGCCAATGCACCGCATGAAGCCCGCCCGCTTCTCCGCCGGACTGACGTTTGATCTATTTTGAGCTCAAACTTCCAAATACATACACAGTCGGAGTGAGCGCTCCACGAAGGGCTGTGGAACCCCCACACGCTGATTACCCTCCGCCCCGCTCCACCCGACCCCCACACCCTCGGAGATCCACCGTGGACCTGCTTCCGTCGTTCCTCCGTCCCCTCGCCACTTCCGCGCTGCTGCTGGCCGCCGTGGCGATGGCCCCCACCGCGCGCGCCGACGAGCCCCCCACGCCGCTGGAGGACAACCAGCGCATCACCGAGGGCTACATCCAGATCGCCTATGAGCTGAGCGGACTGCTGGATCCGACGCTCCAGCCCGGAGGCAGCAGCAACGTGCGGCCCAACTGGTTCGTCTTCGCGCCACACGCCTCCCGCACCGGTGGCGAAGGCATGCTCGGCGCGGCCCTCGCGCGGCGGATGATCGAGGCGGCCCGGGGCCAGCCCTCCCTGTCGGTGCTCCACGCGCTCGACCGGGCGGGCATCACCGGCACCGTGCGGGTCACCGTGGAGAACCTCGCCCTGGAGCTCGTCGTCCGGGGGCTGCCCACCGACGCGGCCGCCTCGCTGGCCTCGCTCACCACGGCCATGAATGGCGAGGCGCTCGCCGATCCGCGCACCTTCTCCACCACCGCGTCGCGCTTCGCCTCGCTCTACTGGAGCGCGCCGGCCGTCCTCCCGCTCGACAGGGCCGAGTCCGTGGTCCTCACCCTGGAGCGCACGCTGCACGAGGGCAACCTCGCCATCTTCTCGGACATCGGCGGCTCGGCGCTCCTCTACCTGGACTGGCGCCGGAGCGTCACCGGCGACGTCACCCCCGCGCGAGTGCTGTCGGAGTTCTCGCTCCCGGACGCCGTGCCGCAGGAGTCGCAGTTCGCGTACTCGTACGCGCTGGCCCACGTGAACGACACGCCCCGGCCGTACCAGTTCGCCACCCTCTTCCCGGGCATGCACTGGAAGAGCCTGCTGGTGGCGGCCTTCGCGCTCTACGAGGAGGCCCGCCTGGCGCCGGCTCCGGCCGCGCGCGACGCACTCATCGCCCTGGGCAACAACTACGTGGCCTGGCGCGAGCAGCATGACATGGCCCAGCCCGTCTTCACTCCGGCCGTGGCCCACCCGGACGAGGTGTCCCGCTCCGCGCTGCTGGAGGCCCTCACCCCCCTGCTCACCACGGACTTCGGCACCCTCGAGTGGAACTACTCCGACTACGCGTACAGCCAGCCGGACCGGGATGGCAGCATCCTCACCTCGCCGCCCACCGAGTACAGCTGGGCCGTCTTCTGGGATCGCTGGACGGGCATCCTCTACGCCTTCGAGCAGGCCTACGGCGCGCCCTCGGCGCTCTGGGTGATGCCGGAGCCGATCGTGGATCCCACCGCCGAGCCCTGAGCCCCCCAAGAACCTGTTCCGGTAGGGCTCGGTCCTGGCAGGCCGCTCCTCGGGCGAGGATGCTGGAAGCGGCGGGAATCAAACCCGCCGCCTGGCACTTCCAGAGGGGGCCTGGCGGAGTCTCGTGGGAGCCTGACGGTAGCGTGTGCCCTGGCGAGGTGTGGCTGGAGAGGGGCTGGTGGGGGAGCACGGGTGGGAGTACCGGCGGATACGGCCGGAGGGGACGGTGTTGTATGCGGCGGTGCGAGACAACCTCGCCACGCTGCTGGCGGATGCAGGCGAGTTGGGACGCGGCCCGCTCCATCCCTCACCCTCAACATGGCCTCTATCCCCCCTATATGCCTCATGGGGGGTCGGTCTCCACAGCGGGTCGGCCCCCGATGTATTTTCAGCTTACGGACCAGTCGCTTCACCTCAAGCGCTGGTATGCAAGCTACTTCGCGATCTCCATGACAGAGAATGTCGAGTGGAGTTTGCCACCGTGCTTGCGACCATTGAAGCTGGTGTTGATCAAGACGTTACCAGCATTAAGACCAACTCGCAGCTGATAGGTCCTCGTTGAGGTCGCACCAGCAAGGGCAACAAAGCGGAATGGTT
This sequence comes from Archangium sp., assembly GCF_036277355.1. Classification (GTDB taxonomy): domain Bacteria; phylum Myxococcota; class Myxococcia; order Myxococcales; family Myxococcaceae; genus Archangium. The sequence continues at coordinate 4,222 of NZ_DASUNC010000087.1, forward strand.
GAGTGCATATCTGGGGATAGATTCTGTCGGCGGCGCATCGCGCATAGCCATTGGTTGCACCATCAGAGAACGTGGCGATCGCATCAGACATGCCTTCCTGAAAGATGGCGATAGTGAGATGGTCACTATGGTTCGTAGGTTCGGCCCAATGTACGAGCCCCTCGAAGACCAGGACATTCGTTGCGGTCTTCGGCGTGAGGGTCACAGTGAGAAGTTGGTTGCCTTGCGTGATCTGCGGAATTGAATCATTCCACGGGAAAGTACTAGGGAGGCTCAGTGGCTGGCTGGTCTGCGCGTACTGGAAGTCGACAATCCCCTGCGGACCGGGCGGTCCCTGCGGGCCGGTGTCACCTTGCGGGCCGGGCGCTCCCTGAGGGCCCGCCGGTCCCATGGGGCCTTGAGGTCCGGCCGGCCCCATCGCGCCCGTATCTCCTTTCGGTCCCTGTGGACCTGTGGCGCCAGCCACGCCCGGCGGGCCTTGTGGACCAGTAGGCCCTGGAGGACCGGCCAGGCCTTGAGGCCCCACTTCTCCAAAGGTGACGATGTGGCCGTCGTTCTCGCAATCGGCAGTGCCGGCAGAGACCGTCAGGAGATATTCCCCCCTCGCTTTCAAGAACAGATTCGGCATCCGAGCGACAATGAAGGTGTCGTCGCTCTGGAGCAGGGCGAGAGGCTGCTCATACAACTCGACTACGGGCAGCGTATATCCAAAGTTCCGCCCGTCAATGAAGATGCGCTTGTTCACATAATCAAGCTCGACAGCAAGAATCTTGAGGGCAGGAGGGAGTTGCTGCGCCTCAACTCTTCTCCCAACCACTGAAAACACAAAGACAAGCATAAATGCCACAAATCGTTTCATGTTTCCTCTTCAAGGGCCGCTCAATGGCAGCCGTGGGCCGGCTTGGAGTTCCTTTCAAAAACCCCTCGGACTCTAGTGACCCGAGGGCGAGCTCCACGCTGAAGCGGTTATATACCCTGTGCCGATGCATGCTCCGATAGGAGGCATCCCGGCCAGGCCGCTCCACGGGCAAGGATGCTGAAGGGGACGAGCGAGAGCAGAAAGACAGAGGAGGGCTGCTGTCGAGTGCAGGAGGGCTGCTCCCCAAAGCAGGTGCGGAGGAGAGGAGCGAGACGCGCCCCCAGTAGGAGCAGAGGAGGCGAGCGTGGCGCCGGAGGCAGGGGCGAGGAAGGAGCGGAGCAAAAGGAGAGGACGCCGCCAGTAGACCAGGCGGGGCTGCTGCGCAGGACGCTCGCGTTGGACGTGTTCACCTGCATCAGGTGTGGAGGCAGGCAGTAGGTGCTGGCGTACGTGAAGCAAGCCAGAGGGGTGCGCGCCACGCCTCCTCGTTAGGAGTGGGTTTGACTCAAGGCGGTGGGCAACCTCTATTGGAGGCGGCAGGAATCGAACCCGCCGCCGGAGGCTTCCGGCGAGAGCACTCCAGGGCGGTCGAGAGCGGTTTTCGCAGGAGTTCCAGCCGGTTACATCGGCCCCTGCCCCACGCTGAGCTGTGTTGAGATCGCTCCAGCGAGGGACATAACCCTACTGTCCACGCAACGGGAGCAAGCCCAACCCGCCGGCAGTGCTCGCAGCACGCGGCGCAGTCGCCCTGCTCGAGCGAGGCCGTGCACGAGAAGCACTCCTCGGGCAGCGGAGCCTCCTCGCCGCACGTGGTACAGAAAGCCCAGGTGGACTCGAGCTTCGCCTCGCACCCCACGCACGCGGGCGCCCCCTCCTCGATGGAGGGCCGCCAGCGCTGCGTCGTGGCGCACCAGGGGCAGTACGGCATCAGCCATGCCACCTTGCCCTCGCCCCCCTACCGCTCCCCTTGCGAGCGTTCGTGAATGTAGGGGCGCGCTGCCATACTCCGAACCGCCCCGCGAGGACCATTCAGGTCTTGAATCGGTTGGAGGGTCCGGCCATGCGTCTCCGAGCGTGCATCGCACTTCTGCTCTTTCTCTCAGCCTGTACGACGTCACCGCCCAGCCCAACACAGCCAGCGGCCCGGGACCCGGGGCTCGCCAACCTCCAGCGAGCGGCGACGCTGCCCTGGACAGATGGGGGGCGATGCGCCGTCCAGGAGGCTTCCGAGCCCTGGCCCGTGCTGGCGGAGAGGTGCTACCACACTCTGGACCATGAAAGGGTTCGGTTTCGGGACATCACGGGCAGATGCGCCGTCGCCTCCGCAGGTGCGGCAGTGGGCGTCGGACTCTGTGTCCTGGCGGCGCCGGAGATCATCGTGGGAGCGGTCATCGTCGCGGGCGTGGTGGTGGTGGGATTCGCCATCAAAGAGGCGCTGGATGTGTATGAGCTGAAATGGGCCGTTCAAGAAGACGCAAAGCCCGCGCCTGAAACGCGGCCCGCTCCGCAGGAACCCTCGCCGGAAAAAAGGCCCAAGCCGGAGCCAAAAGGGCCGGACTTCCCTCCCGTGGGTCCAACCCAGGCTTGATTCAAAGTCCTACGAGAGAGGTTATCCCACCAGGACCTACGGCTGAAGTATAGTCCCGCCTACAGGCGCCCACCGGAGGCGAGCAGCCGCGAGCTGATCGCGAGGGGGGAGCCTGCACAGAGCCGATGAC
>NZ_DASUNC010000088.1:0-52599 GCF_036277355.1 Archangium sp.
GGGTCTTCGGTACGTCGAGTGGGCAGGGCCGAGGACCAGAGGCCGTGCGTATGGGGAGGATTTGGGGTTCACGGGTGTGCGGAGCCGAGCGATGGTCATGGGACGCAAGTCCCCGCGAGAGCTCGAGGCATGAATGAGACAGGGGCACGAGCTGGGGTGCCAGAAAGCCGCGGCTTTGCATGACAGAGCGCCTGGCTCCGCTGCCCTGCTGGCCGGGTGGCAGTCGAATCTGTCGGCGCTCCGGGGCTCGTCCCCAGTCGCCTGCTTCTACCGCGAGGGACTACGCCGCTACTGGCAGGGGCGGAGTGAACTCCATGCCCCCGCAGCACAGCAGTATCATCGCCCTGAGTGCCTTGGGATTGCGGAAGCCATAGGCGCGACGGATGAGGGCTCGAAGGGGGCTTGCACGCAATCAACTCACGACGGAGCGGTGGCGGTGCGGACGGACTCCACCGCCACCGTCTCATCCTGCACCGCGAAGACCGCAAGGCGGCCTCCGCAGCAACAAGGCTCTACTAGAAGACGTACCAGGTGTAGGGCCCGTACGCATTGGGAACCTGGTGGGTGCCAACGGACAGGTCCGTGTACGCCTGGGTGAAATTCCACCACACGTAACCCGCGGTGTTGACGGTGTACGAACCGCCCGGCGGAATGGACTGCGTGACGAGGTACTGCCAGCAGTTGGTGCCGTAGTAGTAGAGGTCGATCGACTGGCTCCGCCTGTTGACGAACGTAACGGTCCTCGCGATTCCGCCGCTGCCCGAGCACAAGGCCTGATCGGTCTGGCCAATCTCCGAGGGAGCAGCGGCCGCCACGGGAGCAGCGGACGCCCCCTCCACACCCTCCTGCTCGGAGCCCGGACCACAACCGGCATTCGTCAGCATGGCGAAGCCCATCAAAAACACAAACAAAGGCGTCTTCTTCATGTTCAGCTCTCCTGAAATGGTACTGGCGATGGGATGGGATTGAAGCGCAGCGCGTTGGCTGCAGGACGAAAACTAGTGGCTGATGGTCATTGAATCAATGTCAAATGGTTGGATTTTTCTTGTGACGATGTCTGTTATCGCGCTGTGATGATGTCTGTGATTGTGCCGTGACGGTTCCTGTCACAGCGTCACGCCGGATGCCAGCAGGGCTCGGGCGGGTACCCCTTCCTACGGTGAATCCGCCAGCCCCCGGCTGTCTGGTGCACCGGAGGCTTGAAGCTCGTCGCTCGGGTGCGCCGTGAAACTCCTGGGGAAGCTGGAGGTGCACCATCACAGCGGCGTCACAGGCGTGTGTGATGCAGCCGTGATGGCGGGCATGTACAAGATTTCAAACACACTGTGCTCCCGGAAGGAGCCCCCGCATGTCACCGCATTTCCGTTTCCCCCGTGGCCGTCACCCCCTGGCGCTCGCGATGCTCCTGCTCGCACCGGCCCTGGCCTCGGCGCGTACCGTCTCCAACCCTGTCATCAGCGTCAGCGTCAGCGGCGGGCGCGGCGGTAGCATCGACTCGCTGCGCGTGCTGGGCGTGGAAACGATCGATACCACGGACCTCGGACGAGAAATCCAGGCATCCCTCTTCTTCCCGGCGCCCGCGGGCCAGAGTGGCTGCAACGGTGCCGCCGCGCCCACCTGGTTCAATCCCCAGGAGGCTGGCGACATCTGCGGCCGTGCCTCCCCGCTGTACGCCCTCAACAACGCGGACCCCGTCAGCACGGGGGAAATCCATGTTGGCGTCTATCCGTATGACTGGGCGGGCCGCGGGGCTGCGCATGGAAGGACACCACAAGGTGGGCCCGCTCCCCTACGCCCCCGTCAACGAGGTGGTGAAGCTCGGCTACCTGTTCATCAACGGGAGCGGCGCGTCCCAGCCCTTCATGACGAGCGTGTACGACAGCGCGGGTCAGCCGACGCCCGTGCCCTTCGTGCCCGCCATCTACTTCAAGGCCTCGGTGCTGAACCGGCTGTTCGGCTTGCGCTTCGACGGGGTATGGGAGGAAGTGGCCGTCAATTCCTCCAATGGCGCCTACACGCCGTCGAAGTACCGCTACTTCGCCATGGCGTGGATGAGGCAGGACCTGGGCTGGGGCGTGGGCCTGTATTCGCGCGCCACCCTGGGCCAGGCCACGAACTTCGTCGCGCAGCGCTTCAGCGCCCAGGGCACCAACAACCTCTCCGTGGTGGACCAGACGCTGGGGACGCTCGGCCCGTATGCCTCCGTGGGCCGCGAGCCGCACCTGGCGGTCGGCAACCTGGGGACCATCAAGAGCATCTTCGACCAGGTCTACAACTCAGGCAAATGAGCGGTGGCTGACAACCCGCCTCACGCCCATTCAAACAGGGGGAGCCGCGCCAGTGATTGAGGCCCGCGCGGCTCCCTCCCGGCTTCCGTCCGTCAGCGGCGGGGCCAGCCCGGCGGTCACGGGGCGGGACGTGGAGCACGGCCTGCCGTCCTCATGCCAGCCGTGCTTGCAGCCGTTCGTCATGGGCCCTCAGCGGGGCGGCTGGAGGCGCTCGCGCAGCCAGGCGTCCCACGTGCGGCCCAGGGTGGCAATGCGCTGGGTGTAGCACAGGCCCGCGCCAAGGCAGGGTGAGGGGGAGCGCTCGGACAGCGAGCGAGCCGTGTAGCGGTAGCCCAGGTTGGAGGTGAGGGCGATGAGGGAGTGGCGCTCGTTCCCCCGCAGGCCGCGGACGATGCCGGCGCCGCCGCCCAAGCCCGAGGAGAGACCCGTCTTGTGGGCGAAGCGCACCTCGGCCTCGGCGTTGCACGGGCGCACGTCGGCCGTCATGGGAGTGCCATCCACCATCACCCCGTGATTGGAAGGCAAGCGCTGGCGAACATTGGAGTGGGGGCGTCCACCACCCGCGCCACCACCGCCTCCGTCATTCCGCGGACACAGTACGGGGCGGTGAGGCAATGGCCGCCCCGTGCAGTTTTATGCGTACCGGGACTCAGCAGCCGGTGTTGCCCTGGCAGTACGGGATGATGCCGAGCTCGTCCTGGACGGCGGCGAGCGGGCTGAACGCGAAGTTCCACGGGTTGGAGCCCGCGCCCCACATGAGTCCCGCCAGGATGGCGTTGCTGCCCGAGAGGAAATACACCGGGGAGCCGCTATCACCGCCCTGGCCGTTCTGCGTGGAGTTGGTGGCGATGTAGTTGCAGTAATAGGTGTGCGGGGTGCCACCGGAGTTGATGGTGGCGCAGGCCCACTGGATGGTGCCGCTGGTGGTGCCGCTGGTGCGGCCCGTCTTGAAGACGGTCTGCCCCTGGGCGAGGGAGAGGGTCTTCGAGGGCACCGACAGCCAGCTCGAGACGCTGAGATTGAAGGCGCCGGGAGTCGCGGCGATGAGCGGGTTGATGGTGGTGTCGGCGCGGAAGAAGGCGCTGTCGCTGCGGCGGCAGATGCGGCCCGCGGGGCAACTGCCGCCGGAGCTGTAGAGCGGATCCACCAACTCCGTACCCGCCAGGTTCGAGGTGGCCATGGTGGGCTGGTAGGCCTGGGTGTTCTCGACTCCGCCCTGCGTCTGGGTGCAGTGGGAGTTGGTGACGAAACCGAGCGTGGTGCCGCGCAGGGCCGGGAACCCCAGGGTGCAGTACTTGCCAGGGGTCTCGATCTGCAGCCCGCCCGTGATGGGGCGCCAGCCGGCCTGCACGGTGCTGGTGGGCAGGAGGGGACTCATCTCCACCACCTCCACCATGTCCTGCGGTACGCCCAGCGCCTCCAGCCGCTTGAGGATCCGCTGGCGCACCTCCGGGTTCTCGACGCCGACCACCACCCGGTTGCCCTTCTCGTCCACGTCGGTCATCACCACGCCCACATGGGAGAGGACGTCCGGAGTGACCCGCTCCTGGAGCGCCTTGAGGCTGGCGAAGGAGAACCGGGCCGGGGCGTAGACGACGCCGGCCGCGGGGAGCATCTCCGGGCCGAACACGGCGGCGATGGCGCGCTGGGCCGCGGGACCCTCGAAGTCCCGCATCAGGCGGATGACCAGCCGGCCCTGCTCGTCATGGTACAGGCCCCCGAAGCCGGGAACGGTGGCGGACACCTCGAGCAGCGATTCGTCCAGGGTCCTGCGGACCTGGGGCCCGCGCGCACCCGAAGCCACGGCTGGCGGCTCCGGCTCCGCGGCGGCGGTGCCGCCGCCCGCGAGCGAAAGTGCCATGGAGATTCCAACAGCCCGCCGCATCCACTTCATCGACATATAGAGGCCTTTCTTGGGCAAACACGGGAGGGACGTGTGCCGTCCACACGCCTCGCCTATTGAACAGGATATACCGGGACTGCATCACGCCATCGTCACGCGTACCGTCACAAGAAACGCCCCTGCGCTTTTTTCTTGTGACGCTCTACGCCGAGCGCACCCGCGAGGGAGGGGCGGGCCGGGGCAGCGTGAGGGTGAAGCACGTCCCCCGGCCCGGCGCGCTCTCCACGCGGATGGTGCCGCCATAGAGCTTCACCAGCTTGCGCACGACGCTCAGGCCCAGCCCCGTGCCCTCATCCGGCTTGGTGGTGAAGAAGGGCTCGAAGATGCGCTCGCACACCTCGGCCGGCATGCCCGTGCCCGTGTCCTCCACGCGCAGCACGGCCCACTCCGGCTCCTCCCGCCACGTGATGCGAATCTCCCGCGCCCCCGGGCCGCTCTTCTCCACCAGCGCGTCGCGCGCGTTGAGGACGAGGTTCTTCAGCACCGAGTACAGGTGGATGGGCTTGATGGCCACCGTGCAGTCGCCGCTCCCCTCCTGGTGCGGCGTGATGGCCTGGGCCGCGAAGTCCTCGCGAGACTCCTCCAGCAGAGGCGTGAGCACGTCCACCACCCGGGTGGGCTCCGGGCTGGGCCGCTCCCGCCCGAGCCGCGCATACTCCAGGATGAGCTGGGTGACCGAGAGCGCCCGGCTGAGCGCCTCGTCCGTGTCCTGCATCACCTGGTCCATCCGGGCTTCGTTCCCGTTGAGCTCCTTGAGCACGGTGGCCACGCGGGGCCGCGCCTCGGGCGGCAGGTGCTCGCGCAGCCCCACGTACAAGTCCTTGAGCAGGGCGCCATTGCGCATGCACAGGCTTCGGCCGGGCTCGCCGCCGACGCTCAGTACCGTGCCCAGCAGCATCTTCGCGCCCGTCAGCGCATTGCGAATCTCGTGCGCGAAGCCCCCCGCCATCTGCTGCTCGGTGGTCTCCCGCTCCATCTGCACCAGCTGCGCCTGGGCCTGCTCCAGCTCGCGCGTGCGCTGGGCGACGAGCGCTTCCAGTCGCGCGCGCTGGCGGCGCGTGGCGCGCTCGCGGATATGGATGGCCAGGGAGAAGAGTCCACCCAGCCCCAGCAGACACCCGGCATAGAACCACCAGGTGCGCCACCAGGGGCGCAGCACCACGAAGGAGAAGCTCGCGGAGGGACCCCACTCCCCGGACGCGTGGCGGGAGCGGGCCTGGAACACGTACGCACCGGGAGCGAGCGCGGTGTAGCGCGCCTGGTGCCCCTCCAGCTCCCGCCACTCCGGCTCGAGCCCCATCAGCCGCACCTGGTGTTGGACCTGCCGCTCGTTGAGGAAGGTGTGCGCCCGCACCTCCATTTCCAGCGTGTTGCGCGCGTAGGGGACTTCGTGCGGCCCCCGCTCCTGCGCCAGCCCCCCCGCGCGGACGGCGGCCACCACGGAATCGGGAGGCCGTGGGGGCCCGGTGTAGTGTCGCGCCAGGAACTGGCCCAGCCCGGTGCTCGTGCCCACCCAGACGTCGCCGTTGGCATCCACCCAGAAGGCGCGCGCGTTGGTGTCGTCCCCTGGCATGCCGTTGGCCACGTTGAAGTGGTCCCGGCCCTCCGGACCGAACACGTCCACCCCCTTGCCCGTCCCCACCCAGAGCCTCCCCGCCGAGTCCTCGCCGAGCTGGTAGATGCGATCGCTCGCCAGCCCCGTCGTGGAATCCAGGTGGAGGAAGTCCCTCGGGCCGTCTCCGTCGTAGCGGAAGCAACTCACGCCTCCCGCAACCCGGAAATAGGTGACGCAGAGTTGTCCATCCCGACGCGCCAGGAGATAGCTCGCGGAGTCACGGCGGAAGCCATCCGCCACCTTGAAGCGCCGCATCACGTCGCGCTCGACGACGACGAGCCCGGCCTGACCCGCGAGCCACACCCGCCCGCGTGCGTCCACCAGCACGTCGAAGACGGCCTCGCTCGGGGGACCGCCGGGCAGGAGGACGGAGGCGAAGCGCCACCCGTCACCGTGCCGCTTGCCGCGGAACGCCCCCGCGTTCGTCGCCACCCACAGTGTCCCTTCTCCATCCAGGACCACCTTCAGGGTGACGGTTGCGCCCAGGCCCCGCTCCGGCCCGAAGCGCTCGAGCTGGCCCGTGCGTGGCTCGTAGCGCAAGAGCTCGGACCAGCCACCGCTCAGCCACAAGGCACCACCTCCGGGCTCCTGGAAGATGCCACGCACGGCCTTGGGCGGCACCGTCTCCACCGTCACCCAGCCCTCGTTCGTGGCCCTGGCCAGCCCATTGCCCGTGCCGGCCCACAACCGCCCACTCGCATCCCGATGGACGGCCCACACCTCCTGGGCGGGCAGCCCCTGCCGTACGGAGTGCGTGCGCCACAGGCCGACGCCCGTCAGGCGGAAGAGCCCGAGTCCGCCTACCCAGAGCGAGCCCTGGCGATCCTCGAAGGCCGCCCACACCCGCTGCGTCGGCGGGCCCGTGACGCCGCGCGGCCGGCCGTCCTCGCCTACCTCCACCAATCCCTTGTCCGAGGTCAGCCAGAGCGTGCCATGGCGATCTCGCATGGCGCCCCACAGCGCGCGGTTTGCCTCCAAACCGGGGACCGCCTCGAACGCGCTGGCGCCCGGCAGCAACCGCCACAGGGCGTAGCTGCCCCAGATCCACACCCGGCCCGAGCCGTCGCGCGCCACATGGAGGAGGCCCTCGCGCGGGACCCCTTGCGCCTCGCCCCAGGTACGCCAGCGGCCCGCGGGATCGCGGTGGTGGAGCGCGCCCGGAGAGACCGCGTACACGTCCCCGCTGGACTCGAGCCAAAGCCACCGGGTCCCCCCGCCCGGCCACCCGGGGACGCGGGCGAAGCGCCCATCCTCCTGTTCCTGGAAGAGCCCCTGGTCCGAGGCCACCCAGGCGAGCCCGGTGGGGTCCACTCGCAGGTCGCCCCAGGCGCCGGGCGCGCCCTGGGCGGCGCCATACCGGGTCCACCTCCCCGCGTGCCACCGCGCCCACCCATCCAGGGTGCCGCACCACATGTCGCCGTTGGTGCCGGCCACCAACCGGGAGATGTGGGTCGACGGCAACCCCTGATGCTCCGCGCGCCGGAAGCGGTAGCCGTCGTACAGGTAGATGCCATCGTCGGTGCCCACCCAGAGGACGCCGTGCGAGTCCTGGGCGATGTCGCGAACCGGCCACTGGCCGAAGCCCACCTCCGCTCCATACGTCACGAAGGGCAGCGCTCCGGGGGGCGTCTGGGCCCGGGCGGGGCTCACGGCGCAAAGGGTGGCCAGCAGGACCAGGAGCAGCAGCCTCGCCAGCGCCCCGCTCATCGGCTCGTGGGGCGGCCCTTCTTCCGCGGTGGCTGCTCCTGCGCTGGCGAGGGCGCGGGGTCCCGCCGCCGCTTCAGTTCCTGCTCCAGCCGGGCGACCAGCTTCTTGTTGTCCAGGGTCATCTTGTGGAGCCGCACGGCGATGTCCAGCGCCTCCAGCAGCCGGCTGGTGGAGCCGTCCTTGGTGATGTAACCGAAGGGCCGGTGCTCATTGATGATGTCGTAGGGATCCTTCAGATCCTGGTAGGCCGAGTAGAAGATGATGGGGAGCTCCGGATGGCTCTTGCGGATCTCATTGCAGGCCCAGAAGCCGTCGTAGCCCTTCATCTTCACGTCGAGGATGACGGCGCATACCTCCTCGGTCACGGCGGCCACCCCTTCCCGGGCGGACGCGCCGAGGATGACCCGGTAGTTGGGAGACAGCACGGCCTGGAGGGACTTGCGCATGGTGGCGTCGTCGTCGACCACCACGATGAGCGGGCGCTGCTCGGCGCTGAGGCCGGAGGGCGCATCGTCCGCGAGGAGTTCATCGAGCTCGTTGAAAGACATCGGCTCTTTCTTGGCAACGAAGAGAGGTCCGGCGCGAGAGACCCAGGGAGAGCCGGACCTGTTCGTGGAAGGCAATCATGGAGGGGACCCGGGCAGGACTTCAAGCCAGGAGGGAGTGGCTCATGGCGCGGTCGCCAGCACGTCGGCGACGAGGGTAGACAATTCGGGAGCTGGGACTCCAGGGCGCGGCGCGGACCCGGACGCCAGGTCAGGGGTGAGCAGACGAGCCACGCGCTCCCGGGTGGAACGCTCCGCGGCCGGATGAGTGGCGATGAGCCGCAGGGCCCGCTGTGTCCGGGGAGGCTGAGCCACCGGAGCGAGGAGCTCGGCCAAGCCCACCAGGGCGTCGAGCACCTGGGACGTGGCGCCCACCTCCATCCCCATCTCGAGCGCGGCGTGGAGGTGGCCGCGGGCACGCTGGGGCGCACCCGCCTCCGAGGCGAGGCGTCCCAGGCAGATGAGCGACTCGGTGATGCCCTGGCGGGCATTGAGCTTGCGGTAGAGCGCCAGGCTCTCCTCGAAGAGGCGCCGGGCCTCCGCGCCGTCCTGGCGCCGGTGGGCCACGAGCCCCAGCCCGTGGAGCGCACGCGCCTGGAGCTCTGGGTGCTCCAGTGCGCGGCCCATGGCGAGTTGCTGCTCACAGCAACGCCGCGCTTCCTCGAGGTCATCGCGCAGGCAGAGCACGCGGGCCCGGCTCCCGAGCAGTTCCGCGGTGCGCAGGGGTTCATCCAACTCCTCCAGGAGCCGCAGCCCGTCCAGGTAGGCGCGGTTGGCGCCCTCCAGGTCCCCCTCCTGCGCGAGCAGGTACCCCAGGCGGCCCAGGCCCGTGGCCACGTCGCGCCCGTCTTCCAGGGAACGGAAGGTGTCCAGGCTCTTCTCCAGGAGCTGCCGGGCCGCCCCGGCGTCTCCGTCGCTCATGGCCACCACAGCCAACTCGCTGAGCGCGTGGGCTACACCGCGCCGGTCCTCGAGCGTCTTGCTGATGGCCAGGCTGCCGCGGAAGCACCAGCGCGCCGCTGCCTGGTTGCCCTGCAGGACGGCGAGCCTTCCAGCGGCATCCAGGGTGAAGCGCAGTTCCTCCGGGACCTCGAGCTCGCTCAAGAGGCCCTGGCTCTCCGCGAGCAGCCCCGCCGCCTCGCCCTGGGTCTCGCCTTCGAGGCACAAACGCCCCAGCCGTGCCAGCAGCCGGCCCAGCAGCAGGCGCGGCTCCCGGGCATCTGGAGCGCTGAATCCGGTCTCCTCACGCACTCGGACAATGGCCCGCCGCAGCGCCGCCGAGACCTCCGCTCGGTGGCCCCTCAGCGCGTGGATGAGGCAGAAGCCGTCGAGCGCCCGCTGGATTACATCGAGGCGGCCATGCTCCACGGCGTGAGCCCAGGCGGCGCGAAAGTTGTCCAGCTCCGGCTCCAACCTTCCGAGCGTCGCCCGGGGGGATGGACCCTGGAGTGCCGGCTGACACTCCAGCAGGAGCACGGCATACCAGGTGGCATGGAGATCGCGGGCGCGCAGCTCTTCTTCGGGCACGGCATGGAGTTGCTCGGCGGCATACTGGCGGATGAGCTCGTGCAGCACATAGCGCCCGGACTCGGTGCGCCGCACGAGGAACTTGCGCATCAGCGCGGCGAGCAGCTCCAGGGAGGCGCCCGCCACCTCGCGGGCAGCGGTCTGGGTGAAGCCACTCCGGAAGACGCTCAGCCGGCGAAGAGCCCCCTGCTCGCCATCGGACAGCAGCTTCCAGGAGTACACGAAGGTGGCGCGCATGCCGCGCTGCCGCTCCGGGGCATCGCGCGGCCCGGAGAGAAAGTCGAGATCCTCCTCGATGCGCGAGGCGATTTCCTCGAGCGGCATGAGCCGCACCCAGGCGGCGGCCAGCTCGATGCCCAGTGGCATGCCGCCGAGCCGCTGGCAGATCCGCTTGACACAGGCCGCGCCGGCAGGTGTCAGCGAGAAGGAGGCATCTGCCTGAGTCGCGGAGCGGACGAAGAGCTCCACGGCCTCGGTGCCATCGATGGAGAGGCCCTCCAAGGCCAGCTCCCACTCACCCCGCAGGTTCAACCGCTCCCGGGAGGTGACGAGCAGCCGGAGCGCGGGCGCGCGCGCCAGCAGGCGGGCCACCCACGGGGACGCCTCGAGGAGGTGCTCGAAGTTATCCAGGACGAGCAGCAAGGAGCGGGAGCACAGGAACTCGAAGAGGCGGGCCTCCAGGGCCTCGGGCGCATCGGAGGGCGAAGCGGGCAGCGCGAGGGCATCCGCGATGGCGGAGCCGAGCAGCCCGGGGGCGTCCACCCCGGCCAGGGAAACCAGACAGGCACCACCGCCATGGCGCCTGGCGTAGGCGCGGGCGGCTTCGATCGCCAGGCTCGTCTTGCCCACGCCGCCGGGCCCCACCAGGGTCAGCAACCGACACTCCGCGGACTGCAGCCGTTGCGAGATGAGCTCCAGCTCGCTGCCGCGCCCGATGAAGACCGTGGTGGGGGAGGGGAGTTCCGCGGGCACGGTCAACGGCGTGGGTGCTGGTGCTGCGCTCGGTGCATTGAGGGGGACGGAGCCTGCCCTGATGGCCTCCTGGAGCCGCCGTGTGTCCTCCTGGGGCTTGACCGCGAGCTGCTCGGAGAGAATACGCGCACAGCTCTCATACTGCTCGAGGGCCTTGGTGCGCTGGCCGCCCTGGGCGTAGAGGTTCATCAGGTGCCGGTGGGCCGACTCGTTGGTGGGCTCGAGGGCCAGCAGCCGCTGCGCGCAGGCGATGGCCTGGGCGGGCTGCCCCTGCTCGATTTGAAGTTGGATGAGCTGCTCCAGAATCTCCGTCATCCGGGTGCGCAGGCGCTCGGCCTGGAGCTCGCGCCACTCGTCGAACGTCTCGGTGTCCCGCAGGGAGAAGCCCTGGAGGAAGGGCCCGCGGTACAGGGCGGCCGCCTCGGTGAGGAGGGCACTCACCGTGGCGCGAGGCACCTGCTGGGAGGAAGAGGAGCGGGCCTCCTCTACGAGTTGCTCGAAGCGGACGACATCCACCCAGAGGCTGGCGCCGGGGCGGAGCCGCACCGTCTTCCGGTCCGCCTCCAGCCAGTCCTTGCCCAATAACTGGCAGCCCTCCCAGAGCGTGCTGCGCAGCACGGCCAGACCCTTCTGCCCATCCAGATCCGGCCAGAGCAAAGCGGCCAGCTCGCCGCGGCCATGCGGCCGGTTCGACAGCGCCATGTAGGCGAGCAGGGCCATGAGCTTTCGTCGCACCACCTCCTGCGGCTTCTCATCGAGCGTCAGGAGCGGACTTCCGAAGAGGTGCAGGGCGAGGCGGCTCATGTGCGCGGTATTGATGTCCCACCATAGCAGAGGTTTTCACCACCCGCAGCGCTGGATTTGTACGATTCACGGATTTAACGCATTCCGGGTGCTCCATGCAATCCAGACAGTTCACGCCGCCGGGATGCTCCTTGTTTCTGGGCGCCTGCACTCCAATTCAATCTGGCTCTGCTTGTCGCCCGGTGTCTGTGATTGAGGAGCTGCAATGCCATATGACGCCTGCTACGCGCTACCGCACCTCTGGCCGATTCGCCGACAGGCGGCTAGGGAGCCGCTGGCCGCAACTGCTCCGGGGGGATGAGCTGCTTGCGCTGGCTGGGGCTCGACCAGTGCAGCCGCATGACGGCCAGGCCCGTCTGCTCGAAGAACTCCAGCTGGAGGGAGTAGGCCCGGCCCGCCTGCAGCGTGACGGTGCCGCGGTTCTCCGTGGTGGAGTGGACCGTCCAGTCGTCGATGAGCAGCTGGCCGTCCACCCAGAGGCGGACGCCGTCATTGGACTGGGTGTGGAAGGTGTACGTCTCCGAGTACAGGGGCACCACGCTGCCCGTCCAGCGCACCGAGAAGGTGTTGCTGTCCATGGCCGGGTCCGGTGAGCCGGTCTCCCAGCGGAAGTCCACGGTGGGGTCCACCCGCTCCAGCTTCAGGTCCTGGAAGCCGGCCGTGTCGAAGTACTGCGCCCGCAGGCCGTGGACCGGGGTGCGCTCCTCGCGGAACACCGCCGTGTACCGCGAATCCACCGTGGGCCGGACCTCCTGGTTCGCCCCGCCCCCGTGGCTCCAGCGCTCGAAGACGTACGTCTTCCCATCCTTCTCCTGGGGCGAGACGGCCCCGAGGGTGCGCACCACGCCCGCCACCGTCTCCACCTCCAGCGGCGCCGGCTGGGGTTGCCCGTCGAGCGTCACCCGCAGCCCCGCGGGCTCGGTGTTCATCCGCAGCTTCACCTTGCGCGGCCGCACGTCCCGGAAGAGCTCGTGGACGGCCCCGGCGGAGTCCTCCACCCGCAGGTGGATGCGGTACCACACGTTGGCGGCCGTCTCGCCCCGCTCCGGCACGGTGAACCTTCCACTCCTCGCTCCGCGCGTGGCCGGCACGAAGGGGTGCAGGTGGCCGTCATGGTGGAAGTCCACGCGCCAGGTGAAGGCGCTGTCCGGCAGTGTTCCGTCCTCGGCGTCCGTGCCCCGGCCCTCGTAGGCGAGGGTGTTCCCCGCGCCGTAGAGCGTCCCGTCCACGGGCAGGAGGAAGGCGGCGACGGGCGCGGTGTTGCTCCGCACGGTGAGGGTGACCGGGTTGCTCAGCACCGAGCCGAAGTCGTTGGACACCCGCACCCGGAAGTGGGCCCCCGAGTCCGACGGCCTCACCGAGGGCAGCGTGAGGCTCGGGGAGGTCTGCCCCGCGAGCTCGGTGTCCTCGCGCAGCCACTGGTAGCGCAGCGGCTGCGTGCCGGAGGCGGACACCGTGAAGGTGGCGGGTTGGCCGGGGGGGACCGTCTGGCTCGCGGGTGGGCTCGTGAGGGTGGGCGCCTCGTTGGACGCCGAGTAGCGGATGCGGCGCACCGCGTCCTCCGCGCGGTCCAGGTAGTAGAGGCTGCCGTCCGGCCCCACGTCGAGGTCCACGGGCGCGCTCAGGCCCGTGGCGAAGACGGCGACGGCGCCACTCCCCGGGTCATACGTGCGGATCCACCCGTTGCAGTAGTCGGAGAAGAAGTAGCGCCCCGTGTACTCCGGGGGGAACTGGCGCTGGGCCGGGTTGTAGAAGACGCCCGCGGTGATGGCGCAGCCGGCGCCGGTGCCCGAGCCGTGCGGGTAGGCGAACAGCGGGGCGCGGTAGCGCGCGTCCGTCGTGGGGCCCTCGGTGTCCGGCCAGCCGTAGTTCGCGCCGGCGATGCCCTCGTTGAGCTCCTCCCACCGGGTGGCCCCCACGTCGTTGATGAAGATGCGGCCGGTGCCCGGCTGCACGGCGAGGCTGTAGGGGTTGCGCAGGCCGAGCGCCCAGATGGCCCGGAAGCTGCCCGGGGTGCGCGAATAGAAGGGGTTGTCCGTGGGGAGGGTGCCGTCCTTCTCCAGCCGCAGCACCTTGCCCAGCAGCGAGTCGAGCCTCGGCGCCTGCTCCGAGCGCGTGTTGTCGCCCACGGCCACGTAGAGCTTGCCGCCCGGCCCGAAGTGGAGGGCGCCTCCGTTGTGGTTGTTGGCCCCCAGCGGCGGGAGCTCGAACAGGATGGCCTCACTGCCGGGCACGGCCTGGTTGCCATTCGCGGTGAAGCGGCTGACGCGGTTGTGCACCTGGGGCGTGAGGGCCGTGTAATAGACATACACGTACGGCTGGCGGGGGAAGTCTGGATCCAACGCCACGCCGAGCAGGCCCCGCTCCCCGCTGTCGTCCGTGTCCACCGTGAGGAAGGGCGCGCTCAGCAGCCTTCCGTCCTGGATGAGCCGCAGCCGGCCCTCCTGCTCGCAGACGAAGAGGCGCCCATCCGGTGCGATGGCCATGGAGGTCGCCGCGTCGAGCCCGTCGGTGACGAGCGTGTCCGTGAAGCGGGTGGGCACCGCGGCTGCCTCCGTTTGCCGCGGCGGTGGGCTCGTGGGGGGCTGCTCCACCTCCGTACAGCCCCACAGCAGGAGAAGGCAGGCGAGTGCCCGAAGAGCCTCGAGACGCATGGCGCACGCTCCAGTCCGGGAGGTCCGTCGCCTCCCTTGAAGTGCGGCGCGAAGCTGTGGCGGCTACTTCCCTTCTGCTCAGCAGGACACGGGGGCAGCGGTTCCTCGTCCGTCCGCTGCCAGATGATGCGGGAGGCGAGTGCGCTTCACCCGGCAGGTCCCCCCCTCTTCGGGGCGGTGGGTGTCACGGCGTCTCCGGGGGGGAGGCACCCCGGGTGTGGGTGCTCGCGCACGTGGAGGAGAGTGGAAATTTCTTCTGTCCACCGTCTGGTGCGAGAACCGTTCACCACTGAACCCGCCCTTCAGGGGGCTGGACTTCTGGGGAAGTGGACTGGCCTTGTTTGTGCTCAAATAATATAGAAGGAGCAAATCCACAGGCGCTCGCACCGTGTACACCGTCGAAATCAGTCCACCCGCGTGGAATCAGCTCGCCCACCTGTCGCTGGAGACGTACCGGCGCATCCGGGAGGAGCTGGATGCTGTCGCCGTGGCGCTCGCCGAGGGGCTGCACCCAGGCCGCTCCGAGGCGGTGAAGGTGGCCGGGCACCCGGTCTCCGCGCCCTCGGTGGTGGTGGATGACGCGATCGCGGTCTACGACGTGGACCACGAGCGCCAGCGCGTGCTGCTGCTCGAGGTGGCGCGCCGGCTCCCCAGGGAGCTCTAGCCCTTCACGGTGCGGCGGCCCCGGACTCGAGGCGGGCCTTCTCCTGTTGCATGAGGCCGAACACGTGGTCGCGCAGCGCGGCGGCATCCGGGAAGGCGCGCGGGTCCACGGGCTCGAGGACGCGCACCTTGCAGTCCGCGCGGAAGCGGATGAGCCAGCCGTGCTTGGGCAGGGTGTCGCCCGTGCCGGTGAGCACCATGGGGATGAGCGGGCAGCCCTTGGCGTGGGCCAGCCGGAAGGCGCCGTCCTTGAAGGGCTTCATCTGGTTGTCCGGTGAGCGCGTGCCCTCGGGGAAGATGAGCACCGGCACGCCCCGCTCCAGCCAGCGCTCGCACGCGGCCATCATCCTCGCGATGCTGTCCTTGTCCCCGCGCACCAGCCCCACGTAGCGGTTGAGGTACATGTTCCAGCCGAGGAACGGCAGCTTGAAGTTGCTGGCCTTGGAGACCCACTTGAAGGGCCGGTAGAGGCCGAAGAGCACGAGGATGTCGCCCACGGACTGGTGGTTGGACACCAGCACCGCGGGCCCGTGCCACGGCAGGCGCTCGCGGCCCTGGATGCGCAGCCGCCAGCCGGGGTTCACCCAGAAGTAGAGCTGCGCCCAGCCGCAGGAGAACAGGTGCAGGACGCGGCCGTCGCGGTCGAAGGGCCACGTCACCAGGAAGAGGACGAGCGCCACGCAGAAGAGGACGGCGGAGCTCGCCACGAAGAACGACCAGAAGAGCAGCGAGGGGAGCCAGCGCATGTCCCCCCATCATCGCACGGCCGGTGAAGAATGGAGGACTCTCCGCACGCGGGCCGCGCGAGCGGCTACATCGGCTTCTGGCCGGCGACGGCGGGCGTGCTGGGGAGGGACGGCGTGGCGGGCGTCTCCTCCTCGGCCTGGAGCTCGTACTCGAGCGGGGCGGGGGAGATGGCCATGTCCTGCGTGACGACCCAGGAGTTGTAGCGCTTCTGGGAGACCTCCATGAGCTTGCCGTCCTCGTAGCAGACGACGTGCAGGACGAAGGAGGGCTCCTTGATGGTGGGGCGCCCGTACTGGTAGCACTCCTGGGTGCCGCGGCGCTCCTTGCTGGTGGGCTGGCCGAGGATGCCGGAGACCTCCTGCGGCGACATGCCCTTGTTCACCTGCCGCAGGCCCCAGGCCGTCTCCACGCGGTAGGGAGTGGCCTCGGGCTGCAGGGCCACGAACCACTTGCCGACGAGGAAGAGGAACAGCGCCGCGGCGGGGTACAGCAACAGCATGCGCTTGGAGCGGCGAGGCTGTTGGTTCGAATAGGCGCTGAAGAAGCCCTCGCCCTGGGCCGCGCCCGCCCCTTCCGCCCCGGTCTGCTGGTGCTCTTGGCTCACACCCCGAGACATGCCCCGTGCGGGGGAGAGATGCAAGAAGGTCGAGGCATGGTGGGAGGGCGAGGAGGCAGGGGAGCGAACAGTCACTCCCCGGAGTGAAACCGCTTCCCCACCAGGCGGGCAGCTGTGCTCTGGTGGACAGCCATGACGCGCCCCCTCGTGTACCGCCGGTATGGCGGCTCGCTGCAGGTCTCCATCCCGTCCTTCGAAGTGCTGGTGGATGCCGTGAAGATTCCGGAGACCCAGTGGCTGGCCACGGCCTGCCCCCTCGAGGGACTCCACTGCGATCCGCGCTTCCTCACCTTCGTCGACACGGATGGGAACAAGCGCATCCGCGTGTACGAGCTGCGCGCCGCCGTGGAGTACGCGGCGAAGATGCTCGAGTCCTACCAGGGGGCGGACGCGGCGAGTGACGTGCTCGCGCTGGACGCGCTCTCCGAGGCGGGCACGAAGCTGCGGGACGTGGCGGGCATCCTGCTGGAGACGCTGAAGGCGGGGGACCGGACGCGCATCACGTTGGAGCAGGTGCGCACCAGCGAGAAGGCGCTGCGGGAGGCGGGGCAGAACGGGGATGGGATCGTCGCCCCGGCCTTCCTGCCCGAGCCGTTGCGCTCGCTGGCGGTGAAGCTCATGGCCTGCTTCCCGGAGGTGAAGAACCGGGCGGGGCAGGCGGGGGTGGACCCGGCCATGCTCCAGCGCTTCCGCGAGGAGCGGAGCGCGCTGCTGGTGCACCTGGCGCAGAAGGGGCCGGTGCTGGCGTGGGGCGAGCGGAGCGTGGAGCACGCGCGGCGCATCCAGGAGATCCGGCCGCTGCTGGACACGTACTACCTGCAGTGCCGGCTGGTGGCGGCGCAGCCGGAGGCCGTCGCGGGCCTCAAGCTGGAGCCCGGGCGGGTGCAGGGCGCGCTGGGGGACACGCAGGCCCTGGCGCGGGTGGTGTCGGAGCTGCCGGTGGCGCCTCCGGAGCCTGGAGGGGCGCTGCGGTGGTCTCGGCTGTACCGGGGCCAGGCATTCGAGCGGCTCGAGGCGTTCCGCAAGGACGTGTCGGTGCCGATCACGGGGGACCTGGCGACGCTGGGGGACGTGGCGTGGCGGGACATGTGCGCGAAAGCCGATGCCATCCTGGCGTGGCAGGCCCGGCTGGAGACGAGCCCGTTGCGCGGACTGGTGGACGGGTTGGCGGCCATTGCCGAGTCCCAGCTCGAGGCGCTGGAGGCGGCGTGCCGGGCGGACCTGGCGCTGAAGGACAAGCTGGACGCGGTGGACGAGCTGGAGCGGTTGATCCTCTACCAGCGCTGGCTGCTGACGTTCGCCAACAACTTCATCAGCATGCCGGACCTGTACCAGACGAAGCGGCGGGCGCTGATGGAGAGGGGGACGCTCATCCTCGGAGGGCGGAGGTACAGGCTGTCGGTGCTGGTGACGAACCGGGCGGCGCACGCGGCGCTGACGAGCCAGGGCACCACGTGTACGCTCTACGTGCAGGTGGTGGCGAAGGAGGGCGGGGAGAGCTACGAGGTGGCGGTGCCCGTCACGCGGGGGCGGAGCGATGGCCTGCCGGTGGGCAAGCGCGGCGTGTTCTACGACGTGGAGGGCCGCGAGTTCGACGCCGTGGTGACACAGGTCATCCGTCAGCCCGTGTCGCTGTGGGAGGCGATGACGATGCCCTTCGGGCGGATCGGCCAGTTCATCTCCAAGAAGATCGAGGGGATGGCGGCGGCCGGGGAGAAGTCGCTCGATGAGTCGTTGGAGAAGAGCTACGCGCAGGGGACGCTGGCGGCGCCGGGAGCACCGGCTCCAGCCGCTGGGACGCCCACGGCGGGACCGGGGGGCTTCATCGCGGCGACGGGCATTGCCTTCGCGGCGGTGGGCTCGTCCCTGGCGTTCATCGTGACGCAGGTGCGGTCGCTCACGGTGTTCGATGTCCTCTCGGCGGCGATGATCGTGGCGGCCGTGGTGATGCTGCCCTCGGGGTTGCTGGGGTGGCTCAAGCTGCGCAAGCGCAACCTGGCGTTGCTGCTGGAGGGCTCGGGCTGGGCGCTGAACGACCGGTTGAAGCTCACGAGGGACCTGGCGGTGCTCATCACCCGCCGGCCGAGGCTGCCGAAGAACGCGAAGGTGGACCGGACGGACGTGCTGCAATCGGTCCTGGCGACGGCGCGCGAGGACGACGAGGAGGAGCCTCGCTCGATGGGCACGTGGCTGCTCATCGGTCTCGTCATCGTCTTCGTGGTGCTCTGGCAGTTCCGCGAGCCGCTCATTCGCGAGGCCTGCAGGCGCCAGTGGATGGCGGGCGCCACGTGTGACTCGCTGATGACTCCGGGCTCCTCGCCGGCCGTGCCGCCCGCGCCGCCGGCTCCGTGAGGGCCGGGGCTACTTCCAGCCAAGCAGATCGCGCAGGAAGGGCGTCATCTGCTCGGCGGTGCGCTGGTGGGTCTTCCGGCTGGGGTGCCAGAGACAGCCGAGCCCCTCGTCCCCGGGATTGGGAGGCACCTCGACGAAGTGGACGCGGGAGTCTCCGGACTGACGGAGGGTCTCCACGACGCCGGAGATGAGGGCGCGGGCGTGTCTGCGCGCCTTGACGTCCTTGGGATGGGTGTCGGTGATGCCGGAGCCCAGGACGCAGACGATGTGGGCGCCGGGGTAGCGGGCGCGGATGCCGTCCACGAGGGCACGGTAGGCATCGCGGAAGAGCTCCTCACCGGGGTGCTCCTTCCAGAAGTCATTGGCGCCGAGCTGGATGACCACGGCGTCGGGCACCCAGGAGGAGAAGTCCCAGCGGCTGTCCTCGCGATGGGGGAGGGTGCGCGGGTAGAGCTGGGGCAGGGTGGGAGTGGGGTCGTTGGCGTAGTTGACGGCCACGCCCTTGCCGGAGAATGCGACGATGGAGGCCTCGGCGCCGAGGGCCTGCGCGGTGAGGGCGGGCCAGGTGAGGGAGCTGCGCTGGGTCTCCACGTTGAAGCTGCACGACTCGTTCTTGCCCTCGATGCCGAAGCCGGTGAGCCCCGAGTCGCCGACGAACTCGATGCGGCGCGTGGGGGCGGGAGGCGCGGGCAGCAGCCGGGCACCCGGGTCGAGCTCGAGCCCGAGGAGCTGGGTCTCTCCGACGACGGGCTCGGTCTCCTTCTCCAGGCGCAGCAGGTGCTCGCCCGCGGGGAGACCCTCGGCGACGCGGTAGAGCATGCGGCCCTCGCCGACGTAGAGGTCACGGAAGGGCGCACCGTCCACGCTGAAGCGGAAGCGGTTGGGGGCGAGCTCCTCGACCTTGGGCAGATCGAGCAGGCGCAGCCCGAGGGAGGTGCCGGTGAAACGCACGGTCAGGGACGTGCCACCCCAGGAGAGACGGGGGCCACCCGGGTCTCCATGGTCCACACGGCCACCGAAGCGCAGCTCGGGGGCCTGGGGAGACACCTGGACGGGAACGGTGCGGCAGCCACTGAGGACGGCCAGGGCAACCACCACGCCCACCAGACTCCAGGGCGTGCTCATTGGCCGGGTAGAGAAGGTGTTCTTCCGGTCCGTAAGCCCTCCAAGCAAGCACCCTTCCTCGGGATGTAGGGGATGCGTGACGCGCTGTCCCGAATGTGGTGAAAGGAGCCCATCGTTCAGGGGTCGATTATGAAAGTGAAGCGCATTCATGACCATCGGAATCTCGTTCGCGAGCTTCGCGAGAATAAAGTCGACGCGCTCGAGATCGTCCGTGAAGCACTCTCGAATGCGAAGGACCACGGCGCGCGGCGGGTTTGGATCCGGACGTGGCGCCAGTCAACCCCTGAGAAGCCGAGCATCCTCTTCATCGACGATGGCGAGGGCATGAACGATGAGCGGCTCGGCGCCTTCTGGGGCGTCGGGGCGTCCAGGAAGGCGACGGCCAATCAGGCCATTGGCTACAAAGGCCATGGCACGAAGCTCTTTTTCGCGAGCGAGCGGCTGACCGTGGTGACGAGGTGTAAAGGTGAGCCGGCCTGGCGCATCTGCTCTGTTCCTCGCCCTTCAGAATTGGAAGCGGACGCGGAAATTCCTGTCCACCCACTGGAGCAGACGGATCCGAAATCAAAAGAGCTTGGAGAGCTTGGCCTTTTGAAGCTGGAGAGTGGAACCGCGATCTGGGTGGAGCAGGTGCTTTTCGGTGATGCGGAGATGCTCCTGCGTCGCCGTCGTCTCGAGTCGTACATTGATTGGTTCACTGTCATTGGGGATCTGCGGAGCGGGTTGTTCGAAACGCGCCTCTCCTTCCACGAAGCCGTTGCTCAGGGCCATGTTGAAGGACTTGGTACTCAAGAGGTGAGCCTGCGGCCGCTTCGGGTTGATCTGCGAGTGAATGGTGAAACGAGCTACTCGCACCTGTACGAGCGCGATAAGGAACTGCTCGCCGCTTGGGGAAAGGACGTGCAGCAGTTTGCTCAGCGACCGGAACTCCGGGTGTTCGGACATCGGTTCGCCGATGTCAATGAGAGCTCCGGCGCAAACAAGCGCGGTGCGAGGGATGACCTGACCGCCTTGCGTCTGACCACCCCGAACAATTGGATGCTCGAGGATGGTTACGGCATCATCGCGCGAGTCGAAGGAAATCGTCGCCAGCGCGAAGTCTACATCGAAGCGCGCTGGCAGAACCACCAGGGCCTGTATGGTTTCGAGGAGCGATTCGGGCTCTGGTTGTGCCGCGATTACATTCCGGTGGTCCGGAAGAACGAGCTTCTTGAAAAGGCATTGATGCAAGCCTCTCCAGATGGGCTTGGATATGACCTCGGAAACCTTCGGAACTGGCAGGTTTTCGTGAATCATCAGCGATTCTTGCCGACAGCCAACCGTGGTGACATCTCGAATTTCGCCGAGCATGAGCCGAAGTTGCTCATGCATCTGTCAGAGTGGCTGCGCGAAAAATTGAAGGAGGAGTCATTCGGGGATTGGATTGATCGGTTGCGCTCTGCCCGCCATGCGGGGCTTCGTGACCGGGAGGTCCAACAGATGGACCGTCGCCGCGAAGATGTACGGAGTTGGCTTGACAAGCCGAAGAAGGGGGACGTGCTCGACCCATCCGATGTCGCGGGGCTGACAGCGCTCGACCCGGATGAGTCAATCCCCATGAAGGCGCCCCGCTCCGAGCAGGAACTCTTCTATTTGTATGGACTGTTGTCGGGGCGTTACCGGATGCCCCTGCACGTACTCGAGTACA
Organism: Archangium sp.; assembly: GCF_036277355.1. Lineage (GTDB taxonomy): Bacteria > Myxococcota > Myxococcia > Myxococcales > Myxococcaceae > Archangium. The sequence goes on from NZ_DASUNC010000088.1 coordinate 21,206, forward strand.
ATGCACGGCTCGGCGTGGATGCGATCGCGAGCGTGGCACACGATGCCCAGCGTTTGTTCGTTCCGAAAACAGCGCTCGCGCGAGTCGAGTTCAAGTTCGAGGTGTCGGCAGGCAACTCGCTCGACCACTTCTTCAAAGCCATCGATGCCGTCGTCTGCTGGAAGGTTGGTAAGCCCGGAAAGCTGTTCGAGCAGACCGCGGGTGAAACGACGGGGCTGCTGCAGAAGCGCAAGCAGCCTGTTCTCGCTCCAGCACTTGATACCTACGAAATCGAGTACGAGGATGATGACAAGAAGCGTGTCATTCCCGTTCTCGAGGTGTCGGCGCTATTCGTTCCGGTATGGGCGCCACGCGTGAAGAAGCGCTAGGTCGATATCCGTCGAGCCTGAATCAGCTCGCGGCGCTCGTGGGGCCCGAGGTGGGCGGACGGGAAATCCACGCGGCGATGAAGACGTCCAGCTCGCCGCGCAGCACGTCCTTCACGCGCGGCGTGCCCGCACCCGTGCGCGGGTCCTCCACCCGGGCGCCACGGCCCAGGTGGTAGCGCCGGGCCTCGTCCGCCGTGTTGCTGCCGCCCTGGCCCTTCACCACCCGCGAGGCGATGTCCTTCATCTCGCCCAGCTCGCCCGCGCCCGCCAGCGTCATCATCCGGCCCGTGGTCTCGTCCTTCACCGTCACTTCCGTCTTCACCCGCGCCAGGTACGTGCCCTCGTGCCGCCTCACCTCGCGGCCCTCCACGTCCAGGCTCTCCTCTTCCTCCACCGGTCCGCCCCGGTGCACCCGCACGTACGCGCGCTGGCGCTTCTCCTCGTCGATGCGCCGGTGCAGTCCCGCCTCGCCCGCCAGGTAGCCGTACGCCCCGGGCCCGGCGATCCGCACCACCACCCGGAAGGGCTCTTCCGCCTCCGCCACCGCCATCGCCTCGTAGCCGCGGCGCTCCGCCCAGCCCAGGTACATGGTCGCCAGCTCCTGCACCCAGGCGTCCTGTCCCTCGCCCGTCTCGCTCGCGCAGATGTCAATCAGCGCCTCGTCGCCGTGGTCCGACGTCCCCGCCGTCCCGAGCACCTCGGCCATCTGCACCTCGCGCGCGACCTCCTCCACCTGCTTCGCCGCCGACGCCAGCTGCGCCTCGCCCTTCGCCTCGCGCACCAGCCGCCGCGCGAACGTGGTCCGCTCCTCCATCCGGTCCAGCTCGTTCAGCTGCGCCTCCACCGAGCGGAACGCCCTCAGCGTCGACGCCGCGCGCTGCGGGTCGTCCCACAGGTTGGGCGCCTGGGTCTCCGCCAGCAGCTCCGCGCGCCGCTCCTCCAGCCTCGGCCGGTTCGCCGACACCGCCAGCGCCCGCGCCCGTCCCACCAGCCGGTCCATCTCGTTGAGCAGCGACTTCTTGTCCAGCCGCCGCTTCACCGCCGACACCGACTTCTCCGTGGGCAGCGCGAGCTGCGCCGTCTCCTCCCGCGGACGCGGCGAGAGCTCGGCCACCGCCACCACCTTGCCACCCGGCCGCGTCTCCACCCGCACCGGTGCTCCCGGCGGCAGCGGCCGGCGGGCGATCTCCACCGCCAGCGCCGCCGTCAGCGTCTTCTCGATCTCCCGCTGCAGGTAGCGCGCGCCGAACTGCGGCGAGTAGCCCCGGTCCACCAGCAGGTCCACCACCGCCGGTGTCACCTCCACATCCAGCCCGCGCGCGCGGATACCCTCGCGCTCCAGCACCCGGCCCACCTCGCGCTGGGCAATCTTGCGGATCTCCACCTTCGACAGCGGCTGGAAGTGGCAGATGGCGTCGAAACGGTTGAGGAACTCGGGGCGGAAGGCCTCGGCGATGCGCCGGTCCACCTCGGTGATGAGCTCCTCCGGACGCCGCGAGCCCATGAAGCCGATGGACGGCTCCCGGTACACCTCGGCGCCCACGTTGGACGTGGCCACGATGACGGTGTTGTTGCAGGAGATGGTCTCCCCCGCCCCGTTCACGAAGGTGCCCTCGTCGAAGAGCTGCAGGAAGCGGTCGTGCACACTGCGCGCGGCCTTCTCGAACTCGTCGAGCAGCAGCACGGTGAACACCTTCCCCTCCAGCAGCGCCGTCAGCTCGCCGCGCTTCGTCTCCACCGCCGGGGCCCACGAGGCGCCAAAGGGCACGCTCTCGTCGCCGTCGTTGGGGAAGTCCGCCATGTTGAGCCGGACGAGCCTGTCCTGCGAGCCGAAGAGGTACTCGGCCAGCAGCTTCGCGAGCTGCGTCTTGCCCACGCCCGTGGGGCCGGCGAAGAGGAACACGCCCAGCGGCCGGCGCGGATCGTTCAACCCCGCCTTGAGCAGCGCCACCGAGCGCAGCACCGCCTGCACCGCGTCCGTCTGCCCGAGCAGCCGCTCGCCGAAGAAGCGCTCCGTCTCCTCCAGGTCCAGCGGCATCGCGTCGTCCACGACGAAGCGCGGCAGCCGGGTGGTGGCGCAGAAGCGGGTGAGGACGTCCTCGGGACCCACGCGGTCCTTGGCGCCTCCGGAGGCCTCCGCGGCCGTCTCCTTGAGCAATTCAATCGCCTTGCGCGGCAGCCGCTGGGCCAGCAGGAACTTGGAGGCCAGCCGCAGCGTCAGGTCGCACGCCGCTGGATCAATGGGCAGGTGCAGCTCGCGCTCCAGCTCCTCGGCCACACGGCCCAGTATCCACCGGGCCCGCTCGGCGGGCGGCTCGTTGAGGGGCACCAGGTGGAGCCGCTCGGAGAAGGCCTCGTCCGCGCGCAGCAGCTCCTGCACGCGCTTGGGCTCGGTCTCGAAGATGAAGCGGATGCCTCCCGTGCGCAGGGCGCGGAAGGCCACCGGCGCCAGTGGCCCGCCGATGACCGCGGGCAGATCCCGGATGTAGACGATGGGGCAGGGGTGACGGCTGAGCCAGGCCAGCAGCTCCTCGAACGTCTCCGCCGCCTGACGCTGGGTGCTGCGCGCCAGGATGTTGGCGACGGACACCTCCACCATCCGCGCGTTGGCGAGCTCCGCGTCCACGCGGCCCTCGATGATGCGTCGAGCCACCTCCTGCACCAGGGCGGACTTGCCCACGCCCGGTTCGCCGGAGAGCAACGGGTGCTTGCCCCCTCGCGACAGGAGGCCCAGCACCTCCATCACCGGACCGTCCACGCCGTGCGCGGCAGGGAGCTTCCCCTCCCGCGCCAGCGCGGTCAGGTCCCGGTCGATGAGCCTCTCGTTGTCCTCGCTCTTCCTGGTGGCCATGGTCTGGAACGCCTCGGGGGGCGCGGCCGCACTCTAACGTGCTGAACCGCAGTGGTGGACCCCGGCCTTCCGTTCCTGGCCGCCCGTGCGGGTTTCAGCACTCCGCGACCGGGTGCCCCCAGGGGTTGGAGGCTGGGCACTGACGCAGCAGGGCCTCGAGCCGCCGGGCCCGGGCGCTGGCGCTCTCCTGCTTCGGGGAGGGGGGCGGCCGCACCGTGGCGCTCAGGCGCGCGGCCTGGTCCGCCAGGAGCTGCTCCACCTCCGGAGACAAACGATCGAACTCGAGCCACTCCATGGGTTTCCTCCCTGTGGGGATGGTGTGAGCGCGCATCCATGCGCCCTCCGCCCGTGTGGGTTCACTACGCCCCGCGTCAGCGGAGGGCCGCAATGACGGGTTCCCAACTTTTCCCGGTTTACGGCCCCTTTACCCGACGCTTTCCTGCCCTCAGGGCCCGGGCTGGGCGGAGGGGATGGCGCGCAGGTACTCGTAGATGGCGCGCAGCTCGCGGTCGCTCATGTTCCGGTAGATGGGCCAGGGCATCACCTGGAGGAGGCCACCGTTCTCCTCGCGGCCGGTGCGCATGTAGCGCTCGAACTCCTCGAAGTCCGCTCCCGCCGGCCTGCCCGAGGCATCCGGGGTGATGTTGGGCGAGACGATGGGCCCGAAGGCCATGCCGCCCGCCAGGAAGTGCTCCGAGTTGATCCGCTCCGGCTCTCCCTTGAACGGGTCGCCGCCCGGGGAGAAGGGCGGGTGGGTGTGGCAGTCGTTGCAGGCGGCCTGCGCGTTGACGATGTAGCTGCCCAGGCCCACCAGGTCCCGGTCCTTGCCGTTCAGGTTGAGGGGCACGGGAGAGAGCGTCAGCCCCTTCTCGATACGCTCCTTCTCCGTGTCGTTGCCGTCATCGTCATTCCCGCAGCCCCCCAAGGGCGAGGCGAGCAGGCTGAGGCCGAGCACCACCCAACGTCCGGGCTTCGAGTCACGCATGCGTGTCCACTCCTCTCCCGGCAAGGGAACACCGGGGCGCGGGACACTAGGGGCGGAGCGGGAAGTCCTCTCCCGTCCCACGGTCCCGCGGCACCGTTGGGAAGCGGTCAGTCGATCTTCCCGCTCCCGTCACGGAGCGGGGCCCGGGAGCCCCCTCTGGAGGCCCCCGTCTACCCGCCGCTCACTCCTCGAGCTCCGTGTGCCAGTACGCGACGTCACGGAGGAACTTGCGCCAGGAGATGGGCATGCCCTTCTCGTAGGCGAACGTCAGCTGCACCGAGCCGGGGAGCTTGCGCGGCTTCTCCGGCGTGGAGAGCAGCTTGAGCCCCGCCTGCACCGGCGTGCGGCCCCCCTTCTTCTGGTTGCAGGGGACACACGCGATCACGATGTTCTCCCAGGTCGTGCGGCCACCCTGGGCCCGGGGCACCACGTGGTCGTACGTGGCCTCGGGGCGCGACACCTTCCGGCCGCAGTACTGGCACTTGCAGCCATCGCGCATGTACACGTTGTCGCGGCTGAACTTGATGCCACGCCCCTTGCGCCGCTCGCCGCGCAGGAAGCGGATGACGGAGGGCATGCGGATCTCCAGGGTGACGGAGCGGACGAGGCGGTCATCGTACTCCTCGACCACCTCGACCTTCCCCTGCCACAGCAGCATCATCGCGCGCTGCCAGGAGATCCGTGCCACGGGCTCATACGACTGGTTGAGGACCAGCGTCTCCATGACTCGGGTGTCCTTCTTGGGGGATATGTCCGCGGCGAGAGTCGAACTCGCACCTGAGCTGGGTTTGAGCCAGCCGCCTCTCCCGTTTGGGCCACGCGGACGGGTTGGGGAGCCTGTTGCAGTACACGCCCTGGGGATCGAACCCAGCAGACCTGGTGTGTGGGACCAGTGCCGTCTCCAGCTGGCTCGGCGTGCAGGAGAAGTGGGAAGAAGGTGAGGAGTGCCCCCGGTCGGGATCGAACCGACGACCCCCGGTTTACGAAACCGGTGCTGCTGCCAGCTGAGCTACAGGGGCAAAACGGTGCTGCGAGTGCCGACCCCGGGAATCGAACCCAGTCCTCCCGTTCTTCAGACGGGCGCGCGGACCACCTACGCCAGGACGGCTTGAGACAGTTGCGGAGCAGGGAGTCGAACCCTGCGGCCCAGGCTTATGAGGCCCGGTGGGACGTCCGGTCCCACTCCGCATCGAGACAGATGCCCCCGGCAGGACTCGAACCTGCGGCCTCCCGGTTCGGAACCGAGCGCTCTGCTCCAACTGAGCTACGGGGGCGAAAATGGCGGCTCCGAGCTATGGAGCCAAAGACATCTGGGTGACAGGATTTGAACCTGCAACCTCGCGGACCCGAACCGCGCGCTCTACCAAATTGAGCCACACCCAGGAAAAACGACTGCGATAAGAGAGTCGGGATGGCCGGATTCGAACCGACGGCCTCGTGCACCCCAAGCACGCGCTCTCGTCCAGGCTGAGCTACATCCCGATGATGCTCCACAGGAGGGATTCGAACCCCCAACCTGACGCTTAACAGGCGCCCGCTCTTCCCTTGAGCTACTGTGGAATGTGTTTCCGGGAGCAGGGTTCGAACCTGCATTTGCGGGGTCAGAGCCCGCCGTCCTGCCGATTGGACGATCCCGGAGTGAAGTGGAGCGGGTGACGGGATTCGAACCCGTGTTTCCGGTATGGGAGACCGGCGTCCTGCCACTGGACGACACCCGCGTGAGTACCTCCGGAGGGATTCGAACCCTCGCCACCCGCTTAAGAGGCGGGTGCTCTACCGATGAGCTACGGAGGCGTGTGCCGCCTCGCGTGAGGGCAGGCGGCGCTTCACCACTGCGATTCAGTTGTCAGAGAGCTGCGAACTGCGAGTGGGGACGCTGGGAGTCGAACCCAGCGGGCCAAGGCTCCGGCTCTACAGGCCGGCGCGTCTCCGTAACGCTCTACGTCCCCAGGTGGGTGAGGCTGGAAATGCGAGAGGCCGGGAACCCTTTCGGGAGCCCGGCCTCCGTCGCACCGCCTCACGTCTGGAGGCGGAGCATCAGAAGAGGCTCGGGTATGGCACGGGGTACTGGCGATACCGCGGCTGCGAGAAGGAGGCCGGCAAGTTGCTGACGCGCACGTCGCGGAAACCGGCATGGCTGTTGTGCTGCTTCGGATTCATCGTTCCCGGCTTCATCGTCGTGGTCCGCATCGTCACCGCTCCTTTCATGATGAAGAGACGCCACGCCCCGGGTTTCCTGACGGGGTATTTTCCGGTGGATTTCCTTTCCCCCGCCGGACCCGTGTACTTCCGCCCTCCATGAGCCCCTTCCTTCCTGCCCGCTTCCTCTCCGCGCTTCTCCTCTGTGTTCCCGGGATGGGCTGCGCCGCGTCCTCCCAGGCCGCCGCCACCCGCGCCCCCGCTCCCGCGAAGCCCGCCCCCGCGGCGTCCGCTCCAGTGGCGTCCACTCCGGTGTCGCCGGGTCCGGCGAAGCCCCGTGCCCGCGACCTGGGCATCACCTTTGGAGGGACGGCCGGCTCCCTCAACGCCATCACCGACGTGCCCGGGGTGGAGGTGGGCCACACGACGCTCATCTCCGGAGAGGGCAAGCTCGTGGTGGGCAAGGGGCCGGTGCGCACGGGCGTCACCGCGGTGCTGCCTCGCGGGCGCGAGCGCATGGCCGAGCCCGTCTTCGCGGCCTCCTTCGCCCTCAATGGCAACGGGGAGATGACCGGCACCACCTGGGTGAAGGAGTCGGGCCTGCTCAACGGTCCCGTCATGCTGACCAACACCTCCAGCGTGGGCGTGGTGCGTGACGCGGTGGTGGACTGGGGCGCCCGGCATGGCCTCGGGTGGGAGCTCGGCCTGCCGGTGGTCGCGGAGACCTATGACGGCTTCCTCAACGACATCTACGGCTTCCACGTCAAGCCGGAGCACGCCCTGCGGACCATCGACGGTGCGCGCACGGGTCCGGTGGCCGAGGGGAACGTGGGCGGCGGGACGGGGATGATGTGCCACGGTTTCAAGGGCGGCATCGGCACGGCGTCGCGCAAGCTGCCCGAGGACCAGGGTGGCTACACCCTGGGGGTGCTGGTGCAGTGCAACTACGGCAGCCGGCGCCTCTTCACGGTGGAGGGCGTCCCGGTGGGCGAGGAGATCCGCGACCTCAAGGGCTGCTACGTGGGCAGCGAGGCCCCCGCGTCACCGTTCGCCCGCAACATCCGTCCGTGCGCCCAGAGCGCCAGCCTGGCCGCGCCCCCCCTCTCCGAGGGCATGGGCTCCATCATCGTGCTGGTGGCCACCGACGCGCCGCTGCTGCCCCACCAGTTGGATCGCATCGCCCGGCGCGTCCCGCTCGCCATCGGCAAGATGGGCGGACTGGGCGAGGACTCCTCGGGGGACATCTTCCTGGCCTTCTCCACCCAGCCCACGAAGCCGCCGGCCGACAGCCCGGTGGCCCGGGTCTCCTCGCTGGACAACGAGCACATCACCCCGCTCTTCGAGGCCACGGTGCAGGCCACCCAGGAGGCCATCCTCAACGCCCTGCTCGCCGCCGACACCATGACGGGCGCCGATGGCATCCGCCTCTTCTCCCTCCCTCACGACAGGCTCGTCCAGGCGCTGCGCAAGTACGGCCGGGCTCCCGCTCCGGTGAAGGCAGAATGAAATTCGCCAGGTAGTCTCGAACGTGGTAACCCAGGGTCGTGTCATGCGCCTGACCGCTCGGGTCCCCCCCTCGTCGTCAGGCCAGATCTCCCCCCCACAAGGAGGCGGCAAATGAAGAAGGACATGACCCGGAAGCCGTTCTTCGCACGTCTGCTCGAGGAGCAAGAGCTGGAGCTGGTGTCCGGTGGCACGGACAACACCCTGCAGTACCCCTCGGACGGCTCCGCCACCCTCCAGGAGTCCAACAGCGAGGGGACGTTGAAGTACCCCTCGGACACCGACGAGCGTGACCTGTAGGAGGCCCCTGGCGGCCTGTTGAGCGTCTGGTTCCGCCATGCCCCCCGCCCGCGACATCGTCCTGCTCTTCACCCACAGTGCCGACTTCTACACAGTCGACCGGGTGGCGGAGGAACTGTCGCGGCGGGGGGTTCGTTCCGTGCGGATCGACACGGACGGCTTTCCGGCGCGGCTGGAGCTGACGTCGAGCCTGGGGCCCGGTGCGGACGAGGTGGTGCTGCGGACGGCGGCGGGCGAGCTGCGCGGCGAGGACGTGCGGTCGGTGTGGCTGCGCCGGCTGGTGTCCCCCTGGCTCGATGAGTCGCTGGACCCCGGCTGGCGGGAGAGCTGCGTGCGCGAGTCGAGGGCCGCGCTCGAGGGGTTCCTCGACGGGCTGCGTGCCGCGGGCTGCCCCTTCATCAACCCGCTCGGCGTGGAGCAGGCGGGCAACAAGCTGCGCCAGTTGCGGCTGGCCATGGCCCAGGGGCTGGAGGTGCCGCTCACGCTGGTGACCAATGACGCCGAGCGCGTCCGGTCCTTCTTCGCGCGCGTGCGGGGCCGCATGGTGGCCAAGATGCAGACGCCCCTGACGCAGTCCATGGCGGGCGGGCAACCCTTCGTCTACACGTGCGCGATCGGCCCCGAGCACCTCGCGGAGCTGGAGGCGCTGCGTCACAGTCCCATGATGTTCCAGGAGCGGCTCGACAAGGCGCACGAGCTGCGGGTGGCCGTGGTGGGCGAGCGGTGCTTCGTGGGAGCCATCGACGCGTCGCGCTCGGTGGAGGGGCAGGTGGACTGGCGGCGCGCGCGGCCGGGCGAGGTCCACTGGGAGAAGGGCGAGCTGCCCCCCGAGGTGGCCGGGCGCCTGGTGCGTCTGGTCGCGGAGCTGGGGCTGGTGTACGGCGCCGCGGACTTCATCGTCACACCCGAGGGACGTCACGTCTTCCTCGAGGTCAACCCCGGGGGCGAGTGGGGCATGCTCGAGAAGGAGCTCGGCCTGCCCATCGCCGCGGCCCTGGCCGACGCGCTCGCGTCCGCGGGCCCTCCCCCCTGACGGCACACGCGGGAACGTCATGGCCATCCTCATCGTCACCCACTCCCAGGACAACGAGGCGCCTCACGCCGTGCGGCGGGCCCTCGAGGCGCGCGGCGAGCGCGTCTACCGCTTCGACTCGGATCTGTTCCCCACCCGGCTCCAGCTCTCGCTCGACGAGGCGGGGGCGGGGCGGCTGTCGGGGCCCGATGGGGAGATCTCGCTCTCGGACATCTCCGCCATCTGGTACCGCCGCAACGCCACGGGCGCGGGCATTCCCAAGGACATGGATGAGCAGCTGCGCAAGCCCTCGGTGGAGGAGAGCCGGCGCCTGGTGTTCGGGATGATGACGGCGCTCGAGGTGTTCCAGCTGGATGCGCTCGACGTGGTCCGGCGCGCGGAGCACAAGCCGCTGCAGCTCAAGCTGGCGCGGGCGCTGGGCATGGAGGTGCCGCGCACGCTGATGACCAATGATCCCGAGGCGGTGCGTGCCTTCGCCGCGAGCTGCCCCGGCGGGGTGGTGACGAAGATGATGTCCTCCTTCGCCGTCTACGACGAGCGGGGGCGGGAGCAGGTGGTCTTCACCACGCCGCTGGAGGCGCGCGAGCTGGAGGACCTGGAGGGGCTGGACCTGTGTCCGATGACCTTCCAGGAGCGGCTGGCGAAGCAGGTGGAGCTGCGGGTGACGGTGGTGGGGGAGCGGGTGATGGCGGCGGCCATCGACTCGCAGGCGCTGCCGAAGGCCCGGGAGGACTGGCGCCGGGAGGGCGTGGCGCTCATCGACGCGTGGAAGGCCTATACGCTGCCCGAGCGGTTGGAGAAGCAGGTGGTGCGGCTGATGGATGCGCTGGGGCTCAACTACGGCGCGTTCGACTTCATCGTCACGCCCGAGGGCCGGCACGTCTTCCTCGAGGTGAATCCGGCGGGCGAGTTCATGTGGTTGATGCGCCACCCGGGGTTGCCCATCGACGAGGCGCTGGCGGACGTGCTCTCCGGACGCGCGGCCCGCCGGTGAGGATCCAGTGGTCCGGCCCGAGCCCCCGGTGGTACGGTGCCGGCCCCATGGCAAAGTCCCCGTGCCCCGTGACGCTGAAGCAGTTCCAGGAGAAGGCCGAGCCGTTGAAGGTGGTCATCAACGGCCAGGAGATGCTCGCCGAGGTGAAGGCCTTCTCGACGGGCTCGTTCGGCTGGAACATCAACGGCAAGATGACCATCACCGTCGATGGCAAGCCGGTGTCGGTGCAGATCGGCATGAACATGACGGTGGTGGGCTCGAAGGAAGCCGCCCGGGAGTGACTCACGACGCCGTGGGCGTCACCGCCACGAGGCTCACCATCGCGTCGCGGCGGGTGCCGTGCTTCACGAAGTCCTGCACCACCCGCGCGAGCGTGGCGCCGAGCTGGCCGATGAGGGGCAGGTGGGCCCCGCCCTCGCAGGTGGCCTGACCCGCGGTGTCCTCGGCGTCCGGGACGAAGCGCTCGTCCCAGCGCACCAGCCCGAAGGTGCCGTCCGCCGCCAGCGCCCCGTGCACCAGCGGCTTGCCCGCCGTGCGCGCGAAGTCGCTCAGCAGCACCCGGCTCGCCTGGTTGTCGAAGCAGTCGACGAGCAGGTCCGCGCTTGTGCACAGCGCCGCCACGTTGTCGCGCGTCACCCGCACGCCGAAGGCCTCCGCCTTCACCCCGTGCAGGTTGAGCAGCTGGAGCTTCAGCGCCTCGGCCTTGTTCTTCCCCACCGAGGGCTTCACGAAGGCCTGCGCGAGCAGGTTCTTGGACTCCACCCGGTCGAAGTCGACGAAGACGAGCGAGGCCTCCAGGTTGCGGCACAGCACCGCCGCCGTGGAGCCGATGGCCCCCACACCACAGAAGAGGATGCGCATGGCCGGCCCTCCTCAGGCCCCGAAGGGCACCTTGGGACGCAGGTAGATGCGCTCGTCCCCGCGGGGGCCGCGGAACCGGTCCACCACGTAGTGGACGAAGGCGTCCTCGCGCAGGTGGGCGATGTGCAGCCCCGGCGCTCCACCCGAGCGCACCACCTCCACGGCGATGCGCCGCACGTCCACGTCGGACACGTGGCCGTCCAGCTCCAGGGGCAGGTCCGAGGACAGGCCGTTGTAGGTGATGTTCAGCGTCGCCATGTCACGCCTCCTTTGGGGGCGGCCCGGTCCGGGCCTCGTGGGGAGGCTCGCGGACCGGGCTCATGGCCCTGGGGACGCGGGAGGGCGGGTCTTCCTGACGCTCTTCCTGACGCTCTTCCTGACCCTCAATGGTCGCCGTAGCGCTTCTCGCCGGCCTCCACGCGCAGCTTCAGCCGGTTCTGCGGCGGAGGCAGCGGGCACGTGGCATAGGGCGAGAAGGCGCACGGGGGGTTGTAGGCCCGGTTGAAATCCAGCACCACCCTCCCGTCCTTGGGCGGGTCCGCGTAGAGGAAGCGCCCCGCGCCGTAGGAGTCCGTCCGGTTGGTCAGGTCCCCGAAGATGATGAAGAGCGGCTCCGTGGGGCTCTCCTGGACCGGATCCAACCGGTACTCCTCGCCATTCACCTTGAAGAAGAGGGTGCCCGGCGACGTCATCTCCTCCACCGTGCCGAGCACGTTGGGCACCGGCACCTTGCGCGGGTTGGCCGCCGGCTCGAAGCGGCCCTCCACGCGCCAGGTGGCGCTCACCGGCCAGGTGGGAATGCCGTGGAACTGCTTGCGAGCGGGGGCCTCCGCGTCCTTCACCCGGAGGCCCAGCTTCTCTCCCCGGCGGATGACGTAGAAGCGCAGCGAGCCCAACGCGAGCACGTCCGCGTCGGACTCGGTGGCGCCCAGCTCCCCGCCCTTGAAGGGCTGGCCCGCGCGGGTGAGGGAGACCCCGGGCTGCACGGTCATCGTCACCGTGCCACCCTTGCGCGTGAGGGTGCCCAGGTGCGCGGGCGTCCCCTGGGGGAAGACGACCTCGTTGTCCTCGGCGGAGCCCACGCGGTTGTCTCCCTCCTTCAGCCAGTGCAGGCCCACGAGGCTGAGCCAGCCGTCCTCGGACGTGAGGTTGGCGATGCGCTTCTGGTGCCAGGCGCGCGTCTCGGCCTCGAGGTCGAACGGCTTCTCTTCGGTGGGCCTGGCTTCGGCGGGCTTCGTGGTGGCGGGCTTCTTCATGGCGGGTCGGGACGGGGGCGCGGCGACCGAGGGGGTCGCGAACGCCAGCGTCGACAAGGTGAGCAGACGTGCAATGCGCATGGCCCGACCATGACAAGACCTTCGGGGCCCGTCCACCACCCGCGAGGCGGGGAAGCGAGGAGGCGCGCGGGGAGTGCTCGCGGGGTTGGCGGCGGCCGGTGGTCTGCCCATGGCCAGACGGGTTGGCAAGAGGCTCGCCACCTCGTCCGTCCCTCCCCGGAGGGCCTCGTGGAGTCCGGTGGGGCGGGTTGTCCGCCGGGCGGTGCGCCCCAAGCTTTCCAGGACGAGGAGGACTGTCATGGACATGCGCGTACACGAGCTGCACCCGACGTTGATCCACGCGCCGTTGGCGTTGTTGCCGTCCACGGTGGTGGTGGACCTGACGGCGGCGCTCACCGGGAACGAGAAGCTGGACAGCGCGGCACGGACGCTGTGGTGGACCACGGCGGCGAGTGGGCTGCTGGCCGGGTTCGCCGGGATGGCCGCGTCGCAGGAGGTGAAGGCGGACCGGCACTCGCGCGACATGATGTTCCTGCACGGCCTGGGCAACGTGGGCCTCGTGCTCGGGGCGTTCGGCGTGGCCGCGTGGCGCACCGGGCACCGCTCGTCGCTGTTCTCCAGCCTCGTGGGGCTGGGCGCGTTCGCCATGGCGGCCTACACCGGCTGGCTGGGCGGCGAGATGGTATACACGCACGGCGTGGGCGTGAAGGAGCTGACCATGAAGGGCGAGGACCTGGATCTGCTCAGCCCCTCGCTGGCCTCGCGCCAGGCGCCCGCCCGGTTGCTGCGGGATGCGGTGAAGGGCCTCGGGTGGCTGCTGGGCCGCGCCCGCCAGGTCTTCTCCGGCCGCGAGCAGCTCGACCCCAGCGCGTTCGGCGTGACGGCCGTCGAACAGAAGCTGGAGCAGCAGCCCGCGGTGGAGTCCGGGGAGTCCCGTCCCGAGTTCCGTCCGGTGTAGTGCCGCTGCCCGGGGCGCTCAGCGGCCGCCCTGGTGCACCAGGGCGCGCCGCAGGGAGAGGAGCATGCGCCGCACGGCGTAGCCCTCGAAGTCCTCCACGGGATCCACGCTCGAGGGGAAGGTCTCGAGCAGGCTCTCCAGGTAGCGCAGGGCGTGCGCGGCCGCTCCCGGGCCATCGACGGGGACCTCCTTGGAGTCCAGGGTCTCGTCGAGATGGAAGGCGCCCGCCACGAGGCTCTGCCAGCGATCCGTCCGTCCTCTGTCTTCAGGGTTGTCCGTGCTCACGGGCCCCATCTTAGACCATGCGCCTCGAAGACCTGTCCGTAGAGCCCACCCGTGTCACCTTCTGGGGCCCGCGTGCCGCACTGCAGGTGAGTTGTCCCCTGCCCGGAGTGTTGCGGTTACGACACCTCCCGGTGTTCAAGCACACCGCGCTGGGGCCTCGCGAGCTGCCGGTCAAACAGTCCTGGGCCGTGGTGGAGCAGCGGGAGCTGCCGCTCTCGGTCCGCCGCGAGGAGCAGGGCGGGGTGGCGGTGGTGGTGACGGAGGCGCTCTCGTTGGAGGTGACGCTGGCCCGGGGCACCTGGCGCCTGCTCGACGCCGCCGGCCGGGAGCTCGCCCGGTGCGAGGACGTCTCCGGCGAGGTCATGCCGGACTATCCCGTGGACCGCTTCCGCTGGACTGCGTGTCCCTCGATATCGACTACATGGAGGGCTACAAGGTCTGGACGTGGGACCGGACGCGCTACCCGGACCCCGCGGGCCTGGCGCGCGAGGCGGCCGCGCAGGGTGTGAAGCTGGTCCCCATCATCGATCCGGCGGTGAAGGCCGAGCCGGGCTACCGCGTCTATGACGAGGCGCTCGCTCGGGACTTCCTCGTGCGCAACGACCGGGGCAGCGTGCTGCTCGGCGAGGTGTGGCCCAAGCCCGCCACCTTCCCGGACTTCACCCGCGAGGAGGTGCGCACGTGGTGGGGCCGGTGGCACCAGGGCCTCCTGGAGGCGGGCATCGCCGGCGTCTGGAACGACATGAACGAGCCGGCGTGCTTCTCGCTGCTGAATGGCCGGGAGACCTTCGACATCAAGACGGCCCCGGCGGTGCATCTGGGCAAGGTGGAGGGACCCACGCTGCCGCACGACGCACGGCATGGCCACAGGCGCCACCTGGAGGTGCACAACGTCTATGCGCTCGGCATGGCCCGGGCGGCGTACGAGGGCATGCGCGAGCTGGCTCCCGAGCGGAGGCCCTTCATCCTGACGCGCGCGGGCTCGGCCGGGATTCAGCGTTACGCGGCGGTGTGGACGGGGGACAACTCCAGCTATTGGGCACACCTGGAGCTCTCGCTCACCATGCTGCTGGGGCTGGGCCTGTCCGGTGTGTCCTTCGTGGGCGTGGACGTGCCTGGGTTCCTTGGCCGCGCGAATGGGGAGTTGCTCGTGCGCTGGATGCAGATGGGGACGTTCTACCCGTTGATGCGCAACCACTCCGGGAAGGGGACGCCTCCGCAGGAGCCCTGGCGCTTCGGCGAGCCGTACCTGTCCCTCGCGCGCGAGTGCCTGGAGCGGCGCTACCGGCTGCTGCCCACGCTCTACACGTTGTCACACGAGGCCTCCGTGGAAGGGCTGCCGGTGATGCGCCCGCTCGTCATGTACGCGCCGGGAGACGAGGAGGCACTGCGCACGGATGACGCGTTTCTCTTCGGGAAGGACCTGCTCGTGGCTCCGGTGGTGCGCCAGGGCCAGAGACGGAGGCTCGTGTATCTGCCCGAGGGCCGGTGGATTCCGCTCTTCAACCTGGGGGTTCCAGAGGAGGCCATGGAGGGGAATCAGCACGTCATCGCCGAGGCGCCGCTGGGCACGGTGCCGATGTGGCTGCGGGCGGGAGGCGCGCTGGCCCTCACCGAGCCCGCGCTGCACACCACCTCGGCCAACTGGTCTCAGCTGACGTGGCATGTGCACGTGGCGGAGCGGGTGGAGGCGCGGTTGTACGAGGACGCGGGCGAGGGCTACGGCGAGTCGCGGCTCACGCGGTTGAGTGGAGAGCGGGGAGGGGAGCGCTTCGTACTGGAGCGGAGGACGGAGGGCTCGCTGCCGCTGGCGCGTGACACGGAGACGCTGCGGCTCTACGGGGTGCCAGTGCCGCGTGAGGTGGTGGGCGCGCGGGAGCACCGCATGCGGGACGGGGTGCTCGAGCTCACGGTGGACGCCAGGTGGCAGCGGCTGGAAGTGCGGCTCTGAGCCCCACCGCTTTCAAGGTGCTATCTCGATTGGATACACTGCGGGCATGCGCGTGCTCTGCAGGTTGCTCATTTGTGGACTCCTCTTGGTGGCACGCCTTGGTCATGCAGGGAGTGCGGGACAACCCTCCCTCTCGCCGGCCACGATGGTTCTGGCCGCGGCTCTGCCAGATTCGATTCGCTTCAAAAACTTTGGTGGAATGCCTGAGTATGTCCGCATCTCGAGCAGCCAAGGCCAATATCTCTCGTGGCAGAATCGCGCCATCATGTCCGACAACAATTTTCATATTGCAGTCCGGTATGGGGGGAGGATTTACGATGCATTCACGGGGTCCGGAGGAATGCTCGAAAAGGATTACCTCCAAAGCATCATCATGGCTGGTGAGCCCATCATCAAGACGGTGGTGTCTCCTTGAGTCACATGCGTCCACCCATGGATTGGAGAGGCCGTCATGTCAGCACTCTCGACATCCTGCTGTTCATTCGGGATGAGCTTCGCGATGGCACCATGCTCGAGATGTTCATCGGGGCCGTGGACATCCATCGCTTCAACGCCTTCGTCCAAGGTAGCGAGCTCACCCTGTATTACAACCGTGTACCCAATGACTCCTACCAGGAGTTTCTCGCTTGGCTTCGCGACGTGAAGCAGGAGTTTCCGCAGGAAGGCGGATGGGCCAGGAAATGCCTTGAGGATTGTGGCGGAGACCACCTCCGTGCCATCCAGAAGTTCCTCGAGCTCGCCGCTGAGTTCGCGTCACAGCACAAGGTTGTCTGACCGTCGGCGCATGCCGGAGTCCGCGCGGAGGCTCCTGGTCCACGTGGGCTCCTCGGTGACGCGCACGTCCCGGCCGCCCTCGCGCACGACCATGCCGTCCGGCGCCACCACCGAGAAGCGCACCGGCCGCCCGAGCGCCTCGGTGAGCGCGGCCATCGTCGTCTCGTCCTCGGCGCTGAAGCCCAGCGGACCCACGGGGTGGCTGTGCGAGATCTCCTCCAGCTCCCCGCGCAGCCGCCAGATGGCCTCCCAGCGCGCTCGCGAGTCCGGCAGCCACACCGGGCTGTCCGAGGCATCGCTCCACAGCACCGTCCCGTCCCGGCCAATGAGCAGGCAGACCTCACGCGGCTTCATGGGAAGACCCTCACCCCCGCCCCTCTCCCAGGGGGGAGAGGGGCGTCTCGTCTCAAGCGTGCCGGGTGATGACCAGCACGTCGTCCTCAATGGCCTCGCGGATGACCGATGGCAGGCTCTCCAGGTTCACCTGCCGGTCCGACCCCGCGAGGCAGATGCCCGCGTCCACCACCTGCAAGGTGTCCGCCTCCACGATGCTGATGAAGCGCTCGCCCATGAAGCCGAACGTCACCTCGAGCCGCTCGCTCCCCAGCCGCCGCGTGTCGAGCAGCCGCGCTCCCGCCGACTCCAGCACCCGTTCCACCCGCGTCGCCCCGTGCGCCTGCCGCGAATGCCTCGCGTCCAGCCGCGCGGCCTCCTCCACCCGCCGCCGCTGTGCCTCCAGCGCCAGCAGCCGCGTCTCCACCGCCCGCACGTGTACCTCGCGCTCGGACGCCAGCGCCCGCAACCGGGCCTCGGCCGCGGGACGGCCTCCCTCGGACACGGAGAGCACCTGCCCACGTACCTCAACGGGAGAGAAGCGGATGCCGAGCGCGCGCGAGGCACCCTCCAGCACCGCATAGCCAAAGGCCGCCCGCAGCGAGGCCGGCACGGCCTTCACCTCCGCGAGCGTCCGGCCCTCTTCCAGCATGAGCCGCGCCGTGCCCTCGGCCTCGCCCTCGAATTCAACCTCCTCGAAAACGAGCGAGCCGTCATGCCAGCGCCGGGCGCGCACCGGCGAGAAGCGCGGCGGCTCCTCCTCGGGGAGGAGGTGCACCGGCTCGGCCACCGCGCCCTCGCGCACCAGGCGCGTGCCCCACAGATGTCCACGAACGAGCGGGAGCCCGTCGAGCCCTTCCGGCCCGGCCGGCTCCCGCGCGGTGGCGGTGCGCCCCTGCACCTCGAAGCGCCACCAGCCCGGAGCGGGCGGCGTGGACACGCGGAGCCGCCGCGAGGGCGCATCGACGGACGCCCCACCGAAGTAGGGCAACACCGCCGACTCCACCTTCCCGAGGAACTTCCGGTAGTCCACGACACCCACTCCTTTCTCACGCCACCTTCAGCAGCGGCGTACGCATCACCCGCTCGACCCAGCCGGACTGGCTGGCCCCGGCCGCCGTCGGCGCGTCCATCAGCGCCTTCAGCACGCGGGGGACCTGGTACGGGTCATCGAACTGATCCACCGACACCTCACTGAACGGCACCTTCATCTGCCCCGCGCACGTGCGCACGGTGTTGCCCCGGTTGGCGGCGCTGGCCACACTCACCAGCATCGCCATGGCGGCCACGGTGTAGCCGCACTCGCGGAAGGCCCGGGCGAACTGGTCACCCGCCTCACCCGCCTCGTCACCCACGACGATGCAGATGAGCTTCGCCTCCTCCGGCACCCGCATCCCCGCCCGGTGCAGCGCATGCACACCGGCCGCGTGCGCCGTGCCGCCCGACGCCTTGATGCCCTGCAGCATGTGCTGCACCGCCGCACGGCTCGCCGCCTTCGGCTTGAGCACCGTCCCCATCGTGTCGAACGTCGCGATGTGCAGCTTCTCCAGCGGGAAGCCCGCGAGGATGCGCGACAGCGCCTCCTTGGACTGCTCGATGGCACCCTCCATGGAACCGGACTTGTCGATGAGGAACATCACCCGCACGTCCGTCTCCGCCGTCGCCTCCGCCACCGCCGCCTTCGCCGCGTTGTCGCTCGCCTCCTCCAGCTTCGTCTTCAGCTCCTGGCTGCGCACGTTCTTCACGATGTGGAGCGCCCGCTGGTCCGTCGCCGTCCGCACCGCCTTCTCCCACCGCGCGCGGATGGCCGCGTCGGACATCAACCCCAGCTCCTCGAGCGTGGGCGTCAGGATGCGCAGGTCCCGGTCGGACAGCGAGGGCAGCAGCGCCGCCATGATGGCCGGCGTCAGGCCCAGGTCCTTGGGCAGCCGGCCCACCACCTCCTTGTAGGAGAGGCGCTCCAGCTCGATCCACTCGCAGATCTCCGCCTCCGAGAGCCCATCGAAGCGCTCCCGCTTCACGAGGTGGAGACCCTCCAGGCCCACCGAGCGGTGGCCCGCGGCCGCCTGCTTCTGCTTCCAGCCGAGCACCTCGAAGAAGGCCTGCGTCACCGGCTTGTAACCGGCCTTGCGGGCGATCTTCTTCAGCGTCTCCTTGTAGCCGGCCTTCACCAGGCCCTGGAGCATGGGCACGTTCTGCTCACGCAGCCGCAGCCACTTCGTGGCGACGGTCTTCCACCGGCCCATGGGCGCCTTGCGGGACGCGGGGTCCCCGAAACCGGCCTCGCGGTTGAGGCGGGCGATCTCCGGCGTCTCGAGCAGCTCGGCCACCCGCAGCACCGCCTTGGGCGTGAGCATGCGCGTGGACTTGCGCTCGTAGTGGAGGATCATCGCCTCACCGATGGAGCGGAAGTCGTCGTCGAGGAACGCGATGGAGCCGTCGTCCTCGCGCACGGGCTGGCCGGAGTGGCTCTGCACGAGCATCAGCGCGCACGTGGCCACCTTCAGGTCACGCCAGTCCGTCTGCGTGAGCGCGTAGGACGCGAAGTGCGCCATCAGGTCCGTGTTGAGCCGGTAGATGTCGAGCAGCTGGCGGTAGAGCTTCACCGCGGCGGGCACGAAGAGGCCGGGCTTCACCGGGGTGGAGCGGCGCGCGAGCTCCGCGCTGGCGCCCTGGGCCGCATGCCAGACGCCGTTCACGTCCAGTCCCGGGCGGTTGTGCCACAGGTGGGCGGAGCCCCCGAGGACCAGGTCCAGGAGCTTCTCCGCCGGGCCGCGCTGGGCCTCGGGAAGCGTGGGGTTGGCCGGGTTGTGCGTCGTCATGTGCTGCCCCTCCAGGAAAGGTCGCGCCCGAGTGACCCGGCCATGGATTTGACTTGGATGGTCAAATTGACGTTTCAGGTCAATGGGGCGTGTGGGGCCGGGTCGGCCGGGCGCGATGTTCTCGTTCTGCCCCGAAGGACGACGCTTCCCGAGGTTCCTGACGGGGGGATTTCAGGCGCGAGATTCCTCCAGGGGCAGGTCTCCTGGCAGGTGAGCAGACAGGTGACGGGAGATGAACACTCCGCTGGCGAGCGGGTGCCGGAGCGAAAGGCGGGTGGGCAGCTTGGACGGCGGATCGATACGTTGCGCCGCCGTGGCCGGTTGGAAGGCCTGTGGCTACCGGCTGTGGGCCGTGGTGGAGGAC
This sequence comes from Archangium sp., assembly GCF_036277355.1. Taxonomy (GTDB): domain Bacteria; phylum Myxococcota; class Myxococcia; order Myxococcales; family Myxococcaceae; genus Archangium. Next base: position 41,004 of record NZ_DASUNC010000088.1, read on the forward strand.
GTGAAATGCAGACCGACGGGGCCAGGCCCGGGCAGGTGGTGGACCTGACCAACTGTGACAAGGAGCCCATCCACATCCCCGGGGGCATCCAGCCGCATGGCGTGCTGCTGGTGCTCCAGGAGCCGGCCCTGACGATCCGCCAGGTCAGTGAGAACGCCGAGGCCCTGCTGGGCGTGTCCGCGCCCTCCCTGCTGGGGACGCCGCTCGAGTCCCTGCTGACGGAGCCCCAGTCCGCGAGCATCCGCGCATGTCTCCTCTCGGAGCGGCTCGAGGAGAACAATCCCCTCGAGCTCACCACGCGCGCGGGCGGCCGGGAGCGCTTCTTCAATGGCATCGCGCACCGGCACCAGGGGCGGCTCATCCTCGAGCTGGAGCCCACGTCCGGGCAGGAGGCGCTGCCCTTCTTCGGCTTCTACCACCAGGCGCGCCGCTCCATGTCCCGCCTGCGCAACGCGAAGGACCTGAGCGCCCTGTGCCTGGAGGCCGTGCGTGAGGTGCGGCGGCTCACCGGCTTCGACCGCGTCATCGCCTACCGCTTCGACGAGGAGTGGAATGGCGCGGTGCTCGCCGAGGATCGGCTGGAGACGATCGACTCGTACCTGGGCCTGTGGTTCCCCGCCTCGGACATCCCCCGCCAGGCGCGCGAGCTCTACACCCTCAACTGGCTGCGCATCATCCCGGCCGTCGACTACGTGCCCGCGCGCATCCTCTCGCTGCCGGAGGACGCCGGGCAGGGCCCGCTCGACATGTCCTTCTGCGTGCTGCGCAGCGTCTCGCCCATCCACCTGGAGTACCTGCGCAACATGGGCGCGCCCGCGTCCATGAGCATCTCGCTCCTCAAGGAGGGCCGTCTCTGGGGCCTCATCTCCTGCACCCACGTGTCGGGCGCCAGGTACGTCCCCTACGAGGTGCGCAAGGCGTGCGAGTTCGTCGGCGAGTTCATGTCCTCGCTCCTCGTCACCAAGGAGGGCCACGAGCACTATGATCAGCGCATCCGGGCCCAGTCCATCCAGGTGCGGCTGCTGGAGCGGATGACGCGCCACCCCGACTTCGCCGTGGGGCTCACCCAGCCTCCGCCGGAGCTGCTGGAGCTGACCGGGGCCACGGGCGCGGCCGTCTACTTCAACGGCAGGACCACCATCATCGGCCAGGCCCCCAGCGACGAGCAGCTCCAGGGCCTCATCGACTGGCTCGCCGCCAAGCCGGATCCGCGGGAGCTGTTCTGCACCGCGTGCCTGTCCAACCACTACCCCGAGGCGGCGGAGTTCAAGGACGTCGCGGCGGGCCTCATCGCGGCCTCCATGTCGCGCGGCCGCCACAACTACGTGCTGTGGTTCCGCCCCGAGGTGGTGCAGACGGTGGCGTGGGGCGGCAATCCGAACAAGCCGGTGGACATCGACGGTGACCAGCCGCGGCTGCACCCGCGCAAGTCCTTCGCGCTCTGGAGGGAGACGGTGCGCGGCAAGTCCCTGCCCTGGAAGGACTACGAGGTGGAGGCGGCACGGGAGCTGCGGCGCAGTGTCATCGACATCGTCCTGCAGCGCAGCGAGGAGCTGCTCAAGCTCAACATGGAGCTGGAGCGCAGCAACGTGGAGCTGGACTCCTTCGCCTACGCCGCCAGCCATGATCTCAAGGAGCCGCTGCGCGGCATCCACAACTACACCAGCCTGGTGGTGCGCGAGCAGGCCGACAGCCTCTCGCCCACCAACCTCAAGCGCATGGACACGGTGGTGCGGCTCACCCAGCGGATGGAGAGCCTCATCAACTCGCTGCTGCACTACGCGCAGGTGGGCCGCACCGAGCTGTCCCTGCGGGAGACGGACCTCAACGAGGTGCTCTCCTCGGTGCTGGAGGTGCTCAAGCCGCGCATGGACGAGTTCCTGGTGGAGGTCCGCGTCCCCCGGCCCCTGCCTCCCGCGCTATGTGACCGGGTGCGCATGGCCGAGGTCTTCACCAACCTCCTCACCAACGCCATCAAGTACAACGACAAGGAGAAGAAGTGGGTGGAGATTGGCGCCATGGGCACGCCTGACGGCGGTACCACGTACTACGTGCGCGACAATGGGATTGGCATCAAGCCCGAGTACCACGACACCATCTTCCGCATCTTCAAGCGCCTGCACGGACGCGACAAGTACGGCGGTGGCACCGGGACGGGGCTGACCATCGTGAAGCGGCTCATCGAGCGGCACAACGGGCGCCTGTGGCTGGAGTCCCAGCCGGGCGCGGGCACCACCTTCTTCTTCACCCTGGGCAGCGAGAAGGCGGAGCCCGTCACCGAGGTGGAGGCGAAGTGAACCGCGGCCTGCCCATCCTCGTCGTGGAGGACAACGACGAGGACTTCGACATGCTCCAGATGACCTTCCAGGGCGTGTCCATTCCCAACCCCCTGTACCGCTGCACCGAGGGGGAGGAGGCCCTGGAGTTCCTCCACCAGACCGGCCGCTACGCGGACCCGGAGCAGGCCCCGCGGCCGGGCCTCATCCTGCTGGACTTGAACCTCGCCGGCCTGGACGGCAGGCAGGTGCTCGAGCACTTGAAGAACGAGCCCCAGCTCAAAAGCATCCCCGTCCTCGTGTTCTCTACCTCTGACAACCCGAAGGACGTGCAGAGCGCCTACGCGCATGGAGCGAGTGGCTACCTCCTCAAGCCGGTGGACCTGCCCAGGTTCGAGAGAATGATTCAGCTCTTCAAGGATTTCTGGCTGGAGCACATCGTGCTCCCGGCGGGTGAGGCCCGCGAGGGTGCCCGGAGATGAGCCGGCGGGCCCTGACGGTGCTCCTCGTCGAGGACAGTCCGGAGGACCGCGATGTCTTCCAGACGTACCTGCGCGAGACGGGGGAGTACGACTTCCGCTTCCTGGAGGAGGAGGACGCGGAGGTGGCGCTCCAAGTGTGTGCGAGCGAGCACGTGGACTGCGTCCTGCTGGATTACGACCTCCCCGGCATGAACGGCCTGCAGTTCCTCCGCCGGCTGGAGGACGAGGAGGGGTACCTCAGGCCCCCCGTGGTGATGGTGACCGGCCGGGGGAACGAGCGCATCGCCGTCCAGGCGCTCAAGAGCGGAGCGTCCGACTACCTGGTGAAGGCGGAGGTGACGCCCGGCAGCCTCTACCGGGCCTTGCGCAACGCGGTGGAGAAGGAGGACATCCGCCGGCGCTTCACCGAGCAGCGCACGCGGGCGGGGCGCGCGGAGGATCGGCTCCGGCTCGCCCTGGAGGTGCTGGAGCACGGCGATGCGATGCTCGTGCTCGACAAGGACTTCCGCGTCGTCTTCGCCAACAAGAGCCAGGAGCGCCTCGCGGGCAAGCCGATCCGCGAGACCCTGGACCGCAACTTCTGGGAGCTCTGGCCCGACGCCGCGGACCCGAGCCGCAAGTATTGGATCGAATACCACCGCGTCATGCGCGAGCGGGTAGCGGTGCACTTCGAGGAGTACTACCCGCCCCTGAACCGGTGGACGGACGTGGGCGTCTACCCCACGCAGGATGGGGGCATCGCCATCCTCTACCGGGACATCTCCGACAAGAAGCGGGCCGAGGAGCTGGTCCGGGCGGAGGAGCGGCGGCGCGCCGAGTTCGAGCAGCAACTCATCGGCATCGTCAGCCACGATCTGCGCAACCCCATCACCGCCATCTCCCTGGGGGCGGCGAGCCTGCTGCGCCGCGAGGACCTGGATGAGCGTGCCCTCAAGACGCTGGTGCGAATACAGTCCTCGGCGGAGCGGGTGACGCGGATGATCCGCGACCTGCTGGACTTCACGAAGGCCCGCCTGGGTGGAGGAATCGACTTGCTACGGATGCCCATGGACCTGCACCACCTCACCCGGCTCGTCGTGGACGAGGTCCAGATGTCGTTCCCCGAGCGCGAGGTCCAGGTCGTCTCGGACGGAAACGGCGAGGGCGAATGGGACGGGGACAGGATGGCGCAGGTGCTCACCAACCTCATCACCAACGCCTTGAAGTACAGCCCGGCGGAGACGCCCGTGCTGGTGCGGACGTTCGGCGGGCCCGGGAGTGTGCAGCTGGAGGTCCACAACCAGGGGCCGCCGATTCCGCCCGCCGTGCTCGCCCACCTCTTCGAGCCCATGCGGCGCGGCGTGGCCCAGACCCGGGCCGACCGGTCGGCGCGCAGCATCGGCCTGGGGCTCTTCATCGTGGACCACATCGTCCGGGCACACGGGGGCAGCATCCACGTGCGCTCCACGGACACGGATGGCACCCTGTTCGGCGTGCGGCTGCCTCGCAAGCCGCCGGCCGCCCTGGGACCGTGAGGCCCGGAGCGGCCCGCGCTCTCGGGCTCAGGGCGACGGCTTGCCCAGGGCGATGGGGGCCGCCAGGCACGTGTCGGGGATGCCGAAGGCCTTCGTGAGCGCCACCGCGTCGGGGCGGAGCTCGGCGCACAGCCGCGTCACCTCCTTGCGGATGGCCTTGGCCTTGGCGCCCTCGAGGTGATCGTTCTCCAGGAACCAGCCGCTCGCGTCCTGCAGGCAGCCCAGGCCGTACACGTCACACAGCCGGCCGAGCACCGCCTTGAGCGCTGGATCTTCCACCTCGGCGACGCCCAGGAGGAACTGCTCCAGCACCACGCGCTCCACGTGCGCGTGCGCGAGCGCCAGCAGGTGGTCCTGGCATTGGTTGAAGGCCTCGAACGAGTCCACTCCGGAGCTCAGTCGCTCGCGCAGCCGCCGCGCCGCCGAGGCCAGCAGGTCCGACTCCCGGAAGCGCAGCGCGCGCAGTTGGAAGTCGCCGTCGCGCAGGTGCTCGCTGCCCGTGCGCCGCACCGAGAAGGGGTTGCGGTCCCCGAGCGCCCCCGCCGCCCGATCCACGATGAGCCGCATCACCGTGAAGACGCGGTCATCCTCGAACTGCTGCCGGTAGCCGGTGAGCAGGCTCTTGGCCACCAGTTGCAGCAGCACCGTGTTGTCGCCCTCGAAGGTGGCGAAGACGTCCGTGTCCGCCTTGAGCGAGGGCAGCCGGTTGGCCACGAGGTAGCCCTGGCCTCCGCATGCCTCGCGCGCCACCTGGAGCGTGCGCGTGGTGTGCCGCGAGGCATACGCCTTGAGGCCCGCCGCCAGCGCCTCTACCTCCAGCGCGTCCTCCTCGGTGCGTCCCACGTAGCGCTTCACCAGGTACTTGAGCGCGAAGTCCAGGGCGTACGTGGTGGCCAGCGGACGCAGCAGCCGGAGCTGGTGCGCCTGGTAGTCCAGCAGCCGCACCTCCTGCGCACCGGCCGGGCCGAACTGCCGGCGCTCGTCCCCGTAGGAGATGGCGATGCTCAGCCCGCTCTTGGCCGCGCTCAGCGCCGCGCACGCCACGCTCACCCGGCCCGCCACCAGCGTGCCCAGCATGGTGAAGAAGCGCTTGGAGACACCGGTGATGGCGCTGCTGTACTCGCCCTCGGGGCTCACCTGGGAGAAGCGATCCAACAGGTTCTCGCGGGGCACGCGCACGCCGTCGAACCACAGCCGCCCGTTGTCCACGCCGTTCAGCCCCATCTTCAGGCCGCAGTCCTCCACGCGCACCCCGGGCAGCAGCTGGCCCTCCTCGTCCCGGAGGGGGACGAGCAGCGCGTGGACGCCGTGGCGCTCGCCCTTCACCTCGAGCTGCGCGAACACCGTGGCCATGCGCGCGTGCAGGGCCGCGTTGCCGATCCACTCCTTGCGCGCCGACTCCGAGGGCGTGTGCACCACGAACTCGCCGCGCTCCGCGTCGTAGCGGGCCAGTGTCTCCACGTCGCGGACGTTGGAGCCGTGGCCCAGCTCGCTCATGGCGAAGCAGCCGGGCAGCTCCACCGAGGCCACGCGATGCAGGTACTCGCGGTGGTGCCGCTCGGTGCCGAGGAAGTAGATGCTTCCGCCGAACAGCCCGAAGTGCACGCCCGCCTTCACCACGAGGCTCAGGTCGAAGAAGGCGAGCGTCTCGAAGGCGGCGATGAAGCGGCCGAGGTCCACCTTCTCGAGGTTGTCCGGGTACGCGAGCTGGCCCAGCCCGCGTGCGGCCAGCTGCTTGAGCCAGGCGAGCACCCGGGCGCGGTAGCCGGCGGTGTCGCGCTCGTCCACGTAGCGGAAGCCCGGGTCGGCGAGCCACTCGCGGACGCTGGCGCGCTCGGCGGAGTAGGTGCGCTCCAGCACGGCGCGCAGCGCGTCCACGCTGAAGGAGTGGGGCTCGGGCGGCTGGACGGCGTGGAGCCTGGGGACGGCGACGAGCGTGCGCACGGCCTCGGCACCGGACACGCCGAGCGCCGTCTCCACGGGGGCGAGGCTTCGGGCCAGCTCGGGCATGGGCGCGGGCAGGGCGTCCTGGCCGCCCATGGCCTCGGCGAGCTGGGCCCCGAGCTCCACGAGGCTCTTCTGGTCACTGCGGGAGAGGCGCTCGGCGGTGCGGCGGATGTGCTCGCCCACCTGGGCGAGTGCGCTGGGGCTGGGCGGGTTGAGGGGATCCAACCAGTTCGCCAGCACGGCGGTGGAGCGCAAGTCCAACCAGTGCTGCGAGCGGGCCGCGGCGCCCAGGGTGCGAATCTCCTCGGGGGTCAGCTCGCCGTCGGTCCATGCGACGTAGAGCATGGGGACGAGGGGGGCGAGGCGGGGGAGGGACAGCAACTCCTGCGCGGATGGGCCCTGCACATCATCGATGGCCATGAGCTTCTCTCCAGGGGTTCGGGCGGAGGGGCAGCTTGCCCGCGAGAGGGCCCTGGCGTCGAGCGATGTCGGCTAATGCACCGTACGTGAGGCGTCATTCTCGAGGGAGCGCTCCACGCGTCCCTCGGTGTGCCCCTCCCGCGCACGCACGGCCCGGGGCAGGCACAGACGGAAGGTGCTGCCCCGGCCCGGCTCGCTCTCGAGTTCCAGCGTCCCGCCCTGTGCCACCGCGGAACGGAAGGCAATGCTCAAGCCCAACCCAGCGCCACCGGGTTGTTCTGGCCGCACGGGCCGGAAAAGCTGCCGCTGGCGCTCGGGGCTGATGCCGGGGCCGGAGTCCTCCACCTTGAAGACCACCTCGTTCTCCCGCTCCTCCAGCGTGACGCGCACGAAACCCTTTTCGGTATACTTGATGGCGTTCTGGATGAGGTTTCCGAGCGCGTCCACCAACAGGTCCCGGTCCACCTGCATGCGCGCGGACCGGTTGGCGGAGATGTCGAGCCGCAAGCCCTTGCGGCTGGCATCGTGCTCGTAGTCCGCGACGAGCTGGTCGATGACCTGGGCTGGGGCGAGGGTCTCCGGATGGACAGGCAGCTCGTCGGGTTTGAATCGCTCCAGCCGGAGGATGCCGTCGACCAGCCGGCTCAGCCGGTCCACCGTGCGGCGTAGCCGCTCCACGGCCTGGGGGTCCGGCGCGGCCTTCCCACCTTCCAGCTGCTGGACATACAAGCCCAGCGTGGAGACAGGCGTGCGCAATTGGTGCGCGATGCCCGCCACGTACTCCGCGCGCTCACGGGCCACCTGTTCCGCCTGGCACCTTGCGAACCGGCGCGCCGACTCGGCTGCGAGCTCGAAGATGGCGATGGAGAAGAACGAGTAATCCTGGACGGACACCTGCTCGTCCCGCTCGTCGAGCCAGAGCCGGACGGCCTCGATGACGTAGGCGTACTCGCGCACCACTTCCTCGATGGGCTCCTCATCGCGCACACGCTGCTCGGGGTCCAACCGTCCGGGCTGCTCCCACAGCTTCCGGGGAGATTCAGAGGTTCCTCTCTCTCGCAGGGATTCGCCGATGACCCGGAGTTGGACGGCCAGGTGGTCCTTGATCGCGGCCTCCGTCATTCCGGGGATCGCGGGCCCCTCCTGCTGCCACCGCTCGTACCACCGGTGCACGAGCTCGTCGGTATGACTGCAGAGCAGCTCTCCGAGTGAGGCCATTCCTCGCGCTCCCATGGACACCATGCCTCGAAGGAAGATGGCGATTGTGGCCGGTAATGCCCACACCGCCCCAGTGCCTCACCGGGTGGGGAGCAGCCGAGCGGTCCGGCGCCAGCTCCTGGACTGACTCCTTCCTGCCAGGCGCCGGGTCTGCCCTTGCGAGGTCGGCCGCGCGGCTCAACCGTTGCAGGAAGCCAGGTCCTGCCTGGCTTTGTGATGGAGGATGGGTGATGCGGCTTTCTGACGACAATCTGCGCGGGCGAACCGTCATTTCATCGGACGGGCTGGCGATCGGGGAGATCTCCACACTGTTTCTTGACAGCGAAGCCTGGCGCGTGGAATCGCTCCAGGTCAGGTTGCGCAAGGAGATAGCCGACCGGCTTGGCGCGGAGCGCAGCGTGTTCCACGCGGGAGCACTGGAGATTCCGATCCGGATGATCCACTCCGTGGGTGACGCGGTCGTCCTGTCGGTGGAGGTCGATGGGTTGCGCCAGGTCCTCCCAGGTGCGAGCGAACCGGCGCCTGCTCACTGATTCGGTTTCGACAGGAGGAACGCAATGGCTGTCAAAGCCTGCCCCGCGGATGAGGTGAGCTCGCCCGCGGAGGTCGGACACCGGGGCGCGGACGGGCACCGGAGCCATGGCGCGGTAGACGTCCACGGTGAAGGCCGTGGTGGCCAGCGAGAAGCCCAGCCGCGCCACCACGGCCAGCTGCGCCACCAGCAGCGCGCGCCAGGCCGCGAGCCGCGTCTTGCGCTGGTCCCCCTCGCGGGACGGCCCTGGCGTCGAGCGATGTCGACTCAGTGGAGGGGCTGGCCGAGGGCGTCGAGGACGGGACGGCGGGAGGGGAGGGCGCGGCGCTCGGGGTCGTAGGGTCCAGGGGTGACACTCCATTCTCGTAGGTCATTTTGTCTCCATGACCTGCGCGGTTGGACAGGGCTTGCCATGAATTGCGCGCCGTGCTACCCGTCTGGCCGTTCTCCGTGGGAAACCCATGGAGTCACCGGGGTGCCGTCATGCCGAGCGAAAGCCATTCGCTTCGGAAGAGGGCCCGTCTTTTCCACTGCCATCTCCTCCCTGGAGTCACGAATGTCCGAGCCGACGGATTCCGACAGGCCCTTGTCCCCACTCGACTTCGAGGCAAACGAGTACCGCTACTCGATTCAACGCCCCCTGGTCTCCCATCCGGATTACGACACCCTGCTGATCGCCTCCCGCCAGTCCCTTGAGGGCGGCGCGCTCGAGCGGGTCATCCTCAAGCCCATCGTGCTGGGGGATGAGCGTGCGTGGCGCACCCGGGCCATGGAAGAGGTGCACCTCTCCCGTTGCCTGCGCCACCCCAACATCGCCCGCGTGCTCGGCCCCGCGCTCGACGACGAGCGGGCCTATGTGGTCATGGACATGGACCCCGGCCGTTTCCTGCTTTCCATCATGGACACGGCCATTTGCGTGCGGCGCAAGCTGTCCCACGGCTTCGCGGCCTACGTGGCCGCCGAGGTGGCGGATGCGCTCGACCATGCCCACCGCGCCGTGGATGACGAGGGCAGACCGCTCCACCTCGTCCACCGCGCCGTGGGGCCCATGCGCATCCGCCTGGGCGACACCGGCCGGGTCCAGCTCACCAACTTCGGCGCGGCCTGGTCGGAGTTGATGGGCCGCATCCGCACGCCGCCCGGGGTGCTCCGGGGAGACCCGGCCTATACCGCTCCGGAAATCCTACGGGGTTTCGAAAAACCCGAGACGGGCCAGCGCGACCCGCTCACCCCCCTGGCCCTGGACGGACGGGCCGACATCTTCTCCCTGGGGCTGGTGCTGCTGGAGATGCTGCTGGCCCGCTATCCGCTCGACCCGCCCGACACCCTGTGGCTCGGCCTCGAGCAGCGCTTCCCGCCCGAGGTGCGCTGTGAGCGGTCTTCCTCCCTCCTGCCCCTGGAGACATTGGCCAACCGCCTCCTGCACTTCGGTCCGGAGGAGGTGCGACAGGCGGCCCGGGAGTTGCCCGAGCCGCTGCGGCGCATCGTCACCAGGGCCCTGCGTCCCGAGCCCGCCGAGCGCTATCGGACGGCGGGCCAGATGCGCGACGAGCTGCGCGATTTCCTCCAGGCAGACGGACAAGCCCCCTACGGTGCGAAGCAGGCGCGGGCGGAAGTGAAGCAGCTCTTCGCGCAGGCCCCGGCCCCCTCCGAGCTTCCGGCCTATTCCGTCGTCGAGATGGGCGCCCTGCCCGCGCCTCCGGACATGAACCTCGAGGAGTGAGACCCGCCATGAGGGAGCGACACAAGACACGGGATGCAATCGCCCGCGAGTTCTCGAAGCAGGTGCGGGAGGCACGCGGCGAGGCGGGGCTGACCCAGTGGGAGGTCGCCGAGCGCATGGGGATTGCGACCGAGGTATACGGCCGCATGGAGCGGGGCCTGTTGCTTCCGAGCCTGCCGATGCTGCTGCGGCTCTGCGGTGTGCTCATGGTGGATGCCAACGGGTTGCTGGGCCTTTCCGGCAAGCGGGCCCCCGAATGGCTGGTGAAGCCCGTTGTCCTGGAGAGCGAGCCGCCCGCGATCCGGCGTCTGGTCCGCACGGCACGGCAACTGCAGCCGAGGCAGCTCCGCGCGCTGGGCACCGTGGCCAACGCCATGTTGCCCTCTCTGGAGGAAGGGCAGGGACGCGACCCCGGACACCCCACGGGTTGAGGGCTCGGTGGAAACCGGACAGCTCTCCAAGTCCCTGGGAGACGTGGCCCGGGCTGCCCGCGAGAGGCTGGGACTCACCCAGGCCCAGGTCGCGCGGCAGCTGGGAATCGTCCCCAATGTGTACGGCCGCATCGAGCGGGGCCACATGATGCCCGCCGTCCCCACGCTGCGCAGGCTGGCCCTGGTGCTCGGCCTGTCCGCCGACGTGCTGCTGGCCCTGGGCCGCGCGGACGTGGCGCCCTCGTTGGAGGCGCCTCCTCCCGAGGACAACCTGTCCCCGGAGCTGCGGCGGACGGTGCGCATGCTGCGCGGCTGGTCCCCCGCGAGGGTGAAGTGGCTCAACCGCATCCTGAGGGCCATTGAGAACGCGCCCGAGGACGCGTGAGCGGGACGGGGGCTGTCAGGGCCGCGGCCATGAGCGGCTGTGCTAACCTCCGAGGTCATGAAGCCGGCACGACTCACGGAGACGGTGTGCTTCCAGCCTCTCGCCCGTGGAGACAAGGTGGGGGAGTACGAGGTGGAGGCCCCGCTGGGCGCCGGGGGCCACGGCCTCGTCTTCAAGGTGCGGCGCGCGGGGCTGCCCTTCGCCCTCAAGCTGCTGCGCGGCCGGAGCCTGGAGGCCCGGGGGCAGCGGGAAATCAGCATCCTGCGGCGCATCCAGCACCCCAACGTGGTGGGCTTCCACGCATGTGGCAGGTGGCCGCACCCGGTGCACGGTCCGCTCTACTTCGTCATGGACTTCGTCGAGGGCCGGACGCTGGAGCAGTGGGCGCTGGAGGACAACCCGTGCGCGCGCTGCGTGGCGCGCGTGCTTCTGGAGCTGGCGCGGGCGCTGGCGCACATCCACACCCGGGGCGTGCTGCACCGTGACCTCAAGCTGGAGAACATCCTGCTGCGCACCTCGGACGGGGCGCCGGTGCTGGTGGACTTCGGAATCGGCTGGCTGGCGGAAGAGCCCCCGCTCACGCATGGCACACTGCCGCCGTGCACCGCCGAGTACCGCAGCCCCGAGGCGCTGCGCTTCGCGCGCGCGCACACCGGCGGGCAGGCGCG
>NZ_DASUNC010000089.1:0-85018 GCF_036277355.1 Archangium sp.
GCGCTCACCCCCAGCATGAAGATGCGCCGCCAGCTCATTGAGGCCCGGTACAAGGATCTCATCGACTCCCTGTACTCGGACGAGCCCGCGGTGTCGGCCCGGGCGGGGTAGGGGGCCTGAAACGCCAAGAGGGCCAAGGCGTGGGTCCGCTGACCCTCACCCCGGGGGGCTTGCCCCCCCTTTGAACGACGGGGGGCTCCTCTCCCAGAGGGAGAGGGTGTTCGCCCTCTCCTCGCTGGCTGGTGCTCGGACTACTTGCGGTCCTTCATCGCCACGTAGTCGCGGCGCTTGGAGCCCGTGTAGACCTGACGCGGACGCGCGATCTTCTGCTCCGGATCCTTCACCATCTCCTCCCACTGGGTCACCCAACCCACCGTGCGCGGAATGGCGAACAGCACCGGGAACATCTCCACCGGGAAGCCCATCGCCTCGTAGATGAGGCCCGAGTAGAAGTCCACGTTCGGGTACAGCTTGCGCTTCACGAAGTACTCGTCCTGCAGCGCGATCTTCTCCAGCTCCACGGCGATCTCGAGCAGCGGGTTCTTGCCCGTCACCTCGAAGACCTCGTCCGCCACGCGCTTGATGACCTTGGCGCGCGGATCGTAGGACTTGTACACGCGGTGACCGAAGCCCATCAGCTTCTTCTCACCCTCGCCCGTCTTCACCGCCTTGATGAAGTCCGGCACCTTCGACACGTGGCCGATCTCGCGCAGCATGCGCAGCACGGCCTCGTTGGCACCGCCGTGCAGCGGGCCGTAGAGCGCCCCGATGCCCGCCGCCACCGCCGAGTAGGGATCCACCTCGGAGGAGCCCACCGTGCGCACCGACGTGGTCGAGCAGTTCTGCTCGTGGTCGGCGTGCAGGATGAAGAGCACGTCCAGCGCCTTCTCCAGCGTGGGGTTCACCTTGTACGTCGTGGTGCCGATCTTCCGGATCATCGCCAGGAAGTTGCCCACGTAGGACAGATCGTTGTCCGGGTAGACGTAGGGCAGGCCCATGCTGTGGCGGTAGGAGAACGCCGCGATGGTGGGCATCTTCGCGATGAGCCGCGTCATCTGGATGCGGCGGCTGCGCTCGTCCTTGGTGTTCTTCGCGTCCGGGTAGAAGCCCGAGAGCGCCGCCACCGTGGAGGACAGCATGGACATGGGGTGCGCGTCGTAGCGGTACCCGTCCATGAACGTCTTGATGTTCTCGTGCACGTACGTGTGGTGCGTGACGAGGTAGTTGAACTCCTCGAGCTGCTTGGGCGTGGGCAGCTCGCCGTTGAGCAGGAGGTAGGCCACCTCGATGAACGAGGACTTCTCCGCGAGCTGCTCGATGGGGTAGCCCCGGTACTCGAGGATGCCCTTGTCACCGTCGATGAAGGTGATGGCGCTCTTGCAGTTGGCCGTGTTCAGGAACGCCGGGTCGTAACCCATCAGGCCAAAGTCTTCCTCGGAGACCTTGATCTGGCGCAGAGCGTTGGTGCGAATGCAGCCGTTCTCGATCGGGACCTCGTACGTCTTCCCGGTCCGATTGTCCGTGATCGTCAGCGTTTCCTTTGCCATGGGCGGGACTTTTCACAGGCGGCAGAGCGCTTTCAACAAAAAAGAACCGCACCCGGGGAGGCCGCGTTTCCCCCCGGGCATCGCCCGTTCAAGACGTGAGTCGAACTCCTGTGCGCTCCAACTGCCGCCAGAAGCCCGGGAAGCTCTTCTCCACGCATTCAGGTCCGGTGAGGGAGAGGGGCACACCGGATAGGACGGAGAGAGTAGCCGCGACCATGGCCAGGCGGTGATCTCCCTTGCTGTCCATGGAGAAGCGCGGCGGATGGGAGTTAGGAGGGTGGATTGTCAACGTCTCGCCCTCCAGGTGGGTGGTGCCTCCAAAAGCGGACACCAGGGTGCGGATTCCCTCCAGCCGGTCGCTCTCCTTGAGGCGCAGCACCCCCACGTCCGTGAGGGTGGAGGGGCGCGGCAGCACCAGGGCCAGCGCGGCCAGGGTGGGCAGCAGATCCGGGCACTCCGTCCCCGAGGCCACCAGCCCGTCCCGGGCCGTCCCCGTCATCCGCAGGGTGTTGGGGCCCTCGCCGGGAACCGCCTTCAGGCCCGCGCGCTCCACCAGCCGCACCAGCGCCTGATCCGGGTGCGCGCTGTCGAGGTCCGCCCGCTCCACGCTCCCGCCCGTCCGCCAGGAGATGAGCAGCAGGTAGCCCAGGGAGGACCAGTCACCCGGCATCGCCGGGGTGCGCTCGGGGGCCCGGTAGTCCGTCACCTCGAAGCGGCCCTCCCGCACCTGCACGGTGAAACCGAAGCGGCGCAGCCAGGAGACGGTGAGCTCCAGGTAGCCCGCGCTCGTCAGCGGGCCGATGATCTCCACCCGCCACGGGCGGCGCTCGCGCAGGTACAGGGCCGCACAGCCCAGCAGCAGGCTGGAGGCGTACTGGCTGCTCTGCGCTCCCGGGACGCGGAAGACGGGCTCTCCCGTCTTGCCGGGCGCCTGGATCTCCACCGGCCAGGGGGTGCCCTCCTTCAGCACCAGCCCCGAGGGGCCGAGCGCCTCGCGCAGGGACTCGAAGAGGGGGCCATGGGGCCGCTCTCCGAGCCGGGGCGTTCCCGTGACACGCACGTGTGTGCCCGGCGTCACCGCGGCCTGCGTGACGAAGATGCGGAAGGGGGCTCCGCCATCCGCGCAGTCCACGTCACGCACGGTGCCGGGCGGCTGGCGCAGGGTGTTGATGCCCCGGGTCAGCACGTGCACGTCCGCGGGCAGGTAGTGCTCGGGCTCCTCCTGGAGCACGGGCAGGGGCCAGGCGCCCGTGAGGTGCGCCAGCACCAGCGCCCGCTGCGCGTCCGACTTGGAGATGGGCGGCGTGAGGACCGCCGGGGTGAGCTGGCTCGGATCGACGTGCATCTGACTCATGGGCGAACTCCTCGGGTCCAGGCCGGCCACAGCGCGCGCCACACGTCCGCGGAGACGTCACGCACCTCGGCGCGGCCCACGTCGGTGAGCAGCACCATCCGCAACTCGCCCGCGCTGCCCGTCTTCTTGTCCGCGGCCAGCAGGGCCATCACGTCCTTGAGCGCCGCGCGCTCGAGCAGGGCCGCCGTCCGCTCCCGGCCGAGCACTCCCGGCCCCCGGTGCAGCGCGTCCTCCACCTGCGATGCCACGTCCTCGGGGGTGACGCCCATGGCGCGCCCCACGTCCATGGCGCACAACATGCCGAGACCCACCGCGTCCCCGTGAGACAGCTTGAACTGCGAGACGCTCTCCAGCACGTGCCCGAAGGTGTGGCCGAAGTTGAGCACCCGCCGCAGTCCCTGCTGCTCGTACGGATCCTGCGCGCAGACGGACTCCTTGAGGCGCCGCGCGTCCTTCACCATCCGCTCCAGCGCGGGCGGCCGGCGCTTGTAGGCGCGGAAGAGCTCCTCGTCGAGGCTGGCCACCATCTTCCAGGCCTCGAGCGAGCCCTCGCGCCGCTGCGTGTCCGAGAGGCTCTCGTAGAACTCGGGGCACAGCCACGCCTCGTCGGCGTAGTGGAAGACGCCCACCGGGTTCTTCACCACGCGGCCGCGCACGGTCATGTCCACCGCGCCCTTGCCGCCCAGGCTGCTGTCCACCGCCGCCAGCAGCGTGGTGGGCACCTGCACCAGCCGCACGCCCCGCTTCAGCAGGTGCGCGGCCACCGTGGACACATCGCCGATGGTGCCTCCGCCGATGGCGATCAGCGTGCCCGAGCGCGGCATCGACAGGCCCGCGGCCATCAACTGCTCCAGGGCCTCGAAGGTCTTCGCGCTCTCACCGCCAGCGAGCTGCACGATGGTGTGGGGCTTGCGGGCCTTGAGGGCGGGAATGAGGGTGGGGTGCAGGCGGGCCACCCGGCGATCCACGACGGCGAAGCTGCCCTCGGGAAGGGTGGCGCACAGACGCTTGAAGGAGCCCCACCGGTCGGTGGCGTGACGGTAGGCGCCAGGAGAGAGCTGGATCATGCGGAGTGGGGCCGGGCGTTGAGTTGAAGGACGAGGTCCGCCAGCACGAGCGAGACCATGGACTCCAGCACGGGCACGGCGCGCGGCATGATGCAGGGATCATGTCGCCCGCCCTTCGCGTGGTCCGCGAGCGTGGCCGGAGGCTTGAAGAAGACGCGCAGGGCGACGGGCTCGCCATTGGCCAGGCCACCCTGGATGCCGCCGTAGGTGTCCTTCTGGGAGTGGAAGACGCTGCCGGGCTGTTCGATCCGCGAGAGCAGATCCGGCGGGCCCCAGACGACGCCGGTGACGGCGCCCACGCTGCCCAGCGCGTGCGCGAACAGCGCCTTCATCTTGCCGAAGATGGGCTCGCCGAGGCCCACGGGCAGGCCGTCGACGCGGATGTCGATGCACCCACCGAGGCTGTCTCCGGCCTCCTTGGCGGCGAGGATGCGCCGGGACATCTCCTCGCGGGCCACCGGATCCGGGCAGCGGGTCGGGTGCTCGTCCACCATGGCGCGGGTGAGGCCGGGCGCGGGCACCGCGGACGCCAGGTTGCCCACCTGCGACACCCAGGCGACGGTGCGCACCCCGGGGAAGGACTGGGCCAGGTAGGCCTCGGCCACGGCGCCTCCGATGACGCGGCAGAGCGTTTCCCGGCCGCTGGTGCGCCCACCACCGCGGTGGTCCCGGTGCTTGAAGCGCTCGCGCCAGACGGCATCGGCGTGGCCGGGACGGTCCTCGGACTTGAGCTTGTCGTAGTCCCCGGAGCGCTGGTTCGTGTTGCGCACGATGGCCGCGATGGGCGTGCCGAGCGTCTTGCCCTCGAAGACGCCGGAGAGGATCTCCACCTGATCCGGCTCGGAGCGCGCGGTGACGAGCGCGGACTGGCCGGGGCGGCGGCGATCGAGCGCGGTCTGGATGAGCTCACGCTCGAGGGGAATGCCCGCCGGACAGCCATCGATGATGGAGCCGAGCGCGGGGCCGTGGCTCTCGCCGAAGGTGGTGAGGCGGAAGAGGGTGCCAATCGTATTCATGAAGCGGTCTCCCAGAGGGCGCGCTGCTGTCGGGCCTGGGCGATGAACCAGGCCGCGCCGAGGAGCAGCGGAGTCCCCCCGCGGCGGGTGATTTCCATGGCGATGCGGCGCGCCGGTGCTCCGTAGGCGATGACGGCGACGCGGGCGCCCTCGAAGCGCAGGGTGTCGGGTGGGGTGATGCGATCCGGCCAGGTCCAGATGCCAGCGCCGGAGAGGGGTCCTGAAATCTCCGCGCGGCGCAGGAAGCGGAGCTGAGAGCCCAGCTCGGCGCCCACGACGCGGATGGCGGCACTGGCGCCCCCGTCACCGAGGACGAATACATCCTTGGACCCGAGCCGCTCGAGGACGGAGCGAGCGCCCGCGGTGTCGGTGTTGAAGGACTCCCAGCGGTCGCGGCGGCGGACGAGGGTGTTGATGGCGTCGAGCGGCGAGCCGGTGTGCCGGGCGAGGCGGATCTTGAAGGGGCTGGTGACGGCGAAGCCGCGGTAGTGGGGGAGGAGGGCGTCGACGAGGGCCTCGACGGGAGCGTCCTCTGGGATGTCGATGCGATCGAAGGGCTGGCGGTGGATGCGAGGCGAGCGCGAGTGGACGATCGAGGTCCCCAGAATCCCCAATCGGCTCAATATCCCCTCGCCCTCCGGGAGAGGGACGGGGTGAGGGTGCCGAGCCTCCCGGACCGCATCCGCGAGCAACCGCTGTCCCGGAGCGGCCTTCCAATCACCGCCCACGGCGACGTAATCGAGCACATTGCGCCGGGCGAGCACGGCACGGACAGGAAGCGCCGTGGGCCCCATCGCGAGCACCGTGACCCGCCCCTCACCAAAACGGGCCTTCAACCGGGCCTGGGTCTCCAGCAGCACGGAGATCCGCTCGCGAGACTCCACGCCGAGCGGCTCGATGTGCTTCACCAGCGAACCACTCGGAAGCGCCACGTCCCACAGGCGCAGGGCCTCCTCGGTGGACAGGGGCCGCTCGGCATGATGCGAGGCCAGCAGCTTCCCGGCCGGAGCCGCGAGATCTCCAGCATGAACGACATCCCGATCCACCCACCGGGCGGCGGCCACCCACGCGGGAGGCAGGGGCGTGCCGCGCTCGGACACCAGCAGCTCCAGGATGCCCGCGAGTGCCGAGGCATCCACCGCCTCGGCGGGATGCAGATCCGTGCGCACCTCCAGCACATCGGCGCCCCGGCTCCGGGCCTCGGTGGCGAAGCGCAGGGCGTCGGGGCCGCGGAGGCTCGGGGGGAGGGTGACGACGCGGCGGGCCGGCGTCATGGCTGGCTCCCGGGGGACACGAAAGCGCGGAGGAAGTCGGCGAGGCTCACGGTGGGCACGGCCGCGTGGAGCACCTGGCGCTGGTGGTAGATGGAATGAAGCTCCTCCTCCAGGGACATACCGGGACGCAACCGGGGGCGCGTTTTGTCGGCGAGGAGCCGCTCGCGGTACGTCTCGAAGGAGATGGGCACGAGCAGGGTGTAGCAGGACTGGAGCGCTTCCGGGTGATGCGACAGGAAGCCACCGCCCAGGGCGACGACGGAGCCTCGCGGCAGCTCCAGGAACAGGCCGCGCTCCGCCTCGCGGAAGCCGTTGGTGTCCTGCGCCACCCAATCCCGGAGGCCGCGGCCCGAGCGGCGCTCGAGCTCGACATCCAGATCCAACCCCTGCTTGCCCAGCAGGGCGCTCACCAGGGGCAGCAGGCGCGTCTTGCCGGCGGAGCGATGCCCGGCGATGGCGACCGTCTGCCCGGGCGTGGGCAGGAGCTGGGGGCCGGGCCGGGCGAGCTCCTCCTTCAGCGCAGGCGCGAGCCGTGGATCCACGGCTCCGAGGATGCGCTGGACGAGTTGCTGTTTCTGCTCAGCGGACGGTCCCGACATAGACGTAGGATGTCCCGAACGTCATCGGATGGGCCACCCTTTCTTTGTAGGAGCCGGATTGATCCATCAGTGAGAGGAACTTCTCACCGGCCGGGAAGGCGGCGGAGGTCCGAGGCAGGTACTCGTAGGCCGCCCGGTTGCCGGTGAGCAGGCCGCCGATGGCGGGCATGATCACCCTGCTGTAGAGGCGGAACAGCCCCCCGAAGAGCCCCGTGGGCTGGCCGAACTCGAGCACCACCACGCGGCCGCCGGGGCGCACCACCCGGGCCATCTCCTTCAAGCACTTCACCGGATCATCCACGTTGCGGATGCCGAAGGCGATGGAGGCCACGTCGAAGGAGGCGTCCGCGAAGGGCAGCGCCATGGCATCGGCCACCTGGAACTCCACCTGGAGCCCCTCGCGAGCGGCCTTGGCCGGAGCGTTGTCCAGCATCTCCTTGCAGAAGTCGGTGCCCACCACCCGGCCCGAGGCGCCCACCTTGCGCTTGAAGGCCAGCGCCAGGTCTCCGGTGCCGGTGGCGCAGTCGAGCACGGAGCTGCCCTCCCGCGCGCCACTGAGCCGCACGGCCGCGCGGCGCCACAGCCGGTGGATACCAAAAGACAGGACCTCGTTCGTCACGTCGTACCGCGTGGCGATGGAGGAGAACATCCGCTGGACTTCGGCGCTCATCGAGCCCCCACGACATGGGCCGGGAACTCCGGCCTCCAAAGGTGACGATCCACGGCGGCCAGGACACCCGGCAGCCGCCGCATCAAATGTTGGAAGCGCTCCGGCGTGAGGGCCTGCTGCCCGTCACACAGGGCCTGCTCGGGCCGCGGATGCACTTCGATGATCAACCCGTCCGCCCCGGCCGCCGCCGCCGCCAGCGCCATGGGCTGAATCAGGTCCGGCTCGCCCGTGGCGTGCGACGGATCCACGATGACCGGCAGGTGCGTGCGCTGCTTCGCCAGCGCCACCGCCGCCAGGTCCAACGTGTTGCGCGTGGCCGTCTCGAAGGTGCGGATGCCGCGCTCACAGAGGATGACCTGCTCGTTGCCCCCGTCGAGCACGTACTCGGCCGCCAGCAGCCACTCCTGGAACGTGGCCGCCAGGCCCCGCTTGAGCAGCACCGGCTTGCGCGTCTTCCCCAGCGCCCGCAGCAGCGGGAAGTTCTGCATGTTGCGCGCGCCCACCTGGAGAACGTCCACGGAGTCCTCCATCAGTGGAATCTGCGTGGACTCCATCACCTCGCTGACGATGGGCAGGCCCACCTTGCGCGCCGCCTCTGCCAGCACGCGCAGGCCCGGCTCTCCCATGCCCTGGAAGGAGTAGGGGCTGGTGCGAGGCTTGAATACCCCACCGCGAAGGATGTGGGCACCGGCGGCGGCCACGGCGGAGGCGGTGTGCTCCGTCTGCTCCATGCCCTCCACGGCGCAGGGGCCCGCCATCACCACGAAACCAGGGCCTCCCAGCTCCACCTGTCCTACACGGACACGCGTGCCCTGGGGCTTCCAGGCCCGGGCTACCCGGGGCGTACCTTCTCGGGGCGGACTTCCGCCCTCCTCACCTGGCTTGCCGCTCACGGCCGCCTCCCATTCCCTGTGGAGTTCACGTTGTTTTGAACCCCGTGATGCTTGTATAGCCAAACCGCCGTACAGAACAACAAGAGGTTGCTGCCTCGGCTGGTGGCGCGACCTCGATGAGGACCGGAGATGACGACGCTCGGACGCGGTGACGGAGGCCACTGGGTGGCGGGGACGATGTCCCTGGCCGCGGTGGATCCGCTCGCGGGGGCGGAGGTGCTGGGGGAGCCGTCCGTCTATTGGGAGCGCCCGCTCGCGGGCGAGGCGATGGCGGGGTGGGGCGAGGCGGCCTCGGTGGAGGCCAGCAGTGGGGCGCGGGCCCAGGCGGTGCTCCGGGAGCTGTCGGCACTGGACTCGGTGCGGTGGCTGGGCGAGGCGCCCGCGGCGCTGCCGGGACCCTGGTTCGGGGGCATGCGCTTCTCGACGGCGGGCGGGGACTCGGGGTGGGGGGCGTTCGGCTTCGGGCGGTGGACGCTGCCCGAGGTGGTGGTGTGGCGCGAGGGCCCGGGCCTGATGGTGGCGGCCTTCGCTCCCGAGGGCCCCGGGGCCGAGGACGTGGTGCGCTCGCTGTTGGGACGGGTGGGGGCGAACTTCCCCGCGGGACACCGTCAGGCCCGGAATGGCTCGCAGGCGCTGCGGCTGGCCTCGTCGCGGCCGGACTTCGAGGGACGGGTGGAGCGGGCGGTGGAGACGATCAACGCCGGGGGCCTCCAGAAGGTGGTGCTGGCCCGGGCGGTGGAGGTGGAGGGCGAGTCCTCCTTTGATCGCGTGGAGGTGCTGGCCCGGTTGCGCGAGCAGAACCCGCGCTGTGCCACCTTCCTCTTCCGGGCGCCGGACGGAGCGGCCTTCCTGGGCGCCACGCCGGAGACGCTGTGCCGGGTGGAGGGGCGTCATCTGGAGACGGAGGCGCTGGCCGGCTCGGCGGCGCCCGCGCAGGCCGGGGCGCTGGGGGGAAGCGACAAGGACCTTCGCGAGCACGAGGCGGTGGTGCGCTACATCCTCCGGGCGCTCAAGCCGCTGACGGAGCAGCTGGAGGCGGACGCGGAGCCGGCGCTGCTCACCTTGAAGAACGTGGCGCACCTGCGCACGGGCATCCGCGCCGAGCTGCGCGAGGGCGTGGGGGTGGCCGAGCTGGTGGCGGCGCTGCATCCCACACCGGCGGTGGGAGGAACGCCCCGGGAGCGCGCACTGGAGTTCCTGGTGGAGCACGAGGCGTTGGATCGCGGCTGGTACGCGGGGCCGGTCGGATGGGTAGGACCCGGGCGGGCGCACCAGATGGTGGCGCTGCGTTCGGCGCGCATCAAGGGATCCCAGGCTCGACTCTTCGTGGGTGCTGGTATCGTGGCGGGCTCAAGCGCCGAGGCGGAGTGGCGCGAGACGGAGATGAAGAGCCTGGCCATGCTGCGCGCGCTCGGAGGAGGACATGTCTGACGCCAACCTGAATCAACTGTGGGCGCGGGCATTGGTGGAGGAGTTGGTTCGGGGAGGCGTGAGGCACGCGGTGGTGTGCCCGGGTTCACGCTCCTCGCCCCTGGCGCTGGCCTGTGCCCGGGCGGACGGGCTGCGCGCCTGGTCCGTCATCGACGAGCGCAGCGCCGGTTTCTTCGCGCTGGGGCTGGCCAAGCAGTCGCGGGCGCCGGTGGTGCTGGTGGCCACGAGTGGAACGGCGGGCGCGCACTTCTACCCGGCGGTCATCGAGGCGGCCATGTCGCAGGTGCCGCTGGTGGTGCTGACGGCGGACCGGCCCCTGGAGCTGCAGGGGTGGGGCGCGCCGCAGACGGTGCCGCAGGCGCGTTTCTTCGGGGACTTCGCGAGGCTGTACGCGGACGTGGGCCTGCCGGAGGCGGACGATGCGGCGCTGGTGCACCTGCGCGCCACCGTGGCCCGGGCCGTCTCCGTGGCCTCGCGGGCGCCCCGGGGCACGGTGCAGCTCAACGTGCCGTTCCGCGAGCCGCTCGCGCCCACGCCGGGCACCTTCGATGCCAAGCACCTCTCCTCGCTGGCGCGGGAGGGCAGGCCGGGAGCGCCGCTGACGCGCATCGTCCCGCCGGCGCGCCAGCCGGATGCGCAGGTCCTGGAGGAGATTCGCGCGCGGGTGGCGGCCACCGAGCGGGGCGTCATCGTCTGCGGACCCCGGGACGAGAACGATGGTTTCGCGGAGGCGATCGCCTCGCTGGCCGAGGCCACCGGCTACCCGGTGTTGGCCGAGGCCACCTCCCAGGCGCGCTACGGCGGTGGCCCGGCCACGGTGTCGCTCTACGACGCGATGCTGCGGCACGAGCCCTTCGCCCGGGCGCACCGGCCGGAGCTGGTGCTGCGCTTCGGCGGAGGCCTGACGCCCAAGGGGCCGCAGGCGTGGATCGACGGCTCGGGCGCGGAGATCGTGGTCTTCAGCGACGAGGGAGGGCTCTACGATCCGGCGCACCGTGCGTCGCGGGTGGTGGAGGGCTCGGCGGTGGCGGCGTGCGAGGCGCTGAGCCAGGGGCTCTCGAGGGGCCTGGGCCCCTGGGCGCGGAGCTTCCTGTGGGCCGAGCAGTGGACGCGGGCGGCGCTGGAGTCGGCGTTCTCGGAGGATTCCTCGCTGACGGAGATGCGCATCGCGCACGACGTGGTGGCGGCGATGCCGGACGGGGCGAACCTCTTCGTGTCCAGCAGCATGCCCATTCGTGACGTGGACGCCTTCGCGCCGTCCATGGGCCGGGGGCTGCGGGTGCTCGCCAACCGGGGCGCCAACGGCATCGACGGCATCGTCTCGAGCGCGCTGGGCGTGGCGGCGGCATCGGGGCGGCCCACGGTGCTGCTGACGGGAGATCTGGCCTTCCTGCACGACGTGGGCGGGCTGCTGACGGCGCGCCGCGGCGGGGTGCCACTGACGGTGGTGGTGGTGAACAATGACGGAGGAGGCATCTTCTCCTTCCTTCCCATCGCCCAGGCCGAGGGTGTGAAGTCGCACTACGAGCCGTTGTGGGGCACGCCGCACGGGGTGGACCTGTCGCACGCGGCGGGGCTCTACCAGGCCCGCTTCCGGCGTCCGGACTCGCCCGCGTCGTTGCGGTCGGCCGTGGCCGAAGGGCTCAAGGGTGGGGTCCACCTCATTGAAGTGAAGGTGGCGGAGCGGGCGAGGAACGTGGATCTGCACCGGCAGCTGTTCGCGAGGATGGCGGCCGCACTGGGAGAAGGCCCATGGCTCTGAAGATGGCGTACGAGACGTGGGGAGAGGGTCCGTACCCGCTCCTCCTCCTGCATGGCTTCACGGGGAACCGGTCGGCGTTCGATCACCTGAGGCCGTTGATGAGCGGCAAGGTGCGCGCCATCGCGGTGGATCTGCCGGGGCATGGGGAGACGCCGCTGCCCACGAGGACGGGACGCGACGGCTTCCTGGAGACGATCGACGCGGTGTTCCGGGTGCTGGACGAGGTGGGGGAGCCGAAAGCGAACCTGCTCGGGTACTCGCAGGGCGCGCGTTTCGCGTTGGCGGCGGCGCTGAGCCGGCCCGAGCGCTTCGGGCGGCTCATCATGGAGAGTGGCTCGCCGGGGCTGCACCGGCGCCAGCATCGGACGGAGCGGCGCGTGAGTGACGCGCAGCTGGCGGCCATGCTGCGGCAGAAGGGCGTGCCGGCCTTCATGGAGTACTGGGAGTCGCTGCCGTTGTTCGCGGGGGTGCGCAAGCTGCCGGCGGAGCAGCAGGCGGAGCTCCGGGCGCGGCGCCACCAGTGCACGGTGGAGGGGCTGGTGGGGGCGCTGGAGTGCCTGGGCCTGGCGGTGCAGCCGGACTACTGGCCGGAGCTGCAGCGCCAGCGGCTGCCCACGCTGCTGCTGACGGGGGCGCAGGACGAGAAGTTCACGCAGATCGCCCGGAGGATGGCGGTGGATCTGCCGGTGGTGTGGCGGCGCACGTTCGAGGACTGCACGCACGCCCCGCATCTGGAAGTGCCGGAGGAGTACGCGCGCGAGGTGCTCTCCTTCCTGCAGACGCCCTGGTACGAGTCCCCCGAGTTCGAGAACGCCGTGCCCGAGATCCCCGTGCCCGACAAGAGCGCGGCGGGGGGCAACGGCTAGTTGCCGAGAGCCATTGATTCCATGAACGCGATTGCACCCGCGGTGGAGGCGCCCCGCCCCACCCTGAAGACGTGGTTGATGGCCGCGAGGCCGAAGACGCTGACGGCGGCGTTGGTGCCGGTGATGGTGGGAACGGCGCTGGCGTACGGGCTGGGCGTGGGCCGGTGGCTGCCGGCCCTGGCGGCGCTGGTGGGGGCGATGCTGATCCAGATCGGCACGAACCTGACGAACGACTACTACGACTTCAAGAAGGGCGCGGACACGGAGGAGCGGCTGGGGCCGCAGCGGGTGACGCAGAGCGGGCTGATTGCCCCGGGCGTGGTGCTGGCGAGCGCGCTGACGTGCTTCGGGCTGGCGGTGGCGACGGGGGTGTACCTGGTGGTGGAGGGGGGCTGGCCGATCGTGGCGATCGGGCTGGCGTCGGTGACGGCGGGGTACGCGTACACGGGAGGCCCGTTCCCACTGGCGTACCATGGGCTGGGAGACGTGTTCGTCTTCCTCTTCTTCGGGCTGGTGGCGGTGCCGGGGACGTTCTACGTGCAGGCGCTGACGGTGAGCCCGGCGGCGTGGTGGGCGGCGATTCCGGTGGGGGCGATTGGAACGGCGCTGCTGGTGGTGAACAACCTGCGCGACGCGACGACGGACGTGAAGGCGGGGAAGCGGACGTTGGTGGTGCGCTTCGGCACGACGGCGGGCAAGGCGGAGTACGTGGTGCTGCTGGTGGCGGCGTTCGCGACGCCGCTGGCGATGTGGGGCCTGGGGCTGGCGAGCCCGTGGGTGCTGTTGGCGCTGCTGAGCGCACCGGTGGCGGTGCCGCCGCTGAAGTTGGTGCTGGGAGCGCAGGGAGCGGCGTTGAACCCGGCGCTGGGCGGGACGGCGCGGCTGCAGCTGGTGTTCGGCCTGTTGTTCTCGGTGGGGCTGTACCTGAGGTAGGGCGATGCGCATCACGAAGACGGCCCTCCACGCGCTGCGCCTGGAGATGGTGAACCCGCTGAGGACGGCGAGGGGCACCTACGAGGCGCGAGAGGGTTTCGTGGTGCGGTTGGAGGACGAGGAGGGGAGGGTCGGGCAGGGGGAGGCGATGCCGCTGGAGGAGTTCGGCACGGAGTCGCCGAGCGACTGCGAGCGGACCCTGAACGAGCTGTTGGCGAAGGTGCGCACTGTCACCAACATCGCCACACCGAGCCCAATAACCCCTCGCCCGCCGGGAGAGGGACGGGGTGAGGGTGCCACGGCTCCCAGGTTGGATCCGTGTCTGCTCCCTCTCCCTCTGGGAGAGGGCTGGGGTGAGGGATTTCCCACCCGGGTACCCGCGGCGAGACACGCCGTGGAACAAGCGCTCCTGGATCTCGAGTCCCAGCGCCGGGGTCTCCCCCTGAGCCAATTGCTCTCGGTGGACGCAAGAACAGACCTCCACGTCAACGCGCTCCTGGGAGCCACATCGCCGCGGAATCTCGCGGAAGAGGCGCTCCGGGCGGTGTCGGAGGGCTACGAAACGCTGAAGATCAAAGTCGCCGGGCGCCCCCTGGCGGAGGACGTGGCAAGACTGTCCGCCGTGCGAAGCGAGGTGGGAAACACCATCCGCCTGCGAGTGGACGCGAACGGGGCCTGGACGGAGCCAGAGGCGAGAGCCGCGCTCGAAGCCCTGAGCCGCTACGACCTCGAGCTATGCGAGCAACCGGTGGCGCCGGAGAACACCGAGGCCCTGGCGCGCCTCAGCGAGCACACTCCCTGCCCACTGGCTGCAGACGAATCCCTGTGCCTCCCCGAGGCCACGAGGCACATCCTGAACCACCCCAGCACAGTGAAGATCCTGGTGCTCAAGCCGATGGTACTGGGCGGCTTGCTCCCCACACTGAAGCTGGCGCGAGAGGCGGCGAGCAGAGGCATGGGCTCCTACGTGACGAGCTCGCTGGACGGGGTGATCGCGAGAGCGGGAGCGGCGCACCTGGCGGCGGCGTTGCCCTCGGGGAGGTACGCATCGGGGCTCGGGGTGGGACACCTCTTCAAGGACGAGCCCGGGAACCATCCATTCCGCCCGGTGCGAGGCCGGATCCAGCTTCTGCGGACACCGGGCCAGGGAGTGAACTGATGCAGTGGACGTGCCCCATCCGAACCGGCGCCGATACGAGGCCGGAGGCGCCAGCGCTCACCTTCGCGAACCACCGGTGGACGTACCGTGAGCTGGACACCGAGGTGGGCCGGTGGGTGGCCGCGCTCCAGTCGCGGGGCGTGAAACCAGGAGATCGCGTAGCGCTGCTCGCGACGAACCACGCGGCGGTGGCGCAACTCTTCTTCGCACTCGGACGCATCGGAGCGGTGCTGGCGCCGCTCAACGCGAGGCTCACGCGAGCGGAGCTCCAGCCCCTGCGCGAGGACGTGTCCCCGAGGCTCACCCTGGCGCTCACGGGACTGGCGGAGCGCCTCCCGGGAGCCGAGCCCCTCGAGACCTTCACGGACACGGTGACCACCCCCGTGCCCGACTGCGCGCCACAGGAGGCACAGACCCCCCGAGTCATCCTCTTCACCTCGGGGACGACGGGCCGGCCGAAGGGGGCGGTGCTGACGGAGGGGAACTTCCGGGCCTCGGCGCGGGCGTCCGAGGCGAACCTGGGCTCCCACCCGGCGCCGCACTGGCTGGGCACTTTGCCACTCTTCCACGTGGGGGGCCTGGGGATGCTCACGCGCACCGCGTACGACGGAGGCTGCCTGGTGCTGAGGGAGCGCTTCGACGCGGAGGACACCAACCGGGCGATCGACGAGGAAGGCGTCACGCACGCGAGCTTCGTGGCCACCACCCTGGAGCGGGTGCTGGAGGCGCGGAAGGATCGCCCCGTCCCGGCCACGTTCCGGTGTGCCCTGATTGGCGGAGGCCCTGTCTCCGCGCCACTGTTGGCCCGAGCGAGGGCGGCGGGAATCCAGGGGCTCCAGACCTACGGGCTGACGGAGGCCTGCG
Organism: Archangium sp.; assembly: GCF_036277355.1. Classification (GTDB taxonomy): domain Bacteria; phylum Myxococcota; class Myxococcia; order Myxococcales; family Myxococcaceae; genus Archangium. The sequence continues at coordinate 15,436 of NZ_DASUNC010000089.1, forward strand.
CGCAGGTGACCACGGAGAGCCCGGACGAGGCGGACGGGCGTACCGCGGGCCGTCCCCTCCCGGGGTTGCAGGTGCGCATCGTGGGGCCCGGAGGCGAGCCCCTGGCGTCAGGGCGAGAAGGGGACATCGAGGTCCGCGGCCCCACGGTGATGGCGGGCTACCTGAACCGGCCCGAGGCCACGCGCGAGGCATTCCGGGACGGCTGGCTGAGGACGAAGGACGTGGGGGTGCTGGACGAGCGGGGCCGGCTGACGGTGCTGTCGAGGAGGACGGACCTGATCGTCCGGGGAGGGGAGAACATCTACCCGGCGGAGCTGGAGGCGGTGCTGGCGGCGCACCCGGCGGTGCAGGAGGCGGCGGTGGTGGGCGTGCCGGACGAGCGCTGGGGCGAGGTTCCGGTGGCGTTCGTGGCCACCCGCGACGGGCTGCCCGTGCCGGAGGAGCTGGGAGCCTGGTGCCGCGAGTCGCTGGCGGGCTTCAAGGTACCGGCGCGCTTCCTGGGAATCGAGGCGTTGCCGCGCAACGCCATGGGCAAGGTGGAGCGGACGGTGCTGCGCGAGCGGGCCCGGGGGGCCTGAGTCACGCGGCGTCGAGCGCGTCGTCGGCCGCGAGGAGCCAGGAGCGGGCCTCCGGCTCGCCAGGGAAGCGGCGGAGGATGCGGTCCATGCCGCTGCCGCGGGCGATGCGGTTGAGCTGGAGGGCGGTGAGCTCGCTGCCGACGACCTCGGCGATGCGCCGCATGCCGGCCCGCATCGCGGCCTCCTGGCCCTGGCGCAGGAGCTCCGCCGCCTCGGGCGAGGTGGTCTTCAGGTGGCGCAGGTCGGCCAGGGCCCTGACGATGCGCCCGCCCTCCGCGAGCGACTTCACGGCGCTCACGGCCTGCTCGACGAACTGCTGCATCTCCTCCGCGCGGATGGACCCTTCCAGGGTGACTTCCACGAGCGTGTTCGACTGATCGACCTTGACCTGGAACAGGGTGAGCCTCGCCTGAACGGAGCCGGAGAACGGGGCAATGTCCTACTCGGAATTCCTACCGCGTGCCAGATGCCCCAGGTGTGACGGCCTGGTGAAAAACAGAGAAGGGGGCAAGGGGGCGGAAGTGTGGGGGAATCCCCGTCATCTTCTTGGCGGGGCCGGAGGGCTTGCCTAGAATCCCCGGCCGACGAGAGAGGTCATTCCCCAGTGGATCAGGCAACGCTCAACAAGCTGCTCACGGTCGGCGTGCAGAATGGCGCTTCGGACATCCACTTCCGGCCGGGCGATCCTCCCATCTACCGGGTCAATGGAGTGCTGCGACCGCTGAAGATGGAGAAGCTCCATCCGGACCACACCAAACAGGTCGCGCTCCACATCATCAGCGATCCGCTGACGAAGACCCAGCTCGACAGCCTGCAGGAGTACGACACCTCCTACGGGTTGCCCGGGGTGGCGCGCTTCCGGGTGAACATCTACCGGCAGCGGGGCACGCTCGCGTGCATCCTGCGCATCATCCCGGATGAGATCCCCACCATCGACGGGCTGGGGCTGCCGCAGGTGCTCAAGACGATCGCCGCCAACGATCGTGGCCTCGTGCTGGTGACGGGAGCCACGGGCTCGGGCAAGAGCTCCACGCTCGCGGCGATGATCGATCAGATCAACCGCACCGAGAACCTGCACATCCTCACCATCGAGGACCCGGTCGAGTTCATCTACAAGAACATCAAGTCCTCCATCTCGCAGCGGGAGATCGGCCCGGACACGGAGAACTTCGCCATCGCCCTGCGCGCCGCGCTGCGCCAGGATCCGGACGTCATCCTCGTGGGCGAGATGCGCGACACGGAGACGATCGACATCGCGCTCAAGGCCTCGGAGACGGGGCACCTGGTGCTCTCCACGGTGCACACGACGGACGCGTCGCGAACCATCAACCGGCTCATCTCGGTGTTCCCCGCCGAGGAGCAGTCGATGGTGCGCATGCGCCTGGCGGACAGCCTCAAGGCGACCATCTCGCAGCGGCTGCTGCCGAAGGCGGACGGCAAGGGGCGCACCGTGGCGCTGGAGATCATGGTCCAGACCAAGTCGGTGGAGCAGTACATCCGCGAGGACCGGGCCAACGAGCTCAAGGACGTGATCGAGAAGGGCCGGGACATGTTCGGCATGCAGTCCTTCGATCAGCACCTGAGCTACCTCTACAAGCAGGGGGAGATCACCCTGGAGACGGCGCAGAGCGCGGCCACCAACCCGGCGGACTTCCAGCGGGCGCTCGAGTTCGAGTGAGCGCGGAGGGCTCTGTCCCTCAGCGTCGCGTGCGATCGCCCGCGACGGCGGGGACGGGGCGGGACGGCCGGAAGTCGAGCCGTGTCTGGGCCAGGTTCCTCGCCGGCACCGGACCCGGGGGCCGCGGCCGGACTCCCCGCGGCGCGGACTCCTGGGGCATCTGCGTGACGGCGGGCTCCGCGGGCCTGCTGGCGAGCGCCTCGTGGACGGCGCGGGCGAGCAGGGCCTGGCCCTGGGGATAGGGCGCGGCCTCGTCGGTCAGCGAGCACAGCTGCTCCCGCAGCCGCAGGGCCCCCGGAGTGCGCTCGCGCGGATCCCACTGGAGCAGCTCCAGGACGATGGCATCCAGGAGCGGACACACCTCCGGGCGGAAGGCGGACGGAGGAGGGAAGAGCTTCGGAGTGAAGCCCCAGCGGGGATCCTGACGCGCCTCGCAGGGGATGACGCGGCGGCCGGTGAGGGCCTCGTACAAGGTGAGGCCGAGCGCGAACAGATCCGCGCGGGCGTCGAACGGCTCGGCGCGGGCCTGTTCCGGGGCCATGTACCCGGGCTTGCCGACGACCCGGCCCGCGAGCGTGAGCGAGACGTGGTGGGCCGCGCGGGCGATGCCGAAGTCCCCCAGCTTCACCTCGCCGATGCGGGACAGGAGGATGTTGGGCGGGTTGATGTCCCGGTGCACGAGGTTGAGCGGCGTGCCATCGCTCGCGGTGCGGTGGTGGACGTAGTCGAGCCCGGCGGCGAGCTCGGCGCCCAGGTACGTCACCGCGGCCAGGGGGAGGGGGCCTCGGGCGCGGAGCAGCTCGCGCAATGACACGCCCTCGATGAACTCCATGGCCATGAAGCAGGTGTCGCCGAAGCGGCCCACGTCGAGCACCTGGACGATGTTGGGGTGGTGCAGCAGCGAGCCCAGCTCGGCCTCGCGCCGGAAGAGGGTGACGAAGTGGGGATCCCCGGCATGGCTCGGGAGGATGCGCTTGAGGGCCACGCGCTTCTCGAAGCCGCCCTCGGGGCTGTAGGTGGCGCGGAAGACCTCGGCCATGCCGCCCACGCCCAGCCGCTCGTGGAGGAAGTACTTGCCGAGCAGATCCCGGGCGCGCACGGCCCGCAGCGCCTCCTCGGCCTTGCGCAGCAGGTGGTTGGCCACGAGCGCCGCGACACAGCCGGTGAGCAGCAGGTACAGGGCGCGCAGGGTGATGAGCGGCGGAGACAGCATCAGGGGCACGGGGGCCTGCAGCCGGGGCCAGGCCAGCAGCCAGTACAGGAGCAGGGACGCGGTGGCGGCGAGGGCTCCGGCGAAGATGGCCAGCCTCCGGTTGGAGCGCATGGACGCGAGGATGATGAACGCGCCCCACAGGAGCGAGGTGGGGTTGGTGAGGGCCTGCTCGGCGTTCTCGAAGTGCAGGTCGAGCAGGAACTCGAAGACACCCACGAAGATCTCCAGGCTGACGTTGAACCAGCAGATGGCGGGATGGAACCACCCGCGCTGGAGCACCCGGGAGAGGACGCCGTAATAGACACCGTAGGCCGCGGCCATGCTGGCCACGGCGAGGGCGCGGGGCCAGCCGATGGCGGGTCCGAGCAGGAGGGTGGCGAGCACGAAGCACGCCGCGGCGGAGCAGATGAAGCGGGCGACATCGGCCTCGCGCGCGGCGCCATCCTCGCGCAGGTAGTCGGCGAGGAGCTGGGAGCCCATCGAACCAGAGGTATTCTGGGAAACTACTTGTTGCATGGCTCCCGGAGTATTCAACATTCCGACAGTGTCCACCAGACCTGGGAAGTAGGCCTGTGCGCTCGTGGATGGGAAGGGCATGGAGCGGCTCGCAGGGCCACATGGTGAGCGGACATGCGGGCACGAAAAAAACGATGTCCCATCCTCACCGGCTCGCGTGTCCAAGCGGGGAGAGATGAGCGAAGGGCTGAGCCCCACGGAACTTCAGGAGCTCTACGTGGCGGTGTGGAGGAACTTCGGACCCGAGGGAGCGGTGCTGACCCGCCTGCGGTGAGCCGGGGTGCGAAGTGGATCAGGGGCCCGAGGCCGCGGCGGCGGGAGTCGCGGCCGGGGTCCGCCCGCGGATGCGCAGCGGGAAGTCGTCGCGGTCCTGGGCGGCGAGGGCGAGCGTGTTGATGCGATGGCGCTCGCGCGTCTCGGCGAGGCCCACGTCGGAGTCGATCAACCCGAGCGCGAGGGCGAGCGAGTCGGAGTAGGCGGGCAGCAGGGTGCGGTGATCGTAGGGGACGTTGGTCTCGCTGACCTTCTCGAGGTGCCGCACGAGGTTGGTGGTGCAGTTGTTGGTGAACGAGTTGTAGAACTCGGGCCGGGCCTGGAGGTCGCGCATGCGCTGCACCATGTCGAGGAAGAAGGCGACGGTGCGCTCCTGGGAGGCGCGGACGGGGTAGAGGTAGACGTCATCGCGGCGGTGGTTGCTGCGCAGCTGGATGAGGTCGCGCTCGTCGCCGACGACGTAGATGAGCTCGTACTGGCGGAACAGGCCGCCGAGGACCGAGTACGTCTCCCCGTGTTCGCGGCGGATCTCCACGGAGAAGGAGACGAAGCGATCGCCGGAGAACTCGAAGCTGACCATGGTGTGGGCGGCGCCCTCGAAGCCGGAGAAGGGCTCGACGATGAACCAGGCGCGGACGAGGTCCCGGGTGTCGTAGGTGGCGGAGTACCAGGAGGCGTCCCAGTCGGTGGTGCTGCGGTAGCGGAAGTTCCGGATGTCGTGGAGGGTGACGAGGGAGCCCTGGACCTCGGCGCGGGCGGTGCGGACGAGATCCGGAGCCCAGTCGCGGGTGAGCGAGGGCCGCACGGTGCGCGTCCAGACGAACACGGCGGCGCAGAGCACGGCGAGTATCCCGAGCGCGATCCCCCGGGAGCCCAGGAGCCAGGCGAGACCCACGGCCAGGACGAGCAAGAGGAGCACAACGTACCGCCACCAGGGGATGCCCTGGGGACCGCCGCCGGTGAGGAGGACGGCGGGGACGAGCCACGCCATGCCGAGGGCGAGGAGGACGAGCGGACCGGCGAGGGAGAGAAGTCGCATGAACGGCCGGGAGTATCGGTCATGACCGCTCGATTCGCGTAACTCCCTCGCCCTCTGGGAGAGGGGAGGGGTGAGGGTCTACGCTCGCGCGCGAGATGCCAACCACCGACGAACAGGAGCAGGGAGTCCGGCGTATCTACGGAGAGATCGCCGGAGCCTACGAGGCCTTCTTCCCCGTGCTGCACCGGTACGAGGGGAGGGTGGAGCGGTTCCTCGGGGAGACGGTGTCACCGGGCCGCCGGGTGCTCGATGTGGGATGCGGTCCAGGCCAGCTGACGCGGGAGTTGGCGCCGACCGTAGAGGTCGTGGGGTTGGATCTCTCACCCGAGATGCTCGAGCGTGCGCGCGAGGGTCGGCCGTCTGGCGAGTACCGGGTACACAGCTATCGGGAGCCGGTGCCCGCAGAACTCGGCCGTTTCGACGTGGCGCTGGCGGTGGGGTGCCTCGACTTCTGCGACGACCTGGCGAGAACCCTGGGCCACGTGTCCGAGGCGCTGAGGCCAGGAGGGCGCCTGCTCTTCACGGTGCTCGAACGGCGTCCGTGGCTGGAGGGGCACGAGGAGGCCCGGCGCCGGATCCAGACGGCGGACCAGGAGGTGACGCTGTACTTCTGGTCCTTCGCGGAGACGGCGAGGGCCCTCGAGGCCGCGGACCTCCTGCCGCGAACCTACGGGCACGCGCCCGGCTGGGTGCAGCTGCTGGAGCAGCGGACGATGCACTTTGGCTGGTGGGACGTGGAGCGGCGCTGAGCGGGCGGGGTGTCTTCCGAGGTAGGGCCGGAAACAGGGCCACGAACTCAGGACAGTCGAGACGCAGCGCTGTCCGGGATTGGATCCGATAAGTCAGGCCGCACGGAGGGCAACCGAACGTCCTTGACGCGGGGGGCCAGTGTTGCAAAGCATCCGCCGCCCACAAGGTCACACCCATCCCAAGTGTCAGGAGCTTCGTTCATGGCCCCTCCGAGCGGCGAGAAGATCACCCTGCAGAACGGCAAGCTGACGGTGCCGGATCACCCCATCGTCCCCTACATCGAGGGTGACGGCACTGGCCGCGACATCTGGCGCGCCTCGCAGGCCGTCTTCGATGCGGCGGTGGAGAAGGCCTACAAGGGCAAGAAGAAGATCTCCTGGTTCGAGGTGCTGGCCGGCGAGAAGGCCTTCAAGACGGTCAACAACTGGCTGCCGGACGAGACGGTCACCGCGTTCCGCGAGTACCTGGTGGGCATCAAGGGCCCGCTGACCACGCCGGTGGGCGGTGGCATCCGCTCGCTGAACGTCGCGCTGCGCCAGATGCTGGACCTGTACGTCTGCCTGCGTCCCGTCCGCTACTTCAAGGGCGTGCCCAGCCCGGTGAAGACCCCCGAGAAGGTCGACATGACCATCTTCCGGGAGAACACCGAGGACATCTACGCCGGTATCGAGTTCGAGGCCGGCAGCCCCCAGGCCGCGAAGTTCCTCGAGTTCCTGAAGAAGGAGTTCCCGAAGGACGCCGGCAAGATCCGCTTCCCCGAGGGCGTGGGCATCGGCATCAAGCCCGTGTCGAAGGAAGGCACGGAGCGCCTGGTGCGCGCCGCGATCGAGTACGCCATCACGCACAAGCGCAAGAGCGTGACGATCGTGCACAAGGGCAACATCATGAAGTTCACCGAGGGCGCCTTCCGCAAGTGGGGCTACGACCTGGCGGTGCGCGAGTTCGGTGACAAGGTCTACACCTGGGATCAGTGGGAGGCCACCAAGGCCGCCAAGAGCGAGGACGCCGCCAACGCCGAGCAGAAGGCCGCGGTCTCCGCCGGGAAGATCATCATCAAGGACTCCATCGCGGACATCACCCTGCAGCAGGTGCTGACGCGTCCGGACGAGTTCGACGTGATCGCCACGCTGAACCTCAACGGTGACTACCTCTCGGACGCGCTGGCCGCGCAGGTGGGCGGCATCGGCATCGCGCCGGGCGGCAACATCAACTACGTCACCGGCCACGCCGTCTTCGAGGCCACCCACGGCACCGCGCCCAAGTACGCGGACCTGGACAAGGTGAACCCGGGCTCGGTCATCCTCTCCGGCGAGATGATGCTGCGCCACATGGGCTGGAACGAGGCCGCCGACCTGATCATCCAGGGCATGGACAAGGCCATCGCGAACAAGACGGTCACCTACGACTTCGCCCGCCTGATGCGCCAGGAGGGCCAGGGCACCGTCACCGAGGTGAAGTGCTCGGAGTTCGGCCAGGCCATCATCAAGAACATGTAGTCGTCACGAGGAGACACCCCACATGGCTCACACCAAGAAGAAGATTGGTCTCATCGGCGGCGGTCAGATCGGCGGCAACCTGGCCCTGCTCGCGGTGCAGAAGCAGCTCGGCGACGTCGTCCTCTACGACATCCCCGTGGCCGAGGGTCTGGTCAAGGGCAAGGCCCTGGACATCAACCAGCTGTCCGCCGTGGACGGCTATGACTGCCGCGTGACCGGCTCCACCGACTGGAAGGACGTGGCCGGCTCGGACGTGGTGATCATCACGGCCGGCGTGCCCCGCAAGCCGGGCATGAGCCGCGAGGACCTGCTCGAGGTCAACCTGAAGATCATGAAGGACGTGGCGGGCAACATCAAGCAGCACTGCCCCAACGCCTTCGTCATCAACGTGGCCAACCCGCTGGACGCGATGGTGTTCGCGCTCCACAAGATCGCCGGTCTGCCCAAGAACATGGTCGTCGGCATGGCGGGCGTGCTGGACACCAGCCGCTTCAAGTGCTTCGTGGCCGAGGCGCTCAACTGCTCCATCCGTGACGTGGAGGCCCTGGTGCTCGGCGGCCACGGCGACGACATGGTGCCGCTGGTCCGCCACAGCACCGTGGGCGGCGTGCCCCTCACCCAGCTGATCCCCGCGGACAAGCTGAACGCCATCATCGACCGCACCCGCAAGGGCGGCGCCGAGCTGGTGAACCTCTACAAGACGGGCAGCGCCTACTTCGCTCCCGCCTCCAGCTCCATCGCCATGGCGGAGAGCTACCTGCTCGACCGCAAGCGCGTGCTGCCGGCCGCCGCCCTGCTCGAGGGGCAGTACGGCATCAACGGCTACTTCTTCGGCGTCCCCACGCAGATCGGCGCGGGCGGCGTGGAGAAGATCGTCGAGGTGCAGCTCAACGACGCCGAGAAGGCCGAGATGAACAAGTCCTTCGAGTCGGTGAAGAAGACCGTCGGCGAAGTGAAGCTCTAGTCAGCATCCCCCTCTCCCCCTGGGAGAGGGCCGGGGTGAGGGTCTTCCCCCAGGTAGGGCGTGACGACCCTCACTCCCCCACGAGCGGGGCTGATGCCGGAGATGGAACGGGCTTATCCCCCCGCTCCAGTAATCTTTGCGGCTCGCTGAATTCACCAGTTAACTAGCCGGTAGCATTCGCACCGGAGGTCCGAGCGTCGCGCTCGCGGAGTCGCGGCGCTGGCCCTGCCCCCCAGAGGCGTCTGGTCCTCCGGTCACCAAGGAGACGCAGCATGGCAGCAGCAGCGCGGTTCACGGTGGTGGGCGGCGGACTCGCCGGGCTGATGACCACCATCAAGCTTGCCGAGGCCGGCCACCAGGTCGACATCCTGTCCCTCGTGCCGGTGAAGCGTTCCCACTCGGTCTGCGCCCAGGGCGGTATCAACGGCGCGGTGAACACGAAGGGTGAGGGTGACTCTCCGGACATCCACGTGAAGGACACGCTGCGCGGCGGCGACTTCCTGGCCGAGCAGATCTCCGTCAAGGGCATGTGCCACGCGGCGCCGGGCATCATCTACCTGCTCGACCGCATGGGTGTGACGTTCAACCGCACGTCCGAGGGTCTGCTGGACTTCCGGCGGTTCGGCGGCACGCTGCACCACCGCACGGCCTTCGCGGGCGCCACCACCGGCCAGCAGCTGCTGTACGCGCTGGACGAGCAGGTGCGCCGCTGGGAGTCCGAGGGGCGCGTCACCAAGTACGAGTACTGGGAGTGGCTGGGCACGGTGAAGGACGGCACGGGCCGCGTCATCGGCAGCGTGGCCATGGACCTGCGCACCAACGAGGTCCGCACCTTCCCGGCCGAGGCCGTGTGTCTCGCCACGGGTGGCCCGGGCATCGTCTTCGGGCGCTCCACCAACTCCATCATCAACACCGGTACCGCCGCCGGCCGCGCCTACATGGAGGGCGCCATCTACTCCAACGGCGAGTTCATCCAGGTGCACCCCACCTCCATTCCGGGTGAGGACAAGCTGCGCCTGATGAGCGAGTCGGTGCGTGGCGAGGGTGGCCGCGTCTGGGTGCCCAAGAAGAAGGGCGACACGCGCGACCCCAAGGACATCCCCGAGAGCGAGCGCTTCTACTTCCTCGAGGAGAAGTACCCCAAGTACAAGAACCTGGTGCCGCGCGACGTGGCCACCCGGGAGATCTTCACGGTGTGCCGCGAGATGGGCCTCGGCCTGGGCGGCGGCGACGCCGTGTACCTGGACGTCACGCACATCCCGGCCCACGTGCTCACCGCCAAGCTGGGCGGCGTGATGGAGATCTACGAGAAGTTCGTGGGCGATGACCCGCGCTACGTGCCCATGAAGATCTTCCCGGGCATGCACTACTCCATGGGTGGCCTGTACGTGCAGTTCGAGGCGGATCCCCAGACGCAGACACCGCTGGTGGGCAGCCCCGTCAACCAGTCCACCAACATCCCCGGCCTGTATGCCGCGGGCGAGGCGGACTACGCCTACCATGGCGCGAACCGCCTGGGCGCCAACTCGCTGCTCTCCTGCATCTACAGCGGCATGATCGGCGGCCCGGCCATGGTGGCCTTCGCCAAGAGCCAGTCCAAGAGCGCCACCGACGCGGACAACCAGAAGTACTTCGCCGACGCGCAGAAGTACTGGCAGGACCGCTTCGCCACCATCAAGGCGATGAATGGCACGGAGAACGCGTACGGGCTCACCAAGGAGCTCGGCGATCTGATGACGGAGAACTGCACCGTCGTCCGCTACAACGATCGGCTCAAGAAGACGGTGGAGAAGATCCGCGACTTCAAGGCGCGCTGGAAGAACATCAACGCGCTGGACACGGGCAACGTGGCCAACCGGAGCATCTCCTACGTCAACCAGCTCTGGAACATGTTCGAGCTGGCCGAGGTGATCGCCAAGAGCGCGTTGCAGCGCGACGAGAGCCGCGGCGCCCACTACAAGCCGGAGTTCTCGCTGCCCGAGCCCAAGGTGAAGGATCCGACGAAGGATCCCGAGTGGATGGCGCTCTGGAAGAAGCGCCACGAGAAGTGGGCCAAGACGACCATGGCTGCTTACTCGGCCGAGGGCCCGCAGATCACCTATCAGGACATCCCCACGCCCGTGCTCGATCCCGAGCCGCGCTGGTACGCCTAAGGAAGGGACGGAGGGAACGACATGGACAACGCGACCGTGCAGGCGCCTGTCAGTACCACCACGAAGCACGTCACCTTCCGCATCTGGCGGCAGGACGGCCCGGATGCGCCGGGTCACTTCGACGAGTTCCGCGTCCCGTATGGCAAGGGCGCGAACGTCATCTCCTGCCTCATGGAGATCCAGCGCAACCCGGTCACCACCGACGGGCGGAAGGTGGCTCCGGCCATCTATGACGCCGCGTGCCTCGAGGAGGTGTGCGGCAGCTGCGCCATGAACATCAACGGGCGGGTCCGCATGGCCTGCTCGGCGCTGATCGACCGCATCATCGGGGACGGGGAGCCCATCATCACCCTGGAGCCGATGAAGAAGTTCCCGGTCGCCCGCGACCTGGCCGTCAAGCGCGACCGCATGTTCGAGGCGCTCAAGCGCGTCAAGGCGTGGATCAACATCGACGGCACGCACAACCTCGGCCCCGGCCCGCGCCAGTCCCAGGCGGACCACACGGTGATGTACAAGCTGTCCACGTGCATCACGTGCGGCAGCTGCCTCGAGGCGTGCCCGCAGGTGACGCTCGACAACGACTTCGTCGGCGCCGCCGCCATCAGCCAGGCCCGGCTCTTCAACATGAACCCCACCGGCAAGATGAACGGTGAGGAGCGCGTCCGGGGTCTCATGGGTCCGGGCGGCATCCAGGACTGCGGCAAGGCGCAGAACTGCGTGAAGGTGTGCCCCAAGGAGATCCCCCTCACCACCTCCATCGCGGTGATGAACCGCGAGGTGACCAAGCAGGTCATCAAGGACATCTTCTTCGACCTCGGCGGCGAGAAGACGTCCGCGGGCGGTCCGGGGTAGGGCAGGGCCGCTTCCGTTACACCACCGTTTTCACGAGGCCCCGCGTCCGGCTGTTCCCCGCCGGTCCGGGGCCTCGGTTCTTTCTGGTCCGTCTGATTGGCCCTTGACAGTAGGGCCTTGCCAAGCGGGCCATTCTGCGCGAGAGAGGCAGCCGCGCCGTTCCGCCCCGGGGGCTCGCTTCCGGGTGCCAGTCTCTCGCATCACTCGCGTCACCCGGAGCCTCGATGAAGATCCACGAGTACCAGGGCAAGGAAATCTTCCGGAAGTACGGCGTTCCCACGCCGCGCGGCATTCTCGCGCTCTCGCCCAACGAGGCCGAGGCGGCCGCCAAGGAGCTGGGCACGCCGGTGGTCGTCGTGAAGGCCCAGATCCACGCCGGTGGCCGTGGCAAGGGCGGCGGCGTGAAGCTCGCCAAGAGCCCCGCCGAGGCCAAGGACCTGGCCAAGCAGATGCTGGGCATGAAGCTCAAGACGATCCAGACCGGGCCCGAGGGCCAGACGGTCCACAAGGTCTACATCGAGGAGGGCCTGGCCATCGGTCAGGAGCTGTACCTCGGCGTGACGCTGGATCGCGCCACCTCGCGCGTCACCTTCATGGCCTCCCGTGAGGGCGGCGTGGAGATCGAGGAAGTGGCCGCGCACAGCCCCGAGAAGATCCTCCGCGAGTCGGTGGATCCCGCCGTGGGCTTCCAGGACTTCCAGGGCCGCAAGCTGGCCTTCGGCCTGGGCCTCACCGGTCCCACGGTGAACAAGTTCGTCCAGTTCTGCTCCGCGCTCTACCGCATGTACATGGAGACGGACGCCGCCCTGGTGGAGATCAACCCGCTGGTCATCCTCAAGGATGGCGGCGTGGTGGCGCTCGACGCGAAGGTGACCTTCGACGAGAACGCGCTCTACCGGCACAAGGATCTGCTCGAGTACCGTGACGTCGCCGAGGAGGAGCCGCGCGAGACCCAGGCCAAGGAGTGGGACCTGGCCTACATCGCGCTCGAGGGCAACATCGGCTGCATGGTGAACGGTGCGGGTCTGGCCATGGCCACCATGGACACCATCAAGCTGGTGGGCGGTCAGCCGGCCAACTTCCTCGACGTGGGCGGTGGCGCGAGCAAGGAGAAGGTGACGGCGGCCTTCAAGCTGATCCTCGCCGACCCGGCCGTGAAGGCGGTGCTCGTCAACATCTTCGGCGGCATCATGAAGTGCGACGTGATCGCCGAGGGCATCATCGCGGCGGCCAAGGAAGTGCAGCTCAAGGTTCCGCTCGTGGTGCGGCTCGAGGGCACCAACGTGGAGAAGGGCAAGGAGCTGCTGCGCAACTCCGGCCTCGCCATCACCCCCGCCGACAACCTCCGCCAGGCCGCCGAAAAGGCCGTCGCGGCGCTGAAGTAGTCCAGGCAGAGAAAGGTTCAATCCATGAGCATCCTCGTCAACGAGAACACGAAGGTCCTCTGCCAGGGCATCACCGGCTCGGCGGGCTCGTTCCACTCCAAGCAGATGTTGGAGTACGGCACGAAGCTGGTCGCTGGCGTCACGCCGGGCAAGGGTGGTACCGACTTCGAGGGCAAGGTCCCCGTCTTCAACTCGGTGGCCGACGCGGTGAAGCAGACCGGCGCCAACACCTCGGTCGTCTTCGTCCCGCCCCCCTTCGCGGCTGACTCCATCATGGAGGCCGCCGACGCGGGCATCTCCCTCATCATCGCCATCACCGAGGGCATCCCCGTCAACGACATGATCAAGGCCAAGCGCTACCTGCAGGGTAAGCCGGGCGTTCGCCTGATCGGCCCCAACTGCCCCGGCGTCATCACCCCGGGCGCCAGGTGCAAGATCGGCATCATGCCGGGCCACATCCACAAGCCGGGCCGCATCGGCGTGGTGTCGCGCTCGGGCACGCTGACCTACGAGGCCGTGTACCAGCTCACCCAGCTGGGCCTGGGCCAGTCCACCGCCGTGGGCATCGGTGGTGACCCGGTCAACGGCACGGACTTCGTGGACGTGCTGAAGCTCTTCAACGCGGACCCCGAGACGGACGCCGTCATCATGATCGGCGAGATCGGCGGCGACGCCGAGGAGCGCGGCGCCGAGTACGTGGCGCGCGAGTTCACCAAGCCCATCGCCGGCTTCATCGCCGGCCAGTCGGCTCCTCCGGGCAAGCGCATGGGCCACGCCGGCGCCATCATCTCCGGTGGCAAGGGCACGGCCGCGGAGAAGATGAAGGCCATGGAGGCCGCTGGCTTCGTCATGGCCGCCAGCCCCGCCGAGCTCGGCACCACGCTTCAGGAGGCCGTCCGCCGCGGCGCTCCCAAGAAGAACCGCTAGTCCCACCTCCCACACGTCAGACGAGGACCATCAACCATGGCCATCGAGCGTACGCTGTCCATCATCAAGCCCGACGGGCTCCAGAAGGGCGTCATCGGCAAGATCATCTCCCGCTTCGAGGAGAAGGGCCTGAAGCCCGTTGCCATCCGCCTGCAGCACCTGTCCCAGGCCCAGGCCGAGGGGTTCTACGCCGTCCACAAGGCGCGTCCCTTCTTCAAGGACCTGGTCAACTTCATGATCTCCGGCCCCGTGGTGCTGATGGTGCTGGAGGGTGAGAACGCCGTCCTGGCCAACCGCGACATCATGGGCGCCACCAACCCGGCCAATGCCGCCCCGGGCACCATCCGCCGCGACTTCGCCACCAGCATCGACCAGAACACGGTGCACGGCTCGGACAGCCTGGAGAACGCGAAGATCGAGATCGCGTACTTCTTCCGCGAGACCGAGATCGCCCCCTACGAGTACACCAGCAAGAAGTAGCTGGCAGGGCCTCGCGCCCGGGACACGGCCCGGCTCCCGCGCTCCTCCGCGGGGACCGGGCCGCCGTCTTTTCCACGTCCGGCGCAGGGTAGGGGAGGGAACGGGCCCTCCTTTGACTCCGAGTCCTATCTTGTGGGAAGTCACCCCCACACTCCCCCCGTTGGAACCATGATGCAGCCCGAGTCCTCCCACATCCCCGCCGCGATCGCCGAGCTCCAGGCGACCCCCGCGCCCACGCCGGCCCCCGCGCCCGCGAAGCTCACGGAGGTCTCCAGCCTCACCCTGGAGGGGCTCACCCGCTTCTTCACCGAGGAGCTGGGCGAGCGTGCGTTCCGGGCCGGCCAGCTGTACCGGTGGATCCACCAGCGCGGCGCCACCTCCTTCGACGAGATGACGGACCTCTCCAAGGCCCTGCGCGAGAAGCTCAAGACGCGCGCGGAGATCGTCCCCCTCGTGAAGGACGCCGAGCAGCGCTCGGTGGATGGCACCATCAAGTACCGCTGGAAGACGCGGGACGGCCGCTACATCGAGTCCGTCTACATGCCCTCCGAGGACCGCAAGACGCTGTGCGTGTCCACCCAGGTGGGCTGCGCCATGGCGTGCAGCTTCTGCATGACGGGGACGCTCGGCCTCAAGCGCAACCTCACCCCGGGGGAGATCGTCGCCCAGGTGCACGCGGTGAACCGCGAGGTGCGCAAGCTGGAGAAGCTGGAGACCTACCGCCCGCTCTCCAACCTGGTCTTCATGGGCATGGGCGAGCCCCTGCACAACTTCGAGAACCTGAAGACGGCGCTCTCCATCCTCCAGTCGGTGGAGGGGCCCAACTTCAGCCACCGCCACATCACCGTGTCCACGGTGGGTCTGGTGCCGATGATCGAGCGCTTCGGCCAGGAGACGGACGTGAAGCTCGCCATCTCGCTCAACGCGAGCACGGACGAGCAGCGCTCCAAGACGATGCCCGTCAACCGCAAGTGGAACATCGCGGCGCTGCTCGACGCCTGCCGCAAGTTCCCCCTGCGCCAGGGCCGCCGCATCACCTTCGAGTACGTCCTCCTGCGGGACTTCAACGACAGCGACGAGGACGCCTACCGCCTCATCGAGCTGCTCAAGGACATCCCCGCCAAGGTCAACCTCATCCCCTACAACGAGAACCCGGGGCTGGGCTTCAAGACGACCATGGACGAGCGCGCCGAGCGCTTCCGGGAGCTCCTCACGAACGGGCACGTGGCCGCCTTCATCCGGCAGAACCGGGGCCGTGATATCGCCGGAGCGTGTGGCCAGCTGGCCAACCGGGGTGGCGAAAACGACTCCGAATCGACGCAAAACCCCGAGCTTCCTTGACAATCCGCTTGTGGCGGCGTTAAGAGCGCCCCCCTCCAAGCTGATCACCTTCTTGTCTCACCTTCAGTTTTCACCTGGAGCATCAGAAATGGCCGTTGTCCTCCGTCTTGCCCGCGCGGGCGCCAAGAAGAAGCCGTACTACCACGTGGTGGCCACCGACTCCCGTAACCCCCGGGATGGCAAGTTCCTCGAGGCCGTGGGTTCCTACGATCCCAACCACAAGCCCGCCAAGGTGGAGTTCGCCGCTGAGCGCCTCGAGTACTGGCTGAAGTCCGGCGCGGTGCCCTCCGAGACCGTGGGCGAGCTCATCAAGCGCCACAAGCGCGCCGCCCCCGCCGCCAAGCCCGCTTAGTCTCCTCGCAGGCCGAGCGGACAGCGTGGAGCAGCTCATCATCTATCTCGCGCGGGCCCTGGTCGATCAACCGGACCAGGTGAGCCTGCGCGCGTCCGACGTCGAGGGGGCCCGGCTCTATGAGCTGAAGGTCGCCCCCGAGGACGTGGGCAAGGTCATCGGCCGGGACGGTCGCACCGTGGGTGCCCTCCGGACGTTGGTTGGCGCCGCGGCCCAGAAGCAGGGCCAGAAGGTCCGTCTGGAGATCCAGGACGACCGGCGTCAACCCCTGGCCGGGACCCCCACGCCCGCCACACCCCCTGAAGGCCCGTGACCCTCAAACCCCATCTCGAGCTGGGCTATGTGGCCCGCGCCCATGGTCTCCAGGGAGAGGTGGCCGTCCGCACCTTCGACCCGGCGTCCGAGACGCTCGACCATGTCGAGCGTGTGCTCGTGCGTCCCCGTACCGGCGCCGAGCGCGTCTTGCGGATTGTTTCCGTGCGGCCCACGCCCAAGGAGATGCTCGTCGTCTTCGAGGGCGTGAAGGGCCGCGATGCCTCCGAGGCGCTGGTGGGCGCCAAAGTGCTCGCCTTCCGGGAGGACCTCGAGCCTCCCGCCGAGGACGAGTACTTCCAGGGTGACCTGGTGGGGCTCACCGCCGTGGACGCGTCCGGCAAGGTGCTCGGCCGCGTGGAGGAGATCTGGGAGACCGGTGAGGTTCCCAACCTCGTCATCCGCGCCGAGGGCCAGGAAGAGCTGGTGGTGCCCTTCGTCGACGACTTCGTCTCCACCGTGGACATCCCGGGCGGCCGGCTCGTGGTGAAGCCTCCGGAGTACCTGGAGGTGGGTGGGCAGGAGTCGGCGGAGGGCGAGCCAGAAGGGGGCGAGTGATGTACCCCGTGGAGGTGGTGACGCTCTTCCCGGACAGCGTCTCGGGCTACCTGGGCGCGAGCATCCTCGGGAAGGCCCAGGAGAAGGGGCTGCTCGGCGTCACCGTCACGTACATCCGCGACTACGCCGAGGGAAAGCACCGCGTCACCGACGACACGCCCTACGGGGGTGGTGCCGGCATGGTGATGAAGCCGGAGCCGCTGGTGGCCGCCATCGAGGCCGCCCGGGCCCGCGCCCCCGCCGGGGCGAAGGTGCTGCTGATGAGCCCTCGGGGCCCCGTCTTCACCCAGGCGCGGGCGCGCGAGCTGGCGAAGGAGCCCGGGCTGATCCTCGTCTGCGGCCGCTACGAGGGCGTGGACGAGCGCGTCATGCCGTACCTGGACGGGGAGGTGTCCCTGGGGGACTTCATCCTCACCGGGGGCGAAGTGGCCGCCCTGGCCGTGGTGGACGCCGTGGCCCGGCTGCTGCCCGGAGTGCTGGGCAACGAGGTCTCCAGCGTCACGGAGAGCTTCGAGGAGGGCCTGCTGGAGCACCCCCACTACACCCGGCCGCCCGTCTTCCGCGGCGCCGAGGTGCCCGCCGCCCTCCAGTCCGGAGATCACGCGCGGATTGCCCGTTGGCGCCGCTGGAAGGCCCTGCAGCTCACCCGGGAGCGGCGCCCGGACCTGTATGCCCGCCTGCAGTTCGACAAGGCGGATTTGAAGCTGTTGTCGAAGAAAGAGGAGGAGCTGTAGCCCCTCCGACGGTTCCTGGGCCATTGGTCGGTGTTCAGCGGGCTTGTCCGACCCCCGGCTCTCTGGTAGTACGGCCCGCTCTCAGTTTTCGTACCCCGAGTCCGAGCTTTTCTGGAGTCAGTCATGCGTCGCAGCGCGATCGAGTACGTGGAGGCCAAGAACCTCCGTAAGGACGTCACCGAGTTCCGTACCGGTGACTCGGTTCGAGTCCACTGGAAGGTCAAGGAGGGCGACAAGGAGCGCGTGCAGGCGTTCGAGGGTGTCGTCATCCGCAAGAAGAAGGGCCACAACCGTGCCACCTTCACCGTGCGCAAGGTGTCCTTCGGCGTGGGCGTGGAGCGCATCTTCCCGATGCACAGCCCGCGCTACGAGAAGATCGAGGTCCTCTCCCGCGGCAACGTGAGCCGCAACCGCCTCTTCTACCTCCGCGCCCTCAAGGGCAAGGCCTCCCGCGTGGAGACCCAGGAGGACGCGGAGATGCGCCGCGCCGCCGCTGTCAGCCACGCGGCCGCCAGCCACGCCTCCGGCAAGACGACCGCCAAGGGTCCGACCGCCTGATTGCTCGCCGGCCCTCGTGGGCCGGTGCTTTTTTGGGGAGCGTCCTTTCGAGGACGCTCCCTTTTTTCATGCCCATGCGCGCTAGAATGGGGGCGCATGCACTTCGTCGAGGTTGCCGTCCAGAACGTCCGGGGGTTCTCTCCGGCGGGCCGTTTCGCCTTCAAGACCGGGTATCTGGTCCTCAAGCCCCCCACGCCGGAGCTGAGTCCATTGGCGGGGCTGTCACTCGCGCTGCTCTACGCGGATGGCCGGGGCGGTGATGCCGCGCTCGCCGCCTCCACGCAGAAGGCGGGCAAGGCCGCGCTCACCTTCGTGGGACAGGACTCCGTCACCTACCGCGTGTTGCGCGAGCTGGGTGGAGGCGGCTCGCTGCACCGGCTCAACCCCGCCACGAAGCAGCCGGAGCTGGTGACGCAGGACACCGCCGAGGCCAACCAGTTCCTCCGCGGCCAGGTGGGTCTGCCGCCGCGCACCACCTTCGAGCAGCTCTTCTGCCTCCAGGCGGCGCAGCTACCCTCGCGCCGTCCTCGCGGTGGGGCCCGGGCCTCCACGTCGGGCCTGCGCGCGCTCTCGTCTCCGGGCATGCCCGCGATGCGCTCGCCCACGTCTCCGGGCATGGCGCATTCCTCTCCCGGCATGTCCATCTCGTCTCCGGGTGTCATACCGGTCTCGGACATCCCCGCCGCCGAGGCGAAGGTGCGCGAGCTCGAGAAGGAGCTGGTGCTCTGCAGGGAGGTGGACAACCTCCAGTTCGAGGTGGACGGGCTCAACTCCCAGGTCTTCGATCTCGAGTCGAAGCTGCGCGGCACCGATGGCCTCAAGGAGAAGGTGCGCCAGGCCGAGGAGGCCTGGAACGCCGAGCCCACGCCCGAGTCGTTCGGTCTGCCCCAGGACATCGTGGCCCGGGCGGAGCGCTACCCGCGGTCGCTCGCGCGCCGTGACGAGGCCCTGGCGCGCCTGGAGTCCGAGCGCGAGGTGGCCGAGGAGGAGGCGCAGCGGCTGCCGGACATCGAGCCGCTCGTGCGCAACCGCAACTTCTGGATCGCCGTGGCCGCGGGTGTGGCGTGCTTCGCCGTCAGCTTCTCCTTCAGCGACTGGGCCCGGTACGTGGCGCTGCTGGACATCCCGGCCTTCGGCTTCGCCGCGGTGCTCGCCATGCGCTACGTGGACGAGCTGCAGGACAGGGACCGGTTGGGCCGCCGCAAGGAGATGTTCGCCGTGCGCGAGAAGAAGATCCTCGAGGAGTTCGAGGCCGAGGCCGGTCCGGTGCGCAAGGCCCTGGAAGTGTTCGACGTGGACACGCCCAAGGAGATTCCCCTGCGCCTGCAGCGCCGCGAGCAGCTCGGCGCCGAGGTGGCCCAGCTGCGCGCCGAGCTCGTCTCGGTGGAGAAGCACCCGGAGTTCCAGGAGGCCATCCGTCAGCTGCCGGTGCTCCGCCAGCAGATCGAGCTGCTCAACGCGAAGATCTCCGAGAAGGGCGCCTTCGTGCGCGACCTGCGCGAGGTGGAGCGGGAGCTCGCCCGGCTCAAGGAGTCCATCGCGCTGGCGCGCAACCCGCAGCTGGCCGGCATGGGCATGGCGGGGGCCGACCTGGCCGGTGGCGGCATGGAGCCCCTGGAGGATCCGGCGCCCCTGGTGCTCGGCCTGGCGGGGGATCTGCTGGCCACGGACGTGGCCGCCGTCATCGGGATGATGCGCGAGCGGTGCGTGCAGTACTTCAGCGCGCTCACGGAGCGCCGCTACGTCGGCGTGGAGTGGGATCGGGATGGGCGGACGATGGTGGTGACCTCCGCGGGCCGGCGCGTGCCGGTGGGCGAGCTGCCTCCGCGTGAGGTGGACCTCTTCTTCCTGAGCCTGCGGCTGACGGTGGTGGAGAAGGTGAGCGCCCGGGTGAAGCTGCCGCTGCTCGTGGAGGACGCGCTGGTCGGCCTCGACGAGTCCCGGCTGCCGCTGCTGGGGCGGATGCTCAAGCACCTGGGCACGTTGACGCAGGTGCTGCACGTCACGCCGCATCCCGGCCTGGCGCAGCTGTCGGACGGGCCTGTCAGTGTGTAGGACGCGCCACGTGGCGTGAGGGGCCCCCAACGGAGGGGGCTCGGGAGGGGTGGGGATGGGAAGGGCAGGGGTGGATCGGAAGGGGTTCGGGGACGAGGGCGAGGAGGCGGCGGTGCGTTTCCTGGAGTCACGGGGCTACCGGGTGCGCGCGCGCAATTTCTCCTGCCGCTACGGGGAGCTGGACGTGGTGGCCGAGCACGGGGACACCGTGTGTTTCGTGGAGGTGCGGATGCGCTCCACGGCGGTGTGGGGAGACCCTTCCCACACGGTGTCCTTCGCCAAGCAGCGCAAGGTGGTGAAGGCCGCGCTGCATTACCTCCTGGCCCACCGGCTGCGGGACAGGATGATCCGTTTCGATGTCATCTCGGTGGTGGGCCGTGGCGAGCACGCGACGGTGGAGCACCTCCCGGGCGCTTTCGACGCGGGGATGTGAGGAACGGATATGCCTGGAACGCTCTATCTGGTGGCCACGCCCATCGGGAACCTGGGGGACATCTCCACGCGCGCCCTGGAGACGCTGCGCGCGGTGTCCTTCGTGGCCTGTGAGGACACGCGGCACTCGCGCGTGCTGTTGGACCACTTCGGTATTTCCGCGGACACGGTGAGCCTGCCGGCCTTCGCCGAGGGCCAGCGCGCCGGCCGCATCCTGGAGCGGCTCGAGGCCGGTGAGGACTGCGCGCTGGTGACGGACGCGGGCAGCCCGGGGATCAGCGATCCCGGGGAGAAGCTGGTGGCCGAGGCCATCGAGCGCGGGGTGAAGGTGGTGCCAATTCCGGGCCCCACGGCGCTGGTGGCGGCGCTGAGTGCCTCGGGGCTGCCCACCGGGCGCTTCCACTTCCTGGGCTTCCTGCCGCGCAAGGGACCCGAGCGCCAGGCCATGCTGGAGGAGGTGGCGCCGCTGTCGGCCACGGTGGGGATCTACGAGTCCCCACGCCGGCTGGCCGAGACGCTGACGGACCTGAAGGCCGCGCTGGGAGACCGGCGCGCGGTGGTGGCGCGGGAGCTGACCAAGGTGCACGAGGAGTTCGTGCGCGGCACGCTGTCGGCGCTGGCGGAGCGCTACGCGGCCGAGGAGCCCCGGGGTGAGGTGGTGGTGCTGGTGGAGGGGCGCACCGGAGAGCGGCGCTGGTCCGAGGAGGAGCTGCAGCGAGCGCTGGAGGAGGGGCTCGGGCGAGGGGAGAAGCTCAAGGCCCTCAGCACCGAGCTGGCCCGGCGCGCCGGTTGGTCCGGACAGGACGTGTACCGGCTGGGGCTCGGGCTCAAGAAGCGGTGAACCCCATCAAGTGAGTCCAGTCCTCACCAATATCCCCTCGCCCTCCGGGAGAGGGTCAGGGTGAGGGTATCCAGGCCCGTTCTTCAACCCGTGACCCCCCCGTGTGGACAGGGGGTTCAACCCGGGATGCGGGCACCCTCACCCCGTCCCTCTCCCGAGGGGAGAGGGGAAATTCAGAACCGCAGGGTGGCGGTGACGTCCAGACGGAAGTCCCTGCTCTCGGTGGCGAGGAAACGCCGCGAGACGAAGTCCGTGCGGTAGTCGAAGTTGGGGTTCAGCTCGGCGGTGTTGCCCGTGATGTCCACCGTACCGTTGCCGTCCAGGTCCTTGCCGATCTTCTCGTCGGTCAGCACGTGGTCCGTGTTGTACAGGTACATGCCCGAGCCCCGGACGGACAGGAAGTCGGAGAGCTGGGCCGTCAGGGCGAACTGGCCGCCGATCTGCACGTAGTCCCCGGTGGCGAGCAGCTTGCGCAGCGGGCCGCTCATCTCGTTGTAGTAGCGGCCCTCGGACACGTAGTTGCTGATGGCACGCAGGTCCAGCTTGAACTTGCGCGTGGGCGTGTCGAGCACCTGGAACTCGGAGCCGAACATCACGCCGGCCACGTGGGGCGCCTGGATGCCCGTCTCCTTGCGCTCCCACCCAGCGGCGCCGCAGTTCTGCGGGTGGCCGAGGTTCTGCGGATCCACGTTGCGGTTGTTGCAGTTCGTCCAGGCGCCCGGGCCGCGCACCGGGATGGTGTAGTGCATCCGGAAGTACGGATCCGCCAGGCCGATCTGCCGCGAGAGCGCCGTGTACACCGTGTACTTGTGCACCCGGTCACCAACGGCACCCCGCTGGTCCTTGGTCGTCACGAAGCTCGGGTCGAGCAGCTTCGCCGTGGGCGCCTCGTAGTCCAGCCCCACCGTCCACGTGGGCTTCGTCTCGTCCTTGAGCTGGTTGAAGATGGACCACGCGAACCCGAAGCGCGCGTTGCCCAGACCACCGCGGAACGTCTCGAAGAACCCGTTCGCGGGCATGTTGAAGAGCGGCTCGGGGGTCGTGAGCGAGCAGGGCTTGCCCATGCCGTCGCAGTTGTTGCGCACGAAGTTGTTCGTGATGGTGGAGTTGCCCGGGTTCGTGCCCGACACGAACGCCCAGGACTCATCCTGGAGCAGCACCACGGGCAGCCCGAACGACAGCTCCACGTCCTGGGCGATGCCAAAGGCCACGTCCAGGTTCAGGCGCGTGTCGTAGCTCCTGTACCAGAGCTCGCCCTGGTACTGACGCGTCCCGCCCGTGGTGGTGGGCAGGGCCTCGCGGACGATCTTCGTACGCCGCTGCGAGTGCTCGATGCCCACATCGATGAACATCCCGAATGGATCCTCGTCCTCGAAGGACGAAGCGACGCGGGTGATATCCGCCGCGGTGGCGACGAACGGCACTCCCAGCGTCAGCGCGGCGACTACGGCGCGAAGCCTGGACATCCGACCTCCGGAACCACTTCCTCGGAGGTCGGGGCGAGGGGTCCGCTCGGACCACCCGTGCCGCGTAACCCCCGGGAAATGTTGAGAAATTGTCCGGGGACGCTAGCCGCCGCCAGCAGGGGTGTCAAGAAACGGATGGCTTCATCCGCCGGCGACCGTGGTGCCGAGCAGCCCATCCTGCCGGCGCACCTCGGCCTCGAAGGCCGTGCGCTGGCCCGCCGCGAGCGAGCGGCGGTAGGTGCGGTGGCTCTCGTACGGATCCAGCACGCGCTCGTCACCGGCCTCGAGCTGATAGTGCAGGTGGGGCGCGAAGGAGCGGCCACTGTTGCCGCTGCGGCCCAGCATGGTGCCCACGTTGAAGCGGTCTCCCACCTTGAGCGAGCGCGGCAGCTCGTCCATGTGCAGGAAGAGCGCGCGGCGGTGCTTGCCGCCAATCTCCTCCAGCTCGATGCAGTTGCCGTTGAAGCGGAAGCTCCAGTTCTTGCGGCGGACAATGCCCGTGAAGGGCGCCTTCACCGGAGTGCCCACGGGCGTCTTGAAGTCCACGCCCTTGTGCCGGCGGCCATCGCGCAGCAGCGACGTCACCTGCTCGTAGTCGTCCAGGGGCGAGTTCTCCAGGCGCAGCTCCAGCTCCTCGCCACTGGGCAGGTAGTAGCGAGGGTTCTTGTCGCCCTCGGGCTGGAAGCGGTAGGCGCGGTGCGTCTGGCCCGTCTTGTTGCTGGTGAAGCGCACCGCGTACACGAGGGGCTCCTCGTTGGGGCGCACCTGGTAGAGCACGTCGAGCGTGTCCCCCCGCCGGAGATCTCCCGGCACGTCCACCCACCACACGAGCGTGCGCGTCACCACCTGGGCGAGCGCGGGGCCCACCTCGGGGCCGGCGGCGGCGGTGACGGCCGTCTCCATGGGGCCGTCAATGCGGATGGTGGCGCGCGACAGCCCGGCCGCCGTGAGCGGATCCGAGGGGGCCGCGGCGGCGGCGGCCGTGGCAGCCGCCGAGGGGGTGGTGGCGGAAGGAGCGGCGGCGGTGGAGCCGGCCTCCCCGGAGCCCATGGCCACGGGCGCGGTGAGCTGCTGCTCGGCCGTGGCGGGGGGGGTCTCCGAGGCGAGCCGTTGCTTCCACCACCACACGCCTCCGGCGCTCAGACCCAGCAGCAAGGAGACGACCATCACCGGACCTACAGGGCTTTTCTTCGGCTGTGGTCCGAGGGTGGGAAGAGGCGGCCGCATTCAGGCTCCCAGAGAGGAAAGGGGTTGTGGCCGGGACCGAACCGATGGTTTCGCGGCGATATTTCGCCGTCCCGGGTCACTCGTCGATGGATTCGTCCCGCCCGTCCGGCGGGGTGGTGTCGCGCAGGCCGAATTCCTTCATCTTCGTCTGGAGGGACTTGCGGCTGATCTGCAGCAGCCTGGCTGCTCGCGTGACGTTGCCACCCGTCTCCTCCAGGGCCTTGGTGATGAGGTCCTTCTCCAGCTCGGCCGCCTTCATGCGGACGATGTCCTTGAGCCCTCCCTCGCCCGTCGAGGCCTCCAGGGGAGCGGCCGAGAGAGCGGGCGCTGGCGTGCCGGAGCCCTGGCGGACCGGATCCGGGAGATCCTTCGCGGTGATGGAGGGGCCGTCGGCGAAGAGCAACACGCGCTCGATGAGGTTCTCCAGCTCGCGGATGTTGCCCGGCCAGTTGTAGGCCTGCAGCAGCGCCATGGCGTCGTCGGAGATGCTCTCGATCTTCTTGTTGAGCTTGCGGTTGTACTTCTCCACGAAGTGCCCGGCGAGCATCGGAATGTCCGTGCGGCGCTCGCGCAGCGGCGGCAGCACGATGGGCACCACCGCCAGCCGGTAGTACAGATCCTTGCGGAAGCGCCCGGCCTCGATCTCCGCCTGCAGATCCCTGTTGGTGGCGGCGATGAGGCGCACGTCCACGCGCGTCGTCTTGATGCCACCCACGCGCTCGAACTCGCCCTCCTGCAGCGCGCGCAGCAGCTTCACCTGCATCTCGACGGGGATCTCTCCGATCTCGTCGAGGAAGAGGGTGCCACCGTCGGCCAGCTCGAAGCGGCCGGGCTTGGAGGTGACGGCGCCGGTGAAGGCTCCACGCTCGTAGCCGAAGAGCTCGGACTCGAGGAGGTTGTGGGGGATGGCGGCGCAGTTGATCTTGATGAACGGCTTGTCGCGGCGGCTGGAGGCGCCGTGCAGGGCCGAGGCGATGAGCTCCTTGCCGGTGCCGCTCTCGCCATTGATGAGGACGGTGGAGGGGGTGTCCGCCACCTTGTCGATGATCTTGAAGACCTCTTGGAGCTGAGGCGACTCGCCGATGATGGCGGCGCGGGCCTTGGCGTCGGCGCGTACCGAGCGCTGGGCGACGTCGTGCGCCTTGGCCGCCTTGGCGATGACGGCCGAGAGCTCCGCCTGATCGAAGGGCTTGGTGACGTAGTCGAAGGCGCCGGCCTTGATGGCCTCGACGGCGGAGTCCACGGTGCCGTGCGCGGTGATGATGATGACGGGCACGTCGGGGTTGGCGGCGTTGACCGCGCGCAGGACCTCCATACCACCGGCCTTGGGCATGACGAGGTCCGTCACCACGATGTCCGCGCCATTCTTGTTGAACTCGGCGAGACCCTGCTCGCCATCGGCCGCGACGGTGACGTCGAAGCCGTCACGGCGCAGCATGGCGGCGAGCACCTTGCGCAGGTTCGCCTCGTCGTCGATGACCAGGATCTTCGCCATGGGGGGCTGGCGGGGTTGCGCCGGACTAGCCGCGGTTCGGCGCGGATTCCAGGGTGCAGATGGAGTCGGGGTGCTTGATGCGGAGGATGAGCGACTCCAGCACCCGGAAGGGATGGTTCATCCGCGAGGCGCCCAGGTAGGCGGCCACCATGTCCATGGCCACCGCCAGGTCCATGTTCTCGCGGCCGGTGGAGACGACCACGCCCGAGTCCCCGCGCAGCCGGTTGGACTGGAAGACACCGTCCGAGGCGAGCTGACGGATGGTCTCGATCTCCAGCACGCCCGTCTTCTCGAAGATGCGGTGCAGCATGGAGAAGAGGCGAGGGGAGAGGATGACGGCGTAGGGGCCGTAGTGGCCGGACTCGTTGAGGCGGCGGGTGGCCTCGACGATGGAGAGGTAGCCGGCCCCGGGAGTGCCCCAGTCACCGAGCGGCACGGTGAGGCGGCCGGTGGCGTTCATCAGCCCCTCGTGGCCGAGCTTGGGATCTCCGTAGAAGATGAGCTCGTCTTCCTGCTGGGCGCAGAGGGCGGCGGCGCCGGCGGCGGCGGACACGTCCAGGGGCATGTTGTGCAGGCGCGCGGCCTCGATGTCGCGCCAGTGCAGCAGGAAGTCCTTGTAGATGATGGGGATCGTCTTGAACTTGCGCGCGTCGGTGAAGACGGAGGCCGTCTCCTGCTCGCCGACGATGTCCACCGCGCCCGGGCTCACGCCGGTGTACTCATCGTGGGGGACGGTCTGCACACCAGCGCCCAGCGGGCCGTAGATGTCCAGGATGCGACGGCCGACGAGCGACCGGCGGGCGACCTGGATGACGGTCTCGTTGAGGCGGGCCCACTCGTCCTCGCGCAGCGGGTTCTCGGCATGTCCAAGGAAGTCAGGCATGGGGACGCTCCAGGGGGAGGTACGGCGTCAGCGGCTGCGCCGCAGCGAGCCGACGGTCAAGGGTTGGACGCCCGGGCTGGGCGGCGGGGCGGGCACGCCATACAGGACGCGCTCGGGTTGTACGAGGCCAGGAGGCGGCTCGGCCTGGCCATTGCCATTGCGTCCACCCCGCGCCGGGCCCCGGGAGACGGGCTCGGACGGAGCGGCCGGAGACGGCGCCGCCGCGGCGGGAGCAGGGGCCGGGGCACGAGCGGGGGCAGGGGAGGGCCTGCCCTCGATGGCGCCCTGGAAGTGGCCCGTGGTGACGGGTCTGGCGAAGTGGGCCTCCTGCCCCGCGTCGAGGAGGCGCAGCATGTGGACGGCCTCGGCCACGTGCTCCTTCTCCTCGGCGGCCAGGTGCAGGAAGAAGTCGCGCAGCTCCGGGGTGGAGGCGGCGCGGGCATGGGCCTCGTACTCGTTGATGGTCTCCAGTTCGCGCGCCAGGACCTGGCGGACGAGCGCCACATCGGTCGAGAGGTCGTTATCTGGGGGACCGGCCATGGGAGCGCTGACCATTGCGGCCCGCAGGGGGAACCGTCAAGAGAAACCATGGCACCGGAGTTCGCGCTTCAAGCAGGTGAACGCTCCGCATAGAGTGATTGCCCTCTCGTGACCGTTCCCGCTCCTCGCTCCGCCCCCTCTCCCGTTGCTGAACCCCGTCCCGTGTCGCCCGGGACGCGTGCCCGAAGCGGAGGCGCGCTGTTCGTCGCGGTGGGCATCTTCGCCTCGCGCTTGATGGGATTGGTGCGCGAGCGCTTCTTCGCGCACTACCTGGGCAACGGCATGGCCGCCGCCGTGTTCAAGGCCGCCCTGCGCATCCCCAACTTCCTGCAGAACCTCTTCGGCGAGGGCGTGCTCTCCGGCTCGTTCATCCCCGTGTACGCGGGCCTGCTGGGCAAGGGCGACACGAAGGAGGCGGATCGTGTCGCGGGCGCGGTGTTCGGGCTGCTCGCGCTGGCCACCAGCGTGATGGTGGCGGCGGGCATGCTCGTCACGCCGCTCTTCGTGGACACCATCGCCCCGGGCTTCGAGGGCGAGGCGCGGTCCATGGCCATCCAGCTGGTCCGCATCCTCTTCCCGGGCACGGGCATGCTGGTGCTGTCCGCGTGGTGCCTGGGCGTGCTCAACAGCCACCGGAAGTTCCTCCTGTCGTACCTGGCCCCGGTGGTGTGGAACCTGGCCATCATCGCCACGCTGGTGGTGGCGGGCCGGCGCGGGCTGCCGGAAGAGCGGCTGGTGGTGGTGCTCTCCTATGGCGTGGTGGCGGGCTGCCTGTTGCAGTTCGCGGTGCAGGTGCCGTCCATCATGCGGGTGCTCGGCGGCTTCCGGCCCACGCTGTCCACCGCCAGCGAGTCCGTGCGCCAGGTGCTGCGCAGCTTCGGCACGGTGGTCATCGGCCGCGGCGTGGTGCAGGTGAGCGCCTACGTGGACACGTCCTATGCGTCGCTCATCGCGGGCCGCGCGCTGTCCACGCTGACGTACGCGCAGACCCTCTACCTCATCCCGGTGAGCCTCTTCGGCATGTCCATCTCCGCGGCCGAACTGCCCGAGATGTCGCGCGCGGCGGGGGCGGGGGAGGATGTGTCCACGAAGCTGCGCACGCGCATCGAGGCGGGCGCGCGCCGCATCGCCTTCTTCGTGGTGCCCTCGGCGGCGGCGCTGCTCTTCATTGGGGACGTGATCGCGGGCGGGCTGCTGCAGACGGGCCGCTTCACCGCCGCGGACACGCGCTACCTCTGGTACCTGTTGATGGGCTCGGCGGTGGGCCTGGTGGCCTCCGCGCTGGGCCGGCTGTACGCCTCGGCCTTCTATGCGCTGAAGGACACCCGGACGCCGCTGCGCTTCGCGGTGGTGCGCGTGAGCCTGGGCGCCGCGGCGGCCTGGTTCCTCGCCTTGCGGCTGCCGGCACTGGTGGGCCTGCCCGCGCACCTGGGCGCGGTGTTCCTCACCGTGACGAGCGGCATGGTGGCCTGGTTCGAGTCGCAGATGCTGCGGCGGACGCTCGCGGGGCAGATCGGCCACGTGGGGGTGCCCCGGGCGCTGCTCCTCAAGCTGTGGGGGGCCGCGCTGGCGGCGGGGCTCACGGGCCTGGGCATCAAGCTGGCCCTGGCCCGGGCGCTGGGGACCATGCCCGGGGTGGAGGCGGAGTGGGGTGGCGGCCTGCTGGCTCCACCACACCTACATCCGATCATCCTGTTCCTGGCGGTGGTGCTGCCCTTCGGGGCGGTCTACTTCGGTGTCACGGGGGCCCTGGGCATCCCCGAGGCCAGGGCCGTCTTCCAGCGCCTCCTCCGCCGTCGAGCCGCTCGCTAGGAAGCAGGCGGGCGAGCCCGATTCCCGGGGTGGGGGATGGGACAGGCGACATGTCGCGTTATGAAGGGGTTCCGGGTGCGCTTGACAGAAGATGACCACATGCGTCTTCCGTCCAAGCACGGCGCGTGTGTAGAGTGCGCCGCCTTTTGACCCAGCATGGGGGTACGGTCCCCCAAGGCTGGATTCCGATTACGTTCAGGAAGGTCCTGGCAGTGAGCGACGAGAAGAACGGTTCCGTTGGTTCTGGTGGCGGTGGCGGTCCTGGGGGATTCGGTCCCAAGAAGCCCAAGGCCACCTTTGGCGACGTGATGCTCGGCATCCCGGCGGGCCGTGGCGGCGAGCGCGAGGAGCGCGGCGGCCGTGACCGGGACCGCGGTTCGGATCGCCCGCGCGGCGAGCGGGGTGGCGAGCGCGAGGCCCGTCCGGCGGCGAAGCCGGAGGGTGAGGCCGCTGCCCAGCCGCAGCAGGGTGCGCCCCGCGAGGGCGGTGGCCGTGACGATCGCCGTCCGCGTGGTGAGCGGGGCGGTGAGCGCGGTGGCCGTGGCGGCGACCGGGGTGGCAAGGGGGGCGGCGAGCGCCGTCCCCAGGGCCCCATGGTGGTCGTCAAGCGCGCCTCGGGCGCGGTGGAGACGCGGGGCCCGGTGACCCCAGCGCCGTCGTCGACCGCTCCGGCCGAGCCCGCCGAGGCCGCGGCTCCCGCCGAGACGGCCGCTCCGGCGGCTCCCCCGGCTCCGGCCCCCCGGAAGGCCCCTCCCGCGCCGGCTCCCAGCGCCGCGCTGTACGAGGAGGTCCCCGAGTCCCAGTCCTTCGCCGAGATGTTCGAGGCGCAGCAGAAGGACGGCGGCGTCCCGGGCCGGCGCGCGGTGCGCATCGGCGAGAAGGTGTCTGGCACGATCTTCCAGCTCGGCGCGGACACGGCCTTCGTGACGCTGTCCAACGCCAAGAGCGAGGCGATGATCGAGCTGCGCGAGCTCAAGGACGACGAGGGCGTGCTGCGCTACGGCGTGGGTGACACCATCGAGGCGCACGTCATCGAGGCGGGCGCCCGGGGCATCCTGCTCAGCCGCGCGCTGGCCAAGGGCAGCGCCAACATGGCCATGCTCGCCGAGGCCCGCGCCTCCGGCATGCCCGTGGAGGGCATGGTCCTCTCCGTCAACAAGGGCGGTGTCGAGGTCGCCATCGGCGACGTGCGCGCCTTCTGCCCCATCAGCCAGCTGGACATCCGCTTCGTGGAGAAGCCGGACACGTTCATCGGCGAGAAGCTCACCTTCCGCGTCACCGAGGTGCGGGACCGCAACGTGGTGCTCTCGCGCCGCTCGCTGCTCGAGGACGAGCAGCGCAAGCTGGCCGCCAAGACGCGCGAGACGCTCGCCGAGGGCAAGGTCGTCAAGGGCCGCGTCACCGGCGTGCGTGACTTCGGCGCCTTCGTGGACCTGGGCGGAGTCGAGGGCATGATCCCCGTCTCCGAGATGTCCTACATGCGCGTGGCCCACCCGAGCGACGTGGTGAAGCAGGGTGACGAGGTCGAGGTGGAGATCCTCCGCATGGAGGCCGCCCAGCCCAACTCGCCCGACAAGGCCAAGCAGAAGGAGCGGATCACGCTTTCCATGCGCGCCCGCCAGGAGGATCCCTTCAAGACGGCGCTCGCGGAGATCAAGGAGGGTGACCGGCTGCAGGGCAAGGTCGTGCGGCTGCAGCCCTTCGGCGCCTTCGTGGAGCTGCGTCCGGGCGTGGACGGCCTGGTGCACATCTCCGCGCTGTCCGAGCGCCGCATCGCGCACCCGCGCGACGTGGTGCAGGTGGGCGAGACCATCTGGGTGCAGGTGGAGAAGATCGAGCCCAACGACAAGCGCATCGGCCTGCGCCGGATCACCGAGGAGGAGGCCCAGCGCCCCGCCGAGGAGCGTCCGGCCCCCGCCGCCGCCCAGCAGGAGAAGAAGCCCGCCGAGCCCGCGGCGCCTCGCCCGAAGGTGGGCCAGGTGGTGGTGGGCAAGGTGGACCGCATCGAGCCCTACGGCGTGTTCCTCGTCTTCCCCGGCGGCAAGGGCCTCATCCCCGCCTCCGAGACGGGCACCGAGCGCGGCACGGACCTGCGCAAGAAGTTCTCGCTCGGCCAGGAGCTGAAGGTGGCCCTCGTGGACATCGACGCCTCCGGGAAGATCCGCCTCTCCATCACCGCCGCCGAGCGGGCCGAGGAGCGCGCGGAGGTCGAGGCGTGGACGAAGAGCCAGCAGCCCGTGGGCGGCGGCAAGAAGGGATTCGGCACCTTCGCCGATCTGTTGAAGAAGTCGGGCAAGTAACGCCCGGCGCTCGGTGCGCACGGGAGACGCGGGGAATGCCGCACGCGTCTCCTGGCGTTCGAGGAAAAGTGTTGACGGTACAGGGGGAGGGCGGTACTTAGCCTCCCGCTTCGACGCCGCGGGGTGGAGCAGCCTGGTAGCTCGTCGGGCTCATAACCCGAAGGTCGCAGGTTCAAATCCTGCCCCCGCAACTCAGACTCGCCGGAGACCCTGCCGGAAATAGATGACAGGGTCTCTGGTGTTTGACATAGAGCAGCAGCCGCAAACGGTATCGCGGGGTGGAGCAGCCTGGTAGCTCGTCGGGCTCATAACCCGAAGGTCGCAGGTTCAAATCCTGCCCCCGCAACTCGTGGATGAGGCCCCGCTGGTGATGAGCCAGCGGGGCTTTATCGTTGCAAGCAGTACAGTGTGTAGAGACATGTCGCGGGGTGGAGCAGCCTGGTAGCTCGTCGGGCTCATAACCCGAAGGTCGCAGGTTCAAATCCTGCCCCCGCAACTCGAAGAAGACGAAGCCCCGCCGGTGATGAACCGGCGGGGCTTCTGTCGTTTCCGGGCATCCGTGCGGCCAGGGCCCACACCACTTTCGGAGTCACCCACTCGGAGGTGACGTTTGCGGTGGGGGTGGTTAGACTTGGTTCGATGAGCCGGAAGCACGGTGGTGGACAAGGAAGCCAGCGGACGTTGAGGGCGGAGCTCCGGACACGGCTGGAGTCCTGGCCTCGGGAGCGGCTGCTGGACTTCGCCGTGGAGCAGTTCCTGGCGGATCCGCATCTGAGGTACGTCCTGGACGAGCCGGTGAAGCAGGGCAGGGCGGATGAGGCCCTGTCCCGGCACTTGAGGCGGGCCATCGATGGGGCCATGGGTGTCCGGTACGTCGACTGGCGTGAGCTCCCCAGCTACATCGCGCGGTTGGAGCGGTTGCTCGGGGATATCCGCTCCTTCGCCGAGGGCTATCCGGCGGAGGGCGTGGAGGTGCTCCGCTACTTCGTGAAGGCCGTGCCGCAGGTGTTCGACAGCATCGCGGACGAGGACGAGCTGGCCCTCTTCTGCGCGCAGCTGGCGAGGGTGACGCTGGGGCTCGCGGCGAGGGTGGCGGGCGCGGCGCGGACCGTGGCCGAGGAGCTGCTCGCGGCCTACGTCGCGGATGAGTACGGGCGCTTCTCGGAGGTGCCCGAGCTGCTGGTGGAGGCGGAACTGCCGGCGGACGTGCGGCGGGAGGTGGCCGCGGCGGCCGAGGCGCTCGCCATCCAGGTGACGCGGAGGGATGGCCACAAGTCACGCGAGCTGGGCTCGCTGGCGGCCCGGCTGCGGTAATCGTGTTGCGCATGCTCCCTCTCCCTCTGGGAGAGGGCGGGGGGTGAGGGTCGTCCCCCGTGTGACGTTCACCCGCGCTCGCGGTGCTCCTGCAGGTACGCCGCGAAACCCGCCTTGGACTGGATGCGGAACTCGGGCAGCCGCGCGAGTGCCTCGGGCTCGAACGCATACTGCTCGCACACGAGGCTCGCCCGCAGCGCCCCCTCTGGACCTCCCGTGAAGGGCTGCACCTCGTGCGTCAGGTCCCCCCGGAAGTGCACCAACATCCCCGGCCTCGGACGCACCTCGCCCGATGGCTGCGCTCCTCGCGAGAGCACCAGCGCGCCTCCCTTCGCGCCCTCGGGCACGTTCAGGTAGAGCACGCTCACGTGCTCGGGCGTCGCTCCCGGGACTCCGCTCGGCTCCTGCAGCGTCGCGTCGATGTGCCGGCCCACGCCCCGCCCGGGCTCCAGCAACAGCAGGTTCACGTAGAAGGCGTTCGGCCCGCGCCGCTCCTTCCTGGGACCGAAGAGCCGCTCGCGCCAGGGCAGCAGCCCCCGAGCGCTCGCCGGATCCATCACCAGCGCCAGGTAGTCCTGGAGGAAGGGGAAGCGCTCCTCGAGCTTCGCCCGGCCCGCCTCCGTGAAGATGAGCGCGAAGCCCCGGCTGCTCTGGAACGTCCCCATCAGCGGGCTCCGAGCCACGAAGCGCGAGGAGAGCAAGGCCTCCCGAAGGGCCTCCAGCTTCGCCGCGGGCATGGCGTCGCGATGGGTGACGAGCTCGCTCACGCCCCGGAGTCTATCGGGTCCAGACCCGGAGACCTGGGACGAAGACGCGGCATCCGGGCGGGCAGGCCCCCTTTTCCTTCATTGCCCCCGGCACCACATTCCGACAAGAGCAGGTCTCGATCTTCCCGAGCGGAACGCATGCCCAAGAATCGCGGTCACCACCTTCCAGAGACTCCAGGCGACACCAGGACGGGATTCGTCCGGGTGCGAGGGGCCCGTGAGCACAACCTGAAGAACGTGGACGTCGAGCTGCCCCGTGACGCCCTGGTCGTCTTCACGGGCGTCTCCGGCTCGGGCAAGTCCTCGCTGGCCTTCGGGACGCTCTACGCGGAGGCGCAGCGGCGGTACTTCGAATCCGTGGCCCCGTACGCTCGGCGGCTGATCGACCAGGCGGGTGTCCCCGAGTTCGATTCGATCGACGGCCTGCCCCCGGCGGTGGCCCTCCAGCAGCACCGCGGCACGCCCACCACGCGCTCGTCGGTGGGCAGCGTGACCACGATCGCCAACTCCCTGCGCTTGCTGTACTCGCGCGCCGGAACCTATCCGCCCGGCCAGCCACACCTCGACTCCGATGCGTTCTCGCCCAACACCCCGGCGGGCGCCTGTCCCAACTGCCATGGGCTCGGCCGCGTCTACGACGTCACCGAGAAGTCGATGGTGCCGGATGACTCGCTGACCATTCGCGAGCGCGCGATCGCCGCGTGGCCTCCCGCGTGGCATGGCCAGAACCTGCGCGACATCCTGGTGTCGCTCGGCTACGACGTGGACCGTCCCTGGCGAGACCTTCCCCAGAAGGACCGGGAGTGGATCCTCTTCACGGAGGAGCAGCCGACCGTCCCGGTCTACGCGGGCTTCACTCCGGCGGAGACGCGCCGCGCGCTCAAGCGCAAGGAGCCCCCGAGCTACATGGGGACGTTCACGGGCGCCCGGAAGTACGTGCTGCAGACCTTCGCCACGACGCAGAGCGCGCTGATGAAGAAGCGCGTGTCGCAGTACATGGTGAGCGGAGAGTGCCGCCTCTGCCAGGGCAAGCGGCTGCGTCGCGAGTCCCTGTCCGTCACCTTCGCGGGGCTCGACATCGGCGAGCTCTCCCGGCTGCCGCTGAAGCGCGTGGCCAGCATCCTTCAGCCCGCCGTGGACGGGACGGCACCCGGGGCGGCGAAGCTGGCGCGCGAGCACCCGGAGAAGGCGCTCGTCACCCAGCGGATCGCCAGGGATCTGCTGGCGCGCATCCAGGTCCTCAGCGAGCTCGGGCTGGGCTACCTCTCGCTCGAGCGCAGCACGCCGACCCTGTCTCCCGGCGAGCTCCAGCGGCTGCGGCTCGCCACCCAGGTACGCTCCAACCTCTTCGGCGTGGTGTACGTGCTCGACGAGCCCTCCGCGGGCCTCCATCCGGCGGACACCGAGTCGCTGCTCGAGGCGCTGGATCAGCTCAAGGGCTCGGGGAACTCGTTGTTCGTGGTGGAGCATGAGGTGGACGTGATCCGCCACGCCGACTGGATCGTCGACGTCGGGCCAGCCGCGGGAGAGAAGGGCGGGCAGATCCTCTACAGCGGTCCGCTCGAGGGGCTCGCGGCCGTGGAGGCGTCCCAGACGCGGCGTTACCTCTTCGGGGCCGGGAAGACCGTGAAGCGCCGCACGCCTCGCGAGCCCAAGGGGTGGCTCCGCCTCGAGGGTGTCTCCCGCAACAACCTCCACAACCTCGATGTCGACTTCCCGCTGGGCGTCTTCACCTCCGTGACCGGCGTCTCGGGCTCGGGCAAGTCGAGCCTCGTGAGCCAGGTCCTGGTGGAGCTGGTCTCCGAGCAGCTCGGCCATGAGATCCCCGAGGAGGAAGAGGAGGGCGAGGAGCTGGAGCGCTCCGTGGTGCTCACCACGGGGGGCCGGATTGCCTCGGGGATGGAGAGCATCAAGCGCCTGGTCCGGGTCGATCAGAAGCCGATCGGGCGCACGCCGCGCTCCAACCTGGCGACCTACACGGGACTCTTCGACAACGTGCGCAAGCTCTTCGCGTCGACGAAGGCCGCACGGGCCCGGAACTACGACGTGGGGCGCTTCTCGTTCAACGTGGCCAAGGGCCGCTGCGAGACCTGCGAGGGCGAGGGCTTCGTGAGCGTCGAGCTGCTCTTCCT
Source organism: Archangium sp. (assembly GCF_036277355.1). GTDB lineage: Bacteria > Myxococcota > Myxococcia > Myxococcales > Myxococcaceae > Archangium. The sequence continues at coordinate 50,859 of NZ_DASUNC010000089.1, forward strand.
GCCCAGCGTCTACGCGCCGTGTCCCACGTGTCATGGGGCGCGCTACAACGCCAAGACGCTGGAGATCCAATACCGCGGGAAGAACATCGCCGAGGTGCTGGGGATGACCGTCGACGCGGCCCACGCGTTCTTCGCCGAGGAGCCCCAGGTGCTGCGCTCGCTCGGCGTGTTGCGCGAGGTGGGCCTGGGCTACCTGCGGTTGGGCCAGCCCGCGACCGAGCTCTCCGGTGGCGAGGCCCAGCGGATCAAACTCGCGACGGAGTTGCAGCGGCTCCAGCGCGGCAACACGCTCTACATCCTGGACGAGCCCACCACGGGACTGCACCCGGCCGATGTGGACAAGCTCATGGCGCAGCTCGACGGGCTGGTCGAGGCGGGCAACACTGTCATCCTCGTCGAGCACGACATGCGGGTGGTCGCGGCGAGCGACTGGGTCATCGACATCGGCCCCGGCGCCGGTGACGAGGGGGGCCGGGTGGTGATCGCCGGAACGCCCGCGGAGGTCGCCGCCTCGTCCGCGAGCCGCACGGCGCCCTTCCTGGCGGAGGAGAGGTAGACGGAGGGGGAGGGGAGGCCTACACCGAGGGCCTCTTGCCTTCCTCCAGCATCTCCAGCAGCGCCTTCTCCGCGCAGTGCAGCGCTGGCTTCTCGTGCTGCGCCAACTCATCCACCGACTCGAAGTAGCGCTCCACCACCTGGCCCTTCTCGAACATCGCCAGCACCGAGGGATAGATGTACGAGTCCCTCGCCACCGCGGGCGTGTTCCCCAGGTGCTCGGAGACCTCCTTCACCGCCGCCACCATCGTCTTCTTCGCCAGTTTCACTCCGTCCTTCGCGGCCTCCTGGCGCACCCGCTCCTTCGCCCGGGCCAGCGCGCACGCGCAGATGAGCGTCCCGCCCCACGTGCGGAAGTCCTTCGCGCTGTAGCGCGCCCCCATCACCTCCTGGATGTACTCGTTGATGTGGCGCCGCCTCACGTCCACCACGAACCCATCGTCCAGCACGAACTTGAAGACGTCCCGCCCCGGCAGCTTCAGGCACTCGCGCACCACGCGCGCCACCTGCCGATCCGTCAGCTCCCTGTGCTGCTGCTTCCCACTCTTGCCCGGGAAGTCGAAGATGACCGTGTCCCCCTTCACCTTCACGTGCTTGGCCCGCAGCGTCGCCAGCCCGAAGCTCTTGTTCTCGTCCGCGTACTGCTGGCTCCCCGCGCGGATGAAGCACGTCCCCAGGATTCTCAGCAGGCACGCCATCACCTTGTCGCGCCCCAACCCCGGCCTGCGCAGATCCGCCGCCACCCGCCGCCGCAGCTTCGGCAGCGCCCTCGCGAAGTCGACCACCCGCTCGTACTTCTCCGCCTCCCGCTTCTTCGTGAAGGACTCGTGGTAGCGGTACTGCCACCGCCCCGCGCTGTCCTTGCCCATCGCCTGCAGCTTCGACGTCGCCGACGGGCTGATCAGCACGTCCTTCCACGCGGGCGGCAGCTTCAGCGCCTCGATGCGCTTGCGCTCCTTCGCCGGCACCGGCTTCCCATTCGCCAGCACGTAGTGGAAACCCCGCTGGGGGCTCCCGCGCCGGTGGATTCCGTCCTGCCGCAGTCTCTCGATGTGCGTCATGCCCGGGTCGTGGCTCCTCCCTTCAATGCCTGTGCAGCCGGACGCACCCCGTCAACGCAGCCCCGGCTCGCCCGCCGGGTGGGGCTACAGACCTGAAATCGCCGGGAAGGCTTTCCGTAATCCCGCGAGCCTGGACTAGACTCCCAACCCCCTCTCCGCTTGCAGGCCCGATGACCGAGTTCCTCGCCGCCATCCTCGCCTTCCCCACCATCCTCTTCACCATCCCGCTCGGGGTGGTGATCGGCTACTGGCTCATCGTCATGGTGGGCGCCGTGGGCGTCGATCTGCTCGACGGGGACATTGGCGACTTCGCCCTGGGCGCCAAGGCGGGCGCGGCCGAGGCGCTCGAAGGCGGCGTGAAGGGTGCCATGGAGGGCGGGGCCAAGGCCGCCATGGAAGGCGGCGCCAAGGCGGCGCTCGAGGGCGGTGTCCATGCCGATGCCAGCCTCTTCGAGGTGCTCGGCTTCGGCGGCGTCCCCGTGACGGTGTCCATCAGCTTCGTGGTCTTCCTGTCCTGGTTGATGTCGCTGGCCTTCACCCGCCCGGCCAGGGAGGCGCTCGGCTTCCTGCCTGGCGCGCTCGTCGGCGGTGGCCTCGCCGTGCTGTACCTCGCCATGGGCCTGGTGCTCGCGGGCCTCGCGGTGCGGCCCCTGCGGCCGATGTTCGCCACGCACCAGGCGCCTCGCCGCGCCGAGCTCATGGGCCGCGTCTGCGTCATCGCCAGCGGCAAGGTGGACGGCAAGTTCGGCCACGCCACCTTCGAGGACGGCGGCGCCGGCCTCCTGCTCAACGTGGTCTGCGACAAGGCCAATCAACTCACTCGCGGTGAAAAAGCCCTCATCCTCAGCTACGACGCCGCCCGCGACGCCTACGAGGTGGAGCCCGTGGACTGGCTCCTGCCGCAGGAGCTGGAGCACCTGAAGGATCCGCTCACCGCCGCCGCGCTCGCACGGGACAGGTCCCGCACGCGTTAGCGCAACGCTTGCGCACCTTCTTCGAGACTTCTCATTGCCGCGCCGGAGCTGTTAGCGGGGGACTCCGGCCGCGTGATAGGTTCCCCCGGTCTACTCGCTCGGGAATCGCACCGACATGGATCCAATCGTCACTACTGGCATCGGAATCACCGGGGGACTGTTCTTCCTCTTCTGTTCCGCGTTCATCGTCTCCAGGTTCTACCGGCAGGTGGATCAGGGACGGGCGCTGATCATCAACCCCTTCAAGGGAGAGCCGGTCGTCACCTTCACTGGCTCCATCGTCTGGCCCATCATCAACCGGGCCGAGGTGATGGACATCTCCCTCAAGACGATCGACATCGATCGCCGCGGCAAGGAGGGCCTGATCTGCCAGGACAACATCCGCGCGGACATCAAGGTCACCTTCTTCGTCCGGGTGAACAAGACGCGTGAGGACGTGCTCAAGGTGGCCCAGTCCATCGGCTGCGCCCGCGCCAGCGATCAGGAGACGCTCGAGCACCTCTTCGAGGCCAAGTTCTCCGAGGCCCTGAAGACGGCCGGCAAGAAGTTCGACTTCAAGGACCTCTACACCGAGCGCGAGGCCATCAAGGACGAGGTCCTGCGCGTCATCGGCAAGGACCTCAACGGCTACATGCTCGAGGACTGCGCCATCGACTTCCTGGAGCAGACTCCCGTCGAGCTGCTCGACAAGGACAACATCCTCGACGCCGAGGGCATCCGGAAGATCACCGAGCTCACGTCCGTCCAGAACGTCCAGACGAACGAGTTCCGGCAGAACGAGCGCATGAACATCACCAAGCGCAACGTCGAGTCGGACGAGGCCATCTTCGCCCTCGAGCGCCAGCGCGCCGAGGCCGCCGCCAAGCAGAAGCGCGAGATCGACTCCATCACCGCCCGGGAGACCGCCGAGGCCGAGCGCGTGAAGGCCGAGGAGTACGCCAAGCAGCAGCTGGCGCGCATCAAGGCCGAGGAGGAGATCCTCATCAACGAGCAGAACAAGCAGCGCCAGGTGGAAGTGGCGCAGAAGAACCGCGAGCGCGTGGTGGGCGTGGAGGCCGAGCGCGTGGAGAAGGATCGCGCCCTCGAGGCCATCAACCGCGAGCGCGAGGTGGAGCTGTCGCGCATTGGCAAGGAGAAGCAGCTCGAGGCCGAGAAGAAGGCCATCGCCGACGTGGTGCGCACCCGCATCGCCGTGGAGAAGGGCGTGGCGGAGGAGGAGGAGCGCATCAAGGATCTGCGCGTGAAGGCCGAGGCCACCCGCCGCAAGGACGCGCTGCTCATCACCGCCGAGGCCCAGGCCCAGGAGAAGCTCGTCAAGGACATCAAGGCCGCCGAGGCCAGCAACGAGGTGGCCAAGTTCTCCGCCAAGGAGAAGCTCACCCTGGCCGACGCCGAGCTGCAGGCCTCCGACATGACGGCCAAGGCGAAGATGCGGCTGTCCGAGGGTGTCCAGGCCGAGCAGGCCGCCCATGGCCTGGCCGAGGCGCGCGTCAAGGAGGCCGACGCCCTGGCCACCGAGAAGCAGGGCATGGCCGAGATGCGCGTGAAGGAGGCCGAGGCCGCCGTCATCGAGAAGCAGGGCATGGCCCAGGCCACCGTCCTCAAGGAGCGCGGTCTGGCCGAGGCGTTCTCCGCCAAGGAGCGCGGGCTCGCCGAGGCCTCCGCCACGCGCGAGAAGCTGCTCGCCGAGGCCGCCGGTGAGAAGGAGAAGGGGCTGGCCCGCACGAGCATCGGCGAGGCCGAGGCCCAGGTCATCCAGAAGCGCGGCGAGGCCGAGGCCATCGCCATCCGCGAGAAGCTGCTCGCCGAGGCGAAGTCCATCGAGGAGAAGCTGCTCGCCGAGGCGCGCGGCCTCGCCGAGAAGGCCGAGTCCATGAAGCTGCTCCAGGGCGCCACCCGCGAGCACGAGGAGTTCCGCCTGCGCCTGCAGAAGGAGCGCGACGTGGAGCTCGCCACCATCCAGGTGCGCAAGGACATCGCCGAGTCCCAGTCCAAGGTGCTCGCCGAGACCATGGGCCACGCGAAGATCAACATCGTCGGCGGCGACGGCCAGTTCTTCGAGCGCTTCATCAAGGCCATCTCCGTGGGCCAGTCCGTGGACGGCGCGCTCGACCAGAGCGAGACGCTGCGCAAGGCCTTCAGCGGCTACCTCAACGGCGAGAAGGACCTCTCCGCGGACCTCAAGGAGATCCTCTCCAAGCCGGGCCTCACCAGCGACGCGCAGAACCTGGCCATGGCCGCCCTGCTGCACCGCATGGCGCCCAACCCCGCCGCCGCGGCCGCCTCCAACCTGAAGTCCCTCGTGGAGTCCGAGCCCGCCCGGGTTTCGGCTCCCGAGAAGACCCAGGGCTGAAGCCGGCCTGGCAGTCGCGGTCACACAGTTGGAAGACCCTCACCCTCGCCCTCTCCCAGAGGGAGAGGGGACCCACACAGTGGAACCTGGGTTCGACCCTCTCCCCCTGGGAGAGGGCCGGGGTGAGGGTAGGTGCATCAAGGGTTCCCCCCCTTTCCCGGTGAACTGAAGATGGCAACTGAAAGCACCGCCCCCGCGTCGGGCGAGGCCACGCTGGCGGGTGGCAGCTACGAGGTCATCCGCGCACGCCTGCTCAACCAGGCCGAGGCCCTCAACACCAAGGCCACGGATCTCAACGAGCGGCGCAAGAAGCTCTTCGGTGGCACCGAGCTCACCGTCATCGGCAACGAGCGCGTCCGCACCGAGAACAACTGCGTCCCGCGCGACATCGTCGGCGTCGGCAAGTACCTGCTCTTCGGCTACAACGTCTTCATCGGTCTCAAGAAGGAGATGACCGTCGCCGACGTCTTCTCGCTGCACAAGTTCGAGAAGACGGCCGAGGGCTTCGACTTCTCCGAGGTGCCCGCCACCGAGGCCGGCGGATTCCTCAAGGATCCGCGCTTCGTCAAGGACTTCGGCGAGCTCTACAAGTACTACAAGGACACGCGGCTGCTGCAGCTGCGCCGCAACGAGACGCGGCTGCTCGCCGTCTTCCAGACGGGCAAGTCCGATCGCGACATCAAGGTCTTCCGCTTCGGGCTCGATGTGGAGGGCAACGCCACCTACATCGACAACCAGGGCGAGCGCGATCACGTCTTCCCCGCGTCCCACGACTTCGAGTGGACGGTGGCCACGCGCGAGGACTACGTGCTGGGCCAGCACCCGCACGTCAACGTCCTCGACCAGGTGTTCGTCGAGACGGTGAAGGGCGACCTCACCATCAAGGTGGAGGACAACACCGCGGACGGCCTGGGCATCTACCGCGAGCCGGTGGAGGACCCCGACCAGTCGCTGGATGACGCCGAGTTCGCCTACGCCCAGGTGGGCGCCCTCATCCTGCTGCGCGTGCTGCCCTTCCGCGAGACGAAGCACCGCTACCTCGTCTTCAACACCCGCACCCAGCACGTGGTACGCATCGACGCCATCGGCAGCGCCTGCATCCGCCTGCCCGAGGATCAGGGCATCGTCTTCCCCGGCGGCTACTACCTGCAGACGGGCGACTTCAAGGTCTTCGAGGGCATTGGCGAGGGCCTCCAGTTCAAGCGCGCCATCCGCTCGCCCAACGGCGAGGACGTGCTCTACGTCTTCTTCCGCCGCGACGAGGGCGCCTACGTCCTCTTCCCGTACAACCTCGTGCGCAAGGAGGTGCAGAACCCGCTGCTGGGGCACGGCTTCAGCCTCTTCGCGGACGGGCGCATGGTGCTCTTCCGCAACACCTCCAACGAGCCCACCCGCGTGCACCCCATGCAGGTGTGGCAGACGCCCTTCGTCTCCGCCGAGCATGCCGCGAAGATGCCGCCCGCCCCCGGCTACCTCGGCAAGGTGGGCAACGCCGAGCTCGTGCGCGGCATCTCCGACGCCCTGACGCTCGTGCGCATGGCCCGCACGGACAAGCCCTCCCGGCGCACCTACGAGGACCTCGCCGCCGCCGCCACCCGCATGCTCGATGCCTTCTACTGGCTCGGCCATGAGGAGACGAAGCTCCAGGAGGGGATTGAAACGCTGCGCCGCACCTCCGAGCTCATCATCGACGAGTTCGAGAAGGTGCTCGCGCTGCAGAAGCGCGCCACCGAGTCCATGGCCGAGGCCCAGAAGGTCCAGGAGCAGGTGCTCCTGCGCGTGCGGCCCGAGGAGCTCCAGAACGCCGAGGGCTTCATGAATGCCCTCTCGGAGCTGCGCAAGCAGCGCGGCCACCTCATCACCCTCAAGGAGATCCGCTACATCGACACGGCGCGGCTCGATGCCCTCGAGAAGCAGGTCATCGAGGAGACCGACCGCGTCAGCACCGATGCCGTGCAGTTCCTCCAGCGGGGTGAAGCGCTCAACCCGCTGGCCGAGCGCCTGGACGTGCTGCTGCAGAAGCTGGAGCCCATCCAGACCACCCAGGAGCTGGCCCCGCTCGGCGAGGACATCGAGCAGGTGGGCAAGGGCCTCGAGGTGCTCAGCGAGACGGTGGGCGGCCTGCAGGTGGGCGATCCCCTCGCGCGCGCCCGGATTCTGGAGGGCATCTCCGAGCTGTTCTCCCGCCTCAACCGCGTGCGCGCGGGCTTGAGCGTCAAGCGCAAGGAGCTGGTGGGCCGCGAGAAGCGGGCCGAGTTCGGCGCCCAGTTCAAGCTGCTCGGCCAGTCGGTGGAGAGCGCGCTGTCCGTGGCGGACTCGCCGGAGAAGTGCGACGAGGGCCTGTCGCGCCTCACCGTGCAGCTGGAGGAGATGGAGGGGCGCTTCGGCGAGTTCGACGAGTTCCTCGGCCAGCTCACCCAGAAGCGCGAGGAGCTGCTCGAGGCCTTCGGGCAGAAGAAGCAGGCGCTGCTGGACGAGCGCCAGCGCCGCGCGCAGAACCTCTTCGGCGCCGCCGAGCGCATCCTCACCGGCGTCGCCCGCCGCGCGAAGTCCTTCAAGTCCGAGGACGAGCTCAACACGTACTTCGCCTCCGACTCGATGGTGCTGAAGCTGCGGCAGCTCGCCGAGCAGCTCCTCGGGCTCCAGGACAGCGTGCGCTCGGACGAGGTGCAGAGCCGCCTGAAGACGGCGCGCCAGGACGCCCTGCGCGCACTGCGCGACCGCAACGACCTCTACGAGGAGGGCTCGGGCGCGCCGGTCATCAAGTTCGGCAAGCACCGCTTCAACGTCAACACCCAGCAGCTGGATCTGACGCTGCTGCCGCGAGACGGCGCGCTGTACCTGCAGCTCACCGGCACCGACTACGCCCAGAAGCTGGAGGAGCCGGAGCTGGAGAAGTACCGCGAGCTGTGGGAGCAGCACCTCATCTCCGAGACGCCCCAGGTGTACCGCGCCGAGTACCTCGCGGCGCAGGTGCTGCTGGACGCGGAGGAGGGGAAGGGGAGCGTGACGCTGGCGTCGCTGCACCAGGCGGCGCTGGAGCCGAACGGGTTGCTGGAGAAGGTGCGCGCGTACTCGGCGGACAAGTACGACGAGGGCTACGAGCGCGGCATCCACGACGCGGATGCGGCGGCCATCCTCGAGAAGCTGCTGGCGATGCACACGGGAGCGGGGCTGCTGCGCTTCGCGCCCACGCCGCGCGCCTGGGCGGCCCTCTACTGGGCCTTCGGGGGCGAGGGCGATGAGAAGGCGCTGATCCACCGGCGCGCGCGCAGCCTGCACCGGCTCCGCGCAGCCTTCGGTGAGTCGGCGGAGTTGGTGGCCCTCGGCAACGAGGCGGGCGAGCGCATTGGCGCGTTCCTGAAGGACTCGGGCGTGGCGTGTGGCCCCGCGGAGGCGCGGCTCGCCGGGCGCTACCTCGTCGAGGAGCTGGCCGGAGACAGGCCCCGCTTCACCACCAGCGGCGAGGCCGTGGCGCTCAAGGACGCGCTGCTGGCGCAGCTGGACAGGGCGGGCACGCGCTCGGCCTTCGAGGACGATCTGCGCGGCCTGGAGAAGAACCTCCCCGAGCGGCTGCGCACCGTGCGCGCGTGGGTGGAGGCGTACCTGGCGCGGCGCGAGGGCGGCCCGGGCGCGGCGGCCCACGTGGCGGTGGAGGCCGCGGTGGTGCTGCTCACCGAGCGCAAGCTGGATCGCGAGGTGGCCGGGGCGCTCACCTCCACCGAGGTGCAGGGGATGCTGGGCCAGCACCCGCGCATCCAGGACCGGAAGCTGCCGCTGCGGCTGGATGAGTTCCTCACACGGTTGAGTGACTTCCGGCAGGTGCGCGTGCCGGCCTACCAGGCCTACCGCGCGCTGCTGCGCGACTTGCTGGATCGCGAGCGCCGCCGGCTGCGCCTGGAGGAGTTCACGCCGAAGGTGCTGTCGTCCTTCGTGCGCAACAGGCTCATCGACGAGGTGTACCTGCCGCTCATCGGCGCCAACCTGGCCAAGCAGCTCGGCTCGGCGGGCGAGAACAAGCGCACGGATCGCATGGGCATGCTGCTGCTCATGTCGCCTCCGGGCTACGGCAAGACGACGTTGATGGAGTACGTGGCCAGCCGGCTCGGCCTCACCTTCGTGAAGGTGAACGGCCCGGCGCTCGGTCACTCGGTGAAGTCGCTGGATCCGGCCGAGGCTCCCAACGCCACGGCCCGCCAGGAGGTGGAGCGCATCAACCTGTCCTTCGAGATGGGCAACAACGTGATGCTCTACCTCGACGACATCCAGCACACGGATCCCGAGCTGCTCCAGAAATTCATCTCGCTGTGCGACGGCCAGCGGCGGATTGAAGGCGTGTGGAACGGCAGGACGCGCACGTATGACCTGCGCGGCAAGAAGTTCTGCGTGGTGATGGCCGGCAACCCATACACCGAGACGGGCGAGCGCTTCCGCATTCCGGACATGCTCGCCAACCGCGCCGACACGTACAACCTGGGCGACATCCTCGACGGCAAGGAGGACCTGTTCGCGCTGAGCTACATCGAGAACGCGCTCACGTCGAACAGCGCGCTGGCGCCGCTGGCCACGCGCGAGCCGGGTGACATCCACAAGCTCATCCGCATGGCCAAGGGCGAGGAGGTGCCCACCGGCGAGCTGTCGTACGGCTACGCGGCGGCGGAGCTGCAGGAGATCGTCGCGGTGTTCCAGCGGCTCTTCAAGGTGCAGGAGGTGCTGCTGAAGGTGAACCTGCAGTACATCGCCTCGGCGGCGCAGGACGAGCGCTTCCGCACGGAGCCCGCGTTCAAGTTGCAGGGCAGCTACCGCAACATGGGCAAGATCACCGAGAAGGTGGTCGCGGCGATGACGGACGAGGAGCTGGAGCGGCTCATCGACGATCACTACCAGGGCGAGTCGCAGACGCTCACCACGGCGGCCGAGCAGAACCTGCTGAAGCTGCAGGAGATGCGCGGGCGGTTGACGCCGGAGAAGGCGAAGCGCTGGGAGGAGATCAAGCTGGGCTTCGCGCGGGTGAAGCGGATGGGCGGGAAGGAGGACGATCCGGTGGCCCGGGTGACGGGTCAGCTGAGCGCCATCGAGGAGCAGCTCGGCTCGGTGGCGGGCGCGGTGGTGAAGGCGGCCGAGGTGTCGCGGCAGTCGGGTCCGAGCCCGGTGGCCGAGGTGGTACCGCGGCTGGAGTCGCTGCGTGAGGCGCTGCTGGAGCTGGCGAAGAAGGAGACGCCGGCGCCGGTGGTGCAGGGGCCGGATCTGACGCCGTACCTGCAACACCTGGCGAAGGTGCTGCGGGCGCTGGCCGAGCGCGCGGTGGCGGCGCCGGCCCAGACGGTGGACATGGCGCCGGTGATGGAGCAGCTGACGCAGGCGGTGAAGACGATGGCGGAGCGCCAGCCGGTGGCGGCGCCCGTGGCCGCGCCGCCCGCGGACCTGGGGCGGTACATGGAGCAGATGTCCCAGGCGGTGAAGTCCATGGCGGAGCGGGCGCCCGTGCCCTCGCCGCAACGGGCCTCGGCGCCACTGCCCGCGGACCTGGGCAAGCAGATCGTGCTGGTGGAGAGCGCGCTGGCCCCGCTGGAGCGCCTGGCGAAGCGGACCCTGCAGAGCGGCGACGAGAACCTCAAGGCCATGCAGGTCTGGCAGGCCGTCACCGAGGCGCTGGAGTTGCTCCAGGCCATGCAGCGCCCCACGGGCTGAGCCACGCTCCGCTCATCCGTACCAAGACCCTCACTCCGCTCAACAACCCCTCGCCCTCCGGGAGAGGGACGGGGTGAGGGTGCCACGGATCCCGGGTTGGTTCCCGATGGAGCGTTACTCTCCCTCCTCGGTGAGACCCAGTTCCTCCAGCGTTGGCCTGCGAACCAGTACCCGGAGCTTGCCGTCGCGCGCGTAGCCCACGGAGTAGTGTTGGCCAGCGATGTCCACTCCTGCGCCGTGGGGAGGCCTGGGGTGGGCATTCAACCAGGTATCAGCCTCCTTCCGGGAGCTGAAGGCACGGAGTGGGGGGCGGGGAATGTTCGAGTCAACATTCTCGAGGAAGCTCTCGAAGTGGGATGTCTGATTGCTCTCCAGGATGAAATGAATGGCGAGCAAGGCCATATCGACCGAGTCCTTGTCCCCGGGAGCGTGGGCATGCACACGTGCCTGGCGGAGTGCGCCAAGGGCCTCTCTGACGAGAGGGTGCATGGACTGACTGGTCATGGTCAGTCCGGTGCTCTCGGGGAGGCGGGCCAGGAATCGGCCTCCGTGCTCGGGTGAGTAACCGACAGCGTATCGAGTGCCCGAGATAGCAACACAGTGTGCAACTCGAGGATCCATTGGCTGCTGTAGCGAAGCCTCGGCCTGCTCGCGTGTATCGAAGGAAGAGGGCAGGGGATGGGAATCGCCTGCCCCGAAACACGTCAGATAGTCCTCGAAATTATGGAGATGACCACTGCCCCAGATGAACTGGAGCGCGATCGCCGCTGTCCTGAGCGGCTCCCTACCTGGTGGAGAGCCCAAGTCCTCCTGAATCTTCTCGAGGACACCGCAAGCTGCGTCTATGTCGAGGCTCATGACAGCAGTACCAGGGGGGCGAGGACCATCAATCCCCCGCCAGTGTAGATGACAATGAAGGCGGTCCCCGCGGCAACAACGGTGACGCCCACCATGACTTCTTTCTGATGGCGCCTCAACCAATCCGCGGCCTGGTGAATGGCTGTAAAGCTCAAGGCCTCCAGTTCCTGTAGCTTCAAGCAGTTCATATACTCTTTCAGGCATTTGTTGTTGCAGTACTCGATATGGCTATGGCTTCGGCGTGGGCCATGCGCATAGGGCGGCTTGCGCTTCATGCAGTCGCGGTGACAGTCGATCTGCTCCTGGTCGCAGTCTCGTGGGCGTCTGGATGCGAGCACGATGCGGGGTGTACTGCCCCCGGTGCTTGCTTGAAGGCCGTTCAACTCCTGATTCCAGAGGGAGGCGTGTTGCCAGGAGTATCCGGCCTGGTTTCTGGGGGCAACTCGTATAACCAGAACAGACTCATTCAACTCGGGCGGCAACTCCTGGGATGGTTCTGCGACCAGAGGTGTCTGGCTACTGCTGCACGCAGCAAGAAGGCCGATGAGTCCCATGAGGGTGACACGGAGCATGGCCCCCTGCGTACCTCACTTCCTGGGCATCCCGTAGAACTTCCGGCCCGGGTTGGCTTCCATCTGAGACGGCCTCTTCCCCGAGCCACCACCCAGCGGCTACCGTGCGGCCCCCGAGCGCGCACAGGCGGGCCCGCTCTCCTTCGATCCCCCATCTCCGCTCCGCCCGCCCGAGGTCCCCCCGTATGTCCCGCGCCACCCCCGACTTCGATCCCTCGACCGTCGACGTGGATGCCTTCCTGGCCGACATCCGCGCCCTGCGCGCCGAGATGGACGCCTCCGTCAGCGAGGCGGATCTCGCCCACCTGCGGAAGATCGAGACCTGGGGCCGCGCCGCCTCCGTGCTCGGCCTGGCCACCTGCTGGGTGATGCCCAACCCGCTGAGCGCCGCCGCCCTGGGGCTCGGCCGCTCCACCCGCTGGCTGCTCATGCACCACGTGGGTCACCGCGGCTACGACCGCGTCCCCGGTGCCCCCGTCGAGCGCACCAGCAAGGGCTTCGCCAAGGGCAACCGCCGCTTCGTCGACTGGCTCGATTGGATCCTCCCCGATGCCTGGGTCTACGAGCACAACGTCCTCCACCACTCGCACACCGGCGAGGACGCGGATCCGGATCTCCTCGAGCGCAACGCCGAGGGCTCCCTCCGCAACCCCCACCGCCCGCTTGCCCTGCGCTACCTCCAGCTCGCCCTGCTCGCCATCACCTGGCGCGCCAGCTACTACGCCCCCGAGACGCTCGCCTCGCTGCGCCGCAAGCACCGCCCCGACGGGCCCCTCACCCGCGAGGAGTGGCGCGAGGTCCTGTTCAGCGGCTACGCCCCCTACATCCTCTGGAACTTCGCCATCCTCCCCGCGCTCTTCCTGCCCCTCGGCGCCTGGGCCGGCTTCAGCGCCCTGTGCAACTCGCTCATGGCCGAGGTCATCACCAACGTGCACACCTTCCTCGTCGTGGGCCCCAACCACACCGGCGAGGACCTCTACCGCTTCGACTCCCAGCCGGAGAACAAGGGCGAGCGCTACCTCCAGCAGGTGATTGGAAGCGCCAACTACCGCACCGGGGGCGATCTCAACGACTACCTCCACCTCTGGCTCAACTACCAGATCGAGCACCACATCTTCCCCGACCTCTCCATGCTCCAGTACCAGCGCATGCAGCCCAAGGTGCGCGCCCTCTGCGAGAAGCACGGCATCCCCTACGTGCAGGAGAGCGTGTGGACGCGCGCGCGGAAGATGGTGGACATCGTCGTGGGCAAGGCCTCCATGCGGCGGCTCTCGCGCCGTGAGACGGCTCCCGCTTCCAGCCCCCTTCCCGAAGTCGCGTGATAGGGTGCTCTCCCGTGCACACCCTCTTCGTCATGATCAAGTGTGAGCTGGGGCAGACCTAACCCTGCCCGGCGTCAAGGACACCTACACCATCACCACCTTCAAGGCCTTCTGAGCCCGGACTCCTGGTGAAACGGGGTGTGTCGGATAGCCCTTTCATTCCAGCGAATCAGGAAAAGTGTGGAAGTGGCTGAAAATATCGTGCATCATGTATCGCCAGTTTGACTGGGGGCCGCCCCCGGGCCCTGGGGGGTAACCAAGGAGGCAGCGCACGTGATCACGCCGACCACCCCCATCCGCTTCATGCTCTACCCGTCGCTCGGCGAGGTGAGGGAGCACGTTCGTGTGGAGCTGTTCGGGCGCGCGCTGGCGGAGCGGCTGGGCCGGCCGGTGCTGGTGGAGCTGGCGCCGACGTACGAGGCGCTGGAGGCGGAGCTGGTGGCGGGCCAGGTGGACATGGCGTGGGCCACGGCCGAGCAGTGTGATGCCTTCGCGCCGAGGGCGAGGGCGGTGCTGCGCGCGGTGCGCTCGGGGAGCTGCCACTACCACTCGGCGCTGGTGTGCCGCGCGGACGAGCCGCTCACGCTGGAGACGCTGCAGGGCAAGCGCGCGGCCTGGGTGGCGCCGCGCTCCACCGGGGGGCACCTGCTGCCGGTGCGCTTCCTGGAGTCGCGGGGGCTGCGCACCCAGGAGCTCTTCTCCCAGCAGCGCTTCTGGGGCACCTACCGCAAGGCGCTCCAGGCGGTGCTCACCGGGGAGGCGGACATGACGGGCGTCTTCTCCAACCACGCGGACGAGCATGCCATCCGCGCGACGCTGGCCTCGTTCATCGGCGCGGAGGAGTCCCGGCTGCTGACGTTCGCCTTCAGCCCGCCCACGCTGGCCGATGGCATCATCCTCACCCGGCGCCTGTCCGAGGTGGACGCCGCCATGCTGGTGTCCGTCCTCTCGCGGATGAACACGGACGGCTCCGGCCTGGAGATGCTGATGGGGCCGTTCGGGGTGGAGGGCTTCGTCCCGCAGCCGGACGGGCGGGAGCAGGCCCCGGCGCCGCGCAGGTCCCGGGGCGCCGAGTACGTGGTGGCGGAGCTGGACGAGGAGGAGCGGTGCCGGCGGCTGTGGTCGCCCACGGGCAGGGCGTTTGGCCGGGACGTGAGCGGTGCCGAGGGGCGCACGCTGACGGAGGTGCTGGGGCACGAGGCGGCCGAGCCGCTGCTGTCGCTGATGCGCGCGGTGCGCCAGGGCGGGACGGACGCCCGGCTGGAGTACCGGCTGGAGGTGGAGGGCGAGACGCGCTGGTACGCGGCGGAGATCACCCCGTGCGCGCCGGTGCCCGGTGAGACGCGGCCGCGCCTGGGGCTGATGGTGCGCGACGTGTCGGGGATGCGCGCGCTGGAGGAGCCGATGTACCGGCTGGCCTCCTTCCCGCTGCTGCACCCCGAGCCGCTGCTGGAGCTGACGCTGGAGGGCGAGCTGCGCTACGCCAACCCCGCCGCGCACAAGGCCTTCCCGGAGATGGTGCAGGAGGGGGGGAAGCACCCGCTGGTGCAGACGGCGCTGCAGTGGGTGTGGCGGGGGGCGCCCGCGGGCGAGCCCGCTCCCACGGTGCAGCTGGAGGGCCGCCACTGGGAGCTGACGGTGGCGCAGCTGAGGGATCCGGCGGGCCTGCGGGTGTTCGCCCGGGACGTGACGCTGCGCAAGCAGATGGAGGCGCGGCTCATCCAGGCGGATCGGCTCTCGGCGCTGGGCTCGTTGGCGGCGGCGGTGGGGCACGAGATGAACAACCCGCTGGCCTTCATGTTGGCCAACCTCTCCTACGCGCGCGAGGAGCTGGAGCGCATGGGCGAGTCGCTGCGCGGCCAGAGCGCGGAGGTGTCGGAGGAGCTGGGCGAGGTGCTGGAGGCCCTGTCCGAGACGGCCGAGGGGGCGCTGCGGCTCAAGCACATCGTGCAGGATCTGCGGACGCTCTCGCGCAAGCCGCCGGAGCACCAGGCGCGGGTGGAGCTGCAGCCGGTGCTGGAGAACGCGCTGAAGCTCATCCGCGGCCAGCTGAGCCAGCGGGCCCGGCTGGAGCGGGACTTCTACGAGCTGCCCGCGGTGGACGCGGACGAGGCGCGGCTCACCCAGCTCTTCCTCAACCTGCTGCTCAACGCGGTGCAGTCGATGAACCCGGCGGACGCCGCGCGCAACGTGCTGCGGGTGGCCGCCTACACCGGCGAGGACGGCGAGGCGGTGGTGGAGGTGCAGGACACGGGCAAGGGCCTGGCGCCCGAGGCGCTCTCGCGCATCTTCGAGCCCTTCGTCGCCACGGTGCCCGGCAGCTCGGGCCTGGGGCTGTCGGTGAGCCACGCCATCGTCTCCAGCCTGGGCGGCACGCTGCGCGCGGAGAGCCGCGAGGGCCGGGGCACCCTCCTCACCGTCACCCTGCCCGCGGCGGCCGAGCTCCCCCAGGCCCGTCCGCAGGTGCGGCGGGCCGCCGGGTAGGGTGTTTCCAGCACCAGGTAGGGCGCGCCCCCCTCCAGCCCGAAGTCCAGCACCGAGACGACGTGCGCGTGGCCGAAGGTGGCCATCAGCCGCGCCTCCTGGGCGAACATCCCCGCATCTTCGAGCCCTTCACGCGCGCGAGCGAGGGGAGCAACGCCCTCAAGGGCGTGGGGCTCGGCCTGTTCATCGTGCACGAGATGGTCGCCGCGCACGGCGGCCACATCGACGTGCGCTCCTCGGCGGAGGCGGGCACGGTGTTCCGGGTGCGGCTCCCCCGGGTGCTCCCCGCCTGAGGCCCGTCCTCAACCCCAGGAGAACGTCACCTCGTTGTCGAGCGGGCCGATCTGCCGCCCGGACACCTGGCCATTCTGGATGCCCAGCGTGCGGAACAGGCCCAGCAGCCCGCCCTCGTGGTTGAGGTAGAGGAGGAAATCGCGCTTCGTGGTGAGCACGCCGCTCCTCGGCCCCGTCCAGTGCACGATCGCCTCGCCGAAGCTCGACGCCGCCCGGTACGCCACCGGCATGTTGTTGAGCAGCTGCCTGGGCCCTTCCTTGGCCAGCAGCATGAAGGCCTTGCCCACCACGGAGCCCAGGAAGCCGGGGGCGATTCCCCTGCCGATGCGCCGGATCGCGTTGTCGAAGCCGCCGTGCTTCTCGCTCAGCAGCCACGCCGCGCTGTACTGCAACCGCAGGTAGTCGCTGACGGGATAGGTGAAGAAGCTCTTGTAGGCCTTCTCCTTGAGCGGCTCCAGGCACCGCTCCACCGCCTCGGCTCCCAGGTCCACGCGCAGCACGTCCAGCGTGGTGTGGAAGGACATCCCCCGCACGGTGTCCGCGGGGGTGGCCAGCGACAGCCGCCGCTTCAGCTCCAGCTCCGTTCCGAGGCCGGACTCAGCACCCGTGGAGGTCTGACCATCAATCATCCGAAGCGGTCTCCCGTCTCTGATATGGACGGAAGAGTGTAGCCTGCCTGGAATGCTCCTGACCATGCCCCCCGTACGAGGCCATGGACACGGATGGTTGGAACTCAACCGAGAACGGCGTCACGGACCTCCTGGAGATCGCCGAACACGTAGCGCCGCCGCTGCCCGTCATGGCCCAGCCACCGTTGGATGAGCACGAGGTAGGCCTTGGCCTCGGGAGGCCGGCCGGGCTGGAGGACGAGCTTGAGGTGGTTGATGCGCCGCAGGAAGACGGGGAGGGCCTTGGGGCCGAGCGAGGCGGAGAGCGCTCGCAGGTTGCCTGGGAGGGCCTCGGGGCGGGAGCGCAGGTGCGTGTGCCCCAGCCACTCCACGAGCGCGTCCCGCTTGGCGCGCAGGCACAGGCCCTGGGTGACGAGCGCGTCCAGCAGCGAGGCCCAGCGCTCGGAGTCGGCCTCGTGGAGGCTGTCGGCGAGGTGACACTCCACGCCCAGCCTGGGCAGTACGGTGGCGCCCACGTCGAGGCTCAGCGCCATGCGCTCCACCCGGCCGGCCACCCGGGCGAGCAGCGCCTCCACCTCGCGGGGGTCTCCCGGCCAGCCGACGCGCAGGAGGTAATAGGGCAGCGTGGAGGGCCCGAGGCCCTGGAGGCACAGCCGTACGCCGTCGAAGCGGCGGGAGAACATGGCGCCCACGGCGGACACGGAGCCCCCGGAGGGCAGGGCCGCCAGACACGCCACCACGCGCTCCCGGACGGCGGGCGCGAGCGGCTCGCCCCACAGCAGCGCCAGGGCTTCCTCCATCGCCTCCAGGCGGCGCCAGGCCCGCCGGTCGTACTCGATGAAGAAAGAGGGGATGGGCACCGGGGGCGGCGTCCCCTCGACGTCGAACTCGAGGAAGACATCCCCGAGCTCCTGCTCCAGCAGGGTGCCCGGGGTGTCCCAGCGCGCGCCGAAGCGGCGCAGGCGCTCCCAGACGGGGTGGGAGAAGAGCGAGGAGGGCAGGGCGGAGCCGGCGTCCACGCGGCCCGCGAGCATGGCGCGGCTGCCATCGCTGGCGAGGAAGCGCACGCCGAAGTCGGCCTGGGCCTCCTCGCGGCCCAGCCGGCACTCGAAGCCGGAGGCGGACACGGGCGGCATCAGGCGGGCGAGCCGCTCCAGATCCGCCAGCGCCGTGGCGGAGATGAGCCGGGGGGAGAGGTGGGGCTCGGCGAGTCTCAGGTACTCATTCAACGCGGTGGACATGGAATCCCCCAGATTCAAAAAAGACAACGGACGGGCGCTCCGGATGCACCCGTCCGTGGTGACGCCAGCTATGCCTTCCTGGTGGGACTACTCCCAGGCCTGCGTGGCGCTCAGCTCCTGCGCGCCGCCGGAGATGAGATCATCCAGCGTCTCGTCGTTGAGCTCGGTGAGGTTGGCATTCTGCTCGGCGATGTTCTCGTTCATCATGGCATTGCCCTCCCTTTGGTGTGGAACCCCAGACAAGACTCATCATCCGCCTGGAGGCTCCCGGCCTCGGGTCATCCCCGCCGCCGGAAGCGATTCGAAATATGGAGAAAGGCATTTCCAAAGTCAAATCAATCGGCGCCAGGGATTGATGTATTTGATTGCGTGTGAAAGATCCACGGGCGCGCGAACGGGGAAGACGGGGGAGGCGTGATGTCAGGGATTGCCGGGCGAGCCGGAGCGCGAGGCGGCGAGAAAGTCCACCAGGGCTGACACCACGGTGGCGGTGGTGAAGAGCCGGTTGCGATCCGTCAGCACGGGCAGGAGCAGACACCCCTCGGGAGCCTCCCAGGGCGCATGCACCTCGGGGCGGGGCATCCGCATGATGGGGACGTTCGCCCAGCTCCCATCCGGTTGCTGGGCCCGCAGCAGCCACTGGAGTCCAGCGTCGAGCGCGGCACCGTGTCGCGGGTGACCCCCATCGAGCAGCAGCACCGGGAGGGAGAGCGCGGTGTGGAAGGCGGCGGCCTCGCTCCCCGTGCCGTTGCCCCAGCCTCCATCGGGTCGCTGCGCACCCAGCAACCATCGGGCGGCGCGCGCCACCGGCCCGGTGTCTCCCAGGAGGAACAGCAGCCGCGCCGCGTGCGCGGTGGTGTACGTGCGGCCGTGCCACCAATAGCCTTCCCAGAAGCCCTCGGGGGACTGGCTGTCGCGCAGCAGGCGGGCGCACGCCTCGAGGACGGAGCGGTGGCGTGGGTCTCCCGCCCTGTGCAGGGCCCCTCCCGCCAGCGCGGTGACACACAGGTGGAGGTCACACCAACTGCTGCCCGGGTAGCTGGCCCAGCCGTTCAGCGAGGGCCGCTCGGCGGGGCGATAGGTGCGGAAGCCGCTCCCGGGCTCATCCCAATAATGAAGCAGCCGCGCACAGGCCTCCCCGAGCGCCGCGTCCCATTCCGGCACGCCCCGCCAGTGGGAGAGGAATCGCACCACGTTGGCGGTGGAGTCCGCGTCCGCGGGTGTCGCCAGGCTGAATCCCCACCCACCCCCGGGGTGCGAATGACTCATCAACCAGTCTCGCGCGGGCTCCAGCGTGGCCGGGCCCGCCCCCGCCCGGGCCAGTGCCTCGCCGACATATGCCGTCACCCATTGCGAGCTGATGACGTCCCGGTCTCCCACCACGAAACGGAAGCGGAAGTCCAACCACCGTCCATCCGCCGTCCGCGCCTTCTCCAGGAAGCGCACGGCCCTCGCGAGTGCCTCGGTGACAGTGGACTTCCCCGTGTCCTCGTGTTCCAGGATTGCTTGCATCGGTCCCTCCCCGTGTGTGCCGCACATGCGAGTCCTTGCATGTGAGGGGCCAGGCCAGGCTTGATATCGCTCGTCCACCCGGGGTGCTGCTGTTTGTCTGGGATTGCGCTGGAGGGCGATGATTCCTCCCGGCGCGAGAGAGGATTCAGCGGGAGGTGCGGGTTTCCGGGAGTCCCCCGAGCCCCCTGTTTCCAGACGCGCGTGGCCATCAAGCTGGCCCGGCGTCACGAGGACGCATTCAGCGGCCGCGCTGCTGGCGCATGGCCTCGTGCCGCTGGCGCATGGCCTCGCGCTCCTGTGTGATGAACGCACGCGCCTGGGTCTTCTGCGCCTCGGTCATCACGGTCTCCGCCTCGTCGTAGGCGCGGGTGTCGTTGTCCCGCATCCCGTCCATGATGGACCGGACCTGTGTCATCCGCTCCTCCATGGCCGCCCTGTCTGGGGCGCCCTCGCCGCCGGGACCACCCGCCGGAGGGGCCATGCCTTCGCCGGGAGGAGGACGCCGGCCCTCCCCGCGAGGCGGGCGCAGCTCCTCCAGCTTCTGCTTCAACGGCGCGTTCTCCTGCTGGAGCTGCTGCTCGCGCTGCTCCAGCCAGGCCACCTGTTCGGTGGACAGGGCCAGCTCGGTGCGGTGCTCGAGCACCACGGCCAGGGAGGACTTCATGACGGGCGGCCCCCGGCGCGCCTCCATGGGCGGGCGCTCGGTGGAGGCGGATTGGGCACCAGCGACGGCGGGAACGGCCAGACACATCCACAGCGGCATCATCTTCCAGGACATGCGATATCTCCTTTTCCCCCAAGGTGCTTCCCGCACGTGTTGGGAAGATGAACGGATTGTTGCGAAACATTTACGGTGTCCTGGAGCCGCCCATGAACCTGTTGCCCTCCGCCTGCCTCGCCGTGTTGCTCGCCCTCTCGCCCGCCGCCCAGGCCGCGCCACCGAAGAAGGCGGCGAAACCCGAGCCGTCCAAGCTGGTGCGCGTGGTGCTCCAGACGGAGAAGGGGGAGATCGAGCTGGAGCTCGACGAGGCCCATGCGCCCCAGACGGTGCGCAACTTCCTCTTCTACGTGGAGGGGGGCTTCTTCGACGGCGGCGTCTTCCACCGCACGGTGAAGCCCGACAACCAGCCGAACAACAAGGTGAAGATCGAGGTCATCCAGGGCGGCATCAACCCCGCCCGCGAGTCCGAGCAGCGCCCGCCGATCGCGCTGGAGCGCACGAGCGTGACGGGGCTCGAGCACAAGGACGGCACGATCTCCATGGCACGCGACACGCCGGACACCGCGGTGTCGGACTTCTTCATCTGCGTCGGCGATCAGCCCGAGCTGGACTTCGGCGGCAAGCGCAACCCGGATGGCCAGGGCTTCGCCGCCTTCGGCCGGGTGGTGAAGGGCATGGACGTGGTCCGCGCCATCCAGCAGGCGCCCGCGGAGGGCCAGAAGCTCACCCCGCCGGTGAAGATCCAGCGCGCCGCGCGTAAACCGTAGGTTGGCATGGCGGCTCTCGAAAGCGGGTGGCTGGCTGAGACAGTGCGACTTCCCTTGATGCGAACGCACCAGAGGCGGTGCTCATCCACATAGAAGAGGCGCAGATTCTGGAGATGACGAACAAATTGCGCGCGGCCCTCATGTTGCCAGAGGGCTTGTCCGGAGGTGCGCCATGAGTCGCTGGCCTCTGTGGGCGGTACTGGCTCCAGGGGAGCCCGCACAGCTGGAGCGCCGTGCCCGCGCCACGCTCGTGTTCGAGGAGGACGAAGAGGACGGGAAAGAACCACCCTTCGAGCTCATCAGGGGCAGTGGTCGCTATCATGCCATCGTGGGCACGGATCCCCTCCACCTGGGTGCGGAGCTGCGAATCGCCAAGGCTCTTTCGCTCGAACTCGATGAGCCTGTGTACTCGGTTGAATGTGCCAAGGAGCCGTGGGCCGTCACGTCGTGGCGTAACGGTGCGCTAGGGGTCGAGGAGGCAAACCCAGAAGCTCTGGCGAAGTCCCTCGGCTGCCCACTACCAGGTAGCACGAAGACTTCGAGCCGAAGCGCAAGGAAGCCGCTTCGGACAGTCGCGCTCATTGAAGGAACTCGCGCAGAGGAGGCGCGGCGCGCGCTAGAGAAGGATTATGGAGAACCACTCCGTCAGGGGCGCTTCCACCTCGCGGACACGCAGCAAGGAACCCTTCTCGCTAGCACGACGGGGGGCATGAGCTTCGCTGACATTGCCGTGTCGGAACGGCTTCCTCATGTAAAGGTGTATGGGGTGACTGCTTCGCCGCGCCTGGACATGTTCTCCGTAACCGTGTTGCGAGCAGGAGACGGCATTGAACGGTTCACACGGCCGCTCCGTCCGGATCCGTGCGTGCCCGAGGTCAGCGAGATCAAGGGCGAGAGTATGCCCGAGCGGATTCTCGCGGCGCTGGGCATCCCAGCCGAGTGGTTCCGGAATGAATGATGGGTTCCGGGCGGCCTCGCCTTAGTCCGCCGAGGCCACGGAGAGGGCCATCAGGTCCTCGGCGCTGCCATTGAAGTAGCTCTGGTCCACCGCTCCGGGGATGCCCGGCACCGAGCCCGTCTCCGAGTACTGCCAGAAGAGCCAGCGCTTCCAGCCCGGTGGCAGCTTGGGCTCCGTCGCGTGGCTCGTGTACTGGGCGAGCCAGAGCGGGTGGTCCACGAAGTAGGGGTGGTCGCAGAAGCTCGTCGTCCACGTCTGGTGGTTCGTGTAGAGCCCCACCGCTGCCCTCCAGCGACAGGAAGTCGGAGGAGAGCCCTCCGGCGAGGCCCACCGGCCCCCACTTCACCACCCGCGCCGAGGCCCCCACGCGCAGCAGGCTCTCGGAACGGAACGAGGTGCCCACGGTGGCCATCCATGACGGGCCCCACTTCGGTCCGCCCGGCGGCCCCTCCAGCGGCGCATTGGCATAGGTGAAGCTCGCATCCACCAGGCGGGCCGCCGCCAGCTCCCGGTATTTTCCCGCGCCATCCGCGGAGACCTCCTGCAACTGGACGCGCTCGGTCATCAGCGAGCCATTCGTCTGCTGCAGCACGGTGCCCTCCACCCGGAAGAGTTGCTGGAGCTGGAGCTCCTCGTCGCCCTGCACCCAGATGTTGGGATCCTTGAGCTGGACGCGGCCTTCCGCGTCCTTGAACTCGTAGGAGATGACCGGGTGGGCCGAGGGGGCCGTGGGCTCGGCCGGCGACGGCGTGGGAGGTGGCTCCTCGCGCGCCGTCTCCGTTCCTCCGTGCTCCCGCTGCTGGAGCTGGAAGGTGGCGTCGGAGAGGCTCTTCACGGCGAGCGCGTGCTCGCGGCGGAACTTCTCGAAGTCCGCGTCCTTCGCCGTGAGCAGGGCCTGGTACTTCTCATCCAGCGAGGCCTGGGTCACCAACCGGGCCCGTGCCGTGCCGAGCTCGGTGTTCAACGCCTGCATCTGCTTCTCGCTCTCGGTGAGCTTCCCCTGGAGCTGGCGCTGGTACTCGTCGTAACGGCGCTCCCAGCCGGCGTCCCGGTAGCGGTGGTAGGCGTACGCCCCGCCCGCCGCGGAGCCGAGGGACACCAGCAGCAACACGAGAGGTCGGGTGGGAATGCGGCGTGGCATGGGTCTCCTCCGAGGGAGGTCGCGCTCCGGCGCACCGCGTCCGTGCGGTGCCGTCAACGCTTGAGACCCATGAGCTTTTTTTCCGGGCAACGCCGCCGGACCGCCGCTCTCCGCATGGATGCCCGGCCGCGGAGGCCGCGTAAGTCTTACTGTCTTCCGGGTCCCGGCGGCTCGCGGCCGCGAGATAAACCCTCGGAATCACAGGCACCTGCCCCGGAGGACCCCCTGGCACGCGGGATGCTCTAGCTCCTGCACGAGAAGTCAGCGGGGCAGGGCGGTGGGGGTGGTCGGGGTCGGTGGGGTGGTGGGGGTTGGGCGGGTAGGACGGGCGGCGGGTTGGGGTTGGTGGGGTGGTTGGGGTGGGGTGGGGCTGAGACAGTACGGGTGGTACGGGGGCAGGGAAGTCTTCGGGGGCAGTGGGGGCAGGGAAAGCACGTCGGGGAGGGGCTGCCGTGGGGGCGGCTCCTCCCCGATTCTTTTTCGGGAGGCGCGCGGCTCGCGCACTACGGGCGGAAGCGGACCACTTCGATCCCCTTGTCCGTCCCCACGGCGAAGCGGCCCCCGGCGGGGTCCAACGCGAGCGGCGGCTGCGGCGGGCGGTTGCGGAGGATGCTGCCGGAGCGCCTCCCCGTGGCGATCCCGGGCCAGCTCTCCAGGAGGCGGCTGGTGGTGAGCTCGACGAGCTTGGGGTGCTCGTAGAATCCCACCGCCGCGTTTCCCACCACCATGAAGGTCCCCAGGGCCTGCGTCACGGGCACCATGGACAGGAAGCGCCGCTCGGTGAGCGAGTACACCCCGAGGCCCACGTCGTCCCCCTCGCCCATCCATTTCATTCCGGAGGGCAGCGCGTCCTCGTCGATGCCGGAGCACGTCATGACGAGCATATCCCCCGCCCCGAAGGCCGCCTCGTGGATCTCCAGGAACGAGTCGTTCGAGACGAAGGAGCGAGGCTGGTCCAACGACTCGGGCTGCTCGAGCGCCCGGGCCACGTCATAGACATACGCCGCGTCCACGGGATGCCAGATCCACCCCGCGCTGAGCAGGTAGCGCCCATCGCGGCTGAACTGGAGCCGGGAGTGGAAGACGTCTGGGGATTCGCTGTCCCGCCGGGTGAGCCGCTCGCCGGTGTCCGCGTCCTCTATCTCCAGGCGGCAATACTCCTCGGGACAGTGGGCCAGGAGCGTGCGGCCATTGGGCAGGGTATGCAGGGCGATGGGATAGATGTAGTCATCCG
Source organism: Archangium sp. (assembly GCF_036277355.1). Lineage (GTDB taxonomy): Bacteria > Myxococcota > Myxococcia > Myxococcales > Myxococcaceae > Archangium. Next base: position 75,226 of record NZ_DASUNC010000089.1, read on the forward strand.
CGTGGTAGTAGCTGCGGTTGAGCTCGCGCAGCTGCTTCCCGTCCCGGAGCAGGATCGCCTTGGTGCCGAGCTGCTCGTAGATGGCGGCGTACCGGCCGTCCTGGGACGACACCGCCGAGTCGAAGCGGTAGCCATACCGGATGGACGTATCGGTGACGGTTCCGTCCAGCCCGTAGCGGATGCCCCCTTGGACCCAATCGATGAGCGCGTCGCCGCTCCAGCAGAGGGACTCGGGAGTGTAGGGGGCCGTGGGAATGACGAGATGTTCAGCTTTCATGGGGGCCGGGACGAGGGGAGGCCGGGGAGCCTGACACGCGGTGTTGGCCGCTGGAGCAGTTCCCGGCGCAACACCTCGGTTGCCCGCGTCCCGCTGGCGGGCGACGCGAAGCTGCTTCTCCCGGGCGGCCCCCCACCGCGCCGCCCGGGCTGGAGCCGCGGGGCCCGCCTAGAGCACCTTCACCTCGGCCAGGCTGAGGACGCCCGAGCCGTCGAGCTGCACCTTCACGAAGCGGCCGGTCCTCCCCACCGGGAACTCGGTCTGCTGCGGCGCCACGTTCGGGTAGCTGTACGCCTGCCAGGTGCTCCCATCCTCCGAGACCAGGAGCTTGAAGTTGTTCAGCCGGTCGGAGCAGCAGTCGGTGCGGTTGCGGACCACGACCTTGTTGATGAACCGGGAGCTCTGGAGGTCGACCGGCGACGGCGTCGTCCAGTTCGTCGCTCCCCGCGTCCCGTTCCGCATGGAGGAGCCGTGCTCCCTCGGCCGCCTGTCCGACGTTGCGCAGCGAGCTGGCCAGCTGGATGACACATTGACGGCGGCGTCCACCGTCCAGGCCCGCGGCGAGCGCCCGCCGGTACAGTTCGACGGCGCCAGACTCGTCGCCGGTCGAGTCGCGCGCTCCGCCGCGCTCGTGGAGGGCCACGGGGTGGTCCTCGCCGAGCTCGGTAGCGAGTTCATCCATCGCCGCCACGAAGCCCGTTTTGCCGGCTCGCGCGATGTACTCGTCATAGCGGTCCCAGAGCGCCTCGGCGCGGCGCTCCCATTGCTCGAGGTTCGCGGTCATGCGCCGAAGCTACCAGTGCCGGGGCGTGCTCTCATACTCCGAACGGCCCCGCCAGGACCCGGTATGTTCTGGCCCGATTGGAGGATGTAGCCATGCGTTTCCGAGCGTGCATTGCACTGCTGCTCCATGCCTCAGCCTGCGCCACGTCAGCGCCTGGCCCAAGCGAGCCATCGGCCCGGGCCCCGAGGCTCGCCAACCTCCAGCGGGCGGCGACGCTGCCCTGGACGGATGGGGGGCGGTGCGCCGTCCAGGAGGCTTCCGAGCCCTGGCCCGTTTTGGCGGAGCGATGCTTTCATGCCCTCGACCATGACCGGATGGAATTTCACGACACCACGGGACGATGCGCGGTCGCCTCAACGGGTGCCGCTGCCGTGGGCGTCGGACTCTGTGTCTTGGCGGCGCCGGAGCTCGTCGTGGGAGCGGTAATCGTCGCGGGTGTGGTGGTAGTGGGCTTCGTCATCAAGGAGGCCCTGGATGCGTATGCTCTGGATATGGGCCGCCCCGAGGCAAGGCCCGCGCCTGAAACGCGGCCCGTGGCAGAAGCAGCGCCCGCCCCGCGGAAACCCTCGCCGAAAAAAAGGCCCAAGCCGGAGCCAAAGGGGCCAGATTTCCCTCCTCTGGAACCACCCGAGACCTCGGAGCGAGACCGCAGCAGGTGCGAGCCCGATCCAGTGCCGTACCACCTTGGCGGTAATAAACTGCACGACACGTGCGCCGACAGAATTCCGAACAACAGTTTCCCCGGCGGGGATGTGTTCGTGAATGGGAAGAACTTCGACGCGCTGCAACTGGCCACGCGCACGCTGTGGGAGGTCAAGACCGACAACTTCGACAAGTACACGGACGACCTTCGAGAAATCGTGGTCGTGAGTCAGGTGGAAGAGTTGCGGCATGAGCGCGCCCTTGCTCTGGCTTGTGGATTTGACTTCCGGGTAGGCGTGCGGAGCCCCGCGCACAAGGAGGCGCTGGAGTTGGTGGCCCGCGATCTTAACGGGCTCATCGTCGTCATGGAGTGGTGCTGAGATGCCAGCTACACAGAAAAATCAACTTGGCATGATCGTTTACGCGCCCGCACTCGTGGGCAATGATGGCCGCCCTTTGGCCGTTGTTCATGGAATGGAGCGCGCAATCCCCGGCTTGCGCTTGGAGTGGACGATTTCTCGCGAGGGGAAGCGCATCCCAGTGCCGCAGCGCGAGGCATTTCTCGCCCGAGGAAGGCCCAACGGGCGTGGATTTCCGCTCCTCCGCAACGGGGATGATGACTTCCGGGTGACGGTGACTGGATTGGAAATACCGGCAGACAGCTCGCCGGGTGGTCAGGCCCAGCTTGATATTCATGCGGTGTTGCCTCTGACCGTAGACGGCATCGCAGCGGCAGAGAAGGTGCTGGAAGCCATAGCGGAGGGCGCTCGCGCGTTCTGGGGGCACGCAACGCCCTTCAGCGCAGGGGTGGACATCGCGCGCCAGACGAAGAATCGGCCAGACGACCTGGAGCCTCCACCCCGAGGGCTGCCGGTGATCAAGTCCCCTGGTGCCATGCGCTCGCCTGAGATTCCGCATCACCTCGGGTGGGTGAACTACTGGTCGCCCGCTGCCGCAGAAGCCATCGGCTTTCCGGACCCCGCCCGCGACGCGGAACTGCTGTCACGCTCATGGCGTACCGCGACGGGCGGGTGGGTCGTCAAACTGACCGAGGCGCCGCTCGACCTGGACAACCCCCCCCACCTGGACGTGCTCAAACGGGCTTACGAGCGCTTTCCGGAGATCGGCGGGCGCTCGGCCCCTTGAGGCTCGGCACGGCTCATGTACTGGCCCGGGTTGGTTCCAACGGGCTCTCGCGTAATCACATGAGCCGGAGGGCGTACCGGCTCCGCGCTTGCGTGAGCGTCTCCGCGTCCAGCAGCACCGCCGTCTTCTCCTGCGTGGAGAGAGGCTCTGGCGTTCCCTCCAGCAGCTTGCGGCGGGCCGATGCGAGCGCGGGCGGCTCCACACCCGTGCCCGGCAGTGACTCCAGGAGTGCCAGGTGCAGAGCATGGGCACGTGGATCCGTCAGCACCCGTTCCAGTGACGTCGTTGTGCTGCGCGGTGGGGTGGAGCACCTGGCCCGTCGAGGTGGTGACGACCGCCTCCACCGGGCCCGTGCCCTCGCCGCCGCCGCGCGAGAACTCGAGGACGAAGCGCCGGGCCCCGGGGGTGCTGCCCGCCGCCTCGCGCGTGGCGGTGGTGTGGGCCAGCGGGGAGCGCTCGGGCGGAGTGCTGCCCCAGTGCAGCCGCCAGCCCAGGCGCAGCCCGGTGCCGGGCGTGAAGGGAGCCTCGGGCACCCAGTAGGCCACGATGTTGTCGTGCATCTCCTGCGGGGTGGGAATCTCCACCAGCTGCACCGTGACCCGGCCCCAGTCGCCCACCGGCTCCACCCAGACACCGGGCCGCTTGTCGTAGCGCGCCTCGAGGTCCTCGTAGCTGGTGAAGGCCTGGTCCCGCTGCAACAGGCCGAAGGTGCGCGGGCCGTCCACCTGGAAGCTGGAGACGCTCAGGCACCTGGCAGCCCTCGTGCCATTCACGGCGAGCGCACGGCACCGGGTGGCTCAAATGAATTCGAGGGGTTGGCGTGGAGCCGCCGCGAGGAGCGGGAAGGAGGAGGGCGCGGCGGTGTGGAGCAGACGAACAGCCAGGGGCAAGGCGCTGTCCGTCTGGTCCACAGCCACCATGCCTGGTGGCACTCCGAGCGAGCGGGCCCAGAGGAATTGCCGACGTCCGAGACGAGACGCACCGTCGGGGGAGACAGAGGCTCGTGCAAGCGGAGGCTTCGGTGGCGGGCATCAACTCGTCGATGGGTGGTCACCCCTCCCAGGTGACGCTCAAGACAGCCTTCACCGTGTGCTTCGCCGTATTCGCGGTGGTGGCGCTGGCGGTGCTGCTCGTGAAGGCGCAGGTGGCGATCATCCTCACCGGCATCGCCGCCCTCATCGCCATCGCGCTCAATCACCTGGTGGTGGTGTTGATGCGGACCCGGCTCTCGCGAGGGGTCGCCATCGGGCTGGTGCTCGCCGTGCTGCTGAGCGCCGCGACGACGGTGGCCCTGCTGGTGATTCCCTCCGCGGTGAGCCAGGGACAGTCCCTGGTCGAGCAGGCGCCCGCGCTCGTCGATCAGATCCTCGCCTCGCGCTTCTTCCACCGGCTCGACGCGCGCTTCCACGTTCTGGAGCACCTCCGGAAACAAGGCGGGGACACCACGAAGCTGGCCTCGGGCGCGCTGCCGCCACTGCTGCACGCCGTCACCGGGGTGTTCAGCCTGGTGGGCGCGCTCATCACCATCCTCTTCCTGGTGGTGTTCATGCTCATCTTCGGGCCCGGGGTCATCCAGCGGGCGCTCTCCCTGACGCTGCCCGAGCGCCGGGAGCGCTACGAGCGCGTCCTGGGCAAGGTGTACACCGCGACGGGGGGCTACCTGGCCGGGCTCACCCTCATCTGCACCATCAACGCCACCCTCACCACCACCTTCCTGGCCATCATCGGGGTGCCCTTCTTCCTGCCGCTGGGCATCGCGAGTGGCTTCTCCAGCATGGTGCCGTACGCGGGGCCCATCGTGGCCGGTGGCACCATCACGCTGCTGACGCTCGCCACGGGCGGCTCCTGGAAGGCGCTTGCGGCGTTCATCTACTTCATCCTCTACGGGCAGCTCGAGGGCAACGTGCTGGCCCCGCTCGTCTTCAAGCGCACGGTGCACATCAACCCGCTGATCACCCTGTTGGCGGTGGTCTGCTTCGTGGAGATGGCGGGCATCGTCGGCGCGCTGCTGGCGGTGCCCGTGGTGGCGGCCGCGCAGATCATCGCGCGCGAGCTGCTGCGCATCCGTCAGGAGCGGCTCAGCGCCCGGGTCCAGCCGCCCTGAGTGTCCGGCAGGTAGCCCTCACACCGTCACGCCCGCACCAGGTCCAGAGGCGATCCGTTCTCCAATGGGCAGCACCAGGATGAACACGAGGTGAAGTGCTCGCCTCGCGGTGCGCCGGTGTTTACCCCGGAGGGCTCCTAGGAGGAGTGCCTGTGGACAAGAAGACCCCGGAGACGGTGAACATCAACGAGCGCAGCAAGGATCTGGAGCTGGAGCGGAACCGCTCGAATCCCTCGGGCCAGCGGATGACGACGGGGCAGGGCGTTCCCGTCGAGGACACGGACAACTCCCTGAAGATCGGGGCGCGGGGTCCCACGCTGCTGGAGGACTTCCACCTCCGTGAGAAGATCATGCGCTTCGATCACGAGCGCATCCCGGAGCGGGTGGTGCACGCGCGAGGCTCGGGCGCGCACGGCTACTTCCAGGTCTACGAGTCCCTGGCCGAGTACACCAAGGCCAAGGTCTTCCAGGACCCTTCCAAGAAGACGCCCGTCTTCGTGCGCTTCTCCACCGTGGCGGGCTCTCGCGGCTCGGCGGACACGGCGCGTGACGTACGCGGCTTCGCCGTGAAGTTCTACACGGAGGAGGGCAACTGGGATCTGGTGGGCAACAACATGCCCGTCTTCTTCATCCAGGACGGCATCAAGTTCCCGGATGTGGTGCACGCGGCCAAGCCCGAGCCGCACCACGAGATTCCCCAGGCCTCCACGGCGCATGACTCCTTCTGGGACTTCATCTCGCTCGTGCCGGAGTCGGCGCACATGATCATGTGGATCATGTCCGACCGGGCCATTCCCCGCAGCTTCCGGATGATGGAGGGCTTCGGGGTCCACACGTTCCGCCTGGTCAACGCGAAGGGCGTGTCGCGCTTCGTGAAGTTCCACTGGAAGCCGGTGCTCGGCGTGCACTCGCTCGTGTGGGACGAGGCGCAGAAGCTCGCGGGCAAGGATCCGGACTACCACCGCCGGGATCTCTGGGAGGCCATCGAGAAGGGGAACTTCCCCGAGTGGGAGCTGGGCCTGCAGATCATCGAGGAGAAGGACGCGGACAAGCTGGGCATCGATCTGCTGGATGCGACGAAGATCATCCCGGAGGAAGTCGTCCCGGTGCGCCGCGTGGGCAAGCTGGTGCTCAACCGCAATCCGACGAACTTCTTCGCGGAGACGGAGCAGGTGGCGTTCTGCACCTCGCACGTCGTGCCGGGCATCGACTTCACGGATGACCCGCTGCTGCAGGCGCGCAACTTCTCGTACCTGGACACGCAGCTCACGCGGTTGGGCGGGCCGAACTTCACGGAGATTCCCATCAACCGGCCGCTCGCGCCGGTGCACAACTTCCACCAGGACGGCTTCCACCGGCAGACGGTGGACGTGGGCCGGGCCAACTACTTCCCCAACTCGCTGGGAGGCGGCTGCCCGTTCATGGCCGCGGCGGAGCAGGGGGGCTACCGGCACTTCCCGGAGAAGGTGGCGGGCGAGAAGGTGCGCCAGCGCGCGGAGAGCTTCCAGGACCACTTCAGCCAGGCGGGCCTGTTCTTCCGCAGCATGTCCAAGCCCGAGCGCGAGCACATCATCATGGCGCTCCAGTTCGAGTTGGGGAAGGTCGAGCGGGAGGAGGTGCGCACGCGCGTCGTGGAGCGGATCCTCGCGAAGATCGACGCGGAGCTCGTCACGGAGGTGGCGCAGGGCCTGGGGATGACGGTGCCCGCGATGACGGCGGTGAAGGGCAAGCTCGAGAAGGTGGTGGACACGCTGGGGCTGCCGAGGGTGGACAAGTCGCCCGCGCTGAGCCAGGAGAACCAGAAGAAGGACTCCATCAAGACGCGGCGCATCGGCGTGCTCCTGGGGGACGGCTTCGACGCGGCGGATCTCCAGGCCACGAAGGCGGCCATCGAGCAGGCGGGCGGCGAGGTGATCCTCATCTCCCGGCGCCTGGGCATGGTGAAGGGCTCGGACGGGCAGTCGGTCAAGGTGCACAAGAGCGCGCTCACCACGGGCTCGTTCGAGTACGACGCCGTCTTCGTGCCCGGAGGCAAGGCGAGCGTGGCCGTGCTCGAGAAGGACGGAGACTCGGTGCACTTCATCCAGGAGGCCTACCGTCACTGCAAGCCCATCGGCGTGACGAAGGAGGCCACGGAGCTGCTGGAGGAAGCGGATGTGTCCACCCCGGCGCCAGGCGTCGTCGTGGGTGAGGCGGGCGGCCAGGACTTCCCCGCGAAGTTCATCGCGGCCATCGCGCAGCACCGGTTCTGGGCCCGGCACGACAAGGATCTGATCTCGGGCTGAGAGGTGCAGCCGCTCCTCCTGTGGACAAAAAAAGCCCCGGCTCGCCTGATGGCGGCCGGGGCCCTTGCTACCTCACCGCGAGAGCGGAGCTCTAGTAGCGGTAGTGGTCGTTCTTGTAGGGGCCCTGCTTGGTGACGCCGATGTACTTCGCCTGCGCGTCGGTGAGTTCGGTGAGCTCCGCGCCCAGCTTGGTGAGCTGGAGGCGGGCCACCTTCTCATCCAGGTGCCGCGGCAGCATGTACACGCCCGGCGCGTACTTGCCCGGGTTGGTGAAGATCTCCACCTGCGCCAGCACCTGGTTGGCGAAGGACGAGCTCATCACGTAGCTGGGGTGGCCGGTGCCGCAGCCCAGGTTCACCAGACGCCCCTCGGCCAGCAGGATGATGCGCTTGTTGTCCGGGAAGATGATGTGGTCCACCTGCGGCTTGATGTTGTCCCACTTGTACTGCTTGAGGCTCGCCACATCGATCTCGTTGTCGAAGTGGCCGATGTTGCACACGATCGCGTTGTTCTTCATCCGCTTCATGTGATCGTGGGTGATGACCTGGTAGTTGCCCGTGGCCGTCACGAAGATGTCGGCCTTGTCCGCCGCGTACTCCATGGTGACGACGCGGTAGCCCTCCATCGCGGCCTGGAGCGCGCAGATGGGATCGATCTCGGTGACCCACACCTGGGCCTGCAGACCGCGCAGCGCCTGGGCCGAGCCCTTGCCCACCTCACCGTAGCCGCACACCACGGCCACCTTGCCGGCGATCATCACGTCCGTGGCGCGCTTGATGGCGTCCACCAGGGACTCGCGGCAGCCGTAGATGTTGTCGAACTTGGACTTGGTGACCGAGTCGTTGACGTTGATGGCGGGGAACTTGAGCTTGCCCTCCTTGGCCATCTGGTACAGGCGGTGCACGCCCGTGGTGGTCTCCTCGGTGACGCCCTGGATGTTCTTGAGGATCTTCGAGTACCAGCCCGGCCTGGCCGCCAGCTGCTTCTTGATGGAGGCGAAGAGGATGGTCTCCTCCTCGCTGCCCGGGTTGTTGAGGACGGAGGCATCCGTCTCGGCGCGGGTGCCCAGGTGGATGAGCAGCGTGGCGTCGCCGCCGTCATCGAGGATCATGTTGGGGGTGCCACCGTCGGCCCAGTCGAAGATGCGGTGGGTGAACTCCCAGTACTCCTCGAGCGACTCGCCCTTGTAGGCGAACACGGGGGTGCCACCGGCGGCGATGGCGGCCGCGGCGTGGTCCTGCGTGGAGAAGATGTTGCAGGACGCCCAGCGGACCTCGGCCCCGAGGGACTCGAGGGTCTGGATGAGCACCGCGGTCTGGATCGTCATGTGGAGCGAGCCAGCGATGCGGGCGCCCTTGAGGGGCTGGGCCTTCTTGAACTCGTCGCGGATGGCCATGAGACCGGGCATCTCGGTCTCGGCGATCGCGATCTCCTTGCGGCCCCAGTCGGCCAGCTTGATGTCGGCGATGCGGTAGTCGGTGAACTTGGACAGATCGGTGACAGCCCTCATGCGGTGCTCCTCGGCGAGGGCTGGATGTGGGCGACGGAACCTGCTCGCCTCCCGGGCATCCAGCCACGAGTCAGCGAGCGCCGTTGCACGAACCTGAGCCTGGCGGGGAGGACCCCCCGTTGCAGCGCTCCTCAGGGTGCGCGGAACCTACAACAAGCGGGGCCCTTGTCGCCACAGAAGTGAACCCCCCGAGGAGCCCGGCGAGGGGGTGGGTGTGGGGCCGGAGACCGGACTTCCTCCGGGAGGGCTTCTTCGTCACCGTGAGTGGACCCGTCAACACGGCCTCGGCGACGGGGCTGGTGGGCATGCCGATGGCACCGGCGTACGTGGCGGCGGCGGATGGGGCAGCCGGAGGAGATCGGTGAGGCCCTGGTGTGGCTGAGCTCGAGCGCGGCGTCCTTCATCACGGGTGCCGCGCTTCCGGTGGACGGGGGCATCGTCGCGCAGTAGCCCCGGGAGGCCGCTGGTGATGATGGGTTCTTCGATTCCCGGCCCAATGCTCCCGGAGAATGGGTGCCCCTCGGCATCGGCGAGGGAAGGAGGGACCTGCCGTTTCAGACGTTCATGCTGTGAGCGTTACCCGGGCTCCCGGCTCCAGGTGCGGTAGTGCTCCGGTGGAGCAGCACCCGCTGGTTGGACTCGCTGAGCTGGAGAAGCTCACGGACCTCCTCCGCCTCCAGCCCCTCCACGTCTCGCAGCGTCACCACCGCACGCTGGTTGGCTGGCAACTGGGGGCACTCAAGGGGAACATCAGCAACCAGAATTCTGGTTCCTCTTCCGGCCAGAGCGCCTCGTGATCGACGAGAAGGTGGACGAGCCGCTCTCATTCGAGCTTCGGGCAGCCCCTCGGCGAGCAGTCTGACCCTCACATTCCACACGCAGCCTCTCTTCCTGAACAGAACACCACAGCAAGGAGAGGCTGAACGTGGATGTCGCAATCTATTGGAGTGACGTCGTCGACGACTTGAATGCCCGTGATCACTCCGGGACTCCCATCCTGGCGGATCAGGCGGGGCCGACTCGGACCGCACGAGCGGGGGCGCTC
>NZ_DASUNC010000090.1:0-41891 GCF_036277355.1 Archangium sp.
GTCATCGGCTCTGTGCAGGCTCCCCCCTCGCGATCAGCTCGCGGCTGCTCGCCTCCGGTGGGCGCCTGTAGGCGGGACTATACTTCAGCCGTAGGTCCTGGTGGGATAACCTCTCTCGTAGGACTTTGAATCAAGCCTGGGGGACGCCACCAGGTCGTGGCTATCGCCACGGACGCGGTGGGCAACATCAGTGGTGAAGCCAGGCACCCGTTCGCCATCCAGAAAAGCCATTACGGCTGGAACAACTGCTCCACTGCACCCGCCATCCCAGCCACCTGGGCCTTACTGGTACTCGGCCTGGCTCTCCGCAGGCGCCGGCTCAAGTCGCCTTGAGTGTCTGGCGGCCCCACGCCCCCTCATCACGGGCGTGGGCCTCGCGGGCTTCCTCGGAGCGCTCGCCCAGGTAGCGCTGGCGCTGCCGTACCTCCAGGCTCGCGCTGGTCCTCTGGCGCAAACGCTCGCGCAGCGACTCCACCCCCAGTCCCCACACCCGTGCGCTGCCATCGTTCGAGGCGATGGCCAACACATCGCCCCCCGGACTGAAGGCCGCCACCGTCACGCGGTCCCCATTCCCGGCGAGCACCAGGGGCTCACCGCTTCCATCCGCGGGCCATACCCGCACCGTCCCGTCCCCCGACGCCGTCACCACCCGCGTGCCTCGGGGATCGAACCGCGCGGTGAGTCCTCTCAGCACCACCGGCTCCCCTCCCCCCTCGGCGGACCACACCCGCACCGTCTTGTCCGGGGAGGCGGTCAGCACCCTCGCTCCGTCCGCGCTGAACTCCGCGCTCACCACCGACTGGTCGTGTCCTCGGAGCACCACTGGTTCGCCCCGCCCGTCCGCCCGCCACACCCGCGCCGTCCCGTCGTCCGACGCCGTCACCACCCGCTCCCCCTCCGGGCTGAACGCCGCCGTCACCACCCGGCCCGTGTGCCCGCGGAGCACCACCGGCTCACCCCGTCCGTCCGCCCGCCACACCCTCGCCGTCCCGTCATCAGACGCCGTCACCACCCGCTCTCCCTCCGGGCTGAACACCGCCGTCCGGAGGAACTCCGTGTGCCCCTGGAGCACCACCGGCTCACCCTGTCCGTCCGCCCGCCACACCCGCGCCGTTCCATCCCACGAGGCCGTCACCACGCGCTCGCCCTCCGGGCTGAACGCCGCCGTCACCACCCGGCCCGTGTGTCCTCGGAGCACTACCGGTTCGCCCCGCCCGTCCGCCCGCCACACCCGCGCCGTCCCATCCACCGACGCCGTCACCACCCGCTCGCCCTCGGGGCTGAAGGCCACCGTCCGCACCTCCGCCCCGTGCCCCTTGAGCACCACCGGGTCCGTACCGCCGCCTGGCCGCCACACCGCCGCCGTGCCATCCGCGTGCGCCGTGGCCAGGTGCTCGCCCCGTGGGCTGAAGGCCAGCGCCTGCACCGCTCCCGCACGGCGTTGCAGCGTGAGCGCCTGGGGCTGCGCGCGCCATCTCCACACGCGCGCACTGCCGTCCCTCGAGGCCGTCACCACCCGCTCTCCATCCGAGCTGAAGCTCGCGGACAGCACCTCATCCGTGTGTCCCAGCAGGTCCGCGACCGGGCCCGCCCCATCCGTGCGCCGCACTCGCGCCGTCCCATCCCGCACCGCCGTCACCACCCACCGGCCATCCGGGCTGAAGGCCACCGAGACGGTCTCCCCGGTGTCTCCCGCCAGCCGCATCGCCCCACCCTTCCCGTCCGCCCGCCACAGCCTCACCGAGCCGTCCGCGTGCGCGCTCACCACCAGCCCTCCGTCCGGGCTGAAGGCCACCGCGTTGACGAAGCCGGAGTCACTAGGCTGCACGCTCGGCTCGCCCTGCCCATCCGCGCGCCACACCCGCACCGCGCCATCCACCGAGGCCGTGGCCACCCGCTTCCCATCCGGGCTGAACACCGCGGCCCGCACGTCTCCGGGGTGCGCCAGCACGGCCAGCTCGCCCCGCCCGTCCGCGTGCCACACCCGCGCCGTCCCGTCCCGCGAGGCCGTCACCACCCGCTCGCCCGTGCCGTCGAAGGACGCGGCCACCACCGCCTGCTCGTGGCCCCGGAGCACCACGGGAATCCCCGTGCCATCCGCGCGCCACACCCGCGCCGTCCCGTCCCGTGAGGCCGTCACCACCCGCTGTCCATCCGGGCTGAAGGCCGCCGCCACCACCTCGCCCATGTGTCCCGCGAGCAGCTCCGGGGCCGCGCGCCCCTCCACCGTCCACACCCGCGCCGTCCTGTCCGCCGAGGCCGTCACCACCCGCCGCCCGTCCGGGCTGAAGGCCACGGCCAGCACCTCTCCGCCGTGCCCCTCGAGCACCCGCGGCACGCCCGTGCCATCCGCGCGCCACAGCCGCGCCGTCCCGTCCCGCGAGGCCGTCACCACCCACCGCCCCTCCGGGCTGAGCGCCGCCGCGCGCACCGGCCCCCGGTGCCCTCGCAGCACCGCCGAGGCCACCGGCTGCTGGAGCACCTCCAACGCCGTCTGCGTCCACGCCAGGTGCCGTCCGGGCTCGCGCACCTCCAGCAGCACCAGCAGGGCCGCCGTGGGGTCCTCCTTGCGCAGCTTGTCCGCGACGATCAGCCGGGCGAAGTCCCGCAGCCGCTCCTGATGCTCGCGCTCTTCCCGGGCCAGACGTTCCGCCCGCCCGCGGCTCGCGCCGATGAACGGAAGCACCCGCTCGTCCAGCTCGTCCGGGTGGGCTTGCAGGAACTCCAGGGCGTCCTCCAGGCGCCGGCCTCGCAGGAGATAGTCCTCCGCGTACGGTGACTCCCGGTGGGCATGCCAGCCCTCCGCGCCCGCGCGCAGCTCGAGCCGCTTGCGCCGGCGCTCCTGCCCTTCGCGGATCCACCCGGCCAGGGGCAGCCAGTGGCGCAGCAGCGCCTCGTGGGCCACCTCGATGGAGACCTCGCCGCCCTCCGCGCCGCCGCCGAGCACCAGCACCCGGCCCTCCACGAGCCGCCCCAGCGCGGTGTCGAAGGCCCGGCGCGCCCGCTCCTCCACGGGACGCACCCGCTCGAGCCACACGCGCTGGCACGTGAAGGGGGCCGCGCCTTCCCGCACGTCCACCAGCTCCACCAGGAGCCGGCGCAGCTGGTGCCGCTCCTCCTCCTCCAGCCCCTCGTACAACCTGTCCAGCTCCTGGGCGAGCGCCCCGGCCACGCCGCCCAATGCCTGATAGGCGCTGTGCTTGAGCCAGCGTCCCTCGCGCAGCCGCCAGAGCCGATCCAGCGCATGGGCCAGCAGCGGCAGTCCTCCCGGCTGGCGCTCCACCTCCTGCACGAGCCGCTCCGTCAGCCCCTGCTCCAGCAGGAGGCCCTGCTGCCGCGCGGGGTGCTCGATGGCCTCGCGCAGCTCCCCGGCCGTCATCTCCGGCACCAGCAGCAGGCGCCCGCCCTCGAAGAGCACCGCGTCCAGCCGGAGCCCGTCCTCGCCCAGCCGCACCTCCGCGCAGCGCCCCAGGTAGTCCACCCGCAGCGTGGCGAGCACCACCGTGTTCCGCTCGGGCTCCCGCGAGGCCTCCCACAGCGCGCCCAGCAACACCAGGCGCTCGTCCTCGCCCAGCCGGGAGAAGGCCTCGTCCAGCGGATCCACCACCAGGAGCCTCCGCTTGCCCGGAGAGGCCCGCGCCGAACGCACCGTCTCCAGCGCACCGGCCTCGCCCGCGCGCACCCGCGTGAGCTCCCAGCGCTCGGAGGGCAGCGCCGGCAGCAGCCCGGCCCGCAGCAGCGAGGACTTGCCGCTCCCGGAGGCACCGGCGATCACCTGGAAGGTGGGGCCCTGTCCCGCCGCGGCGGCCTCCACGCGCTGGCGCAGCGTCTGGCGGAGCGGCTCGCGGCCGAAGAAGCGCCGGTGGTCCTCGGGCTCGAAGGGCCGGGGGCCGCAGTAGGGAGCGAAGACGAAGGGGCGCAGGTCCGGCCCCTCCCCGGCGCGCGCGTAGAGCTGGAGCGAGGCCCCATCCATCCGCGCGCCCTCGAGCCGCAGCGCCTTGCGCGCCTCGGCCAGCGCGTGCTCCAGCGAGGCGTGGCGCTCGAGCAGCCCGCCATAGAGGGTGCGGGTGAAGGTGACGGAGCCGCCCGTGGAGAGCGGCAGCCGGGAGGCGGCCACGGCGGGGAGGCCCGCGCGGTGGAGCTCGCGGGCGGGGCTGCCCAGGTGGTTGCCCGGGAGGCCCGCGTCGCCGCCACGGCAGGCGCACAGCACCACCATGCGGATGCGCGCGGCATGGGGCTCGAGCGCGGCCCGGAGCGCGGCGGCGTCCACCACGTGCACCTCGCCATCGCCCCACGAGGAGTCCCAGGCGAGGCCATACGCGCCGGGCTCGGAGGGGACGCCATGGCACAGCAGGTGGAGCGCGGCGATGGGCTCGTCATGGGCGCGCAGGGCCTGCTCGAGTGAGGCGAGGCTCACATGGGGGAGCACGTCCCGGCGCGGGTCGAAGTCATGGCCGGAGCGGGCACAGGCCTCGGCGAGGGCGCGCTGGTGCGCCGCGACGGGCACGTCCCCGGACCAGGCGAAGAGGATGCGGCCTCCCGCGGGCGGCGGGGAGGACGGCGCGGGAAGCGGCGGCGTCCCGGGCCGCTCATAGGACAGGGTGCAGCCCTCGAGGTCGCTCAGCGCCAGGCCGGTGGGCTCCAGCGTGAGCAGCTCCCAGGGGAGCACGCACAGCTCGGCGGGCTCCAGGCGCAGGGTGAGGCGCACGGGCCGGCGGGCCTCGAGCGCCTCGCGCAGCCGTTGCTCGTCCTGGGCCCACCCCAGGGGCGCGAGGAAGGCGCGCAGCAGCTCGCCGAGCCGCTGGGCGGCGTTGGGGCTGGGGCGGCTGGAGCCCAGGCTGGCCAGGTCCTCCAGGGCGTGCTCCCAGGGGAAGGAGGCGCGCGCGGAGGTGCCCCCCTCGCGCAGGCGCAGGTAGTCCCGGGGCTGGAAGAGGAAGCGGTCGGCGTCGCGCGAGCGCTCGCCGGAGACGAGGTGGAGCGTGAGCTCCAGGGGTTCGGGGACGACGGCGTGCGCGATCACGGCTCAGCCCACTTGCAGGCGCTCACGGAAGTAGCGCCGGTACAGCTCGCAGCGCGGCAGCACGGAGGCGCCCTCCTGCCGCACCAGTCCCGCGCTCCGCAGGCGGATGAACACGCCCTCATCCGGGCAGACGTTGCGCTGCAGCACCTCGCGCAGTCCCGCCTTGAGCTGGGGCTGGCTGCCCAACCGGAAGAGCAGGTGACGCAGGTGGTCGCCGAACGGTCCCCGGTCCTCCGCCGCCTGGGTGAACAGCTCCTCCACGCTCAGGCTGCGGATGGCCAACAGGTATAGGGCCTTGCGGATGAGGTACGGGTGTCCCCCCAGCAGGGTGAACAGCTCCTGCTCCTGCTTCGGCCCCAGCGGCGAGCCATGCCGCCGGTTGAGCTCCGCCACCTGCTCCGGAGAGAAGTCCCCCAGCTCCACGGTCTGCCCCACGTTGAAGGGAGACTGCGTCAGGTTCTTGATGAACAGGAAGGGCTCGGTCGACGTCACCAGGACGATGCCGAGCTTCTTCCAGACGGGTGTGGTCGGCAGCGCGCGGTTGTTGTGCCAGCTGCGCAGCATGCCGAAGAAGTCCGTGCCGAAGGGCAGCTCGAAGAGCGTCTCCACCTCGTCCAGCCCCAGCACCAGCGGCGCGTCCAGGTTCTTCAGGACATGGCCGCTCATGTACAGCCCGCAGCGCTGGCTGCTGCCCATGGGCTTCTTCCAGTAGGTCTCCACCTGGTTCTCCAGCTCCAGCTGATCACTCAGGGTGATGCAGAAGCGCTGGAAGAAGAGATCCGGGTCGGAGAAGGTCTGGGTGTCGAACTCCTGGAACGAGAGATAGGCCACGCGCTTGCCGGACTCGAGAGCGGAGGCCATGCCGCGCATGAGCAGCGAGCTCTTGCCCATCTGCCGGGCGCCCTTGATGGTGACGGTGGCGCCCTGCTTCTGGGAGACGGCCCGCGTCACCGTGCCATCGGCGTCGCGCACCACATAGAAGGCCGACTGCGTGTCCATGGCCCCCTCGAGCGTCTCGTCCAACTCGAGCGGGGCGGACGGCAGGGGTTGTGACAGCACGACGGAGCCCGCGGGAGCACCCCCGCCCATGGCCCTGGCGAGCTGCTCGAGCAGTTCGGGAGGATGCTCCTGGAAGGAGGTGGCCGTGGGCGGGGCCGCCGGTGCGGAGCCGCGCTGCAGGCCCCCGCTCATGACCTTGCCGAGCTGTTCGAGCAGACGCGGGGTGTCCTCCGGCCCCTCCCACAGGGCCCAGTTGATGGCGCTGAGGTAGCCGCTCAGGGGCGGAGGCAGCCGCTCGTGGTACGCGACGCGGATGGGGAGCAGGACCGGTTGGCTCCGCTGCGTCTGGAGCCGGTACGCCAGTTCTATCTCCGTCTGGGCCATCTCGCTGTTGACGGAGAAGGGAGACAGCAGCGCGATGAAGAAGTCCGCCTGGCGGATCTCCGCGTCGATGCGCTCCACCCACTTCTCGCCCACGAGCATGGAGGTATCGATGAAGACCTCGTGAGAGGCCTTGAGCGCCTTGTAGAGCGCCTGGGCGAGGTCTTGATCGGGCGTGACATCGCGCTTGTAGCTGATGAAGACACGGGCCATGGATCTCTCGGGGCGGGTGACGTGGTGCGAATATCAGGGCAGGCCGGGGCACGTCTTCCGATAGGGTACGACCCCTCCCACATCGGCGGGCCACTCCTGGGGACTCAGGTTGCGAGGCAGCAGGGAGCAGGCGGCCTGGAGCCAGTCCTCGGGCCGGACGGGCCACACACGCGCGGTGCCATCTCCGCTGGCGGTGGCCACGCGCGAGCCCCCCGGGCTGAAGGCCACGGCCAGGACGCGGCTGGTGTGCGGCAGGCGCGCGAGCCGGCGGCCGGTGGCGGCATCCCACAGGCGTGCCGCTCCGTCCTCGCTGGCGGTGGCCACGCGCGAGCCATCCGGGCTGAAGGCCACGGCGGTGACGGTGTTGTCGTGCGGCAGGGACAGCCGCTGCTCGCCGGTGGCCACGTCCCACACGCGCGCGGCGATGTCCTCACTGGCGGTGACCAGGCTCCTTCCGTCCGGGCTGAAGGCCAGGGCGGTGACGAAGAAGTCATGCTTCAGGGGACGGCCCAGGCTCGCACCGGTGGACCCATCCCACAGAGACACGGCGTTGTCCTCACCGGCGGTGGCCAGGCGCGAGCCATCCGGGCTGAAGGCCACGGCGAGGAGGCTGGCGCGTTGCCGGAGGGGGCCGGCCTGAAGCTTGCCGGTGGCCGCGTTCCACAGGCGCGTGGTGCCATCCTGACACACGGTGGCCACGCGCGAGCCATCCGGGCTGAAGGCCACGGCGTTGACGGCGCTGTCATGGGCGAGCAGCGCCCGCTGGCGCCCCGTGGCGGCATCCCACAGCCGTGCGGTCTTGTCCTCACTGGCGGTGAGGACCGAGCCGCCCTCGGGGCTGAAGGCCACCGCCAGCACCTTGCCGCCATGAGGCAGGGACGCCAGGGCCGCGCCGTTGGACGCGCTCCACAACCGGGCCGTCTTGTCATCGCTGGCGGTGGCCACGCGGGTGCCATCCGCGCTGAAGGCCACGGCCCGGATGCGGGCGTCGTGCCGCAAGGGGCTGGCCACGGGCTCGCCCGTGTCCCCACGCCACAGGCGCGCGGCGTTGTCCTCACTGGCGGTGACCACGAGCCTGCCATCGGGGCTGAAGGCCGTGGCGGTGACGGCCTTGCCGTGCGGCAGGAGCACGAGCGGTGGGCGGGGAGCGACATCCCAGAGCCATGCGGTCTTTCCATCGCCCGCGGTGGCCAGCGCCTTGCCGTCCGGGCTGAAGGCCACGGCGTTGACGGCGTCGTCATGGGGCAGGAACACCAGTTGCCGTCCGGTGTCCACGGCCCACAGGCGAGCGGTCTTGTCGCTGCTGGCGGTGGCCAGCGCCTTGCCATCCGGGCTGAAGGCCACGGCCATGACGGCCTTGTCATGGGACAGCACCACACTGCTGGGCAGGCGGGTGGCCACCTCCCACAGCCGGGCGATCTTGTCATCGCTGGCGGTCGCCAGGAGCGTGCCATCCGGGCTGAAGGCCACGGCGTTGACGGGCTGCGGATGGGACAGGGGCCCGGGCTGGAGCTCCCCATTGGACGTCTTCCACAGGCGCACGACCCTGTCCGCGCTGGCGGTGGCCAGGAACTTCCCATCCGGGCTGAAGGCCACGGCGTTGACGCGACGCAGATGGGGCAGGGGCTCGGTCAGGGGCTGGCCGGTGGCCGTGCTCCACAGCCGCGCGGTGTTGTCATCACTGCCGGTGGCCAGGCTCTTGCCGTCCGGGCTGAAGGCCACGGCGTTGACGGCGTCCTCGTGACGCAGGGTGATGGGCAGGGCCGTGCCGGTGGCCGTGTTCCACAGGCGCACGAGGCCACCATCACTCGCGGTGGCCACGAGCTTGCCATCCGGGCTGAAGGCCACGGCGGTGACGGCGCTGGCATGGGGCAGCACGGCCCGCTCGCGCCCCGTGGCGGCGTCCCAGAGCCGTGCCGTCTTGTCCTCACTGGCGGTGGCGAGCAGGCCGGCCTCGGGGCTGAAGGCCACCGCCAGCACGTTGTGCGCATGGATCAGGCGGGCCTGGGGCTGACGGAGCTGGACGAGCCCCCGGATGAGCGAGTCCATGGCCTCGGGGGAGGGATGGATCCGCGCGGCTTCCATGGAGAGCGCGGTGCTGACGGGCAGGGCCGAGGAGGCCCCGCGCAGCCTGGCATCCGCCTGGTTGACGAACACATAGGAGGCGGCCTCGTTCAGCTTCTCATCGGCCTGGGTCCTGGCGCGGGAGATCTCCTGCTCGGCCAGGGCCTTCTTCTCCAGGGCCTGCATGGCCTCCTCCTGCAACCGCTGCGCGTCCTTGCGGAACCTGTCGGCCTCGTCCTTGGCCTGGCGGGCGTCCTTCTGGAGTCTCTGCGCCTCCTGTTGCGCCTGGGCCGCCTCCTGCCGCGCCTGGGAGCGGAGCCTGTCCACTTCCCGTTGCACCGAGATCCTGTTGGCCTCGGCCTTGTCATTGGTTTCCCGCGCCTGGGTCAGCTTCTCGGCGGTCTCCTGGCGATCGCGCTCCGTGTCCGCGAGCTGCTTGAACAGCAGCACGGACAGGGGCAGGAGCACGACGAAGCCGGTGATGACCAGGGCCAGGGCGGCGAACCGGATCACCCGCCAATCCACCGGGAGCTGGTTCCCGGCCCAGGCCACGGTGAAGACGCGCTCGTAGATGGCGTTGCGCACCCGCAGTGCTTCGCCCTCGCGGCGCACCACCCCGGAGAGCTTGAGGTGCGCCTTCACCAGCGAGCGCTCCTCGTCGAGCACCCGCCGGCCGCGCCGGATGTCCTGGTAGGTCCGGAGCACCCGCTCCGGTTCCGGCGCGCGCCGGGTGAGCATGTCGCGGACGAAGACCAGGTTGTTGTCCTGGAAGCTCTTCTCCGCGAAGAAGGTCCGCTCCACCACCTGCCACACCTCGTCGCGGGACCAGGCGCCGCCTCCAGCCCGTGCCTGTTGCGCATGGTGATCGACGAGCGCCTGGCACAGCCGCTGCGTCAGGTACGGGTGTCCGCCCGTCCAGCCAAGCACCCACTCCAGCACCCGCCGCCCCTCCTCGGGGGAATGGCCCAGCCCCTCGGCCAGCGGCGCCGCCTCCGCCAGGGTGAAGTCGGTGAGCTCCACCCGCTGCCCGAGGTTGAAGGGGGTGCGCGTCTCGTCCTGGATGAGGTCTCCCGGCGTGGCCACGCCCACGAGCACGAAGGAGAGCCGCTCCAGCTCGGGGTTGCTGGCCCGCGCGTTGTAGAGGTAGCGGATGGCGGCGTAGAAGTCGTCGGTGAAGCCCATGCCGAGCGTGGTGTCGATCTCGTCCACGAACACCACCACGCGCTGCTTCACCTCGGAGAGCACCACCTCTTCCAGGAAGCGCGTCATGCGCTGCACGGGCCCCTGGTCGCGATGGAGGCCCCACCAGTCCGTCACGTCCGTGCTCAGCTCGAGCTGCTCCTGGAGGACGACCAGCAGGCCCACGTACCACTGGTCCGCCGTCACCTGCTTGCCGATGCGCGTCAGGTCGATGATGACCGAGCGGATGCCCTCTTCGTAGAGCTGCTCGGCGGTGCGAACCATCAGGCTCGACTTGCCCATCTGCCGCGCCGTCAGGACGAAGGCGAAGGTGCCGGCCCGGCACAGCTCCAGCATCTCCGGGTCCGCTCGCCGGGCGAGGTAGACGCCGCCACCCGCCTGCACCGTTCCGCCCACTGTATACAGGCGCGTGTCGCTCACGCCGCGAGTATCTTCGGGCGCCGTCCTTTCTCCAAGCCTCCCCTTGCCCGCCCGGCTAACGGACGGCGGCGGAGACCTTCTTGAACTCGGGGGTCCCCGCGCACCCGAGCAGATCGAAGAGCGCGGCCTCCACGGTGACGATGTGGGCGCCCGCCTCGCGGCACATCTCCAGGCCCACCCGGCGATCCTCCGGGTGGCGCGACATCACGGCGTCCGCGCAGAGGAACGGGGTGAAGCCCTTCTCGGTCAGGTCGCGCACCGTCTGGAAGACACAGACGTGCGTCTCCATGCCGACGAGGAGGACCTGCTTGCGCTCGCCGAGCCGCGTGGCCACGTCCGGCACGCAGGCGGTGAAGTCGATCTTCTCCACGGCGGAGTAGCTGCCCAGCCGCATCTTCACCAGCGAGTGCGTGGGCCCCAGGCCCTTGGGGTACTGCTCGGTGACGATGATGGGCAGCTCGAGCGCCCTGGCGCCCTCGATGGCGGCGTTGGTGCGGTTGAGCACCCGGTCGAGCGCGTCCCGCTCCATGGCGGCGCACAGGCGCTCCTGGATGTCCACGACGAGCAGCGAGGCCTGGTCTCTCTTGAGGCGGAAGGTGGGCATGAAGGGAATCCTCTCGGTTGGGGCCCCAGCCTTCTCCGAAGGCCCGCCCACTCGTCAAGCACGCCCCACTGACCGTCGAGGGAGATTGACGCCCCCCCAACGCGTGACCAAGCTGGCGGGCATGAAGGGACATGCCCGCAACCTGATGACCGCGCCGGTGAAGTCCGTCTCCCTGGGGATGCCGCTGTCCGACATCGCCATCCAACTCGTCGAGGAACGCGTCAGTGGCGCGCCGGTGACGGACGAGGAGGGGCGCGTGCTGGGCATGATCAGCGAGCTGGACATCATGGCCGCCCTGCTCCGGGGCATGCCGCTGCGCACCCCGGTGGAGGACGTGATGACGTCGCCCGTGCACACGGTGAACGAGTTCGATCTCACCGACGAGGTGATGGAGCTCTTCCGCAAGCACCGCATCCACCACCTGCCCGTGGTGCGCGAGGAGAAGCTGTTGGGGATGATCACCCCCTCGGACGTCATCCGCTACCTGGCCGAGGACCTGCCCGAGAACGGCCGGATGGCCTGATCGGGTGTTGGGCCGGAGGGAGCGGCCGCTTCACCAGCGATCGTAGGTGAAGAGACAGTCGATGAGCTGGGCCTCACCAAGAGACCTGGTACCACACTCGATGTCGGGAACCGGAGTGAAGAGGGCGTGCTGCGGCAAGGGTTGAACGCCCAACTCCGAGCCCACCAGGGCTTCCACCTTGCCCGCGACGGATTTCGTCTCTGGCACGTCCTCGTAGAAGAGCCTGCGATTCCTCCACTTGCGGTCGAAAAGCTCGCGGAAGGAGCTATAGCGCACATACACAGGCGCCAGAATGCTGACGAGCACCACGACGGCTCGAACCTCCTGCCCTCCTCCCTGGAGTTGAGGGACCTCCGGGAGGTACACCCGGACACGCCAGCAGTTGTCATTGGAGAAGAGAGCACTCCAATCCTCCACACGGCAATCCGGCAGCGCTTCGGTCAGCATGGAAACCACGCGCTCCCAGGGCCCGGAGTTCCTCAACGCCTCCTGACGTGCCCTCACCAGCCGCTGGTACTGCTCCGACTCACTGTAGCCCTCGGCGAACTGCCTCATGTTGGCCGGGTAGTACTGGTGGATCAGCTCCATCAACTGGGGCGTGGATCCATCAACGGGCAGGTTCGAGGTCATAGGGCCTTGATAACACGAGCCCCGTCAACAGCCTCCCCCAGCACTTCCAACATTTCCGCCATGAATCGCTGACACAACTCCGCCGATAACAGCTCCTGGTGTTTCAATGTCCTCTCCGCGGCGATATCCGCTGCCCTCGCAGCCTCCCATTGCGCGAATTGATCAGTCACGACTCCGAGGTAATTGACCTCCGGCACCTGCACTTCGATGGGGCAGAAGACGTTCTTGCGAATACCTTGCTCAGTCACATGTAACAGGTGGATGACGACCCTTGCTGATTTCCATCCACCGGGTCCGGGAGCCCTCACGGGTACGATTGGCAGAAACTCGAATTGGGATGGAGAGATGCCTCCAGGCCCGCCAACGATGGACACACACGCGGACAAGCACAGCAGGGCCGTAACGGCCAATACGACAAAAGAGCGCTTCACGGAGGCCTCCGAGAGTGGAGTTGCCCGGGCACCCTACGCATGTCCCCTGACACCTCACGCCAGCCGCCGCGAGGAGCGCATACCTGGAACCGATTACTGTATAGGGCAGCGATGAGCGACTCCCTACACCTGGATGATTGGGGTGGCACCGGCCCGGTGCTGCACCTCGCGCACGCCAACGGCTTCCCCCCGGGCACCTACCGCAAGCTCATCGAGCGCCTCGCGACGCGCTACCACGTCTACACCCTGCGCAGCCGCGGCCTCGTGCCGGGAACGGACCCTCGCTCCCTGCGCGACTGGGAGGACATGGCCGATGACCTCGCCGGGGCCCTGCGCGCGCGCGGCCTGGAGGGCGTGGTGGGCGTGGGCCACAGCATGGGCGGCGTGGCCACGCTGCTCGCCTCGGTGAAGAACCCGGGCCTCTTCCGGGCCGTGGTGGCGTTGGATCCGGTGCTGTTCACGGGCACGCGCCAGTGGGTCATCCAGGCGGCGACCCTGCTCGGGCTGCGGAGCCGGATTCCTCCCGCGAGCCTGGCCCGCCGCCGCCGGGAAACCTGGGGCTCCCGAGAAGAAGCCGCCACGAGCTACCGCAAGAAGCCCCTCTTCCGGCGCTTCGACCCCGAGTGCTTCCAGGACTACATCACCCACGGCCTCACCGAGGTGCCCGGCGGCGGCTTCCGGCTCACCATCCCCACCGCGTGGGAGGCCCGCATCTTCGAGACCTCACCGCGCGGGGTGTGGCGGAAGCTGCGCGCGGTGAAGGTGCCCACGCTCGTGCTGCGCGGGAGCGACTCGGACACGTTGCTGCCGGCGGCCCTGGCCCGCGCCGGGAGCACCCTCCCCGGGGCCCGAGCCGAGGAGCTGCCCGGCACCCACCTCTTCCCGCTGGAGCACCCGGAGGAGTGCGCGCAGCGCCTCCTCACGTTCCTCGAGGAGGCGGCGCCGCACCGGGCGTGAGCGGGGCCCTCAGCAGGAGACGTTCTCCAGCGCGCGGAGCGGGATGACGTTGACGGGCCTGGCGGCCGCCACGCTCACCCCACCCCGGCCCAGGATGAAGGCCCGGGCCCGCCGGAGCTCCGGCAGCTGAGGATCCGCGTCACGCCAGCACGCCAGGAAGGAGGAGAAGGCGGAGGCCGCCTCGGCGAAGGAGCCCCGGGCGACGTGCACCTCGGCGAGGAGGAGCCAGGCATGGCCACTGCCGGGCCGCTCCTTCACGACGGCCTCGGCCAGCTCCACCGCCTTGTCCTCGCGGCCCCCGCGCATGCGCGAGCGGGCCAGCGTCTCACGGGCCGGGCGGGAGAAGGGAGAGGGCCCCGGCGCGCGCAACCGGCGCTCCAGCCGCATGGCCTTGATGAGCGAGGCCTCGGCCCGGGCGAAGTCGCCCTGACGCGCCTCCAGGGCGCCCCGCAGCTCGCAGGCCGCCAGCTCCACCACCCGGGCCACGTCGCGCGGGCACAGCAGGCGGTGCTCCGCCTTGCGCTCCTCGGACAGCGGCGGGTGCAGCGCGTCGAGCTCGTCACAGACGCGCTCCGCCTCCACCAGCTTGCCCGACTCGAGGGCGCGCAAGCCCCGGGCATACGCCTCCATGCCGGTGAGCAACCCCCGCTCGGCCACGCTCGACTCGGGCGACAGCTCCACGCGCAGGTCCGCCGCCGCGCGCCAGAAGCCGAAGCGCAGGTGCACGCTGGAGAGCGCACCGGCCGCGAACACGAGCGCCTGTCCGGAGTGCGGCGTCACCGACTCCACGCGCTGGCGCAGGCGGCGCGCCCAGGACTGGGCCTCGCCATACCGCCCCGCGTCGGCGCACGCCTGGACGAGCAGGCGCAGCGCCAGGCCCGCGGCGGGTGCGGCGGACTCGGGCAGGGACTCCTGGGAGAGCCAGGCGTCGTCCGCGGCCACCGCCGCCTCCAGCACCTCGCGGGCCTCGCGGATGTGTCCGGTGCGCAGCATCAACCGGCCGGAGCCGAGCAGGGCCGTGCCCACGCGAGGCGCCAGCAGCCGCAACCGCCGGGCGCTCTCCAGGGCCGCCTCGGGCCGGGCGCTCTCCCCCATCACCTGCACCCAGGCGTGGTGGACACCCTCGTGGTGGGGGTGCGTGCGCAGCAACTCGCGCAGCAGCGCCTGGGCATAGGGCTGGCCCGCGCAGGGACGCCCATCCGGCTCGTACCCATCCGCGAGGAAACCGGCGAGCAGCAGGCGCGCCTCGGCGTCCTCGGGGAACTGGTCGACGAGCGCCTCCATCTCCCGCACGAAGCCATGGCGGCCGTTGGCGGGGCCCTTGTCCGCGAGGAAGGTGGCCGCGACGATGTAGCGCTGCTCCACGTCCGAGATGCCCTCGCTGAGGGTGAGCGCCTTGTGGATGGCGTCCGCCCTGTCCGTCGCGAAGCGCGCGCCGGCCCCGCGCGTCAGGGCCAGGCCCCAGTACGCCATGGCCAGCTGGGGATCCCGCCGGGCCGCCTCCGCGAAGGAGCGCCGCGCCTCGGCGCCCCAACCGAGGTGCAGCAGGCGCAGGCCCTGATCGAAGTACGCCTGGGCCAGGGGCACCCGGGTGCTCACCTTCAGGTGCGCGCGTCCCAGCCCCTCGCGCAGCGGAGGCGTGGGCAGCTCCAGGTCGGGCACATCATCCCAGGGCATGGAGGGGAAGAGAGAAGGCTCCTCGGCTCGAAGGTGTCTCGTCAGCATGGTGACCTCACTCACGCCCCTGCGGGCGGGGAAAACGATTCGTCCACGACAGGCCGCTCCAGCGCCTCGACGCGCCCGGCCAGACGCCGCCACTCCACCGCCAACGACTCCGCGCTCACGGGCGAGGCCTTGGGCCGCGCCGCGAGGCACTCGTGCCGCCAGCCCGAGCCCATGAGCCCGAGCACCCACTCCTCGTACCCGGCCATCCACCGGGCCAGGGCCCGCACCGCGGTGCGCGCGGCGGACTGCTCGCCCGCGGAGACGGGTGCACGCGGGCTGCCGAGCCCCGCGGCCTGGAAGACGGGCCAGGTGACGCTCGCCTCCTCCACCAGGACGGGGGAGAACCCATCGCGCGGCACGTAGATGGACTCGCCGCACACGCGGCACAGCGCGCCGAAACCCCACAACGTGAGGGCCCCTCCCCCGGGCAACGCACCCGAGTAGGCGCTGGTCCCCTGCTGTCCCGCCGGAATGCGCTCGCGGGTGAAGCCATGGCGCAGCAGCAGGTTGTCCGCATGGGTGACATCGCGGCCGATGCACCACATGGAGACGTTGAACAGCCGCTCCCCGTCACGCCGCACGTCTGGCGGGAGGAGGTGGAGAAGGGAGGAGCCCATCCGCGTGTCTCCTCAGCTCGCCTTGGCCGCCGCGCCCTTGCGGACGGGCACTTCGCCGAACAGCGCCTTGAAGTCCACCGGCTGGCCGCCCTTCCTTGACAGCACGGCGTTCACCGCGCGCACCAGCTTGCCGCGCACCTTCGGCGGCAGGGGCTGGTCCTCGAGCGCGGCGGTCACCTGCTGCACGCTCACGCCGCGGCCGCTCTTCGGCTTGCCGATGCCCAGCTCCGCGTACGGCTTGCCCTGCTTCTCCTTGTCGCGCCGCTTGTCGGAGCGCTGCTTCGCGAGCTTGCGATCGTCCTCGGCGCGGGCCTCGAGCTGGCTGGACAGGCGCACCAGCGTCTCGGGCTTCAGCTGCTTCTCGTCCAGGAACTGCTTGAAGGTCCCCATGGTCATCTCCTGCGGAATCACGTGGAAGGAAAGGGAGCGGGAGGACAGCGGCACCTCCCGCTCCGGACTGCGGTTACTTCGAGCCGTGCGCGCCGAGCATCCGGCGGTGCTCCTCGCCCAGGCGCTCGTGCTCGCTCACCATGGACTTGTGCTCGTCACGCATCTTGCGGTGCTCCTCCTCCATGCGCTCGTGCTCGGAGGAAGCGGGCTTGCCCTCGCCGTGGGAGGCCTCGAGCTGACCGTGGTCGCCCACGAGCTTCTGGTGGGCCTCCACCACCGACTGGTGGCGGGAGAGCAGCTGCTCGTGCTGCGCCTCCAGGGCGTCGTGCTCCGCGTCGGGCGCGCTGCCCTTGAGCCGGTCGTGCTCGGCCACCCACTCACGGTGCTGGGCCTCCATCTTCTGGTGGGCCGCTTCCATCTCCTGGTGGTCCGCCTCCATCTTCTGGTGGGCGGCGGCCAGCTCGGGCTCCAGCGCCGTGGAGGACTTCGCGCACCCCGTCAGGGCCAGCACCGCGCCCGCGAACGCCGCCAGCAGCTTGCGCTCAGTGCGCATGGGCGGTCTCCTCGATGACCAGCGAGACACTGCTGTCGGCCGTGGGGCCGAAGGTCAGCGTGTACGTGCCCACCTGCAGCGGCGCCACGAAGCGGCCCTTGACCTCGGGGCACACGTCCGACTTCGTCGCGGACTCCTCGAACGACACCGTCTCGCCGGAGGCGCTGGTGACCTTCAGCGCGACGTTCGTGCTCAGGAAGAAGACATAGTCGGTGGCCTCGGCCGCCGCGAACGACACGGAGCCCACGTTGCCCCCGCTGCCCGCCGGCAGCGAAATGTCATAGCGCTTGTGGTCGTTGCTCACCGCGGGGAGCGTGCCCGTGGCCGAAGCGCTCGCACTCACGGCGGCGCCAGGCCCCTCCTGGAGGTGCTCGCACCCCTCGACATCGGCTTCATTGGCTTCAACGCAACCCGCGAGCAGCGCGCTCGACAGAAGGCAGGCGGACAACAACTTCTTCATCATGACGTGTGACTCCAGGTGTTGACGTGTTGGTGCTGCAATGCCCCCACGCTCCCGTCCCGGAAGACGGCTTGGGACACCCGGAACGTGGGGAAGGCGCGCGCACGGACGCACGGCGGGGTGGGCATGGCCTCACGCACCGGTGCCAGGAATTGGGACTCCGAGGGCGTGCATGGGCCAAAGCCATACACGGAGGGAGCTCCGCGGGCAGGTGTGCGGGCGATGCGCGAAGGGTGCTGAGAGGGATTGCGGACCCGCCCCTCTCCCAGGGGGAGAGGGAGGACGCGCTCCGAGCACCTTCACCCCGCTCCTCTCCCGAGAGAGAGGAAGGGCGTGCTCAGACCCGTGGCGGTGAGGACTTGGGGGCCAGGTGGAGCCATGCGACCTGGGGCTCCACGGCCACGCTGTCCGCCTCCAGCACCTGTCCCGGCAGGACGGGCGCTTCCGGCGGCAGCATCACTCCGGCCGGGGGCTGAACCACCCGGCGGAGGAAGACATGGGCGCAGTGTGCATCCGCGCCATGCACGGACACCTGGGCGTCCGTGCGGGTGATGCGCTCGTCCGCGAAGGACTCGCGCACCTTCAGCTGAGCGTTCCCCTGCCCGGCCGAGGCCTCGTGCACCATGTCCCCGTGCTCGATGCACGCGGCGTGCTGCACGAGGAAGAAGTGCGCCGCGCTTCCCAGGTACGCCAGCGCGCACAGGAGCACCAGCGGCAGCGCCAGCAGGCGGGGCCGTCGGTACAGCGCGGGCTCTTGGCGGTGGAGGCGGCTCACGGGAAGCACGGTTTCAGGGAAAACTACGATTGTGTCTATCTTTGTACGCGAGGGCGCCCCCGCGTGCAAGTCCAGACACGGCGGCGCCCCCGAATGACGCGATGAATCAGACGGCGTAGCCCATGGCGCCCGCCTTCACCGGCGCGTCCGGGTCGAGCATCACGTTGACGCACGCCACGGTGCCGCTGGCCAGGGCCCGCTCGAGCGCGGGGCGGATCTGTGACGGCTCCGTCACGAGCTCGCCGTGGCCGCCGAAGGCCTCCACCACCTTGTCGTAGCGGGTGGGAGCCAGCAGCGTGCCCGGCGACTTGTCCTCGCCGAACATCTGCACCTGCGGCAGGCGGATCTGCCCCCAGGCGGCGTCATTGCCCACCACGCACACCATGGGCAGCTTGAAGCGCAGCGCCGTCTCGAAGTCGAAGCCGTTGAGGCCGAACGAGCCGTCCCCCTGGATGATCCAATGCGTGCGCTCGGGGTGCAGCACCTTGGAGGCCAGGGCGAACGGCGCGCCCACGCCCAGGCACCCGAGCGGACCTGGATCCAACCACCGGCCCGGCCGGCGCAGCTCCACCACCTTGGCGGCCATGGCCACCCAGTTGCCGCCATCGGCGATGAACACCGGATCCTGCCCGGGCCCGTTGGCCACGTCCGACATCTCCTTGGCGAGCCGGTAGTGGTGGATGGGCTGGCTGTCGTCCTTCGTCCAGGCCTCCAGGTCGCGCTGCTTCTTCTGCTCGCGCTCGCGCAGCCCCGAGACGAAGGCCTCGCGCTTGCCCCTGGGCGCCGCGTCCGCGAAGGCGGTGAGCGCGCTGTAGCTGTCCGAGATGATGCCCACGTCCACCACGCGGTTGCGGCCCACCTCCGTGGGATCGATGTCCACCTGGACGATCTTCGACCCGGCGCTGAAGGTGGGCTCGGCGCCGTAGTTGAGCCGGAAGTCGAAGGGCGTGCCGATGACGAACACCAGGTCCGCGCCGCTCAGCGCCTCCTTGCGCGTGTGCTGGAAGAAGAGCGGATGGCCCGCCGGCAGACAGCCGCGTCCCGCGCCGTTGAGGTACACGGGAATCTGCGCCGTCTCCGCGAAGCGGCGCAGCGCGTCCCACGCCCCGTCCCAGTACACCGACGAGCCGGCGATGATGGCGGGGCGCTCGGCGGACTTCAGCAGCGCCATGGCCTCGTCCACCTTGCGCGGATCCGGCGCCTGCCGCGCATCCGTGCGGTAGCTCTTGGGAATCTGCAGGGTGTCCTCGTCCACGCCGTTGCAGAGCACGTCCCAGGCGAGCTCCAGGAACACGGGCCCGGGCCGTCCGGAGAGCGCCACGCGGAAGGCCTTGGCGAGGTACGCCGGCACCAGCTCCGGGGTGGGAACGCGATCCGACCACTTGGAGATGCGGTGGAAGAGGTCCACCTGCTCCATCTCCTGCAGCGAGCCGCGGCTCTGGTTGAAGATGGGGGCCGCGCCGCCCAGGAGGATCATCGGCGAGCTGGCCGCGTGCGCGTTGGCCACGCCGGTGAGCGCGTCCGTCACGCCGGGGCCGGCCGTCACCACCGCCACGCCCACGCCGCGCGTGACGCGGGCATAGGCATCCGCCGCGTGGGCGGCCGCCTGCTCGTGGCGCGTGTCGATGACCTGGATGCCCTCCTCCACGCACCCGGCGTAGATGGGGGCCACGTGCAGCCCCGAGAGGGTGAAGATGTGCCGGACGCCCTCCTTCTTCAGCATCCGTCCGACGAGCTGACCTCCGGTGACCATGCCCATGGCGTGTGTCCTCTCTCTGTAGGGAACCTCGGAAGTCCGGCATCATCGCCGAATCGGGCCGCCCGGGAAGCCCCTGGACGCCCGGCTGTTCACGTCGTAAGGATTCCCATCGTGCAAGAACTCCTGGAAGTGCTGCGCCGTCAGGCGATCCATTTCGGTCCCGAGCTCGCCCGTACCGCGTACGAGCGGGGACTGGCCGTGACCCAGAAGGACGGCTCCACCCGGCCCATCCCCGTCACCGCCACCCCCGTCATCCTCGATGCCGCGGAGATCCGCCGGCGGGCCACGCTCTCGGCGCACCTGGCCTCGGCCACGGTGAAGGTGACGCGCGCGGTGCTCGCCAGTGAGGAGAGGGAGCTGCTGCTGGGCGGCCTCTCTCCGCTGGAGCGCGAGCTCACCGAGCGCACCTTCAAGAACCTGGAGCGGCTGGCCACCACGCGGGTGGACTACTTCGTGGACACGAAGCCGCGCGCCCTCGAGGTCAACGCCACCATTCCGGCCATGCAGGGCTATTCGGACATCGCCGCGCGCACCTTCATCGAGGTGGTGGCCCGGCACTTCCGCTACCCCGAGAAGGCGCTCTACGCGGTCATCTCCGCCAACGGCAGCAACGCGCTGGCCCTCTACCGCGCCCTGCTGGACGGCTATGCGGCCGAGCGTGACGGCAGGATGCCGGAGACCCTCGCCCTGCTCTGCCGCCGCAACGACGCGCAAATCACCGAGCAGCGCTACCTGTGCGAGCGTTTCCGCGAGTTCGGCGCGGACGCGGACGTGGTGCACCCGGACGAGGTCTCCGGCGAGGAGCACTTCGAGGTGCGCGGCAAGCGGTACGACCTGGTCTACCGGCACCTCTTCACGCGGCGGTTGGAGGAGACGCCGGCCCCGTGGATCCAGGACTTCTTCGGCACGGTGCCGGGGCGCAAGGCGGTGCTGCTCAACCCGCCGGCCTCGCCGGTGGAGGTGAAGACGACGTTCGCCCTGCTCTCGCAGGCGCTGGTGGAGCCCGCGCGCGCCGAGGCCGCCGGCCTGACGCCCGAGGAGTTGGAGGCGGTGCGCGAGTCGGTGCCCTGGACGCGGCCCTTCCGGCACGGCCCCGGCGTGGGCCCGGACGGGCAGCGGGTGGAGGACCTGGTGGCCCTGGTGGTGGCGGAGCCCAGGCGCTTCGTCCTCAAGCGGTCCTGGGACTACGGGGGCCGGGCGGTGTACCTCGGCCGCTCGGTGGGCACTCCGGCGTTCGAGGAGCGGGCGAAGGCCGCCTACGGCACCGTGCCCACGTGGGCGGAGCTGTGCGAGCGCGCCGCGACGGATCCGGCGGGCGGCGGCTTCGTGGTGCAGGAGGTGGTGGAGACGACTCCCCAGGAGCACCTGCTGTGCGAGGAGAGCGGCGTGACGTCCCTGTCACTGCACGTGGACTACTCCGCGTACGCGTCGGTGGGCCTGGCGAAGCAGCCGGCCTGGGGCGGGGTGTGCCGGGGCTCCACCTCGGAGATCGTGAACATCGTGGGCGGGGGCGGCGTGCTGCCGCTCATCACCACGGAAGTGGCCCAGAAGCTCCTCATGGCCTGGAAGGCGATTTGAGCGCTCGCGGCGGACATCCGGGAAGGGATACGCCGCACGCGGGTTGAAGCTGCGTTATAAACACCGGTGCCGGGCGGGGAGACCCGTCCTGTCGCAAGGAAAGGACACAGAATTCTTATGGCTTGGGAATCTCCCGGGTTTCAGATGTCGCGCCCCATGGTGAGCGATGCCGCCGTGCAGGAGTCGCGGCGTGCGTTCATGTCGCGGGTGTATGGCTGGATGTTCGCCGGCCTCTCCGTGACGGGCCTGGTGGCGCTCTTCACGGCCGCCTCGCCGGAAATGGTGCTGAAGATCGCCCAGTTCCGCTGGCTGCTGTTCTTCGCGCAGCTCGGGCTGGTGTTCGCCCTGTCGGGCATGGCCGCGCGGCTCTCCGGCGCGGTGGCCGGAACGCTCTTCATGGCCTACTCCGTGCTCACCGGGCTCACCTTCTCGGTGCTCTTCTACGTCTACACCAGCGGCTCCATCGCCAATGCCTTCCTGATGAGCGCGGGTGCGTTCGGTGCGATGAGCGCCTTCGCCACCTTCACGAAGAAGGACCTGAGCGGCTGGTCCACCTTCCTCTTCATGGGGCTCATCGGCATCGTCATCGCCAGCATCGTGCAGGTGTTCGTGCAGAGCCCGATGATGAACTTCGTGCTCGGCTGCGCGGGCGTGCTCGTGTTCTCGGGCCTCACCGCGTACGACACCCAGAAGCTGCGCGAGATGCACGCCGACTCGGGCTACAGCTCCGCCGCCACGCTGAGCATCGTGGGCGCGCTGACGCTGTACCTGGACTTCATCAACCTCTTCATCTCGCTGCTGCGCCTGTTCGGCTCCCGCCGCAGCTAGGCTCCAGCACGCTGGATGAAGCAAGGAAGGCGGTGGGCCCCCGGGCCCGCCGCCTTTTTTCTTGGGAGCGGGCGGACTAGCCTCGCCGGCATGTCGAACGACCATCGGCAGCCGAAGGGTGACAGCGAGCTGGAGCTGGACTGGAAGGGGCGCACCGCGCCGGAAGAGCGTGTGCAGCCGACAGCGCTCGCCGAGCCGGGCGCGGGCCGTGGGGCGCCAGGAGACATCCGCTACATGGGCCCGGAGGTCCGTGACGCGCTGGGCCCCCTGCTGGAGGGCTCCAGCCTGAGCATCCGGCAGATCCACGAGTGGGCGGAGATCCTCGTGGGTTGGGAGACGGGCAACCGCTACGAGGCCATCGATCAGAATGGCCAGTTCATGCTGTACATCGGCGAGACGGGTTCGGGCTGGGGCAACGCGCTGCTGCGCAACTTCTGGCCCTTCCGCCGGGTGGAGCTGGAGTTCATGACGAAGGGGGGCACGCTCGCCCTGCGCCTCGAGCAGCCCTGGACGTTCTTCTTCACGTACGTGGAGGTGAAGGCCTGGGACGGGCGCCTCATGGGCATCATCCAACAGCGCTTCGGGCTGCTGCACCGCACCTTCGATATCTGCACGCCCGGGGGGGCGGTGCTGGCCACGCTGGAGGGCCCGCTGTGGCGGCCGTGGACGTTCCGCGTGAAGCAGAACGGCCAGGAGGTGGCCACCATCCGCAAGAAGTGGAGCGGGCTGGCCCGGGAGATGTTCACCGACTCCGACTTCTTCGGCGTGGAGTTCCAACCGGGCCTCACCGACCCCCGGCTGCGCCAGCTGGTGCTCGCCGCCGCGCTGATGGTGGACCTCTGCTACTTCGAGGAGCGCAGCCGCAGCGGCAACGTGTTCGACTTCCTCAACATCTTCGACTGAGCGGGGCCTACTCCCCGGCCTTCTTGCGCGAGAACGGCATCAGCAGCCGCTCCACGGGCTGACCGCCCACGAGGTGCTCGTCGACGATGGCGGGCACGTCCTCGGGCTTCACCCCGCCGTACCACGTGCCCTCGGGGTAGACGACCACCGACACGCCGAACGCGCACGTGTCCAGGCATCCAGCCGCGTTGGCCCTCATCTGCCCCTTCATCCCCCGCTTCTCCAGCTCCTCCTTGAAGCGGGCGCGGACCTCTTCGGCGCCCTTGGTGGCGCAGCAGCCCTTGGGGTGCCCATCCGGGCGGCGGTTGGTGCAGACGAATACGTGACGCTTGAAGGGGGGCATGTCGTCCCCTTAACGCGCCTTTCGTCCAAAAGCGACTAACCCGCCCGTGACGCTCCTGCCCCTTTCTTGCCACGAGGCCTGGCGGGCCGGACGATCCATGCACAGACTCACAGCAAACATCCGCTAGTGATCATCGGCCTTTTCGCGGGAGTGACACTACATGACTCGTCATCACCTGACGATCCACTGCACGAACGGCTGCGCAAGAGAGTTGATCGCCAGCCGGGCAGGCTTTAGATCGCCACCCCCGACCCGCTTCCGGACCGGGGGCGGAGAGCCGGACGTGGACCGTCCAATCGGTCACACTCCCCTATCCATAGGTGGTGCAATGGCGGCGGACACTAGATCTGGGGGGCCTAGAACCTTGACGAGCCCGGATCGAAGATCGTACCTTTGCCTACCTAGCCGCCGAGCCAGCAGCCAGGCGGAATCCCAAAAAACAAGAGATTGAACCATCGCCACGCACCTCGCCCCACCGGGGCGGGACGTGTCGAAACGAGATCACTCGATCCCGAGAGATCTCGCGGGCTTGGCTTTTTGCAAATTTTGCAGTCATACGTTGGGTGAAAGCAGTGGGAGGGACCATGGAACGCGACCTGAGCGCCACGGCAGCAGCAATGGACGGTAAGGAGACGGTGGCGGGGCTGAAGACGAGAGCCCCGGCTGGCGGACTGACGGTGGAGCGCGTCTTCACGACGCCGGGGGTGGATCCCGCGGACGAGCTGGCGTGGGAGCTGAGGACGGCGTCGATCTCGGGCGAGGACGGCAAGTCCGTGTTCGAGCAGAAGAACATCGAGGTGCCCAAGTCCTGGTCCATGCTGGCCACCAACGTGGTGGCGTCGAAGTACTTCCGTGGGACGCCGGGGACGCCGGAGCGAGAGACGAGCGTGCGGCGGCTGGTGGGCCGCGTGGTGGACACGCTGACGCGCTGGGGCGCCGAGGGCGGCTACTTCGCCACGGCGACGGACCGGGACACGTTCCACGCGGAGCTGACGCACCTGCTGCTGCGGCAGAAGGCGGCGTTCAACTCCCCCGTCTGGTTCAACGTGGGCGTGGAGGAGCACCCGCAGTGCTCGGCGTGCTTCATCAACTCGGTGGGGGACTCCATGGAGTCCATCCTCGGGCTGGCGAAGACGGAGGGCATGCTCTTCAAGTACGGCTCGGGCACGGGCAGCAACCTGTCCACCATCCGCTCGAGCAAGGAGCTGCTGGCCGGTGGCGGCACGGCGTCCGGCCCGGTGTCCTTCATGAAGGGCTTCGACGCGTTCGCCGGTGTCATCAAGAGCGGCGGCAAGACGCGGCGCGCGGCGAAGATGGTCATCCTCAACGCGGACCACCCGGACGTGCTGGACTTCATCCGGTGCAAGTCCAACGAGGAGAAGAAGGCCTGGGCGCTGATCGAGGCCGGGTATGACCCGAGCTTCAACGGCGAGGCGTACTCGTCGGTGTTCTTCCAGAACTCGAACAACTCGGTGCGCGTGACGGACGAGTTCATGCGCGCGGTGATGAACGACAGCGCGTGGACGACGCGGGCGGTGCGCGATGGGCGTCCCATGGACACCTTCAAGGCGCGCGAGCTGTTCCGGGAGATCTCCGCGGCGGCGCACCTGTGCGGTGATCCGGGCCTGCAGTTCGACACCACCATCAACACCTGGCACACCTGCTCGAACACGGACCGCATCAACGCGTCCAACCCGTGCTCGGAGTACATGTTCCTCGATGACTCGGCCTGCAACCTGGCGTCGCTGAACCTGATGCACTTCCGCACCATCGACGGCGACTTCGACGTTGCCGCCTTCAAGCACGCGGTGGACGTGGTGCTGCTGGCGATGGAGATCATCGTCGGGTTCTCCAAGTACCCGTCGGAGAAGATCACCCAGAACAGCCACGCGTTCCGGCCGCTGGGCCTGGGGTACGCGAACCTGGGCGCGCTGCTGATGGCCACGGGCCTGCCGTACGACTCGGACGCGGGCCGCAACTACGCGGCGGCCATCACCTCGCTGATGTGCGGCGAGGCGTACGCGATGAGCGCGCGGATGGCCGGGAAGATGGGGCCCTTCGCGGGCTACGCGAAGAACGAGGAGCCGTTCCTCGGCGTCATCCGCAAGCACCGCAAGGCGGCGTACAACGTGTCGCCCGAGGGTGTGAGCGCGGAGCTGTTCGAGGCGCAGAAGAAGGCGTGGGACGAGGCGCTCGCGCTGGGCACGGAGTCCGGTTACCGGAACAGCCAGGTGACGGTGCTGGCGCCCACGGGCACCATCGGCTTCATGATGGACTGCGACACGACGGGGATTGAACCGGACATCGCGCTCATCAAGTACAAGAAGCTGGTGGGCGGCGGCATGCTGAAGATCGTCAACCAGACGGTGCCGCAGGCGCTGGAGAAGCTGGGCTACCCGCAGACCCAGTCCCAGGACATCATCACCTACCTGGACAAGCACGAGACGATCGAGGGCGCGCCGCACCTGAAGCCCGAGCACCTGCCGGTGTTCGACTGCGCCTTCAAGCCGGCGAAGGGCCAGCGCAGCATCCACTGGATGGGCCACCTGAAGATGATGGGGGCGACGCAGCCGTTCCTGTCGGGAGCCATCTCGAAGACGGTGAACATGCCGTCGGACGCCACGGTGGAGGACATCGAGAAGGCGTACATCGAGGCGTGGAGGATGGGCCTGAAGGCGGTGGCGGTGTACCGCGACGGGTGCAAGCGGACGCAGCCGCTGAACACGTCGAAGGAGAAGGTGAAGGACACGAAGGCGGCGGTGGCCGAGCCGGCGCTGGCGGCGGTGAAGGACGCCAACGCGATGAGGAGGCGGCTGCCGGACGAGCGTCAGGCGATCACGCACAAGTTCTCGATTGGTGGCCACGAGGGCTACCTGACGGTGGGCATGTACGAGGACGGGACGCCGGGCGAGCTCTTCTGCGTGATGGCGAAGGAAGGCTCGGTGGTGAGCGGGCTGATGGACAGCTTCGCCACGGCGGTGTCGCTGGCGCTGCAGTACGGGGTGCCGCTGCAGGTGCTGGTGGACAAGTTCAGCCACACGCGCTTCGAGCCGAGCGGCTTCACGGGCAACCCGGCGGTGCCGATCGCCAAGTCGATCGTGGACTACATCTTCCGGTGGCTGTCGCTGAAGTTCCTGCCGAGCGAGCAGGCCGACGGCGTGGAAGAGGCGGTGGAGAAGCAGGTGGTGGCGGAGCCGGCGGTGAAGCCGGTGCAGGTGACGGCGGTGGCGCTGCCGATGTCGACGCCGCGCAAGACGTACCTGAACCAGGCGGACGCGCCGCCGTGCCACACGTGCGGCGAGATCATGGTGCGCAACGGGGCCTGCTACAAGTGCAGCAACTGCGGCACGACGAGCGGTTGCAGCTGAGCCCCGGAGCCCACTGATCCATCTCATCCCAATATCCCCTCTCCCTCCGGGAGAGGGACGGGGTGAGGGTATCGGAAGAACTCGGGTTCAACCCACTCCCCTCTCCCTCTGGGAGAGGGACGGGGTGAGGGTCTACGCGAAGCCCGGACATGAACCCACGAGTCAAAGAGGCTCCGGTACACACGTACCGGGGCCTTTTCGTTCACATCAGCCCCCCGCAGCACAGGAACACCATGGCCTTTAGGGCCGCAATGTTGCGAAAGCCATACGCCCGGCGGATGACGAGTCGAATCTTGTTGTTGAGCCCCTCCACCACGCCGTTGCTCAACCCCGTCTCGCTGTAGGCGACAATGCCTTGCTTGTGCTTGCGCACTGCTTGAGCAGGTACGCGCGGTACAGCCGCCTGTTGAGCCGCCGCACCTCGCGCAGCTTCTCCCCCTGCCGCAGGGTGTAAAGCAACAGCAGAAACGACCCCCTCGCGCCACTAACGTTGAACCCTTGGTTCAGCGCACAGCACCCTACCTCGCGTGCCCCGAGCCTGCGGTACTGTGCAGGTCAGGATCGCTTTCGCGAGTCGCTACGCGCCTCTGGACAGCGACTTCGTCGCGGGCAGTGGGCTGACTGTGTGAGGTCAGAGGCCTCACAGCAGGTGGGTTGGGGGTCAGAGTTACTGTCGCCGAGGGGGGTCAATCTTCCTATCGCCTGACACCACCACACCTCGGAACTCGAAGCGGGCACCTCGTACCCGTATGCCACTGACGCCCAGCAGCCTCTCCACCCGACCCACGCCACCGCCCGACTCTCCTATAGTTATGGTGCTGTCCGTTCCTCCCCTGCCCATACCGGGGCAGCGTGTTGTGCAAGGCAGTTGCCAGCGATGGCTCACAGGAACGCGGCCCTCAGCGTCTCATGTCGGTCGTCTTTCGTCGTGAAACACCAACACCATCCATCGGGGAAACCCATGAGCGCAACAGAAGAGCCCCTTTTATGAGGGAATGCCTCAAATCACGAGAGAATGCCTCAGATTACGAGGGGATGTCTCAAATCATGAGAGGATGCCTCAAATCACGAGAGGATGCCTCAAATCACGAGAGGATGTCTCAGATTATGAGGGGATGTCTCAACCTGACAACAACCACGACGAAGCGAACGCAGTCAGGGCATCAACCCGATGGGGTAGTGTGATTGTCGCCAAGGGATAAAAAGTGGTTGACGCCAAGTATGTAAGCATTCATACAGCGAGAGAGGAAGGTTCATGGTTGGTCCTCAGGAGCAAACGTCTTGAAAAAGCAGTACACGCGGGGCTCTCGACCCTGTCTTCGGTGGTGTACGGCCATTCTGGCCATGGTTGCTTTGGGCTGTGGTTCGCCGCAACTGGAAGAAGATATCATCTCGGACGCGATGTTCACGGCGAAGCCGCAGGAACTCGCAGCCGTGACAGTACCGGAAATGGTGGCCGCTGGGTCCTACCATTCCCTGATGTTGGGCAAGACCGGGCAGGTGCAGGCCTGGGGCCAGAACCAGTACGGACAACTCGGGTTGGGAATCAGTGGGCTCATCGTCCCCATCCCCACTCCGGTGTCGGGTCTGCCTGCGGCGAAGGCCATCGCCGCCGGCATTGGCCACTCACTTGCCCTGGACCTGAACGGTCAAGTGTGGGTCTGGGGCCAGAATGCCTCCGGGCAGGTGGGCATGGGCAGCGTCGGAGGCACGGTGCTGATTCCCACGAAGGTGGAGGGGCTGTCTGGCATTCGGAACATCGCGGCGGGTGGCAACTACTCACTGGCCTTGGATGGGGCCGGCCAAGTGTGGGCCTGGGGACAGAATACAGCCGGACAGGTGGGAACGGGCGCCGCCAGTGCTTCGGTGCCCTCGCCCGTGAAAGTGGCCGGAATTCCGGCCATCCGCGCCATTGCCGCCGGAGTCAACCATGTGCTGGCATTGGACACAGGCGGTGGCGTCTGGGCCTGGGGGTTGAACACCTCCGGCCAAGTGGGGACTGGCGCCACCAGCAGCGCCGTGTTCGTTCCGACACGGGTGACGAGCCTACCCCGCGCCGTAGCCATTGCCGCGGGAGCAGGCCACTCGCTGGTGATTGATGAGCAGTTCGGCAACGTGTGGGCGTGGGGCCAAAATAGCGTCGGGCAGCTGGGCAGCGGTGGTACCAGCACGACTCCCACGCTGGTTCCCATCCCAGTGAGTGGGGTAACCGCTGCCGCGTCCATCGTCGCCGGCCACTACTTCTCCATGGCCAGGATGGGGAACGGTTCCGTGATGGCTTGGGGACAAAACATCTATGGCCAGCTTGGTAACGGCAAGACGGAGAACAGCGCCGTGCCCGTGGAGGTGGCAGGTCTGGGTGATGCGAAGGCGATTGCTGCCGGTGCCCAGCACTCGTTAGCGGTGCGTCCGGGTTGTCCGGTGTGGGCCTGGGGCAACAACGGTCAGGGCCAACTCGGCGATGGGACCGGTCTCAGCAGCGGGACGATGGTGCAAAGCCAGCTCTTCAACACCTTTTACTTCGATGGAGATGGAGACGGTTTCGGCGATCAGTATATCGCAGAACAGGCCTGTACGCCGTCGCCTGGTTTCGTGGAG
The DNA here is from genome assembly GCF_036277355.1 of Archangium sp. Classification (GTDB taxonomy): domain Bacteria; phylum Myxococcota; class Myxococcia; order Myxococcales; family Myxococcaceae; genus Archangium. Next base: position 29,340 of record NZ_DASUNC010000090.1, read on the forward strand.
GAGGTGGACTGCGATGACTACTCGCCGACCACCCACCCTGGTGCGGCCGAGGTGTGTAACGGCGTCGATGATAACTGTAATGGGACCGTGGACGACGGCAACCCGGGAGGCAACCTGGTCTGCTCGACAGGTCTCAAGGGCGAGTGCGCCGCGGGAACGACCGCTTGTTCCAATGGCCGCGTGCTTTGCGTGCAGAACAATGTGGCATCCACTGAGCGGTGCGACGGGTTGGACAATGACTGTGATGGAGAGCGCGACGAAGACAATCCGGGAGGCATGCAGACCTGCTCAACGGGGAAGCTGGGTGTTTGCGCCGCTGGCGTGACCTACTGCACCAGCAGCGCGCTCCACTGCGTGCAGACAGTGGCTGCATCCAGTGAGGTCTGCGACGGTCTGGACAACGACTGCGATGGCGTAGTGGATGAGGATCTACTACTGCAGACGTGGTACCGCGACGCAGACAGCGATGGGTATGGAAACCCGAGCAGTTGGATACAGAACTGTCGGCAACTCGCGGGCTACGTCGCGAACGCTCTGGACTGTAACGACGGGAATGCTGCCATCAGGCCAGGTGCGGCAGAGGTCTGTGATGGCCTGGACAACGATTGCGATGCTCAAGTGGATGAGGGCGTGAAGACGACGTTCTACCGGGATGCGGATGCGGACACCTACGGAGCGACGGGTACGACGACGCTGGCGTGCTCCAAGCCCACTGGGTATGCCACTCGCGGAGGCGACTGCAACGACTCAAACTCAAGCATCAAGCCTGGAGCCACCGAAGTATGTGATGGGAAGGACAACGATTGTGACGGGAATGTCGATGAAGGCGTGAAGACGACGTTCTACCGGGATGCGGATGCAGACACCTACGGAGCGACGGGTACGACGACGCTGGCGTGCTCCAAGCCCACTGGGTATGCCACTCGCGGAGGCGACTGCAACGATTCGAGTTCTGCTTACCATCCAGGGGCCTTTGAGCCGTGCGGTGGTCGAGATTACAACTGTGATGGAAGGACTGTGAGCTGCCCCATCGACGACGGTCCTGATTACTGAGCGTCAGTTGAGCGCTCCTTGCCATCATCGGGGGCGCCAATTCCTGCTCCGCCATCTTTCGCTTGCGCAGCTGCTGGGGTGGCAGCACATCCTGTGTCTACTCACCCCAGTCAAACAGCGTCCTGGCACTTCAGTGACTCGCGCGTTGGAGGTGAAACGCCCATTGCAGGACGTCACCACACACCTCTCCTTCACCGGGCTGGAACCCTTACGGCGCATAGCCTCCCTGATGCCTTCACCGCAGGCGAACCTCACGAGGTTTCATGGCGTCCCCGCGTCAAGCGCGCAACTCCGACTATTTCTGCTCATCCAAAGGACCATCGGCAGCGTGAGGATTCAAGACGTCGGCCGCAGAGGTCCTCGACCCAGAGGTTCGGCCATGGACCGCATCACCGGCCCACTGAAGATCAAGCCACTCCACGCCGAGGTTGCCCACGTCATCTGACGGGCTGACCTAAGGACTCCGGCGCAAATTAAACGACCAATGATATGGCATTGTTCCGCTGTGCGGCGATGCTTGAAGTTGGTCAACTAATTTACGCCAGAGTCCTAACCCTCGATATCGGGCAGTGGGCGCAGCCACCGTGCATCAAAGGGAGAAGATGCCCGCTGTGTCCCCGAGGCGCGCTGGAGCACGCGCAGCACTCCAGCCGGGTCACACGCATACAGGCCCGAGTTCCAGGCGGGGTTCAGTTCCACCACGGCCCACCCGCGTCCCTCCATACGCCCCACATCGAGGACGACCGCGGGAGGAAACGAGTCCCCTGCCCTCGTGATCACTTCCGAGGCAAAGGCCCTCGCCGCGTCCAGATCAAACCCAGCCCGTGGGAGTTCCTCGCGCTCACCCATCCAGGCATAAGGGCTCGCGGTCACGACCTGGCCCTCGAGCACGAAGCAGCGGTACTCGTCGAGCCAGCGCACGGGCTCGGCGGTCAGCACGGGCAGACTGTCTTCTAGAATTTCAGAACCAGGAAGCGCCTCGGCGGACGGGTAGACCGCCGCGCGGAATTGCTTCTCATCCGCGGGTTTGACGAATCGCGGGAAGCGCTCACTCCGAGCCGCGCCGAGCGTGGTGAAGCGCACGTCCCGGCGCACATGCTCCGCGGGCAGCAGCGACAGCGTATCAGCGGCGGGTTCGAGCAGTGCCAGCCCCAACCTCTTCCCGACGGTATCCGTCAGCAACGACTCGCCGTAGAAGACGAGCTCCTCCTCGGCCAGCCGGGCGGGAGGACGCCGATCGTGCAACCGATGCACGCGCCATGAGAGGCGCGAGGACTCCGTGGCGAGTGCAATCGAATCGTCACTGAACCGCGGCGAGAGCAGCAGGACGGGCACGGACGCCCCCGATCTCAAGACGAGGCGTCGTGCAGCCGGCCGTAGGCCTCGGAGGCCGCGGAGAGCAGCTGCTCCAGCTCATCGAGCTCCTCGGCACCGAACGGAGAGGGCCCGCTGTCGAGGACGACGAAGCCCACCGTACGCTGGTGCAGGCGGATGGGCGCGGCCATCAAGTGCGAGAACGACTCGCCCAGGGCGGCGAAGAGCTGCTCGTCCACCGGGCTCTCCGGCACGCTGGAGACGACGGCCCTGCCCCCCGCCGCGGCCATGGCCAGCAGCGAGGGCGCCTCGAGGTCCACCTGCAACGCCGAGACCTCGTGCTTGTCGCTGCCCGGACCGTAGCCTCGGCCCACGCGGGCGTAGCCGAACGTCTCGCCCAGCAGGAAGCCTCGCGGGAAGCGCCCCTGGCAGTAGTCCAGCAGCACCTTGCCCAGCTCGCCCCGGGTCGTCGCCTGCCGCAGGGCCTCGAGCGACTCCTGGAACTGCACCAGCTGGATGCGCTCCGAGTCCACAACCGGAGCACTCCGCGGAGCTGCCGTGCTGTCGTCCTCCCATCCGGCGAAGCGCTCCTCGGGCGGTGCACTCGCTTCTGGCTCCTCGGGGGGCGGCTCGGCCGAGGGATCCCAGGTCGGGATGAACTCGTGCACGGACGCCAGGGGGACCTCCCCTTCCGCCTCGGAGACGCCCGCCTCGGTGGGGCTGGCCTCGTCCGACGAGAAGTCCACCTCGATGGCCCGCCGTGTCCAGGGAGGCGAGGACTCGGCACCCGCCGCGGCGTCCGCCGTCTCCGACTGGCGCCAGTCCATGAGCTCCAGGTGCGACGCCACCTGCATGTCTCCAGCGGGCTCCGAGGGGAGCTCAACGGGCTGCACGGTCACGGTCCGGGGCCTGCGCTCGGGAGACGCGGGGGCCGGCTCCGCGACGGGCGCGGGCGCCACCGGGCTGGCCGAGAGGGGCTCACGTGCCGGAGCAGGCGTCCCGGAAGGAGGCACCGCGACAGGGGCCACGAACTCCGCCTTCTTCGGCGCCTGCGCGGGAGCCGGAGCACTGGGCGTGGACTCGACCTTCGGAGACGGCTGCGCGTTGGCAGCGGGGGCCGCGGGCGCCAGGGAGGGAGCAGTGGGGGGCTCCTCCGCCAGCAGAGGAACCGCTCGCTTCTCCTGCTCCGGCTCGGCGTCCAGTGTCGGGAAGGGTGCGTCCTTGAGCGTGACGGGGAAGGAGATGGTCTGAGTCGAAGGCGGAGCCGCGGACGCCGGAGCCTGCGCGAAGGCAGGAGCCGAAGCCACCGGAGGAGCCACCACGGGCGCTGGCGTGGAGGGAGCCTCGGGCTTGCGAGCGATGTCCGGAGAAGCCGCCACGGGCCTGGACTCGGGCGCGGGCGCGGGCTGAGCGGGAGGCGTGCTCTGGGCCGGCCCCGGAACCGGAGCGGACGGAGCGCTTCCAGGCATCGCGGCCTGCGGCGCGGTGGGCGTGGACTGCGGCGCGGCGGTCACGGGAGCGGCTGGAGCCCGAGGTGCCACGGGAGCGGCGGGCTGAGGCACGGGGGCGCGCGCGGGCTGCGGAGCCGCCACACCCGGAGCCGCCGCCTTGGGAGCGGGCACGGGCTGAGGCGACGCACCCGCTCCCGGAGCCGTCGCGGTGGCCGAGGGAGCCGTCGCCGGAGCAGCGCCAGCAGGAGGCACCGCCCCACCCTGCGCCGGCGCGGGAGCAGGAGCCCCCGGGAGCGGCGCTCCCACGGGAGCGGGACGAGCCACGGCGCCCGGAGGAGGAGCGCCCACGGGAGGACGCGCCCCAGCGGGAGCACCGGGAGGAACCTGAGCACCAGGAGCAGCAGGCGCCCCCGCGGGAGCCGGAGGACGCACGGCCTGCGGCGGAACCTGGCCCGCGCTCGCGCCTGGAGCCGGTGCGGCGGCACTCGGGGCTCCCGGCTGAGCCGTGCCCGGAGCGCTCCGAGGCATCATGCCCGGAGGCAGGTTCTGCCCGGGCGGCTGCGCGGGGCCAGCCACGCCCGGAGTGGCACCCGCGGGCTTCGCGGCCACCGGTGCTCCCGGCTGGGGAGGCGTCGAGGGAGCCGGACCCGCGGGCGGCTTCGCCACCACGGGCTGCGCTGCGGCACCCGGCAATCCAGGCGCTCCAGACACGCCAGCGGGAGCCGCCGGACGCGGAGGCACGGTCGCGGAGGGCGGAGCCCCTGGCGCGCCCGGTGCCCCAGGGGCTCTCGGCGCGGCAGCGGCCTGAGGAGCCGCGGCTCCGGCCGGCGAACCAGCGGGCGCGCCCGGCCCGGCGGCAGCGGCGGGAGACGGAGCAGGTGCGGCGCCAGCCGGTGCACTCCCCGGCGCGCCAGACGAAACGAGCGGACGAGGCGCCACGGCCCCGGCCGGAGCACTCGCAGGAGCCCCTGGCACCGGAGCACCGCCCACGGGCGCCGGAGGCCTCGGAGCCACGGCGGCACCGGGCGCGGCACCCGGAGCGGCGGGCGCACCCACCACCGGAGCGGAAGCAGGCTTCGCGGCAACACCGGGGGCCGCGGCGGGAGCCACGGGCGAGGGCCGCATGCCCGGGGGCTGGCCCGCGGCGGACGCCGCTGGAGGGTGGATTCCAGGGTTGGAACCCGGAGCGGGACCCACGACCGGCGCGCCGCCGGGACGCGGAGCACCGGCGACAGGAGGCTGCGCCGCACCCGGAGCCACGGGAGCCGGAGCCCCCGGCGCCACGGGCCGCGCGGGAGCGGCCGGAGCCGGCTGGGCCGAGGCGGGCGTGGGCGTCAGCGGGGACAACGACGTGGGCCGCTGCGCGACGGGAGCCCCCTGCCCCACCGCGGGCTTGGGCTGACCCGGACGCACGGGGCGTTGCGGCTTGGGGATGCCGTAGCGCTTCTCCAGCAGCTCGAAGAGGCGCAGCTCGGGAAGAATCGCCGGCACGATGCGCATGCCCGTGGCGAAGCCGAGCCCGTCCACGTGCTTGGGATCCTGCGGATTCACCATGGCCACGCGCAGGCGGCGGCCCTCGAGGGCCAGCGGGAACGCCAGGTGGTTGCGCACCTGCTCGGGCTTGAGCAGCGCGATCGTCTCGGCCGTCACCGCCTCCAGCTCCGCGTCCGCCGCGAGCGGGAAGTGGTACGTGTCCGCGAGGGCCTGCCCCAACGCGCCCAGGTCGAGCAGTCCCAGCTCGACCAGGTTGGTGCCCAGGCTGCCGCCGTAGATGAGTTGCGACTTCAGCGCCTCATCCAGCTGCGCCTGCGTGATGAGGCCCTTGCGGACCAGATGCGCTCCGAGCTGTTGTTCAGCCATGCGCCCCGGATACTAGACCGGTCCGCCCTCGGGAGCGCAGGAGTCTCGGCCCCGGGCGTGCGGCAGCCCACACACCCGCCCGGACGCTCTGCGAGCTAGTAGGCGTTCTTCGACAGGAAGCCGCCCAGTGCAGTGCGGATGAGAATCTTCAGGTCCATCAGCAGTGACCAGTTCTCGATGTAGTACAGGTCGTATTCAATCCGCTTCTGGATGGACGTCTGCCCGCGCAGGCCGTTGATCTGCGCCCAGCCGGTGATGCCGGCCTTGACCTTGTGGCGCAGGTGGTAGCGGGGAATCTGCTTCTTGAACTCCTCGATGAACACGGGCCGCTCGGGGCGCGGGCCCACCAGGCTCATGTCCCCCATCAGCACGTTGAAGAACTGGGGCAGCTCGTCGAGCGAGTACTTGCGCAGGAAGGTGCCAATCGGCGTGCGCCGGGGGTCGTCCTTGCTGGCCATCCTGGCGCCGGAGGACTCGGCGTCCACGCGCATGGTGCGGAACTTGAGGATGTGGAACGTGTCGCCGTCCAGGCCCATGCGCTCCTGGGCATAGAGCAGGGGCCCGCGGCTGGTGAGCTTCACCGCGATGGCCACGGCCAGCATGATGGGGGCGCTCACGGCGATGGCCACCAGCGCGAAGAGGATGTCGAAGACGCGCTTGGCCACCATGTTCCAGCCGGACATGGGATCGCCCTGGAGGCTGATGATGGGCAGCCCGCCGAACTCCTCGAGCCCGCCGTACAGGGTGACGTACTGGTAGAGGTCCGGCACCACCTTCACGTCCACGGTGCGCAGCGCCAGCTGCTCCATGAGCGGCTTGACGGCGGCCTGCTCCTCGAGCGGCACGGCGATGATGACCTGGTCCACCGGGTGCGCATCCAGCACGGCGTCCACGTCCTTGACGAGCCCCAGCACGGGTACGCCGCGCACCTGCTGGCCCACCTTCTCGGGGCGCAGCGTGAGCACGCCGGCCACGCGGAAGCCCAGCTCCTTGTGGCCCTCGACCGTCTCGATGACGCGCTGGCCCAGCTCGCCCGCGCCGATGACCAGGATGGACTTGAGGTTGAAGCCGCGCCGGCGCACCTCGTTGAGCACCCCGCGCAGCACCAGCCGCACCGCGGACACGCCCACGAACGAGTAGGCGGCGATGAAGGCCAGCATCAGACGCGAGTAGCGCTCACGGGTGAAGTACGTGAGGGCCACCACGATGAGGGTGGCCATGATGGTGGCCTTGAAGACCTCGAAGACCTCGCCGATGTGCGTGCGCGCCCGGTTGGTGGCGTACAGCCGCGCCTGCCGGTAGGTGACGGGGAAGACGATGAGCACCGTCGCCAGCGACAGCAGCGTCTCCTCCACGGCGGGCAGGCCGTAGTAGACGGGGATGGGGCCCTCGAAGCGGCTGACGTAGGCGAGCGCGAACGCCAACGTCAGCATCACCACGTCGGCGGCGACCTTGATGGACGTATAGAAGCGCTGGAACCGGTTGAACACGCGGGCCTCCTTCTGTGGCCTGCAAGACGCTCGGCCGCGACCTGCAATCGTCGCACCCCGCTCCCACGCGCCGTCCGGTAGCGGACAGCCCATGCGGCCGGGTGGGCTCCTACCATGAAAATCGCCCGGAATCCAAGGGGTTGCCCGGGCTTGTGGCCAACGGTGCGAGCCCCGGAGACGGAGGCGGGCCCCTCGGAAAAAGCGCCCACCCCGACACCGGTGTCAGGGGTCTCAGGGGACGGCGGCCCGGCGGGCGGGGACGGACGGAGCGCCCATCAGCGCGTCCACCTCGGCCTGTACCGAGCGCAGGAAGGTGGCGCGGCTGAAGCGCTCGGCCTGGGCGCGGGCGTCGGCGGGCTGGAAGGCGGGCTCCCACTGCTCGAAGCGGCGCACGGCCTCCACCAGGGCGTCGGGCGTCTGCTCGTCGAAGAAGAGGCCCGTGCGGGGGCTGACCGTCTCCAGCGCTCCACCCCGCCCGTAGGCGATGACGGGGCGGCCACTGGCCTGGGCCTCCAGGGGGACGATGCCGAAGTCCTCCTCGGGGGTGAAGATGAGGGCGCGCGCGTCGCGGTACAGGCCGGCGAGCGCCTCGTTGGGCACGGCGCCGAGGAAGCGGATGTGCGAGGGCAGCGGCCCCGAGGTGAGCTTCGCCGCCTCCTGGCCGGTGCCCACCACCCACAGCGGGGCATCCAGGTGGCGGAAGGCCTCCAGGGCGATGTCGAGCCGCTTGTAGGGAGCGAAGGCGCCGAGCCACAGGTAGTAGCCGCCCTGGCCGAGCCCCTCGAGCGGGTGCTGGCAGAAGCGGTCCAAGGCGATGGGCGGGTAGACCACGGAGGCCTCGCGGCCCCAGAAGCGCTGCACCTTGCCGGCGATGTGCTGGCTGTTGACGAGGATGCGATCCACGCCCGCGGTGCTCTCGCGGTCCCACTTCTGGAGGTACGGGCGGACGGCGTGCGCCGCCACGCGCACCGGCAGCGAGGCGCGGCCCGGCCCGAAGTAGTCATCGAAGAGGTCCCACATGTAGCGCATGGGCGCGTGCACGTAGGCGAGGTGCTTCGCTCCGGGCGGCTTGCGGATGCCCTTGGCCACGCAGTGGCTGGAGGAGATGACGAGCTCGTAGCCCTCCAGGCGCATGGACTCGATGACCTGGGGGAGGACGGGGAGGAAGTGGCGGTAGAGCTTGTGGATGCGGGGGATGCGCTGGAGGACGGAGGTATGGATGGGCCGCGACTCGATGCGCGGGTGCACGACGCCGGGACGGTGCACGAGGGTATGGATGTCCGCCTGCGGGAACAGCTCGCACAGTGCCTCGAGCACGTGCTCACCGCCGCGCTGGGTGACGAGCCAGTCATGGACGAGGGCGACCTTCACGGGCGGGCCTTGTACCACCGCCGGGCCCGCTTGCCGACAACCAGCCAATCGAGCGCCCCACTTGGGTCCGCGCGTGTGGTAGGGCCACCTCCGTGGCGAGCGTCCTGATCGACCTGCGGATGGTGCGTGGCCGGCTGCACGGCATCGCGCGTTATGCGCTGGAGCTGGCGAGCCGGTTGCCGGAGCTGGCGCCGGACCTGAGCTTCAGTGGCCTGACGGGCCCGGAGGGGCTGCCGGCGGGGCTGGGAGCGCTGACGCCGCGCATCCCCCTGCACCGCTGCCCGGTGGGCTTCCTGTCGCCATTGGAGCAGCCGGCGCTCGCCGCCTCGCTCGTCCGGCTGGCGCCCGATCTGTTCCACGCGACGTCCTTCTCGATGCCGGCGCTGTGGCCGGGGCGGCTGGTGGCCACGCTGCACGACGCCAACCACCTGGTGTTGTCGGCGGAATACGGCCTGGGCCAGCGCGCCTACTACAAGCTGGTGGTGGGCCCGAGGGCGAAGACGGCCCGGGCGCTCATCACCGTGTCCGAGTTCTCCCGCGCGGAGCTGGCGAGGGAGCTCGGCCTGTCGCCCTACAAGCTGCAGGTGATTCCGAATGGGGTGGACGCGCGCTACCAGCCATCGACGGCCTCGGAGCTGAAGGACTTCCGCGAGCGCCGGGGGCTGCCGCCGCGCTTCTTCCTCGCGGTGGGCAACACGAAGGCCTTCAAGAACCTGGGGATGCTGGCGGAGATTGCCCCGTCGCTGCCGGTGCCCATCGTGCTGCTGGCGGGCAAGGGCGCGGTGTGGGAGCTGGGCTTCCCGGAGTCGACGATCGAGCTGGCGGACCTGCCCGAGGACGACATGCCGCGCCTGTACGGAGCGGCGACGGCACTGTTGATGCCCTCGCGCTACGAGGGCTTCGGGCTGCCGCCGCTGGAGGCCATGGCGTGCGGGACACCGGCGGTGGTGGCGAGAGCCACGTCCCTGCCCGAGGTGGTGGGCGAAGCCGCGCTGCTGCTCCCGCCGGAGGACGCGAACGCGTGGAGGGAGACGGCACTGAAGCTGCTGCGGGAGGATGCCCTGCGCCGCGAGCTGTCGGAGAAGGGCCGCGAGCGAGCCGCGCTCTTCAACTGGGAAGACTGCGCGCGGCGGACCCTGGCCACCTACCGCCGGGCGCTCGAGTCGCGCTAGGGTCCGCCCCCCCAACACACCAGAAGGTACATGCCCCCCATGAAAACGATTCTGGCGCCACGGAGGCTCGGCGCCGCGGTCCTCTGTCTGCTGTTTGCTGCCTGTACCGCCACCCGCTACCCGGCCCCCGGCCCTACGAGCGCGCGGGAACTGGCCAGGTCTGTGCTCGTCATCGAGGAGTCTCCGGACGGACGGGTGAGCCACACCTGGAAACCCCTCGAGGACTTCGACCTGGCGAAATACCCCTACCACGCGAGCCACGGTGGACTTGATGGAAGGCTCGTGCGCGTCGCGACGTCCTCCGCTCACTGCGATGCGCAACAGAATAGTTGCATCAATCTGTGCACAAGCAGTCCAAGACCCATCCCAATAGAAGGCAGGAAGTACCCGGTCCACCTTGGGTCATGGGCAAGAAACAGGGGCTGGTGGTGTCAAAGAACCTGCACGGAGTTCCATGAAAAGTGCATCAAAGGAGAGGGACCCTGGGCCGAGCAGGAAGCTCAAGAATTTACGCGAATTGATGCCGCCGTTGATTGGCTCCAGAGCCACCGTGAAGAAGTCGTGACAGGCTCCATCATCGTCATCGCGGGGGTGGCATTCGTCGCCGCGGTTGCAGGTTCGGGAGGAGGCGTTCTTTACCTCATACCACTCCTGGTAGTGACTTCGACAGACCCGCTGCCGCAATTGCCCACTGCCCCAAAGGTCGCGGAGGTACTGAATGCCAATCCATGATCTCCTCAATAGCGGCTTGCTCCTGATTGGAAGCCTGCAACATGCGGCTGAATCGGCCGGACGAATAGAGGAAATTGCCATCTGGCAACACCTACGAAATCAATGGAACTTCACAATCATCACTGGTCAGGTCTACGTCTTTGAGGACTACCTTGCCAGCCTCGATTCCGCGCGCACCTCCTACGTAAGCACTGCATTCAACGCGCGCGCGGATCCGATGTCGCAACAGGGCATGACACTCCTTCTCCGAGAACTTGATGAGCAGACAGATCCGGCACGAAAGCAGTACACCCTCGTCATCATCGATCTGCTCAACTTCATTGCGGACAGTGACCAATACGAAGCATTCGAGAACTATCTCGTGGATCGCTACTCCAATCCTCCGCTCGCCATCGCCTTCTTCAACACCCGCCAGGAAGCAAATGCCTGGCTGAACAGTCTCTCGGAGCCCCCCAGCGGTGGCAATGTACTGATTGGAGACGAGTACTTTAGTATCTGGTACTCACGCGAGAGTGGTTTTCGCGAGTTATCGCGAAACGACATAGTGGAACTGTTCCTTGATGATTCCAGCTCGAACCAACTGCCTCCCGTGGCCGCATCCTTCAACACCCGGGAGGAAGCCCTGGAGTGGCTGACGAGTCATCCCGCATCTCCAATGCTCCTGGTAACCATCGCCGGTGAGCGTTACCACGCCGTGTATCACAAGAAATTCAACCGCCACACCTTGCATTCCCTTACACGCCTGAGGGAGGAGCGGGAAAGAATAAAAGCCGAGCAGGAACAGCAGGAGGATCAAGAAGCGGAGCCCTCCGAGGATTGAAGGAAGACATGCCCGAGCAGCTCAAGAACTTCTTCGACCGCGAGGTGGTGGAGCGCATCGCCGCCATGCTGCGCGGCGCCCACCCGTCCTTCCCGGAGCCACGCTTCCTGATCGAGGCCTCTGACGGACTCGAGGCCCATGAGCTCCTGGGCCGGGCCCGCCACATCATGCAGGCCATGCACCGCGCCCTCCCCTCCGACTTCGAGCGCGCCGCCAGCATCCTCCTGCGCTCGCTCGGGCCGGAGCTCGAACGCGAGGAATTCCAGGGCATGGGGGTGTTCATCTACCTGCCCCACACCCTGTTCGTCGCGGAGCACGGGCTCGACCATTTCGAGACCTCGATGCGCGCCCACTACGAGCTCACCAAGCGCTTCACCGCCGAGTTCTCCATCCGCCCGTTCCTCGAGCGCTACCCTCGCGAAACCCTGGAGCGCCTCCACCAGTGGACGAAGGACCCGAACGTCCACATCCGGCGGCTCGTCTCGGAGGGCACGCGGCCCCGGCTGCCCTGGGCCTCCCGGCTCCGTGCGTTCCAGAAGGATCCGCTCCCGGTGCTCGCGCTCCTCGAGCTGCTCAAGGATGACCCCGAGCTCTACGTCCGGCGCTCCGTCGCCAACAACCTGAACGACATCGGCAAGGACCACCCGGAGGTCCTCGTGGACACCTGCGCTCGCTGGAAGGACGGGGCCTCACCCGAGCGTCTGTGGATCATCCGCCACGCGCTCCGCTCCGCCGTGAAACGAGGAGATGCGCGCGCCCTCTTGGTGCTCGGATTCCAGGGAGGCGGAGAGTTCGAGGTGACGGCCTCGTTCAAACCCAAGCGCATCCGGCTCGGCGAGAGCGTCTCCATGACCCTGTCCGTCACCAATCGCGCGAAGACTCGCCAGCAGGCCGTCGTCGACTTCGCCGTGCACTTCATCAAGGCGAACGGCTCGGCCAGTCCCAAGGTCTTCAAGGGCTCCAAGGTCGATCTCCTCCCCGGCACCTCCTGCACCCTCGAGAAGTCAATCTCCTTCGCCACCATGACGACCCGGAAGCACTACGCGGGCACGCATCGGGTCGAAGCCCTCGTGAACGGTAGGGCCTCGGACCTGGGGAGTTTCACCGTCATCGCTTGAGGCCCTCTCCCCTCCGGGCGCGGTCTCACAAAAGTTGGTCGGGTAGACCGGGGAGTTACCTCCCCGGCCCCCCACGGATCCGGACGTGCGGAATTCCCGCATCCGGCTCTTCGGCTCATGGACTCACTGCGAGCGGAAGCCCATCTCGCACCCTGCGCTGGACGAGCTCGC
>NZ_DASUNC010000091.1:0-2288 GCF_036277355.1 Archangium sp.
CACCTCGACGCCAGCTGGCCCGAGTACAACCGCCTCTACGCCCACCCCTTCACCTGGTCCTGGACTCGCGCCAAGATGCACTCGTGGGTGGACCGGCACCTGTCCTGACTATGTTGAAAAACTTGTCGGACAGTCCACTAGTCTGGGGCGGGTGAGGGAGTTGCCGCGACAGCTGGGCCCCTATCGCCTCGTGCGCCGGCTGGGCGCGGGAGGCATGGCCGAGGTGTTTCTCGCGCTGGCCTTCGGCGCCAGTGGCTTCGAGAAGCGCGTGGTGCTCAAGGTGCTGCGCCCCGAGCACGTGGGCAATCCCACCTATGAGCGCATGTTCCTCGAGGAGGGCCGGTTGGGGGCGAGGTTGAGCCACCGCAACCTCGTGGGGGTGCACGACCTGGGGTACGCGGACGGCGCGTACTACGTGCGGCTGGACTACGTGGAGGGCGCGGACCTGGCGAGCCTGCTGACGCGTGGGCGGCCCGGTTCGGCGCTGGCGCTCTTCGTGGCGGACGAGCTCGCGCTGGCGCTCGACGCGGTGCACGGGCTGGAGGACGAGGCGGGCCGGCCGCTCGGGCTGGTGCACCGGGACGTCACGCCGTCCAACGTGCTGGTGTCGCGGTGGGGCGAGGTGAAGCTGGCCGACTTCGGCATCGCCAAGGCCACGTTGCTGAGAGACCAGACGCGGACCGGGGTGCGCAAGGGCACGTACGCGTACATGTCTCCCGAGCAGGTGCGCGGGGGCGCGCTGGGCCCGGCGAGCGATCTCTTCTCGCTGGGCACCACGCTGCACGAGCTGCTCACGGGGCGCCGGCCCTTCGATGGGGAGACGCCCTTCGAGACGATGGAGCGCATCCGCGAGGCGGACGTGGGGCCGCTCGCGGACGTGGAGGAGGACCTGCGGCTGGTGCTGCGGGCCTGTCTGGCACGGCGGCCGGAGGACAGACCGGGCTCGGCCGAGGTGCTGCGCCGGATGCTCTCTCCGCTGCGCCGCGCGCGTGCCGAGGCCGGGCCACCGGAGCTGGCCCGGTGGGTCCATGAAGGCCTGGGGCAGGGTGGCGCGGGTGGCTCCACGAGCGGCACGGTGCTGGAGGACACGTGAGGCCCGGTCAGCCCGGAGTCCTCGCGTGTCATGCCGTCCGGATGACGACCTTGCCGAAGTGCGCCCCACTCTTGAGGTAATCGAAGGCGGCGCGCGTCTCGGCGAACGGGAAGACGCGGTCCACCACCGGACGCACCCCGTGCAGCGTCAGCGCGCGGTTGAGCGCCTCGAAGGACTGGCGGTGGCCCACGAAGGTGCCCTGCACGCGCAGGTTCCCCATGAGGATGGGGGTGAGCGGCATGGCCCCCGCGCCCCCACTGAGCACGCCGATGACGGACACCGTGCCCCCGAGCCGTACCGCGCGCAGCGACTTCTCGAACGTCCCAGCGCCGCCCACCTCGACGACGTGGTCCACCCCCGTGCCACCAGTGAGGGTGCGCGCCGTCTTGTCCCAGTCCGGCGTCGTCACGTAGTTGATGCCCTCGTGGGCGCCCAGCGCGCGGGCCCGCTCCAGCTTGTCGTCCCGGCTGGAGGTGAGGATGACGCGCGCCCCCATCATCCGGGCGATCTGCAGCGCGAAGATGGAGACGCCTCCGGTGCCCTGCAGCAGCACGGTGTCACCCGCCTTGATACCGCCCTGGGTGACGAGCGCGCTCCACGCGGTGAGGGCCGCGCACGGCAGCGTGGAGGCCTCCTCGTCCGTCAGGTGCGCGGGCGTGGGCACGGCACCGTCCTCGGAGAGCAGCATCGTGTCCGCGAGCGCCCCATCCAGCGGCCCGCCCAGCGTGCTGCCCTGCACGTGACGCGAGGGCTCTCCCGCGAGCCACGCCTGCGCGAAGAGGCCCATCACCCGGTCCCCGGCCTTCACGCGCGTGACGCCCGGTCCCACCGCGTCCACCACGCCCGCCCCATCCGAGTTGGGCACGAGCGGCAGCTTCTGCCGTGGGTTGTAGCGGCCCTCCACCATCATCAGGTCGCGGGAGTTGAGGCTCGTGGCCTTCACCCGCACCCGCACCTGCAGGGGCCCCGGCACCGGGTCCGGCCGCTCGGCGTACACCAGATTGTCCAGTCCGAATCCGCCTCGAATCTCGTAGACCTTCATGGGGCCGGGGTTCTAGCACCGAACGTCCGATGGGGCCGTCGAGGGAGCACTTGACGGTTCCGGGCTCTCTGGGAGCGGGGCGTCGAGCGAGTAGAGGACGAGGCGGTCGTTCATCCAGGGGATGCGCACCTTGTTGGCGTTGAGGTGCTCGAC
>NZ_DASUNC010000092.1:0-7203 GCF_036277355.1 Archangium sp.
CTGCTGAACATCGCTTGGGTGGTGCGGCCGGCCTTGGACTTCGTCCTGCACTGGAGCCGCTGGCGACGCCGCCATCAGGCCATCGCCAAACGCTGCCATTACCGACGCAGAGACCCTCGCGCCAAAGTCCCACTGTAGTACGCCTGGAGGCGCGTGTGGCGCTGGAGGTGCTGCTGCGGCAGCTGCCGAACCTTCGCTACGTCGAGGGCAAGCGCCCCGTGCGCCGGCCCCACTTCTTCCTGCGGGGCTTCGAACACCTGCACCTCGCCTGGGACGTGCCGGCCCGCTGAGGACTTTCCGGCAGACACCCCAGCCTCTCGTGGGGGAGGCGGGGATGAGGCGTTGCCTTCGCCATCCTGCACCGCATGCATCATTGCTCTGCCAACGTTGCACTCACTGCATGAGCTGACCTTGGTTACCTTGCTGTTCGCCGGGCGGTTCCGAGAAGGGACCGCCCCTGTGGTTCCAACCCCTGTCACCCGAGGTCGCCATGAAGAAGCTCCTGAGCCTTGCCGTCCTGCTGCTCTCCCTCCCTGCCTTCGCCCAGACCGGGGGAGACACGCAGAAGGACGTGCTCTTCGTCGTCAGCAGCGCCACCAGGATGAACAACGGCTGGGACACCGGCTTCTGGCTGGCCGAGCTCACCCACGCCTACCACGAGCTGACCGAGGCCGGTTTCACCGCCGACATCGCCAGCCCGCTGGGGGGAACTCCCTCCATCGACCCCTGGAGCGACCCGCGCAATCCCTACGGGCTCTCCACCCACGACATGGTGTCCATGGGCTTCCTCCACATGCAGGGCCCCATGAGCAAGCTGAACAGCTCGCTGCGGCTGTCAGAGGTGGAGCTCTCCAAGTATGAGGTGATTGTCTTCGCGGGTGGCAACGCCGCCATGTTCGACCTGCCCACGGACCCCTCCGTGCAGCAGGCCGTCCGCACCATGTGGGAGCAGGACAAGGTGGTGGCCGCGCTCTGCCACGGCACCTCGGCGCTGCTCAACGTGCGCCTCTCCAATGGCAGCTACCTGCTGCGGGGCCGCACGGTGACGGGCTTCTCCAACGCCGAGGAGCGCCAGGTGGAGCAGATGCTGGGGGTGACGGGGCTCATGCCCTTCTGGATCGAGAACGAGGTGCCCCTGCGCGGCGGGACCTTCATCTCCGCCGCGCCCTGGGCACCCTTCGCCACCCGGGATGGGCGCCTCGTCACCGGCCAGCAGCAGTACTCCGGCCGCGCCGTGGCCCACCTCATCCTCAAGACCTTGAGCAGGTAACCGCCCCAGGCCCGCTCCGGCCTCAGGCCTGTGGGCGCGGGGGCTCGTGCTGGGGCAGGGCGGCTGGGGGGGCAACGCGGTGGTCCGCGCCAATGGCCTCGCGCACCGAGCGGAAGCCATCCCGGGCCAGCAGCGGGCCCAGGCCCTCGAGCAGCCGGCGCACCATGCCCGGGCCCTCGTAGATGAAGCCCGTGTACACCTGCACCACCGAGGCTCCGGCCTTCAGCTTCTCGTACACGTCCTCGGCGGTGAAGACGCCGCCCACGCCGATGATGGGCAGGGCACCTCCACTGCGCGCGTAGGCCCGGCGGATGACGGCGTTGGCCGGCTCGCGCACGGGCGCTCCCGAGAGCCCGCCCGTCTCCTTCGCCACCGGGTGTTCGAAGGGCCGCGCGATGGTCGTGTTGGTGGCGATGATTCCCGCCAGGCCGCACGCGCGCACCACGTCCACCACCTCGTCCACCGCCTCGGGCGTGAGATCCGGGGCGATCTTCAGGAAGAGGGGCTTGCCCGGGGACACCTGCTCCAGGCGCGCCTTCACCGCCCGCAGGAGCGCGGTGAGCTGCTCGGGCTCCTGCAGCTTGCGCAGGCCCGGGGTGTTGGGCGAGCTGGCGTTGATCACCACGTAGTCCCCGAGCGGGGCCAGCGTGTCCACACACGCCACGTAGTCGTCCACCGCCTGCTCCAGGGGCGTGTCCTTGTTCTTGCCGATGTTCACCCCCACCGGAGCGGGGTGCCAGGTGCGCGCCCGGAGGTGCTCGGCGGCGTTGGCGGCTCCGTGGTTGTTGAAGCCCATCCGGTTGATGAGCGCACGGTGCTCGGGGATGCGGAACAGACGCGGCTTCGGGTTGCCCGGCTGGGGCCTCGGGGTGAGCGTGCCCACCTCCACGGCGGCGAAGCCGAGCGCCAGCAGCCCATCCACGGCCTCGGCCTCCTTGTCGAGCCCCGCGGCGAGCGCCACCGGGTGGGCCAGCTCCAGGCCCGCCACCTTCACCGAGGCGTCATAGGTGACGGCGGCGAGCGTGCGCGCGCGCATGCTGCGGCACGTCCCCGCGAGGTGCCCGAGCCAGCGCAGCAGGGTCATGCCCAGGCGGTGGGCGCGCTCGGCGGAGAAGAGGAAGAGGAGGGCACGGGCAAGGCGGTACATGGGGCTCACGTGGGAATGAAGGAGTACTGGCGCGCCCAGGCGAGCGTCTGATCCACCTGCTCGGCGGAGAGCAGCCCGTTCTTCTCGACGAGCTCCACCTCGCGCAGCATGTCCGTCTCCAGCAGGTAGGTGCCGTCGGTGTTGAGCGTGAACTTCACGCCCCGGTCCCAGAAGGTGCGCATGATGTGCTGGAGCTCGTCGAGCCCCTCCACGGCGCGGGTGTGGAGGTTGGAGGTGGGGCACAGCTCGAGCACCACGTCGCGCTCGCGCAGCAGCTTCATGGCGGACTCGTCGTAGGCGGCGCGGATGCCGTGGCCGATGCGGTGGGGCTTGAGCTTCTCCACCACGGCCATGACGCCCTCGGCGCCGGTGCCCTTCGTCTCCCCGGTGTGCACGGTGCACTTGAGGCCGGCCTTGCGCGCGCGGGCGAAGAGGTCCTCGTACTGCCCCACCACGGAGGGCTCCAGCTCCAGCGCGTGCTTCTCCGTGCCGGCCAGGTCGATGCCATACACGCCGCGGCCGCGGTACTTGATGGCCTTGTCCACGATGATGCTGTTGAGCCGGTGATCGAACTCGCGGGCCAGACAGAAGATGAGGCCGGCCTTCACGCCGTACTCGAGCATGGCCCGGTCCATGCCGCGCAGCGCCGCGTGGATGATGTGGTCCAGGTCGAGCTCGGAGTTGAGGTTGCGCTTCATGGGGTTGAAGCGCAGCTCGATCTGCGAGACGCGGCTGCCGCGGTACTCCTTGCCGATGATCTCGTAGACGGAGCGCTCGACGGCCAGGGGCGAGCTCTGAATCTTCTCCGTATAGGTGTGGAGGATCTTCAGGTAGTCCTCGAGGCTGCCCACCTTGCCGGGACGCGAGGTGATGAGCTCGACGAACTCGAAGTAGTCCCTCACGGGGAGCTTGAAGCCCTGCTGGTGCGCGAGGGACCAGAGGACGTGGGGAGCCACGGAGCTACCCACGTGGATGTGCAGATCGATGAGATCGCGTGCCATGGCGGCATGTATGCACAGAGCCGCCCGGCCGTCCAGCTAACGGCGGAGCAGCACGTAGACGGCGCCCGTGCCTCCGTCCTGGGGACGTGCGGTGGCGAACGCGAGCACCGTCTTGCCGATGCTCTTCTGGGCGAGCCACTCGCGGATGCGCTGCTTGAGGACGGGGATCTGATCCTGGGAGTTCAAACCACGCCCGTGGACGATGAGCACGCAGCGCTTGTGGGCGCGGCGGCTCTCGGAGAGGAAGCGGTCCACGGCCGTCTTGGCCTCGGCCTGGGTCATGCCGTGCAGATCGAGGCGTCCCTGGAGCGAGAAGTCACCCCGGCGCAGCGAGCGCAGCAGGCGCGCGTCGATGCCCGGAGCGGCGCCCTCGATGTACTCGTTGGACTCGGCGACATCGAAGTCACCCTGGCCGGCCACGAGCTCGGCGAGCTCGGCGAGGGCCTCGGCGTTCTCGTCGATGATCTCGGGCAGCCGGGGGTTGGGCGGGGGGGGCTCGGCACCGCGGTGGGTGATCTGCTCGACGCCGTCCATGGCGGAGAGGAAGAGGGACATGTCGTCCTCCTCCTGGGGGCGCTTGGACCTGGAGGGCTTGGAGGGCGGGGGAGGCGCCTGGGGCTTCTTGGGCGGCTCGGCCTGTTTCTTCTTGAGGTCCGCCAGGGCGGACTTGAAGGGGTTGTTGAAGCTTTCGCTCTTCTTCTTGGGGGAGCCGCGATCGCTCATGGTGGGATTTGTAATGCGTCAGAGTGGGCCGCAGTTCAACCCGGTTTCTCGGTCTCCGAGCGGAGAGAGGTATACCCGCTGACTCTCAGCGGCGCAGGCGCAGGCGGATGGGGCCTCGGGCCGTCGAGGGGTCCACCACCCGGCCGCCCTGGAGGATGTCCAGCTCTCCACGCGCCACCAACCGCCGGGCCGCCTCGCGCACGGGCTCCATGCGTTCGCGCCAGCCGTCCTCCCCGGCGGCACGCGCCACCTCCGAGGGACATACCGTCGCCTCCCGGGCCCGTGTGGCGAGCACGTCCAGGATGAGCTGCTCGAGCGGGTCATCCCGCCCCCGCGCCTTGCGGCTCCTGCACCGGTCGGAGCAGTAGCGCACGTTCTCCCAGTCGCGCTCCCACTTCTTGCGCCAGGTGATGGTCCGGCCACAGACGGCACATGTTTTCGGAGGCGGAGTCGGCATCGGTGATGTCAGTGATTCAAAAGTAACCGGACTCAGGGTTGACAGCGAAGCATGCTGCCTGTATCTCCATCGCACGCGTCTGGAGAATTTCGTGTTCCGTCCTGTCACCCGAATGCCGATGTCCATGGAGGCCATGCTCATGCGTGGCCCGGGCATGCGCGCGTTCGCGTGAGGATGGGACTCCAGCCGGTTCCAAGCTGAACTCCCCCTCTGAAGCGCCGCGGGTGCCCGGGTTTCCCACCTGACACCGCCCGCGGCACGGCTGCGTTCCGAGCTTCCTCGCTCCGAGCTCCGCCTTTCGTCCCGCCGTGGGCTCGCGGTTCCTCGCCCCAGCAGTTCCGAAAGGAAGACATCCGTGAGCAGCAATCCCTCGCACCCCGCCGCGAGCAGGCCGTGGTGTGTCTATAAATTCGGTGGTTCCTCTGTCGGCACGCCCGGACGGCTGCCGCGCGTCCTCTCCCTCATCTCCGAGGCCCAACGTCCGCTCGCCGTCGTCGTCTCCGCGCTCGGCGATACCACGGACTGGCTCATCTCCGCGGCCAACGCCGCCGCCCGGGGAGACGCGGTGGGCAGCGGCGCGGAGCTGTCCCGGGTTCGCGGTCTCGCCCGGTCCATCGCGGGCACGGTCCTCGAGGGCGCCGTCCTCACCGCGCACGAGAAGACGGTGGAGCAACTCCTGGCCCCCATCGAGCGGCTGCTCACGGGCGTGGAGCTGACCCGCGAGTGCACGCCGGCCACGCTCGACGAGGTGCTGTCCGTGGGCGAGCGCATCTCCTCCGAGCTCGTCGCCCGCGCCCTGACGGCCCGGGGCATTCCCGCCCTCGCGGTGGATGCGCGCACCTTCCTCGTCACCGATGAGACGGCGGGCGCGGCCCGGGTCGACATCGAGGCGAGCCGCGCCCGCCTCACGCCGCTCGTCTCCGGGTGGGTGGGCAAGGTGCCCGTCATCACCGGCTTCATCGCCCGCTCGCACCAGGGCCGCACCACCACGCTGGGCCGCAATGGCTCCGACTACACCGCCACGCTGCTCTCGTGGCTGCTCGGGGCCCGGCAGGTGACGGTGTGGACGGACGTGCCCGGCGTCATGACGGCGGACCCGGCCCTCGTGGCGGACGCCTACCCCGTGCCGCGCATGACGTACGCCGAGGCGCTCGAGCTGGCCCACTTCGGCACCCGCATGTTCCACCCGCGCACGATGATTCCGCTGCTCGAGAGCGGGGCCGCGCTGCACATCCGCGGCACCACCGAGCCGGACGCCCCGGGCACGCGCATCGACGCCGAGGGCAATCCGGATCCCCACCGGCCCACCAGTGTCACGAGCCTGGAGCGTCTGGCCCTGCTCCACGTCGAGTCCCTGCGTCCCACGCTCAGCGAGCCGCTCGGGCATCGCGTGTTGCAGGCGCTCGAGGCGGCCCGCATCACCGTATGGGGCGGGACGCTGTCCGCGCTGGCGCCCTCCATCTCCCTGGTGGTGCCCCAGGCACAGGCCGAGCGGGCCCACGCGGTGCTTGAGGAAGCGCTGCGAGGTGAGCGCGAGCGGCGGGAGGTGCGCGTCCCTCCGCCCCTCGCGCCGGTGACGTTGGTCACCCTCGTGGCCGAGTCCATGGGCCATCGGCCGAATGTGGCGGGCCGGTTCTTCCACGCGCTCGGGAACGTGGGCGTGAACGTGCGCGCCATCCTCCAGGGGGCCAGCTCGCGCAGCGTGTCGTGCGCCGTGGACGCCGAGGACACGGCCGTGGCGGTGCGCACCGTGCACAGCGCCTTCAACCTCAACGAGACGGAGATCAACGTCGTCCTGGTGGGGAAGGGGACGGTGGGCGGACGGTTGCTCGCCCAGCTCGCGGAGAACGCGCGGACGCTCGAGGCCCGGCACGGTGTGGCCCTGCGCCTGGTGGGCGTGGTGGACAGCCGCCGCGCGCTCTTCGAGCCCCGGGGCCTGCCGCCCGCCGAGGTCCACGCGAGGCTCGCGGAGGTCTCTCCGGGCAGCACGACGCCTCCGGACGTGAAACCGCTGCTCGAGCGGTTGTCGCGCCTGTCCGTGCCGGTGCTGGTGGACTGCACCGCTGCGGACGGCCTGGAGACGCTCTACGCCGAGGCGTTCCGGCGGGGCATCCACGTGGTGGCTGCGAACAAGAAGCCGCTCGCGCGTCCCTGGAAGGAGTGCGAGTCCCTGCAGGCCCTGGCCCGCGCGCACTTTCGCACCTGGCACTACGAGACCACCGTGGGCGCGAGTCTCCCGGTCATCGAGACGCTGAAGAACCTGGTGCGCACCGGGGACCGCGTGGAGCGCATCGAGGGGTGCTTCTCCGGTTCGCTCGGAGCCATCTGCCATGCGCTGATGGACGGCGTGCCCTTGTCTCAGGCGGTGCGGACGGCCCGGGCCAACGGCTACACCGAGCCCCACCCGCGCGATGACCTGTCGGGCCTGGACGTGGCGCGCAAGGCCCTCATCCTCGCGCGGGAGCTAGTGGACTGTCCGACAAGTTTTTCAACATAGTCAGGACAGGTGCCGGTCCACCCACGAGTGCATCTTGGCGCGAGTCCAGGACCAGGTGAAGGGGTGGGCGTAGAGGCGGTTGTACTCGGGCCAGCTGGCGTCGAGGTG
>NZ_DASUNC010000093.1:0-64415 GCF_036277355.1 Archangium sp.
GGTGGGCAGTTGCAGCGTCTTCGCGCCCGGCCCCTTCTTGCGCGGCGGCGAGGGCATGCCGATGTCCTGGCAGCTGAGCACCGGCAGCAGCATGTACGTGAAGGGCTCGTCCTCCACCACCACGGTGGAGCTGCCCATGAACGTCTCGTTCTCGTTGCCGGGCGGTTTGGCGAAGACGCCTCCCATCGGGAAGTGCGGCGGCAGCGTGCGCCCGCCCGTGCCCGCCTGCGCCCGAGGCAGCCCGTTCACCACCACCGTCGCCCCGATGATGGGCAGGTAGTCGAACGGGTCGAACACGATTCCAATATGCGGGTGGGGAATGGGCACCACCGGCCCGGGCGGGGTGATGATGAAGTGGATGTCCACGCCCAACACCGGGTCCAGGTGCTTCACCGCGGGCATCATCGCGGCTGCCCTCCCTCGGCCGGAGCCTCCGGCCGCCAGTCCGTGCCCAGGAGCGACTCCACCTCCGATTCCATGGCCCGCGCCGCCCGCGCCCCCTGCCGCTCATGGCTCAGCCGCACCAGCGCCTCCGCCACGTAGGGCAGCGTCGAGGTGTCCCGTGTCTGCGCGTCCATGGCCCGGCCCACCTCCCACGCGCGCTGGCCGTGCTCCCACGCCCGCTCCACCTCCTTCGTCACCTCGCGGCACCAGCTCGCCATCCGCCAGCACTCCAGCTCCATGCGCGCGTCCTTCAGCTCGCGCGCCAGGGGCGCCGTCTCCTCGTACAGCGCCGCCGCCTGGGCGTACTCCTGGGCCGTCACCCGCGCGGCGCCCTGTGCCATACGCGAGCTCAGCCGGAGTTGTGCGCCCTGGGGCTGTCCTTTCGCCGCGGACTCCCCGGCCGCCGCCTCCGCCTGCTGGTACTGCTCGAGCGCCTCCCGGGGCCGGCCCGCTCCCAGCAGCGCTCCCCCCACCGCGAAGTGCGCCGCCACCACCAGCTCGTACAGCCCCTGCCCGGCCGCCACGGCCACCGCCTGTGCTCCCAACGTCCGCGCCCTCTCCACGTCCCGCTTCGCCGCCGCGTTGCCCAGGCGCACGAAGAGCTCCCGGAACTGCCCTCCCGGGCTGTCCAGGTTGCCGGCCTCCTGTGACAGCTCCTCCAGCGCCCGGCCCATCTCCAGCTTCGCCGGTATCGTCACCACCTTGTCGGGCCGTGCCTCCGCCAACGGCTCCAACACCCGCGTCCTCGCGTCGTCCAGCACCACCAGGCGCACGTGGGCGGACCGCGCCTTCTCCACCGCGCTGCCCAACCACTTCAGCCAGGCGCTCGCATCCGTCCCCTGCGCCGGCAGCAGCACCACCACCAGGTGCTCGCACAGGCTCTCGTAGTGGCTCCGCAGCGAGTCGCACGCCGCCAGGAAGGCCTCCACGTCCATTCCCCCCTCCTTCACCGGCGGGCACCTCCAGCCCGGCAGACCCTCCTCCTCCAGCCCGGCGCGGCTCTCCTCCTCCATTCGCACCAGCGCCTCACGCAGCGCGTATCCGTAGCGCACCGGCTCATCGAAGGGCTCGTCCAGGCGCAGGAAGAGGTCCGGGCACTCCCCCATCCGCTCATCCCCCTCCTTCTCCAGGAACGCCTCCACCATCCGCACCTCGTCCGGCTCCACCACCCAGCGCAGCAGGCGCGCCTCGGGGAGCTGGGCGAACTCCATCCACTGGTCGTGGAGCAGGTCCAGCCGCCGCTCCACCGCGTTCTTCCGCACCATCATCGCGTTCCTCCCAGCGCGGAAATCCTCGCCTCCTCCAATCCCCCGAGGCTGGTGGCCCATGTCCGTTGGTGGGCTGCGAACGCGCTGAATGGCTCCCAGGCTAGACGAACACTTTCATGCCCCTCAACCCTCCACTCCGCTTCCCATCACCTCATGCATTTCCCTCTGGCTCGGATCCTCCATCGGCTCCGGCCTCACCCACAGCGCCGGGAGCTCCGCGTCACCCTTCTCGAAGGAGTCGAGGATCGGCGGCCAGCGCTCCCAGAACGAGAGCAGGGGCGGTCATCGTGTACTGGACGGGTGAAGAGCCATCCTGCGCT
The DNA here is from genome assembly GCF_036277355.1 of Archangium sp. GTDB lineage: Bacteria > Myxococcota > Myxococcia > Myxococcales > Myxococcaceae > Archangium. The sequence goes on from NZ_DASUNC010000093.1 coordinate 2,033, forward strand.
GTCGGAACGCCGCACGCCGAAAGAGAGGGGCTCGTGCCAATCGTGACCACGTTCGCACCAGCGCGACAACTGGAGGACGTGGCCGGGCGCTTCGGCGTCACCTCATCGGAAGTCGCGACCCTCCTCGTGGATGCTCAACGGAGGGGCGTCTGAAGCGGACCCTTGGTGGAGCTACGGGAAGGTCACGCCGTCGAAGTGCTCGCTCGCGCGGCCCGCCTCCCGGCCCCACCACTTCAGGGTGAAGGTGCCGCGCGCCGCCTCCCGCGGCACCTCCACCTCCACCCCGACGCTGCGCTTCTTCCCTGGAGCAATGGATTCCTCCGTCCACACCCCCAGCACCTTCCACTCCTCTCCCTTCGGCCCCACCAGCACCGCGCCCCCGGGCGTCCAGGGCGTGCTCCCATTGTTCTGTAACTGCTGCGTCACCAGCAGCCGCACCACCTCGTGCCCGCCCGCCACGCGTGTGGTGTCCGAGCGGTAGCTGCGGGCATCCATGGATTCGAGGGTGTTGCCCGGACGAGAGATGACGCTCCGGGTGATGTCCTTGCTGGCGATGCCGCTCTCGCCCAGCAGCCCCTGGGCGAGCAGGCCCAGGACTCCGCGCTGTCCGCCGCACTCCTCCGCCAGGCGCGCCTTGTCCTCCTGGCATTGCCGCGCTTCCGCTCGCGCCTGCTGCTCGCCTTGCCGGTTGGACTCGAGCGAGCGCGGCTGGCGTGTCACCTTCACCAACCGCGCGGCCTCGGACGGATGCACCACCAGCAGGAAGCGCACGCCCTTCGGGTCCGCGCCGTCCTGGAAGGTGAAGCCCAGCTGTACACGCTCTCCTGGGGTGAGGGCCCCCGTGGGCACGAGCGCGAACCCTGTCTCACCCGCCATCACCTGGAACCGTTCCCGTCCGGGCAGTTCCACGCGCCCCAATTCCGCGTCGAAGAGGAAATGGGTGGGCAGCCCCGGATGGATACACACCGCCAGCGCCTCGCCGGGGGTGTCCTCCGTCAACTCCAGGTGGCGTGTGCCTGCTTCACAGGCAGGCGGCGCGGCGTCCATGGGAACGGCGAGCAACACGAGTCGCAACAGGGCAGCGGCGGAGAGCACGGACATGAGGAAGGCACCTCACGGGGACGAGACCGGAGGAGTGGGGCTCTACCACACCTCCTGTCCGGTCGTGTCCGTCCCGATTCCGGGACGCCCCTACGGGAAGCGGTCCACCACCCGCACCCGCACGACGGGGTCCACCATCATCTTCCCCGGCCCGCTGCCGGGCTGGAGCTCCAGGCCGACGTTGCCACCCGTATCCATCAACTCCAGGCACACCGGGTACACCACCCCTTGAGGCGTGCGGGCCTCGGTGAAGCGGCCGTACACCCGCCCCTTGTGGACATAGAGCCTCCCGAAGAGGCGGGTGTTGTTCGGCAGCGCCACCGCCCCGCCCTTGCCCCCCCAGTTCGCTCCCACCTCCCAGTCTCCCCCCACCCGGAGGGTCGCGTCCTCCTGGACGTGCACGGACCTGCCGCGCACGCTGCTCCAGTCCACGCTCGTCCTTTCCCCGAGGCTCAGGCCGAGCGTGTTCGTCATGGTCTCCACGGCCCCGGCGGGGCACGCCTGGGGAGGCGGAGCGGGGCGCTCGGACGGCATCTGCTGCGGGGTGCCCATACAGGCCTGGAGCGCGGCGCCGGTGAGTCCGAGACACGCGGTGCGCACGGCGGCTCCCTGGCGCTTGGGGGCCATTTCAGGTGGGGGGCTGGAGGGCTGCTGTTTCACGGGAGCACTGTCCTTTCGAGGCGCCAGCGGCGGGGCGGCGGCCGGGGGAGGAGGCGCCTCGGGCGGAGGCGCGGCCACGGCCCGCACAGGTTCCGGTGCTGGCCCACCCGGCGCCACTTCCCGGCTGGAGCCGAGCCACCACGCCCCCACCGCCACCGCCAACCCCACGCCGACCCCCGCCAGCGCCCGGGCCCAGCGCGCCCAGGGCTTCACCGCGCGCCGCCGCTCCGGGTGCAGCACCTGCCGCCAGTCCACGTCCGTCCGGGCCCTCAATTCCTTCAGCGCCCGGCACAGCGTCACGGCGTCCGGGTAGCGAGCCTCCGGTGTCTTGGCCAGCAACCGCAGGCACACCGCCTCCACCTCCAGGGGCACCCGCGGGTTGACGAGGTGCGGCGGCAAGGGCTCGCGGTGCAGCACCGCCTCCACGTCCTCGCCCCCGTGCTCGGCGGGGCGGAAGGGAAAGCGGCCCGTCAGCAGCCGGTAGAGGACGACGCCCACCGCGTACAAATCATCCCCCACGCCGGCCCGGTAGTGCGCCCCTGGCTCGCCCGCGTGCGCCCGGCCATACGCCCACGCCTCGGGGGCGCGGTAGGCCGGCGTGCCCGGAGGAAACATCCCCTGTGTCAGCGTGGGGCAGGCCGGGTGCCAGCCCACCCCGAAGTCCACCAGCACCGCCTCGCCCGTCTTCTGGCACACCAGGATGTTGGCCTCCTTGACGTCACGGTGGATGACGCCCGCCTCGTGCGACACCGCCAGGCCACGCGCCACCTCCAGCGCCCGGTCCATCACCTCGCCCAGCGTGCGCCCGGGCGCCAGTCCCCACGTGTCCAGGGTGGGGCCCTCCACCAGCTCCAGCTTCACCCACAGGTAGCGCGGGTTCTCCAGGGGCCACTGCCCCGCGCCCAGCTGACGCACGAGGTTGGGGTGGTTCAGGCGCGCGCCCAGCGCCATCTCCCGCCAGGCGCGCTCGGCCCGCTCGGGGCCCTGGTCCAGGGGCAGCACCTTGAGGGCGGACACGTAGCCGCTCTGGCTGCGCACCCGGTACACCGTGGCGAAGCCGCCACGCCCCAGCACCCCCTCCACCACGTCCCCACCAATCCGGGTGCCCACCGGCAGCGGCGGCGTGTCATCGGGCGGAAGCAGGGCGGCCACTGCGCCGCGGAGAATGGGGTGCTCGGGGCTGGGGGATGGCGGATGTGTGGACACGCGGGGCCTACCTCGGAGGACTCAACGTAGCAGGTTGAGCGGCCCCCAAGGCACGGGACGCCTGGCGCGCCTCGCCTCGCTTCACTCGTTGACGTCAACGATCATCACACACCCACCCACACCACTCATTGACGTCAACGAGTGGTGTACGGCTGACAGCACTCAGACGCGCGAGTCGCCCTCGAGCGGCTCCTGTCCGGAGACGAGCAGCGCGGTGCGCTGGAGGCGCTCGGTGCTCAGCCGCGAGAGCGCCTCGCGCACCCCGGGCTGCACGAGGATGTGCTTCTCGAAGGACTCCCGGTCCAGCCGCAGCAGCGTGCAGGGCGAGTCCGTGCGCACGCTGGCGGTGGCCGGCAGGCCCAGCATCATGGACAGCTCGCCGAACACGTCGCCCTCGCGCAGCATCGGGTACGGGCTGTCCTTCCCATCCGGGTGGCGGTGCGTCACCCGGCACCGGCCCCGGAGGACCAGGTACAGGGCCTCGCCCCGCTGGCCCTGGTTGAGCAGCGTCCTGCCCGCCGGCTGCGTCTCCATCTGGAAGGACTGGGCCGCGGCCTCGCGCTGCTTGGGCGTGAGCGTGGCGAAGAGCTTGTTGCCGCGCAGCACGTTGGCCAGCAGCCGCTCCTGGTGGAAGGAGCGCAGCACCCGCCCCACCGACGCGTCCCGCTGCACCAGCCGCGCCACCATCGCCCGCGTCAGCTCCAACACCACCGTGCGCTCGGCCGCCACCACGCTCGCCAGCCGGGGACTCTTGGACAGCAGCGCCATCTCCCCGAAGAAGTCCCCCTCCCCCATGGCGGCCACCTTGCGCCGCTGGCCCCCCTCCAACTGCCGCACCACGTCCACCCGCCCTTCCACGATGGCGAACATGGACGTGCCCGCCTCCCCCTCCGTGACGATGGCCACCCCCGCCTCGAAGGTCTTCAGCTCCAACCCCTCCAGCAGCGCCACGAAGGACTCCTGGCCCAGCTGCGAGAAGATCGGAATGCGCGGCAGCGCCGCCAGCGCCTCGGGTTGCGCCGCCTTGGACGGCTCGGGCGCCACCGCCACCGGCACCGTGTGGATCATCCGCGCCGGCTGCTCCATGCGCCGCGCGTACAGCTCCGCCAGCATCCGCTGCGTCCGCCCATGCCTCGGGTCGATCTGCAGGATGACCTTGCACAGCGCGATGGCGCGCAGCAGCCAGCCCTGCTTCGCCCACTCACCGGCCACCCCCGCGTAGGCCTCGATGGCCTCCTGCTTGCGGTTCAGCCGCTGCAGCACCTCCGCCACCTTCTGGCGGCTCGCCAGGTCCTCCGGAGCCACCCCCGCCACGAACCGGTACTCGGCGAGCGCCTCCTCCAGCCTCCCCTCCGCGAAGAGTTGGGCGGCCTTGTCCTTGTGCTCCCGAAGATTCTCGACCATGGCGTGACTCCCTGGATGAACTCCGCGGCTCCTTCCAGGCCCGCGAACATCTCCCTTCTCTCACGGAGCCCCTGACCCGGAAGTGACGCGGTCAACACGCCGGGAGTGAGGTCCGTCACAACGTCATCGAGAAATCGCGCCACTCCAACCGGTAGAGCGTCAGCGCCTTCTCCTTGCCCTTCACCTGGACGGGAGGCAGCTGCTGCACGGGCCACTCCCTCGCGAGCCAGCGCTCGAAGGTCGTCTCGTTCATGCAGATCTCCCCGTCCTTGGCGGCGGAGCACACCCGGCTGGCCACGTTGGTGGCGTCTCCAATGGTGGCGTACTGCACGTACTGCTCGGAGCCGATGTTCCCGGCCGCCACCCGGCCCGTGTTCAGGCCCACGTGGATGTTCAGCTCGGGCCGGCCCTGGGCCCGCCAGCGCGCGTTGAGCTCGGCCAGTGCCCGCTGCATCTCCACCGCGGCGCGCACCGCCCGGTCCGCGTCGTCCGGGTGGGAGAACGGCGCGCCCCACACCGCCATCAGCGCGTCGCCGATGTACTTCTCCAACGTCCCCTCGTGCCGGAAGACGATGTCCGCCATCACCGGGAAGTAGTCGTTGAGCAGATCCACCACCTGCCGGGGCTCCAGAGTGGAGGACAGCGCGGTGAAGCCACTGATGTCCGAGAAGAGGACCGTCACCTCCGTCTCGATGGTCTCCAGCGGGCCGCCCCGGGCCATCTGCAGCTTCTTGAGGGTGGCCGGGGGGAAGAAGCGCAGGTAGACGTTGCGCAGCACCGCCTCCTCCTCGAGCCGCTTGGAGAGGAGCGAGTTGTCGAGCGCGATGGCCGCCTGGTTGGCGAAGGCGGTGAGGAACTCCAGGTCCTCCTCGCTGAAGCCGTTGGGCCGCGAGAGGTTGTCCACGTACAACACGCCGAGCACCTCGTCCCGGGGCTTGAGCGGCGCGCACATGGAGGCCTGGATGGACTGCAGCACCACCGAGGCGGCGTCATCCAGGCGGGGATCCAACCGGGCGTCGGAGAAGAGCGCCGCCACGCTGTGCGAGCGCACGTAGTCGACGATGCGCTGGCTGAAGAACGGGCCCGAGGGGGCCTCGCCGGCCGCGGTCCGGGCCACCCGGGGAACCAGGCGCCCACTGGCCGCATCCACCAGCAGGATGGCCGCCCGGTCCACCTCCATGATTTGGAAGACGAGGTCCAGGATGCGCTCCAGCAGCGCGTCGATGGAGCCGGGCGAGGACAGCAGCTGGCTCACCTTGAGCAACACCTGCAGCTTGTCGGTGGCGCGGTTCTCCCGGTTGGCGTGCCGCACCTTCAGGGCCGAGCCCTCGCCGGGCTCCGAGTGCCGCTCCAGCAGCTCGTCCATGGAGCCGGGAGAGAAGCGCGTGAGGAGCGGCTGCACCTGCGTGGGTGACAGGTCCGCCGGCAGCGGGAGCGCGGAGGACACCAGCTTGAAGCGGACCTCGCCACACCGGAAGGCCTCGCCGCTGCGCAGCTCGTGGCGCTCGACACGGGCCTCGTTGACGAACGTCCCGTTCTTGCTGTTCAGGTCGACGAGGAGGATCCGCTCGCCCTCCCGCTCGAGCCGCGCATGCCGCCGCGACAGGCTCTTGTGGAGCACGCAGATGGTGCTCTCCTCCGTACGGCCGATCGTCACGGAGCCTTCGGGGAGCTCGAACACCTGCTCATCCAGCAGGCCCGGATTCATGATGAGCTGCATAGACATGGGACGTTAACACCCGAGCCCGAGGCGGGGGCTAGCCGATGGAGACGGTCCGATCCGCGCTGGAGACCCGCTGCTCCCTGCGGGCCACGACCTCATGGACACCCAGCTCCGAGCCGCGGCCGGGCAGGTTCCTCGTTCCCACGCCCAGGCAATCGAAGCCCGTCTCCACCCGCGGCAGGAGATGGGCCCCGATGAGGAGCTGATCCTTTCCGGCCTGCTGGGCCAGCCAGGCCGCGGTATTCACCGGCTCCCCGAGCACCGTGTAGTCCAGCCGGCCCAGGCCCCTGGCGCCGATGCTGCCGCAGAGCAGCTCGCCCGAGTCCAGGCCGATGCACAGGCCATGGGCATACGGAGAGGCGTCCCCGGAACGGAAGGCCATGGCGCGCAGCTGCTGGCGGGCCGCCAGACAGGCCTCCAGGGCCCGGCCCAGGTGCCCCTGGCCCCGGAACACCGCCATCACCGAGTCCCCGACGAACTTGTCCACCACCCCGCCCCGCGAGAGCAGCTCCGGGACGATGACCTCGAAGTTCGCGTTCAACCGGCGCACGGCCGCCTCGGGCTGCTCCTGGCGCACCACCGGCGTGAAGTCCTCCAGGTCCAGGAAGGCCACCGTGGCCTCCACCCGCTCGCCTTCCAGCATGTCCGGGCCGCGCATCAGCGGGGTGGCCCGCTCGAGCACGCCGCCGTGCACGAACATCCGCAGCAGCTGGTTCTCCTCCGCCGAGCGCACCATCTGGCGGAACTCCTTCACGTGCTTCAGCGCCTTGACGAGCGTGGCCTCCAGGTCCTGGAAGTCGATGGGCTTGACGAGGAAGTCGAAGGCCCCGCGGTTCATCGCCACGCGGATGTTGCTCATGTCGCTGTAGGCGGAGACCATGATGACCTTGACGAGCGGATTCACCTCGCCCACCCGGGCCAGGAAGGTGAGCCCGTCCATCCTCGGCATGTTGATGTCGGACAGCACGACATCCGTATCCGGGTGCTGGCGCAGCTTCTCCAGCGCGTCCTCGCCATCGCTGGCGAAGATGAACTCGTAGACCTTGTCCCGGATGAGCTTGCGGAAGCGCTGCCGCATCAGCAGCTCCACGTCCGGCTCGTCATCGATGACCAATATCTTCGAGGCGCGCGAGGGGCGGCTGGCCTCCACCAGCGAGGCGAAGGCCGCGGCCAGCTCCCGCGCGGACTGGAAGCGGCGCGTGGGGTCCGCGTCCAGGGCGCGCGAGAAGAAGACATCCACGCCCTGGCCCAGCTCGGGCACCAGGGTGGACGGCGGCTCGGAGAACGGGAGGGTGCCGCCGCGGCCCAGCTCTCCGAGCGCATCCGCGGCGAAGGGGAAGCGGCCGGTGAGCGCCCGGTAGGCCACCACGCCCAGCGACCAGACATCCGTGCGGGAGTCCACCCCGGCCTCGCCCCGCATCTGCTCGGGGCTCATGTAGCGCGGGGTGCCCATCACCCGGCCCGGCTGCTCCGAGACGGCCGCGCCGCCGGCGTCCCACCGCGCCAGCCCGAAGTCGAGCACCTTCACCACCTCGGCGCTGTCCACGCGGGCCAGGAAGAGGTTCGCCGGCTTGAGATCCCTGTGGATGACGCCACAGGCATGCGCGGAAGACAGCGCCCGGGCAATCTGATTGAGCAGCGAGGAGACCACGGCGGGCGACAGCCGGCCCTGCCGCTCCAGGCTCGTCTCGAGATCCTCCCCCTCGAGCAGCTCCATCACGATGAAGGGCGTGTCCCCGTCCACGCCGTAGTCGTGGATCTGCACCACATGCGGGTTGCGCAGCTGCGCGACCGCCTTGGCTTCCTGCTCGAACTGGTGGCGCGCCGAGGAGGAGGTGATGCGCTCGGGCGCCATCAACTTGAGCGCCACCCGCCGCTGCAGCTGGGCGTCGAGCGCCACCCAGATGGCACCCATGCCACCGCCAGCGACCCTGCGCTCCAAGACATACCTGCCGCCAATCCTGCGTCCCGACATAATCCTCGATCCACCTCGGGGGGCCGGGAGTGCCAGTCCCCATTCTCCACATTCGAGAAGCATCATCGCACAAGGACCGGGGATGCGTCGTGCGGCCCGGGATGCACCCCTGGCGCGAATCCCGCGCGAAGATGAGCGGGTCTGGACAAGGAAGCGTGCAGGGCGTCGCTCGACCCTGGCCCGGCCGCGTGGCTCCGTGCAAGATGACTTCCGGGTGGGCAGGTTCCACCAGGAAAGCAGCGAGCCATGTCCTATTCGGAGCTCCTCTCCCAGGTTCCTCTCTTCTCGTCGCTCGGGTCCGACGACCTGGAGCGGCTCTCCGCCAGCCTTCAGCCACGCCGCTACGAGCGGGGGGAGATCATCTTCCACCAGGGCGATGTGGGGACGGACCTCTACATCATCCGCAAGGGCGAGGTGACCATCCGCCTCAGCTCGGCGGATGGGCGGGAGGTCGCCCTGGCCCTGCTGCGGCGGGGAGATGCCTTTGGCGAGCTGGCGCTGCTGGACGAGGCGCCCCGCTCGACGGACGCGGTGGCGCGCGAGGAGACGGCGCTGCTGGCCTTGAACCGCAAGGACTTCCAGAAATTCCTGGAAGAGCGCCCCCAGGTGGTGCCCACGCTGCTGGCCGAGCTGAGCCGGCTGGTGCGGCGCGTCACGCAGACGGTCCACGACGCCAGCTTCCTGGATGCACGCGCCCGGCTGGCGCGCGTGCTGTTGGACCTGGCGCAGCGGCGGGGAGAGCCCGGGAGCGAGGGGGTGTCCATCACCCCCCGGCTCACCCAGACGGAGCTGGCCAACCTGGCCGGGCTCACCCGGGAGAGCACCAACCGGTGGCTGCGCTTCTACGCTCGCGAGGGACTGCTGTCCTACGAGGAGGGGCGCATCACCCTGTTGGAGCCCGACAACCTGCGGCTGAACGTGGAGTGAGTCAGCGCACGTAGCACTGGCGCAGCACGGAGATCATCGCCGCCACGTCCGCCGCGGCGGCCAGCTCGCGGATGGAGTGCATGGACATCATGGGGTTGCCCACGTCCACGGTGCGCATGCCCAGCTCGCCGGCGGAGATGGGGCCGATGGTGCTGCCACAGCCCAGGTCCGTGCGGGTGACGAAGTTCTGCGGCGTCACGCCCGCCTCGCGGCAGCAGAGGGCGAACCAGGCCGCTGTCTCTCCGTCGGTGGCGTAGGACTGGTTGACGTTGGACTTGATGACGGGGCCGCCGCCCAGCACGGGCGCGTGTCTGGGCTCGTGCATGGAGGCGTAGTTGGGGTGCAGCGCGTGCGCCATGTCCGCGGACACCAGGTAGGAGCGCTGGATGGCGCGGTGCAGCGAGTCCCCCCGCCCGTCCGAGTGCGCCAGGGTGATGCGCTCGAGCAGGTCCTTCAGGAAGGGAGACGCGGCGCCCTGGGCACTGACGCTGCCGCACTCCTCGTGGTCGTACAGGATGACGCCGCAGGTGGCCTCGCGCGGCCCGCTCATGGAGAGCAGCGCGGACAGGCCGGCGTGGCTGCTGGCCAGGTTGTCCAGGCGCGGCGCGTGGAGGAACTCGCCAAAGGCGCCGGAGCGGGTGGAGGGCTGCAGATCATAGAGGCACAGGTCGAAGCCGAGGATGTCCGCCGGCTCCACCTGGGCGCCGCTCCGGGCCAGCTCCGCGGAGAGCATGCCCTTGAGGTCCACCGTGCCCGAGCGCTCCAGGGCGAGCACCGGCACCAGGTGCTCCTGGGCGTTGAGCTTGAGGCCGTCGGTGTTGACGGAGCGGTTGAGGTGGATGGCGAGGTTGGGGATGCGCAGCAGGGGGCGGCGGAAGTCCACCAGGTGGTGCGTGAGGCGGCCGTCCTTCGCGCTCACCACGCGGCCGGCGAGCGACAGGTCCCGGTCCATCCAGGTGCTGAAGAGGACGCCGCCGTACACCTCCACGCCCAGCTGGTGGAAGCCGGAGCGCTGCACGAGGGCATTGGGCTTGAGGCGCAGGTTGGGCGAGTCGGTATGGGCACCCACCAGGCGGAAGCCGGCGCGGTCCACCGGCACGGTGCCGAGGTGGAAGGCGGCGATGCTGGTGTCACCCCGGGTGACGTACACCTTCTCCCCGGGTTTCAGGTCCCAGGGCTCGCGCTCATCGAGGGCGCGGTACCCCTGGGCGGTCAGGCGGCGGATCGTCTCGCGCACCGCGTGGTAGGGCGTGGGCGAGGCGTCGATGAAGGCCAACAGGTCATGGGCGGCGGCGTCGGTATCGGAGGGAGTCATCCCCTCCAGGCTAGCGCCGCCGCCGGGCCCCGCCACAGGAAAGGCGAGGCCCTGCCGGGTAGCGGTTAGTGGGGGGCCGCCGAGCCGGGTACGGTGGCCTGCTGGCTGCCCGCGGGCTCCGCGCCCTGGTACACGGCCGGCAACGAGGCCGACACCGCGCCCACGTAGTAGAAGCCGTGGTAGCCATGGCGGTTCTTGCCGCCGAAGAGCTGCACGAAGTAGCGGTCGCCGTTGTCCTCGCCCTTGGTGCGCGTCACCCCGCAGTCCAGCTGCTGCTGCCGGGTCATGGCGCAGATCCACGCCGTGCCGCTGTCGTAGGCGATGTCCAGGGAGTAGACGTGGGGGAACTGCTCCGCCAGGCGCAGGCCCATGGGGCGGTAGTCCGGAGCCCCGGGCAGGCCCTTGACCTGGCGCGGGTGGAGGTTGGCGCTCAGCACCAGCAGCGCCCGCTTCTTCGACCTGCCGGCCACGTCCTGCACCGTCGCCGCCATGGCCTCCTCGCGCGCGTCACCCTGCAGCGCGGGATGATCGAAGGAGAAGACCCTCACGTCCAGCCCCTGGCGGCGCAGCTTGCGCAGGGCCTCGATGAGGTAGACCACGCCCTCGCTGTTGCGGCCGTCCGGGTAGGGGCTGCGCCAGAAGGGGATCTCCATCAGCTTCGCCCAGTCCTGCTCAGTGCCGGCGCTGGCCACGAAGGTCTCCAGCCGCTCCTGGTACACGGCCGGAATCTCCAGGCCCACCGTCACGGGGATGCCCTGGGTGGCCACCTGGCAGGCGCTCTGCGCGAGGAAGTGCGGCACCTGCTGCGTGCCATGCAGCTCGCCCAGCAGCACCACGTTGCCGGCCCGCGCCAGCTTGCCCAGCCCCAGCACGGGCACGCCGCACTCGATGTCGGCCTCCTTCGTCACCACCACGTCGGGGCTCTCGCTGGACTTCTTCGCGTCCTTCTGGAGCGCCGGGGCGATGCTCTTGAACACCTTCCACTCCAGCACCATGTCGCGCGCGGTCTGCTGGGACTCGCCGAGGACGGCGTTGTCGCCATTGACGGTCTGCATCGCCATCTGCCGCGCCACATCGCTGCCCACGCCCAGCGGGTTGTCCTCGGAGCGCGAGTCCACGCCCCACACCAGCTCGGCGCCCGGGGCCTGCAGCGCCTTGTTCATGCTGCGCGACTCGCGGGTGATGATCAGCTTGCAGCGGTTGGAGCCCTCGGGCTTCGCGATGACCATGTAGCGGTGCCAGTAGCCGGCGATCCGCGAGCTCATGAACTCCTCGCGCCACTCCGTCTCCAGCTGGGCCCCGCCCGGGACCTCACGGTAGACGAAGCCCCGGGACGAGAAGTACGTGCGGACCTGCGGCCACACCTCGTCGAGCGGATACTCGTAGATGGCCTCCTCCTCCGGGGCGAAATCCACGAAGCGCCCGGAACAGCCCGCCAGCGCGGCCAGCAACAGCAGACAACCGAAGGCCATCCTTCTCATTCAGTACTTCCTCCTGGGTTCCCGCTCACTTGGAATCGATGGCCCGCGCACTGCCCGGACGCACCGCCGGAGGCGAGGCTGAGACAGCCCCCACGGAGAAGACGCCGTGGAAGCCGGCCTCGCTCGGCTGGTCGAAGAATGACACGAAATACCGGTTCCCGTTGTCCTGCCCCTTCGTGGGCCGCTCGCATCCATTCCTCCCATGGCCTGTCCTACCCGCCCCCACCCTGCCCCAATTCCTCCAGCAGCCGGCGGGCGTTGTAGACCTTGCGCAGCCCCTCGAGGATGCCCTCGCCGTGGACGGACACGGTGCGGTTGGTGGCCTCGTCGAAGCCGTACTCGCCGCCCAGGGACTGCCGGTTGCCGTCGAAGACGACGCCGACGATCTCCGCGTCCTTGTTGAAGATGGGCGAGCCCGAGTTGCCCCCGATGATGTCGTTGCTGCTCACGAAGTTGAACGGCGTCTGGAGGTCCACGCGGGGCTTCGCCTGGAGCCAGCTGGGGGGCAGGCGGAAGGGATCCTCGCCCGTGGCGCGCTCGTAGAGGCCGGCGAGCCGGGTGAGCGGCTCCACCGTCTTCCCCTCCGCCGAGTATCCCTTCACCTGCCCGAAGGACAGACGGAGCGTGAAGGTGGCATCCGGGTAGGTGCCGGTGCCGTAGGCCTCGAAGCGGGCCCGGGCGATGAGCTCCCCGTTCTGATCGATGACGGACTCCACCTCCTCCTCGAAGCGCTCGCGGACGGCGCGGGCCTCGCCATCCAGGGCGCGGACGAGCTCCAGCATGGGATCCTTGGAGGCACGGATGGCCTCCGGGCCGCCCTGGTAGAGCTGGCGGCGCACCTGGGGACTGGCGAGCCGGGAGCCGGAGACCACCTTGCGCGCGAGGGCCTGGGGGGACTGCTTGCCCAGCACCTGTTTCACCACCGGCTCATCCGGCCCGAGCTGCTCGCGCAGCTTCGTCAGGTAGAAGGTGAGCAGCGCCTCCTCCAGCTTGGGGTAGACGGGAGCGGGGCTGAAGAGCTGCTGCTCCAGCTCCGGCTTGCGCGCCTCGGCGAACTCCTCCAGCCGCTGCTCGTTGGGTCTGGGCAGCTCGTCGGCCGAGCGGGCGAGCAGGCGCGCGAAGGCGAAGAGCTCCGAGCCCGAGCCAGCGCCCTGCTCCAGCAGCCGCAGCCGGATGCGCATGGAGCGCAGCGTGTCCGTGGCCCGGGCAATGGGGTCCCACGCCTGGCCATAGCGCTTCTGCCGCTCGGGGTCCGCCTTCACCCACTCGCGCAGCTTCTGCTCCTCGGCGGCCTTCTTGCCGAAGAAGTCCCGGTCCACGAGCGCCTCGCGCCGGCCCACCAGCGACTTGTAGGCGTTCTCGAGGCCGAGCTTGAGGTTGCTGGAGATGCGGGAGTACTCGGGGCCGCGCTGCTGGAACTCGTCGAGCAGTCCGCGCAGCTGGGCGATCTGGAAGAGGCGCTCGGGCAGGGCGTAGTCGCGCTGGTAGAGGAGCTGCTCCACCGTCAGCAGGCGCGAGGTGCCCCCGGGGTTGCCGGCCACGAAGGTCAGCTCGCCCGGCTGCGCGCCCTTCGCGGACCAGCGGAGCCAGTGGTCCACCTTCGCCGGCTTGCCGTCCTGGTACACGCGCACGAAGGACACGTCGTAGTCGTAGCGGGGGAACTCGAAGTTGTCCGGGTCCCCGCCGAAGAAGGCGATGGCCTCCTCGGGGGCGAATACCAGCCGCACGTCCTGGAAGCGCTGGTACTGGTAGAGGTTGTACATGCCGCCCTGGTAGAGCGTCACCACGTCACAGCGGACGTCCGGAGCGGTGGCGCATGCCTTCTCCAGGCGGGCGATCTCCGCCCGCTGCGCGTCGCGGAAGGCCGCGCCCTCCTTGCCCTGGGTGGCCTTCGTCAACTCGCTGGTGACGTCGGTGATCTTCAGCAGCGTGTTGACCTCCATGGCCGGGCACTGGCGCTCCTGGGCCGCGGAGGCGGCGGAGAAGCCCTTCACGATGAAGTCGTTCTGGGGCGTGGAGAGCTGCTGAACGCACTCGCGGACACAGTGGTGGTTGGTCATCACCAGCCCGTTGGGAGACACGAAGCTGGCCGAGCAGCCTCCGGCGATCCTCGCCACGGAGAGCTGGACCCGGGTGAGCCATTCCTGGCTCGGGGAGAAGCCGTAGCGGGCCTTCACGAGGTCGGAGGGGAAGTTGTTGAAGGTCCACATCCCCTCATCGGCCCGGGCGAGCCCGGCGGTGAGCAGGAAGAGGACGGGGAGCAACCGTGTCATGTCGGAGTCTCCTTTGAGCGCGGCTCGCACCGGATTGCTCACCCACCCGGGGAGCCGGGTCAAAGACTCGTGTACAGGAACCGGCCGCATCCGTCCGCCCGGATACGCTCGCGCCGGGAAGGTGACGTCCAGCGGACGGAGCCGGGCTCACGCAACGACAGCGACAACGGCGGCTCCAGCTGGCGGTTCTCGGGAACACTCCGCCCGCTCGTGCGAAGTCGTCGCGTGGTGGCCGGTGATCCCACACGGAGGGCGCATGGATTCACCGGGCGGGCTGGACGATGATGAAGGCACAGCCCCCCGGAGACTCCCGTTGTCCGCCCTGCCCTCCTTCACCCCAGCATCCGCCCCCACCGCCTCCGAGCCCTCCCAGACGCCCGAGCACCTGAGTGGAGCCCGCCGGGCCCTGGTCCTCTTCGTCGTCCAGGGACTCCCCCTGCTCGGCTTCTGCGCGGGGGTGTGGCTCTTCCTGCGCGAGGGCGTCAGCACCTGGGACCTCGGCCTGCTGGGAGGGATGTACCTGCTCACCATGGTGGGCATCGAGGTCGGCTTCCACCGCTACTTCGCGCACCGCACCTTCGAGACGACCCGCTCCCTGAGTGCCCTCTTCCTCATCCTCGGCTCCATGGCGGGACAGGGCTCGGCCCTGCTGTGGAGCGCCGTGCACCGCACGCACCACGCCCATACCGACCAACCGGGAGACCTGCACTCGCCGCTGCTCGGACGGCGAGGCTTCTGGGGCGGGCTCCGCGGCTTCTTCTGGGCCCAGTTCCTCTGGTACCTCGAGGTGCCCGCCATCGGCCGCTTCGGCCGCCTCCTGGACCGCTACCGCGCCTCGCCCGCCGACCTCCTGGCCTCGCGAGAGGAGGACCAGGCCCACCGCATCGCGCGCACCCTCCCCGATCTGCTGCGCGACGAGCCGCTCGTGCGCCTCAACCAGCGCTATGGCACCTGGGTGCTGCTCGGCTTCGCGCTGCCCACCCTCGCCGGAGGCCTCGTCACCGGCTCGTGGGCCGGAGCGCTGCGCGGGCTCGTCTGGGGCGGCCTCGTCCGCTACTACATCGTCCAGCAGGTGACCTTCGCCATCAACTCGGTGGGCCACACGGTGGGTGTCCGCTCGCTGAACAGCCGCGACACCAGCCGCAACAACGTGGTGATGGCGCTGCTGACACTCGGCGCGGGCTGGCACAACAACCACCACGCCTTCCCCGGCTCGGCCCGTGTCGACTTCCGGTGGTGGCAGGTGGACCTCGGCGGCCTGCTCCTCCGCCTGCTCGCTCGCTTCGGGCTCGTCTGGGACCTGCGCGCGCCCTCTCCGGACGCCCTCCTGGCCGCCCGGATGGAGCGCTGAACGACAGCATGGCCACCCGGCCGACGGAGTTCATCCGCGCCCTGGGGTGAGACCCCTCCCCGCCAATCCCTGACGGCAGTGCGCGGGATTCGCGCTCCACGCCACGCGTCCCCGGTCTGTCGTCCGAGAGGCGTTGTGAAGAATTACAGCCCCATGGATTGACATCCATTGCGGCGCCTGGCTGCCCAGCGAGCAGGCATCGGGACACAGTGTTGAGCAGCAAATAAAAGTGATGGATGCTGATTCCGCTCGAATGACAGCCCCATCGGGCGGCCGTCGAGCAGGAGTTGCCGAGCCACGATCCATCCCATGCCTCTCCGGGCGCCGGGGCCGATGAGCCTCGTCTGGCGCGACGGGAGGGCCGCGTCCCGAAGTCTGGTCTGTCATTTCTTCCTGCCGCTGTCTGTCTTCATTCATCGAGAGAACCCATCCGTGAAGAAACTCCTCGTGTTGGCTGAAACCCTGTTCCTCATCGCCGGTGCTGGTTGCGGCGCCCCCGATACCTCCGCCACCGGGGAAGCACTCGAGACCCTCACTACAGCGGCCGACGGGCTGACCGTGCAGAACTGCGTCCCCCTCACCGCGACGTCAGCGATTGCCTCCGGCCATGACGGCAACGTGCCGGACAACACGCGGGATGACCGGCTCGACACGCGCTGGAGCAACCTCGGCAAGGGCTCGTGGATCGACTACGACCTGGGCTCCGACAAGGCCATCTCGGGGGCGGCCATCGCGTGGCACTCGGGCAACCTGCGAACCAACACCTTCACCCTGATGGTGTCCTCGGATGGGGTGAACTACACGCAGGTGTACAGCGGCACGAGCAGCGGCACGACGGCGGCGGCGGAGACGTACACCTTCGCCGCGCGCACCGCGCGCCGCCTGCGCATCTACGTCAACGGCAACAGCGTGAACGACTGGGCCAGCATCTCCGAGGCCCGCGCGTGCGCGGCGCCCGCCGCCTCCACCGTGGTGTGGCGCGGCGACTTCGAGACGGGAGACCGGACCCAGTGGAGCAGCACGCAGATGGTCAGCTCGGACCGGCTGCAGGTGGTGCCCTCGCCGGTGCGGCAGGGCAGCTACGCCCTCAAGGCAACCGTGCGCCAGGGCGATGATCCCATCAACTCCAGCGGCAACCGCAACGAGCTGGTGAAGATGACGCGCGAGCCGGTGGGCTCGGAATACTACTATCGCTTCAACACGATGTTCGCCCCGGACTTCCCCAGCGTGAAGACGTGGCAGCTCTTCGCCCAGTGGCACCACGAGGGCAACAGCGGCTCGCCGCCGGTGGAGTTCTACGTGTATGGCGAGGAGATGCGCCTGAACATCGGCGGAGACCCCGGCGTCATCGTGTGGAAGGCCCCGCTGGTGCGCGGGCAGTGGCAGGACTTCATCTTCCACGTGAAGTGGTCGCCGGATGCCACCGCCGGCTTCGTCGAGCTGTACCACAACGGCCAGCTCGTCCTGCCCAGGCGCTCCATCGCCACCCAGTTCTCCGGGATGCTCAACTACCTGAAGGTGGGCCTGTACCGCAGCGACACCGTCACGCAGACGGGCGTCGTCTACCACGACGGGTGGGTCATGGGCCGCACCCTCTCGGACGTGCTCTGAGCCACCGGGCGCTGGAGCAAGCCAGGCGCCCTATTGCAGTCGTACTTTCAGGCGCTCCTCAGCGGCATTGGGCCGCCCCAGGAGGGAATCGAGCAAGCGCTCCTCGATTCCCTCCTGTTCCCAGACCGCCGCCCGCTCGAGCCCCACACATTCCTCGGGCTCGGCCTCTCGCTCCTTCCCGGCGGTGTCGAAGATGGTGCAGCGGCGGAAGTCTCCCAGATCCTGCATGAACTGAACGACAGGTTCGGTCAAGTGCTCCTCGAGCGCCCTCTCCCCAATGAACTCCCACGCATCGAGAGCCAGGTGGCGGACAGCAATCCTGAAGAGGAGGGGTCTGGACGCAATCCTGTCCAGGTCGGAATCCGGGCTCGTGGTTCTGTAATCGTAGAAGGCCGCATAGGGCGATTCGAGCAGTCTGCCGTAACCAAAGGAGCCGTCGGCGAGCGTCATCCTGACGAATGCGCCCGGGATATGCTTCTTCCTGCCCATCTCTCAATCTCCGGTGTAGGGGTGGAGTTGACCCCAGTGCTTCACGGCTGAGTCGTGGAACAGCCAGCCCAATGGATTGTCCTTCGCCACACCGCGCTGGATGTTCTCGGTCCGATACGGCTCTTGTGTATCGGACTGAGCGCCGCCAAAGGAGTCCATCAACTGCTGCTCTCTTCCACGAATCCGCCAATAAGCAATATCACTGTATCTACTCGCGTACTCGACCGCCGCTCCGACATCGAACTTGTCAAGCAGGGCCTCCTGGAACGCAGGGCTTATGGGTTCATCGTTTTCGGGTCTTCGGTACGTCGAGTGGGCAGGAGCGCGGACCCGAAGCCGTGCGCATGGGGAGGACTTGGGGTTCAACGTACTGGTGCCCGGCTCTCCAGCCCAGCTCGTCCACCCCAATGACTTGCAGCCCCTCCTGCGTGCACCGGACCATCGCGATCACCGATTCCGGAGCAAGCCGATCAGTGATTCCGGGCCAAGCCGATCACCGGTTCCGTAGCAAGCCGATCGCCGATTCCGGAGCAAGCCGCTCACGACAAGATGTCCGGGGGCTAGCCGCCCTCGGGGCGGGGGAAGAGCGACTCCCGGGCCGCGCGATAGATGATCTGCACCGCGGGGTGGTGCAGTCTGCGCTCCACGGTGATCGCGTAGAAGCGCTCGCGCACCTCGTCCAGCCGCCCCACCACCTCGACGCCATACTGCGTCTGGATCTCCTGCTCGATGAAGGTGGGCCCCGGAAACACGCCCGCGCCCAGCTGGCCGAACGCCTTCAGCAGCGCGCTGTCCTGGAACTCTCCCCGGATCCTCGGATGGAGCCCGGCGTCGGCCATCCACTGCGTCAACGCCCGCCGCAGGCCGTTGTTCTCCGCGGGCAGCAGCAGGGGCACCCCGTCCAGGGACCTGGGAAAGTGCCGCCGCAGCCGCTCCGCCAGCTCCTTGCGCGCGAACAACGTCACCCCGCTCTCCCCCAGGAGATGATCGTAGGCCCGCACGTTCGAGTCCGCGGCCACCGGCGCGTCCGACACCACCACGTCCAGGGAATGGGCAGCGAGCTCCGCCAGGAGCCGCTCCTGCGTGTTCTCGTGGCAGACCATCCGCACCTCCTCCTTCATCCCCAACACCGGCGCCAGGATCCGGGAGGCCACCAGCTTCGGCACCGCATCCGTGATGCCCACCATCAAGCGGGTCCTGCGTTGTGAGGAGCGCCCTCGCAACGACTCCTGCAGTTCATGGCCCAGGATGAAGATCTCATCCGCGTACCGGTAGACGTGGGCGCCGCCCTCGGTGAGCACGAGCTTGCCGCCCACCCGCCTGAAGAGCTCCAGCTCCAGCATCTCCTCCAGCGCCTTGAGCTGCTCGCTCACCGTGGGCTGGGCGACACGCAGCTTGCGCGAGGCCGCGGAGACACTGCCCTCGCGGACCACGGTCCAGAAGTACAGCAGGTGGTGGTAGTTCAGCCGGAGCATGGCCGGAGGATATCGGTTTTCCCTATGGGAGAACCATGGATTACCTCGTGGCGGCCGCGCGCCGCGTCTGATTAATCAAGAGCACCCCACAAACCGGGGAATCCAACGCATCCCACATTCGGGCCTGGAGGGCTCATCATGAACACCCATCGTCAAGGCGCGCGCATGTCTTTGTCTGGCATCTCTCCCCTGCTGCTGGCGTTGTGGGCCACGACGGCGTCCGCGCAGGCGCTCGAGAGCGAGGGCTGGAGCTACACGGGCACCTTCGGCCCGGAGCGGTGGGGGGAGCTGCCCGGCAACGGGCTGTGCTCGACGGGACAACAGCAGACCCCCATCCCCCTGTGGAGCCTGACCACCCTGCCGTTGGATCTCTCCGCCCCGTCCTTCTCCTACCAATTCACCCCGGTGAACATGCGCAACACGGGCTCCACGGTGGAGTTCACCTACGAGCCGGGCAGCACCATCCGCTCGCTGGGCACGAACTACCGGCTCGCGCAGTTCCACTTCCACACCCCCAGCGAGCACACGCTGGACGCGGTGAGCTACCCGCTGGAGCTGCACCTGGTGCATGTGGATGCCAGCGGCGCGCCGGCGGTGGTGGTGGGCATGTTCATCAAGCGGGGCGCGGAGAACCAGGCGCTGGCCACCGCCTTCCGCAACCTGCCGCAGAACAAGGGTGACGTGAGCCAGCCGCTCGGCGCGGTCATCAACGCCGAGAACCTGCTGCCCCGCAACCGCACGCACTTCATGTACCCGGGCTCGCTCACCACGCCCCCGTGCACCGAGGGCATCCGTTGGTACGTGATGCGCACGCCCATCGAGATGTCGGACGCGCAGATCGCCGCCTACCAGCAACTGCCGCAGCTCAACCCCTCCGCCCGGCCCCTGCAGCCGGTCAACGGGCGCGTCATCCTCAAGCACCTGGATCTGCTGTAGGCAGCGGCGTGGGCCTCGAGCCCGGCGTTGGAATCCGGGCTCGTTCCACCCACCTCTCTCTGGGTGGAAGTCACAGGGCGGGTAGTATGCACGCTCCCGGCCCTGTGACTGAACCGGGAAGCAACTCTCTCGTTCTGGAAGTGCCTCCCCATGAAGACCCCCACCCCCTTCGTCCTCCCCGCGCTGCTGCTGCTCGCGCTCGCGCCAGCCGCGGTGGCCCAGCCCGCCTACAACGAGGTGCGCCAGAAGTCCTCGCACAACTCCTATCAGCGCGCCGAGGCCCTGCTCGATCAACTCGTGTACCACCGCGTCCGCTCGCTCGAGCTCGACATCCACAATGGCAAGAGCGGCTGGTCCAAGGTGACGGGCAACTGGTTCGTCTACCATACGGACATCATCGACAACGGCACCACCTGCCACCGGCTCTCCGACTGCCTGGACGAGCTGCGCGCCTTCCACCTCGCCAATCCCAACCATGAGGTGGTGACGCTCTGGGTGGACCTCAAGGACGGCTTCGAGTCCGGCCGCATGCCCCAGGACCTGGACAACCGCATCACCGCGCACCTGCCCGCGTCCTGGCTCTTCAAGCCCTCGGACGTGATGGCGGCCTGCCCGGGTGCCACCAGCCTGCAAGCCGCCGTGACGGGGGGCTGTGGCTGGCCCTCCACCTCGGCGCTCGAGGGCCGCTTCATCATCGCCCTCACTGGCGGAGACGTGTCCTCGTCCACCAGCAAGCTCAACACCTACGTGTCCAACGGCTCCACCGCCACCAGCCGCGTGGCCTTCATCGCGCCCGACCTCACCAGCGCGCCGGCCATCGGCTCGAGGAGCTACGCGGTGTTCTTCAACCTGGAGAACGCCAACGCCACCCTGGCCTCCAGCGTGTACCCGGCGGGCTTCATCAGCCGCGTGTGGGGCGTGAACGACTCGGCGTCCTGGAGCCGGGCGGTGTCGGCGAGCGCGAACCACATCGCCACGGACAAGGTGAACTACCACCAGGACACGTGGGCGGTGACGCACAACGGCCTGGGGTGGCCCTTCGGGTGCATCGCGTCCTGGCCGTGCGGCGGTTACCAGGAGGCCGTGGACGTCATCGGCGCCGAGGTGAGCTCCGGGGACATCTGGGGGAGCAGCGACAGCTTCCTGTTCGCCTCCGAGTACAACGGCGCGGTGACGACGACCACCTGGACGGCGGCGGTGGACACGCCCAACAGCCACGTGGACGAGTGGGCCAAGGGGTGCCTCATGGTGCGCGAGAGCACCGCGGCCAATGCGCGCTACTTCGCGGTGTGCCGCCCGGCGGACAGCCAGAAGCCGCGTCTCCAGTACCGCACGAGCACGGGAGGCTCCACGTCCTCGGCCGAGGTGGACATCGTCGCGGCGGACACCGTGGACCAGGAGAGCGTCACGTTCCTGCGTCTCACGGTGCAGTACGACGGGACGCAGACGTGCGCGTGGGGGTACGGCTCGCAGAACGCCTCGACGTGGAAGTTGATCGGCAGCAGGTGCTACTCCGGGCTGCTGGGCCACCAGGGGCTGGCGGCCAGCTCGCACGGCAGCGGCCCGGTGAAACTGCTCTTCGGCAACGTGAAGCGGGGCTCGACGCTCTACCGCCAGGCGTCCTTCCCCTCCAAGGTGGCCGTGGGCGGCGGCGTGAGCGGCTGGCGGCTCTTCGACGGGGTGTTCTGAGCACGTGCGGAGGACGCCGAGCCCTACCGCTCCTGGTTGCCGAGGGAGTACTGGAAGCGCAGCAGCAGGTTGTTCTGGGTCTGCACGGCGCGGACGAACTCGCGGTCGTGGACCACGAGCAGCTGGTAGCTCAACGTCAGCCAGCTCAGGATGCCCACGTTCGCCCGGGCATCGAGCACGAGCCGCACCCGCTCCAGGGGCGTGAGCCCGGCCGCCCCGTTGCTGACGAGCGGCAGCAACGCCGAGGCGCCCAGCTCGTAGCCGAGGCGCCCCTCCTCCAGCCCTCCCCTCATCCGGGTGGCCAGCGCCAGGCCCGCCTGGAACACGGGGCCCACCTCGAGGGCATCCACCTCGGGGGTGTCCTCGCGCTCGAGCATGACGAGGGTCCCCTCGCGCAGCAGCGTCTGGCGCGCCCCCGCGCCCAGCCGCACGTCCCACGTGAGCCCGGGCGAGCCCACGGGCCGGACGGACCACCCCGCGGACTCCTCCAGCGTCAGCGGGCTCAGCCCCGGCGACAGGCGCAGCCGGCTCTGGACGAGCCGCTCGACGGTGCCGTCCCGCCGCTCTATCCGGTAGGGCAGCTCGACGGGGCGCACGTCCTCCGCGGGCAGCAGGTGGGTGAGCAGCCCCCACTGCGCGTACGGCCCCGTCCAGTCCAGCACGCGGTACGCGTAGAGGCTCTCGGCGCGCAGCACGTCGTTGCTCTTGACGAGCTCGGCGGCCGCGGGCGTCCGCGCCCACGCCAGCTCGAGCTGGAGCGAGTTGCTCAGCGCGTGCGGGCCTCGCACGTAGGTGGCCTGGCCGGCCAGGGACGTGCCCACCAGCACCGTGAAGGCATCCGCCTGGCCCACCACGTCGCCACTCTGGATGAGGTTGAGGGTGGCCCCCCACGTCACCCCTCCCCGCCAGCCTCGCGGCTCCTCGCCCGTGGCGGACGGCTGCTGCGCGAGGGCCGGTGTGGCCAGACACGACACGGTCAGGGTGAGGAGGGAGGCGAGCCTCGCCCCGGGCACATGGCGCTTCATCGTCGATTCCTCCCGCATGGGGCACCGCGCGAGGTGCCAGGGTTCTACTGCACGCTCATGTCGGCGCTGGGATCGGACGGCTCGCCCACGGTGCTGGACTTCAGGTGGGCGCCCATGAGCTTCATCAGCTCCTTGCCCTCGGGGGAGTTCCAGTCCTTGAGCAGCTCGGTGGAGACCGTCACCCAGGAGGTGAGGACAGCGCCAGCCCTGGACAGCCGGGTGAGGGCCGTCTCCTCGGACAGCGTGTTGTTGGTGCTGGAGACATCCGCCACCACGTGCACGTCATAGCCGGCGCGCAGCAGATCCAACGTGGTGTGCAGGGTGCAGTTGTCGATGGAGATGCCGCCGATGATGACCTTCTTGCGGCCGGTCTTCTTCAGCCACGCGGCCACCTCGGGGGTGAGGCCGGTGGGGGTGGTGCGGTTGAAGTACTTCGCGTCCCCGGCGTACTGACGCACCTCGGGGTAGAACCTGCCGGCATACGCGCTCTCGTCGCCGAGCACCGCCACGGGCACCTTCTTGTAGATGGAGTGCAGCTTGAGGAAGGCGGTGACGTTGTTGCGGAACTGCTTGCCGGGCACCGTGGTGAGGTAGTCGTCCAATCCGCTCAGGTAGTCGACGTAGAGGATGACGGAGTTGTCCGCGGTGAGCGACTCCAGGTTGGCGTTGCGGCTCTGGGCCTGGGTGGGGACGCTGACGAGCACCAGGGCCGTGAGCGCGAGCAAGGACAGATGACGCATCGTGTTATTCCTCGTGGGGCAATGGGAGGAGCGCCCCGGAGAGGCGCCCCCGTTGAAGGCCCGCCCAAGATGCAGGGAAGCGGACAACGACGAAACCACCAGTGGCGGAACAGTCTGTTACGCGCATGTGCCGAATCGCCCGTGCGCCGCGCCCCGCGTGGAACGAAGGCGGACACCTGTGGCACAACCCGGCGTACACGCGAAGGGGAGCCCCATGGACCGCTCATCCACACTCGGGCTGGACGACATGATGGTGTTCCTGGCCGTGGTGGAGACCGGCAGCTTCACCATCGCCGCCCGGCAGCTGGGCGTGCGCAAGTCCACGGTGAGCCGCCGGGTGAGCGCCCTGGAGGAACGGCTCGGGCTGGAGCTGCTGCAGCGCACCACCCGGCACCTGCGCCTCACCGACGCGGGCGAGCGCTACCATGCCCGCTGCACCCGGATCGCCGCCGAGGCGCATGCCGCGGAGGAGGAGCTGCGCAACGAGCGCGACGTCCCCCGGGGAACGTTGCGCGTGAGCACGGAGCCGCTGCTGGCCGAGCTCCTGTTGCCGGCGCTGCTGAGCCCCTACCTGTCGCGCTACCCGGAGGTGGAGGTGGAGGTCCTCACCTCCTGGGCACGCACCGACGTGATGACCGGGGGCTTCGACCTCAGCCTGCGCGCGGGGCCGCTCGCCGACTCCTCCCTGCGCGTCCGGACCCTCGGCTCCGCGCGCGTGGCGTACTGCGCGAGCCCGTCCTATCTGCGTGAGCACGGCACGCCCCGCACGCCTCGCGAGCTGCGCGAGCACGTCTGTGTCGGCATCACCGAGGCGGGCTCGCCGGTGCTCTGGCCCTTCGCCGGACCGAAGGGGCGGCTGCTCCAGGTTCCGGTGACCACGCGCCTGCGCGTCAACCACTTCCCCCTGGCGTACCGCGCCGTGCTCGACGGCCTGGGCCTGGGCCGCTTCCCGCAGCCCGTGGTGGCCCGGGACGTGGCCGCCGGCCGGCTCGTCGAGCTCCTCACCGGCTACCTCCCTCCCAGCTTCAACGTCCACGCGCTCTACCCGAGCAACCGGCGGCCCCCGCCCAAGGTGCGGGCCTTCCTCCAGCTGCTCACGGAGCACCTCCAGTCACACCCCGGGACGCTGCACGCCCCGCTGCTCCCGGGTCCGGGGCGCAAGGTGGCGGAGGTCTCCTCCCCTCTGGTTGCCATGGCGGGGAAGCCCACGTGACCGCCTCGGGCCGGCGGTTCGTCCAAGCCAGGAGGAGGGAGCAACCCGTGACCCGCCGCTCCTCGCCGCGTACCTCGTAAGATGCGCCCCATGAGAAGGACGTGGGAACAGGTGAAGGACCTCTGGCACCGGGCGCGCGAGCGCTGGTGGGTGCGCCAGGTGATGGACGTCGCGCTGGTGGGGCTCGTCTTCGTGGCGGTGATGGCCTGGCAGACGCGCCATCTCCCCACGGGCGCCCCCGCGCCGGACTTCACCCTGCGCACCCTCTCCGGCTCGCGGGTGCGCCTGTCCGAGCTCCAGGGCAAGCCGGTGGTGCTCGCCTTCTGGGCTCCCTGGTGCGGGGTGTGCGAGGCCGAGTCCTCCACCCTCTCCGCGCTCCAGGGCCTGGTGGGCGGCTCCGCGCACGTGCTGTCCGTCGCGGTGGCCTACGAGGACGAGGAGGACGTGCGCCGCTTCACCCGTGAGCACGCGGTGGACTACCCCGTGCTGCTGGGAAGCGAGGAGCTGCGGCGGGCCTACGGCGTCGAGCAGTTCCCCACCACCTTCTTCGTCTCCCCCGAGGGCCGGCTCGAGCGGGCGGCCGTCGGCTACACCACCCGGCTCGGACTGCTCTGGCGGATGTGGCTGTAGGCCCTTCCCGCTCCGCTCACCTCAGGCTGTCCACGAGGTACCAGAGCAATGCCGTCCCCAGACAGCATGGGACGAGCAGGCTGCCCGCGTCCGAGGCGAACACCCCCGTGCCTTCTCCCGAGGGCAGCAGCAGGACGAGGGCGCCCACCAGCCACGTGAGGCCGAGGCCGAACACGCGCCGCGCGGGCCGCGGGGGCGGGGGCAGGCGCTCGAGGAGCCGTGCCCGGAAGCCGTCGTCGGAGGAGCCCGAGGGCAGTTGCCGCTGGAGCAGCGTGTCCAGCCAGGCCTCGTCATCGCGGACGTTCATGGGACCTCCTCGAGTTGCCGGCGCAGCTTCTCCTTCGCGCGCGCGACATGGGTCTTCAGCGTCCCCACGGGGCAGTCGAGGACGACCGCCGCCTCCTCGTGGGTCAGCTCGTTGGCGTAGGTGAGGACGAGCGCGGCCCGCTCGCGGGGCTTGAGCAGGGCGAGCGCCTTCTCCAGATCGTGCCGCTCCAGGACCCGGTCCGGCAGGGCCAGCTCCGTGCTCCCGGCCTCCAGGGCGGGAGGCTCCAGGGGCGCATCGCGGCTGCCCCGGTCCCGGCTGAAGAAGACGTTGCAGGCGATGCGGTAGAGCCAGGAGGAGAACTTCGCTCCGCCCCGGTACCCCCGCAGCCCCCGGTAGGCGCGCAGGAAGGTCTCCTGCGCCAGATCATCCGCCTGCGCCACGTCTCCCCCCGTCAGCCGGCGCAGCAGCCCGCGCACCGCGGACTGGTGCCGTGCCACCAGCTCGCCAAAGGCGCGCCGGTCGTCACGCACGAGCACCCGGGTGATGAGCTCGGCGTCCGAGGGGGCTTCGGGAAGGGAGGCCATGGGGCAGGAGGACTAGTGCTGGGGCTCCGTCGAGAGCGCGGCCGCCACCGCACCCCGTCCCTGCTGCAGACGCCAGACAATCATGTGTCCCACGCCGATGAGCAGGAGCGTCACCCCCGCCCCCCAGGCCCCCGGCATGTCCGGCAGGGCGCCCAGGAAGATGGCCAGTCCCAGCCCGGAGGTGGACAGGATGATGCCCCGGCGCAAGTCCGAGGGCTTGCGGCGCGGAACCGGCGCGAGCAGCCCCTGGGGAATCTCCGCCCCCTTCTCCACCATCAGCCGCACCGTCTCGTGGAGCTGGCGCGCCCTGCGGTAGCCGGCCACCAGGAACGCCAGGAAGCCCGTCAGCATGCTGCCGAAGAAGGACATGCTGACGATGGCGGTGGTGGGATCGAAGTCGTTCCGCCGCCGCGCCTCGCGCTCCTGGAGGAGATCATAGAGCTGCTGGGAGGAGAGCCGCCCATCCGGGTCGAGCCGCTTCGCTTCCGCCTCGATCTGCTGGATGTCGGACTCCAGCGCCTGCCGCTCGGCATCGAGCTCGCGCTGGCGGGCCTCCAGCTGCTCGCGCTGGGCCTGCAGCTCCGGAGGCAGCGGGGCCTTCACGGTGGAACCCGTGGGAGGAGCGGGCGGGGCAGCAGGCGTCCCGGGCATGGGGGCGGACAGGGCCCGCCCGCCCGCGAGGGTGGCCAGGAGGCACACGGTGAGCAACGAGGTCTTCATGAGGGAGTCCTTCCGTCGGTTTTACGGGCGTTAGGACTCCCGGATCCGATTTCTTGGATTCACCCCGTGTTTTTTTCCGGGTGCCGGCCTGTGGCAAGGTGCGTCACCAACATGAGAACGCGAGACCGCCTGCTCCTGCTGATGCTGGGAACCGTCTGGCTCGGGCTTCCGGGCTGCTCCTCCACCCCCGTGGACCCTCCCGAGGAAGGCCCTCGCTACGACGGAGGACCCGTCTCCTGGCACCGGGACGTGTTGCCCATCGTCCAGGAGCGCTGCCAGGGGTGCCATACCCAGAACGGGGTCGCCCCCTTCGCCCTGGAGACGTACGGCGCGGCGTCCGCGATGCACGCGGCGCTGGCCAGCTCGGTGCAGGCGCGCCGGATGCCGCCGTGGATGCCCGCGGAGGGCCCCCACCGCTTCCGCGACTCGCGGCGGCTGACGCAGGGCGAGGTGGACATCCTCTCGGCCTGGTCCGCGCAGAGCGCGCCCGAGGGGGACCCGCTGGATGCGCCACCGCCCCGCGAGCCCGCGCCGCCCCTGGCCTGGACCGATCTGACGATCGGCCCCGAGGAGCCCTACCTGCCCAAGGACACGGCCTCGGACGACTACCACTGCTTCCTGTTGGATCCCCACCTCACGCAGCGCAAGGAGCTGATCGGCTTCGAGGTGATGCCGGGGGTGACGCAGCAGGTGCACCACGTGCTCCTCTTCGCCGCGCCCCGCCAGACGGCGCTCGAGCGGGATGCGCGTGACGCGGAGCCCGGCTGGACGTGCTTCGGGGACTCGGGCATCGGGGGGGCCTCGCTGCTCGGGGCCTGGGCTCCGGGCTCGCCGCCCACGCGGTACCCGGAAGGCACGGGCGTGCGCGTGGCCGCGGACGCCGTCTTCGTCATGCAGGTGCACTACAACATCTCCCAGCGGCAGGCCGGCACCGTCACCGCGATGCATGGCGAGGCCCAGCCGGACCTCACGCGCATGGCGTTGCAGTTCGCGCGCGAGCCCGTCTCGAAGCTCGCCTCGCTCTACCCCCTGGTGGATGCCGGGTTCTCCATTCCCCCGGGAGCCACCGGGTACGCCCACCACACCGTGCAGTACGTGCCCGCGGGCACCCTCTGGGGCGTGCTGCCGCACATGCACACCCAGGGCAGGCGCATCCAGGTGGAGCTGGGCGGCGAGCGCCTCATCGAGATTCCCGCGTGGGACTTCCACTGGCAGCAGATGTACTTCTACAAGCAGCCCCTGCGCGTGCCGCTCTTCAGCCCGATGAAGCTCTCGTGTACCTGGGACAACCCCACGTCCCGCACCGTGGAGTGGGGCGAGGGCACCGGCGACGAGATGTGTCTGGCCTACCTGTATCTGACGGATTGACGCGCTCGCGCGCGCACGGCGAGGGACAGCGATGAAGCGGCAAGGAACGAAGATGGGGCGGGCGGCGCTCGTGGGCGCACTGCTGTGCACCGGCCTGCCGGAAGCCCGGGCCGAGGAGCCGGACGCGGGGACTCCGGTGGCGATCAGCGCCCAGCGGCGCGGCATCCTCACGCTGCGGGCCTCCTGGGGGACGGGCGTGCCGGACTACATGGGCGGCTCGCTGACGGTGAATGCCATTCCCCTGGTGGACGTGGAGCTGGGCGCCACGCTCGTCAATCCCCTCATCAGCTCCCTGTATCTCCGGGCGGGCCCCCGCTGGAGCCTGTACGAGGGCCGGAACGACGCGGGACGGGGCCTGTCACTGCGGATGTCGGCGCTCGCGGGCGCTCGCGGCACCACCACCTACGTGGTGGGCCAGGGAGGCTATGGCGGGCAGTGGGGGCTCAACGCCGTGGCGACGCTCGAGGGGACGTACTGGCTGGCACGCTCCTTCGGCGTCAGCGCGCAGCTCGTCGCCGGAGGCACCACCTACTTCCCCCTGCGACGGCCCGTACAGGTGCTGCTGGGACCCCTGACGCCCGACGCCCGCTTCTCCCTGGGCCTGTCCTTCTGAGCTGGACCTGCCCCGGCTACCTGGAGTCCGCCGCCTGGGCGCCGTCCTTGGACTCCTCGCGGCACCGCTCCAGGAGCTTCTTCTTCTCGACGGCGCTGGCCGTCTTCCACTCGGGCAGTTGCGAGGCGACGCAGGCGGGCGGCGCGGGCTCGGAGGTCTGCGGCTCGGCCGTGACGACCGGCGAGCCGGGCCCGCTGGAGGCCGCCAGTTCCAACTCCAGCATCATGCCGCGGAGGGTCTCCGCCTCCTCGCGGCCCGTCATCTGATCGAGGCCATCCCAAGCGACCCCGGCGTAGACATCCTCCACGCACGCCGGCACCCAGGCCGGGGCCTCATCGCTGCATACCTCGCTGCCATTCAGGGTGGGCTTGCCAAACAGCTGCGCCTTCGTGGTGTCTCCCTGGGGTGTCAGCAGGACATAGAACGTGGACCCCACCGTGCTCGTGGAGCCGGACACGACGGTGGAGTTGCCCGTCACGGTCGTCAACGCCGCGCGCTGGCCCTTGAAGACGTAGAGCGTGGCGCCGTTCTTGCGCTTCTGGCGATCCGTCACCTGGAAGCCACGCTTGGAGAACAGCTCCGAGAACCGGCGTGCCGCATCGTCCGTCGTCCCCGTGAGGACGAGGTGGGACCGCTTCTCCGGGAGCTGGGTCTGGCTGCTCGAGCGAACCACCTGGAAGCAACCCGTGCTCAACACCATCAGGCCCATGAGGGCCCACTCGTGGGTTTTCATGTGCGCGCATCGTAGCCGCCCTCGAGCACGGGGCGAAGGAGACCCTTCGCGTCCAACATCTCCTGGACGCTGCGCCCGAGAGACAGGTGCTGTGGGTTGGACGCGCTCAGCGGCTCTGGAGCCAGGACCAGGAGTGTACCCTTGTCCTCTACCGGCTCCGTTCGGACAGGGGACGCGCTGCCCTCGGGCACGCAGTTCCGCGTGGACGCGAGGACTGCCGTACGTGCCGCGGCTGTCCCGATGTATCTGCGTCACCACCTCGGCCAGGGCCCGGTCCACCTTGTGCCGCTCGAACTCCGGGCGCTCCTTCCAGGCGTAGTAGCCCGAGCGGGAAACGCCCAGCTGCTCGCACATGAATTCCACTGGGAAATGGGCCTTCTGCGCACCGCAGCACTCGCACTTCACGTCGCGCCCTCCTTCGCGACGAAGGCCGCTGCTTTTTCAGGAAGTCGCGCTCCATCTGCAGCTGGCGGTTCTCCTTGCGCAGCCGGACCAACTCCTCCCGCTCGGCCGTGGAGAGCACGCCCGTTGGCTCCTTGCCCTTGTCACCGTCGGTCTCGCGCACCCAGTTGCGCAGGGCTGACTCGGTCAAGTCCAGGTCCTTGGCCACTTGGGGCAGGCTCAATGCTCCCCGAGAGCCTTCGCCAGGACAAGAACCGCATCAACCACCTCGTCGCGAGTGCCGTCTCGAAGATCGTCGGCGGGCAACAGCACAAGGCGTGGGCGACCGAACGGCGCGATGGGAAGAGCGGCAAGTCGATGCTCTACATCATCCGCCGTTGACGCTGGCCAGCGTCTATGCCGCTGGCGCTGCAGCAACGTTCAGCGGGCTCCATACCACGTCGTCGTCAGACGTGAGGGCAACGAGCTTCACATCGGGGTTCTTCGGATACTTGAAGTCCAATCCAACACCGATGCCCTTGGGAGCGTTTGCACTCGGTTCCACCTCCTCCACATCGGCATCGTCGATCCGCAGGCTCTGGATGCGGCCCCAGCGGGCACCAGTGGATTCAAGGACGACAAACACCGGCTGCCCGACGAAGAGCCTCTGGGCAGGCTTGTCGACAACAACGATCGTCTGGTTCTTGAAGGGCCCGTCCCCCGCATGCAGCGCCAGCTCGATGCGGTTCGCTGACGCGTTGTGGTGGGCCTCGAGATAGCGCCCGACCACCAGCCCGAAGATCGACCTCGAGAAACTCTCGATGAAAGCCACCGCGTCGCTCATCGCCGCGCTTCCGAGGAGGTCAACGGGATTTCCTCCACGGTGAGCGACCTGATTCCTGCGTTCGACGATGTCCTTGAGGCGCTCCTCGAGCACCGTTCGCTTCACACGATCCTGTGGCACCGTATCGAGTCCCTGCGCGGCGCAGTACCAGGCCACCATCGCGTCGGCGCGACACGCGCGGTCGCAGATCTTCTCGATGCCGACCGCTCCGAAGGCAGCATCGACTTCGCCCGCGCGCAGGTTCGCGTCGTGCGCAATCACCACCGCCTCGTTCAGGGCGTACGGCGTAGTGCCGCTCAAGCACTCGAACAGGTTCTTGACCACGCCTAGCTCACTCATGCCGACGTAGCGCCCCTCCCCGAGTCGGCCGCGCCACAGGAGTTCTGCCGTCCCTGCCAGATGCTTGTCCGTCAGCTTTTGCGGCAGCGCGGCATAGGCGACGCGCCGAGACTCGAGACGAACATACGCCGTGATGAGGTTCTCGACGAACTTCTCGAACGACGCGTATAGAGCAACGGCGAACGCAGCGTAGTCGAAGCGACGCCGGATCGAGACGTACTGCTGCACCACGGTGTCCTTGTGGCCCGCCAGTGCGAGGTTGACCGGCTCGATCGACGCCACGAGCGCCTTCAGATCGGCCAGCTCAGTGATGAGTTCATCCAACGTAGAACGCACAGGCAGGCTCCGTCGCGATCACTTCTGGGTCTTGGCGATCGCGGCGGCGAAGGCCTCGCTCACGCAATGGTTCCGGTTCTGGGTGTCCGCGAAGTTGGTGCGACGCCCGGCGAAGAGATCGTGCTTCGCCTTGTACATGGCCTCGAGCTCGCCCCGAAGGACTGCCTTCTTCGCGATGAGCTTCGCTCGATGCGGGACGACCGCAGCACTGTTGGCCACGAACATCAGCGGGTCGTAGACGATCTTGGTGGGGCGCTTGGAGAACCCGAGCACCGTGAACGCCTCAGCCCCGAGCACCTCCCACAAGAAGGAGACGGTCGACTCGAACATAGTGCGGTAGTCCGCCAGCAGCGCCGGCGCGAAGTTGTTGCCGCGGACGATGAACAGGTCGAGGAACTCGGAGATCTTGTTCAGGCCAGCCTTGAACTCGTCGATCTGGCGATAGGCGAAGAAGCGCAGAACGAGTTCCACGTCCTCCATCTTCTCGAACATGCGCGTGCCCGCTGCGGTCGGCTCGTCGACGGTCTCCTCGGACTCCTCGTCGGCCTCCTTCTCCTCCGGCGACGGGTCGAGCGGGATGCCCCACATCCGCCGGAAGTTGTCGTTCTCGGAGAGCGCGAGGCAGAGCGTGTTGAGTGGTCCACCGTAGACGGCGTTGCGCGTCTCCTGGCTGCCGAGCTTCACGCCTCCAGAGTTGAGGCGCTCGAAGACCATCTTCTTGAGCATCGCGGCCTGCTCTTCACTGACCGCCGTCTCCTTGAGGAGGATGATCGACGAGATGTACCGGCGATCAATGCCGTCCCGGACCATCGACGGAAGCGTCGAGTAGCTTCGCCCGTCCAGGTCCGACCAGTACTGCAACCCGGTGAGCTTGAACTTGCCGGCGTAGAAGTCACTCAGCGCGGTCAGGCGCTGGCGTCCATCCATCACCTCGTAGCGTGCGAGGTCACGCTCGTACAGAAACACGGGCGGCACCGGCACGTTCATCAAGAACGACTCGATGAGCCGCGACTTCCGCTCGACGCTCCATCGATGCCGACGCTGGTACTCGGGGTCGCGCTTGTAACGGAGCTCCTTCTTGCCGCCTTCGCCTTCGATCTCCTCCTTCAGCATTCCCAGGATGCCCGCAAGCGGATACCGCGCTTGCTCCGTGACGATGCGGATCTCGCCCTTCGCGTAGCGGCTGTTGAGCTCCTCGTCACTGGCCTTCGGCTTGGTCGCTTCGTCATCGAACGAGAGCTTCTCCCCCTTGAGGAGATGGCTCGCCGCTGCTTGCGTCTTCGCGCCTGCCGCCGGTTTCTTCTGGTTGCCCTTCGTCACTGGCTCTCTCCCTCAGGCACGGTGGCAGTACACGTCATGCTCGGTGATGGCCTTCTTGGGTTCGGCCTGGAACTGCCGCACCTGTCGGCGCCCGCTATCGGAGTCGGGGACGGCCTTTGCCGTCTTCATCTTCCAACCGGAGTCGACCAGCGACTTCTTCAGCACGTCCATCGGATCGGCGTCGCGGTCGTGAATCCCGCCGTAGCGAATGATGAGGCGTGCGCCCTTCGTCGTGTGGGCGGCGACGTTCTTCCAAACGCGGCCCATTTCGGCCGCGAAGTGGTCGGCGCCCGAGTGCTCGAGCTGCCCCTCAGGCTGCCGGTACTCGACGTAGTCGGGGCCACCGAGGAACCAGAGCCGAAGCCACTGGTCCGGCAGGTAGGTGCGCATGCCGAAGTACGGAGGCGACGTCACGACGAAGCGCGCCTTGGGCATGTCCTTGAACGTGTCCGCCACACGGCTGTCGCCGAGCTCCACCTTGCCTTCGACGTCAGGCGGCGGTTCGGAGAGGTAACGATCGGCGCGCGCCTTGATGACACCCAAGACATCGACGGCGTCCGGGCGCATGCCGCGCTCAGTCCAGAACTTCACGGCATAGTTAGGCTTTGGCGCGAACGTCCTGGGCGACTGGTTCGAGAAGTACGACGGCGTGCCCTTTGGACGCGGACCGTGCAGCGCGCCCAGGATGATCGCCCGCAGGAGAATAAGCGTCGGTGACGAGCAGTCGGTGAGTAGGGCGTCCCTCAGTCGGCAGAGCTGGATGAGGGTCTCCTCGTGGTACGCGAGCTTCCAGAATGCGCCCTTCGGCACAGCAGTCGGCTCCTTCGCCGCGTTCAGAATCGCTCGAGCGCTCGCGACTACTCGGCCAGGCTCTGCGTACGCGAGCTTGGCCTGCGCGAGGGCGGCGGCGACGGGGCTGCTATCCACCCCGACCGAGGGCATCTCAAGTAGGCGGGCCGCGAAGTTCGTCGTGCCACGACCGCAGAAGGGATCGATGACCCACTCGCCGCGCTTGCCGTGCTCCTTGAGCACCCGAAGCGGAAACTCCAGCGGGTACATGGTGTAGTAGGGGCAGATGGCATTGAGTGCGTCGAGGCTCATGGGCTGGCTCCGGCGCTGGCATCTCCCTCCGCTGCGCCATCGTGTACACGGTCTTGTCCATGACCTTGAGCAAGGCCGCGACCTCTTGAACCGTGAATATCTCGTCGCTCATCCAGTAGGCGCTCCGGGCTGGATGGGGTCCGCTTCCAACGGATGCCAAGGTACGGCAAAGGGCACCTCCGCACAATGACGAAGGGGGTGCGCCCGTTCAGGTACGGCCTACCGCCGGACCTGCTCCAACGCCGTCCGCGGCTCGGCCCACTGGCGCACCGCTTCGGAGCCACCTCACGCTTGGAGGCTTTCGAGTGCGTCAGCCCTTCCGGCGCCCCTGGAGGATCTCCAGGAACGAGCGGGTGCGCAATTCCTCCAGGGTGAGCCCGGCGGCGCGCGCCTCGTCCTCCGTGAGGGCGCCACAGGCGATGCCGCGCAGGAAGAAGTTGATCAACCCCTGCCCCGTGGCCGCGTCGTCGAAGACATCCCCCAGCCGCGTGGCCTGGGCCGCCTTGTCCATGAAAGCCTTCAGCCGGCGCGAGGCCTCGTCCAGCCCTTCCAGGAAGAAGGCATACACGGCGGCGTAGCGCACGGGCACCTGCGCCGGGTGCAGATCCCACCCCTGGTAGAAGCCATCCGTCAGCGACCGGCGCACGTTGTCCGCGTGGAGCCGCCAGGCGCGGTGCACGGCGGCGCGGTTCTCCTCCTGCTGCTCCGGCGTGAGCGCGCCTCCCTTGGGCGCCTTGTGCGGCCCCACGGGCATGGTGGTGGTCGCACCATCGGACAGATGGATGCCCGTACCCGCCAGTGACACCTGCATCACGTGCCGGGCGAAGTCACAAGAAGGATGGAACAGGTGCTGGTGCGCCGCGGTGATGCCACACGCCGCCGTGTAGTCGTACGCGCCGAAGTGCACGCCGGTGCACCGTCCCCGGGCGGCCCCCACCAGCAGCGGCAGTTCCACCCGTCCCTCCCGATCGAAGAGGGCTTGCGGCGTCTCCACCATCAGCTCCACCTTCACCACGCCCCGCGCCAGGCACAGGCCCTCCTCCAGGCCGATCAACACGGAGTCGAGCGCGACCACCTGCTCGCGGATGGAGACCTTGGGCAGGGTGACCACGAATCCCGGCGGCAGGCGCCCCCCCGTCTTCTCCACCAGCGCGGAGAGGAACAGATCCAGGGTGCGCACCGAGCGGCCGAAGAGCTCGTCACTGAAGGATTTGATGCGGAGGCCGATGAAGGGCGGCAGCGAGCCCTGCTCCAGGCCCCGCGCCATCTCCGCCGCCGCGGCCAGCGCGTGCCCGTCCTCCTCCGCGTCCGGCCGATGGCCATAGCCGTCCTCGAAGTCGATGCGGTAGTCCTCCACCGCCTCGCGCCGCAGCTTGGCCACCACGCGCGCGTGGACCGTCTCCGCCAGTCCGCCCTCCGGCAGCCCCAGCACGCGGGCCAGGGTGCGCCCATCCGGCGCATGCTCCTCCCACGAGCGCAGCGCCACCTCCGCCAGCTTCGAGGCCGTCTCCGCCTTGAAGAGGTGCGCCCCCCCATAGACGGAGTGGATGGGCTGCCGCCGGGAGGACTCCCCCGGGTAACGGTGGTTGAAGGCCTTGTTCGCCGCCTGGAGGGCGGTCCGGGTGTCCGAGAGGCTCTGGGCGGTCAGGGTCGTCTTCATGGCGCGGCCGGAGACTCGCCCTCCCGGGCCCGGGACGCAACTTCACGGGGCCCTCGGGCGCACGGCTTCACGGACGGCCTCCGGGGCGCCGGCATCCAGGGCCTCGACAAGGCCGTCTGGGGGGGTGGAGGACCGTGTGCTGTCCGCCGCCGTCAGCGCACTGGGCGGAGGCCGGTACTAACGGGTAACGTGCCCGGCCCATGGACGAACCCAACGGCCGGCTCATCCAGACCCTCATCGAGGCGCGCAGGCACCACTGCTTCCCGCCTGACGTGCGCGCCGCGGCGCCCGAGCTCATCGAGAAGGTCCTGGCTCTGCTCTTCCCCCACTTCGCCGAGCGGATGGACTGTAGCTCCGTCGGCATCCGCTCCGAGGTGGCCGTGGTCGAGGCCATCCTCACGCGCGCCCTGGACACGCTCGCCCCGCGCTACCCGGGCCTGTCCGCGGACATGCCCCAGCGCTTCATGGAGCAGCTCCCGGAAATCTACGCCTGGCTGCGCCAGGACGCCGAGGCCATCAACCAAGCCGACCCCGCCGCCCGCAACGTGGACGAGGTCATCCTCACCTACCCCGGCTTCTACGCCATCGCCATCTACCGCATCGCCCACGCCCTGCACCTGTTGGGCTTCCCGCTCCTGCCCCGGCTCCTCACCGAGCTGGCCCACCAGCGCACCGGCGTGGACATCCACCCCGGCGCCACCATCGGCCGGCGCTTCGTCATCGACCACGGCACCGGCGTGGTCATCGGAGAAACCACCCTCATCGGCACCGGGGTGAAGATCTACCAGGGCGTCACGCTCGGCGCCCTCCAGGTGCAGAAGGACCTGGCCGACAAGAAGCGCCACCCCACCATCGAGGACGAGGTGGTGGTGTACGCCAACGCCACCATCCTCGGCGGCAACACGGTGGTGGGCCGCGGCAGCATCATCGCCGGCAACGCCTTCATCACCCACAGCATCCCCCCGGAGTCCATGGTCACCCGCCGCAGCGAGGTGCGCCACCGGGAGCCCAATGCCGAGTTCGACGAGCTTGAATACCACATCTGATGTAGCGGATATTCGTCTTCTGTAACGGACAGCTTCCCAAAGAGGGCATCCCCATGAAGGTGAACAACATCCTGGAGACGATCGGCAACACGCCGCACGTGCGCATCAACCGGCTCTTTCCCTCGCGCGTCGAGGTGTACATGAAGCTCGAGCGGGCCAACCCGGGCGGGAGCATCAAGGACCGCATCGGCCTGGCGATGATCGAGGACGCGGAGAAGCGGGGCCTGCTCAAGAAGGACAGCGTCATCATCGAGCCCACGTCGGGCAACACGGGCATCGGCCTGGCGATGGTGGCGGCGGTGAAGGGCTACAAGCTCATCCTGGTGATGCCCGAGTCGATGAGCATCGAGCGCCGCCGGCTGATGGCGGCGTACGGGGCCACGTTCGAGCTGACGCCGCGCGCGCAGGGCATGAAGGGCGCCATCGCCCGGGCGCAGGAGATGGTGACGCAGACGCCCAACGCGTGGATGCCGCAGCAGTTCGAGAACGAGGCGAACATCGAGGTGCACAAGCGCACCACGGCGCAGGAGATCCTCAAGGACTTCCCCGAGGGCCTGGACTACATCATCACGGGCGTGGGCACGGGCGGCCACATCACGGCGTGCGCCGAGGTGCTCAAGGAGAAGTGGCCGAAGCTGAAGGTACTCGCGGTGGAGCCGGTCAAGTCGCCGGTGATCAGCGGCGGGCAGCCGGGGCCGCACCCCATCCAGGGCATCGGCGCGGGCTTCATCCCGAAGAACCTGCACAAGGAGGCGCTGGACGGCGTCATCCAGGTAGCCGAGGAGGAGGCGTTCGAGTTCGCGAAGCGGTCCGCTCGCGAGGAGGGCATCTTCGTGGGCATCTCCTCGGGCGCGGCGCTGGCGGCGGTGAACAAGAAGCTGGCGGAGATCCCCGACAAGAGCCGGGTGCTGTGCTTCTGCTACGACACGGGCGAGCGCTACCTGTCCATCGAGAACCTCTTCCCGGCGCAGTAGCCCCGCCCATCACCCCCACTCCTCCCTCTCCCTCTGGGAGAGGGCCGGGGTGAGGGTGTGAATCACTTGCAGAACCCGCCCCGGCAACCCAGCCCCTGCACACAATCCTCATCTACCGAGCATCGTGCATCCTTCTCGCAGTCGCGGCCGACCCCCCCTGTCATCCCGTCCACGACGAATCCCTCATTCTCAACCGACTGGATGATGGGATTGTTCGCGAACGCCCCTTTCGACTTGTGCGTGAAGCTCACGCTCATCGATTTGCTCTCGTGCTCGACGTTCATGCTCAACTTCTTGGGGCTGAAGAGGATGGAATTGAAGACCTCTTGGGCGACATCTTCGGCCGACCAATCATTCCCCAATACAATGGGCACATGCGAGCGCGAGACCTGTCCATCACGATCGAACTCGAAGAACACCCGCTTGCGCCCATCGCTGATGGAGAACACCTCGCCATCCTCCAGCAGTTTTCCCTCGGGCACCGTGATGAGTCCCTTCGCCTCCGTGGCCGGTAGTCTGATGCACGAGGCACTGCAGGTACCACAAGCACCGGCATTGCCGTCGTCACACTGCTCGGTCCCCACGTTGAGGTAGCCATCACCACACCGGGCCGCGGTGCAGTTGTTCAAACAACTGTCGTTATTGCTGCCGTTGCCATCATCACACACCTCTCCGGCGCTGACGTTCACGATGCCATCACCGCACGCCGGAAGGGTGCAGTTCGAGTTGCAAGCCGCGGTCTCGCGTCCGTCATCGCACGCCTCGACATGCTCCGGCGCCCCCAGTGTATTCACATGTCCATCGCCACAGCGGGCCAAGGTACAATCACTGAGGCAGTCCGCGGTGTTATCGGTATTGCCCTCATCGCATGCCTCACCGCGATCCAGGATCTTGTTGCCACAGACCTCGCCGGAGTGACAATCGGCGCTGCACCCATCTCCCGCTACCCGGTTGCCGTCATCACAGACCTCGCCGATGACGGAGTCCGTGTAATGGTTTCCACACGTCTCATCCGATAGACAGTCCGCGCTGCAGCCATCCGCGGACCGGGTGTTGCCGTCATCGCACTTCTCCCCCATGGAGACGTCGACGACACCGTTTCCACACTTCTCGTTGGATTTGCAATTGGCACTGCAGCCATCGCCATCCCGGGTGTTGCCGTCATCGCACACCTCACCGGAGGCGGAATCCAGCACACCATTGCCACAAGCCTCCACGGACTCGCAGGTGCGGCTGCAGCCATCCCCATCCAGGATGTTGCCATCGTCACACGCCTCACCGGCCTGGAGGATGCCGTCTCCACAGTCCGTCTTGATGCAGACGTCCTGGCTGGCGGCGCACTTCTGCCCCGAGGGGCAGGCACGGCCCGAGGAGCAGAGCACGCTCTTGGGCTCCATGCAGGCGCAGAGCGACAGGACGAGGAGTGACAATCCGAAAATCTCTCTTTTCATCGGTCAGCTCAGAAGCGAAGGGACATGGACGCACCACCCACCCCATCGCCCACCAGGGGCGCGACGCTCAGCGTCCGCACACCCGGGTCGATGCGATAGGGCTGGGGTCTGTTGAGGAAGAGGAGCACCGCGCCCGTGACCAGCGCGGCCCCTCCAGCGGCATATGCGCCCAGGGACACGGTGCGCAGCAGGTCTCCCTGCTGACGCGCCTCCGTCAGCGCTGGCGCGGGCATACAGCCGCCACACGCCTCGACACCTTTATCGAAGGTGTCATAGCTGCCGAGCACCCCCAGGTGGAGCAGACCGCCTCCCGCGGCCACGGCCGCTCCCGCCCCCAACACCGTCCAGGGAATCCAGACGGGCCAGCGCGTCTTGTACCGGGTGAGTTCCTTCTCCGTGTAGAGCTTGAGCTCGACGGGTGTCGTCGCCCCGGGCATCAGCGTCTGGCGCAGCTCCGTGGGCTCGTAACCGCCCTTGGTCGCGGAGACATGGTACGTCCCGGGACGCACCAGCTTCTCGACACGATTGGGGGCAACGAACAGGAACTGCCCGTCCAGCGACACGCTGGCGCCAGGCTCATCACAGCTCACCTCCACGCGCGCGAGCTGCTTCTCGACGAGCGCCAGGTAGCGGCGGCCGTTCTCGTACTTCTCGCTCCCCAGGGGGTCCGGGCCGTAGCGCATCGCCTCCGTCAGGTGGAGATGGACCTCGAGAGGCCTTTCGAGGCTCATCAACGCCAGCGCCATGTTGTAGTGGATGGCGGGATGGTTCCACTGCGCGAGCGCCTTCTGGTAGCTCTCGAGCGCCTGCACGAAGAGGCTCTCTTCCAGCCGCGCGTTGCCCATCTCGAACAGCTCGAGCGCTTCCAGCCGATTCTTCTTCGGGACACCGCGGACCCAGGGATTCACTTCCGCTGACTCCAGGGTGGAGCCGCGCTCCTGCGCGGACGCAGGTCCGGCCCCCAGCGCCAGTGAGCCCACGGCCAGGCTCAGCGCAACCGCCTTCATCACCGCTCTCACTGCTCCACTCCCTTCAAATTCTTGATGTACCCCCCCAGCTCCGACTCCAGACGGAAGCGGCGCTCCTGCTCGCGAGCCAGCGCTTTCTTGAGCTCCTCGGCCGCCGAGTCCGCGTCCTTCCGGGCCTTGCGCTCCGACTTCGCGCTCTTCACGGCCATCCACTTCAAGAACCGGGCACGCCGCGTCGCCAGCTCGGCGTTGTCCAATGCGTCCTCCAGCATCTCGTTCTTCTCCAGCAGCGCTTCGTTGGCGCTCTCCGCCTGGCGGACGGCCTCCTCCTCCTGGCGCAGCGCCGTCTGGCGCTCCAGCTCCTTGGCCTGCACTTCCGCCAGGCGCTGCTTCACCTCCACCGCCGACGCCCGCGCCGCCACGGCCTGCCGCTCGGCTTCCCGCTGCGCATCGCGGATGCTCACCAGGGCCACCGCCGAGGCCGCCAGCAGCAGCAGCAGGAAGACCGTGGAGCCCACCACCAACGCCCGTTTGAGCCGCCCGGCCCGCGCCGCCTGCGTGAAGACGGCCTCCAGGAAGTCGCGCTGCAGCTTCGGCAGCTCGCTCCGGTAGCGCCGCTGGAAGCGGTGGGCCTCCTCCACCATCTCCCCGCGCCACAGCAGCCCACTGTCGAGCCCCTTCACCTGCCACTGCCGGGCCGCGTTGCGCAGCTGCTCCAGGAAGGCCGCGTCCTCCTGGCCCTCGTCCAGCCAGCGGCGCAGCGTGGGCCAGCTGTGCAGGAGCGACTCGTGGACGAGCTCCACCGTCGCCCCGGCCGTCCCTCCTCCCGTCTGCACCACCAGCAGCCGCGCCTGCACCAGCAGGTCCACCAGCCGCCGCAGCGCCGCCGTCTCCGACGACAGCTCGCCCAGCTCCTCCACCGAGACAATCGCCCGCGTGCGCTCGGGCGTCACCAGGCGCAGGAAGACGGAGCGAGCCAGCACGCGCTCCGCGGAGGACAGCCCCGCCAGCACGCTGTCGGCGTGCGTGGCGAGCGCACCGGCGATGCCCCCCATGGCGCCGTAGCTCTCCCGCGTGAGCAGCTTGCGCGCGGGGTCTCTCGACTCCCAGAGCTGGGTGGCGGCGAACTGCAGGAGCGGCAGCGCTCCCGGCGTGGCCGCCAGGTGCTCGAGCATGTCGTCCACCATGTCCGGGGACTCGAAACGGTAGCCGGCCATCTCCGCGGGCTGCACCAGCGCGTCCCGCAGGCCCTCGCCGTCCGGCGCCGCGAGGAAGAAGAGGCCCTGGCTCAGCTCGGCCATGAAGCGCTCGTCCTCGGACACCCGGTCCAGGAAGTCCGAGCGCAGCGACACCACCACGCGCATGGGCGAGGTCGCGTCATCCGCGATGCCGGCCAGGCACGCCGTGAAGGCCAGGCGCTCCGCGGCATCGGGCACCTGGGTGTAGAGCTCCTCGAACTGGTCCACGAAGAGAAGGATCTTGCGGCCCTGGCGCCGGGCGCGGCTGCGCAGCACGGTGCCGACGAAGCCGGGCTCGATGCGCAGGCGCTCGGCGAGCCGCTGCTGCGTCTGGAGGTCCTCCTCCACGGTGGCCGAGGAGCTCACGAAGGGCGCCACCATGCTCGCCAGCGCCGAGAGCGGATGACGGCCGGGGCGGATGACGAGCGCCTCCCACTCCTCGCCGGAGCGCTTGAGGACGGGCACCAGGCCGGCGCGCACGAACGAGGACTTGCCCGCGCCGGAGGGCCCCACCACGGCCAGCAGCGGCCGGTCCCCCATCCGGTTCATCAGGGCGGCGATCTCCCGGGAGCGGCCGAAGAAACGGTCCGCGTCCGCCTCCTGGAAGGAGCTGAGCCCGGCATAGGGGCTCTCGTCGATGCGCAGCTCGCGGGCGTAGCGCCCGGGCAGGAAGGGCTCGAGCGCGCGCAGGAGCGCGAGCGCATCCGGGAAGCGCTCCTCCTTGTGCTTGAGCAGACAGCGGTCGACGATGGCGGCCAGCTCCGCGGGGGCATCCGGCAGCGCGTCGCGCAGGCGGGGCATGGGCTCGTCGAGGAAGGCGGTGACGGCAAGCTGCGAGCCGCGCAGGGGCTCCAGGGGGTGGCGGCCCGCGAGCATCCGGAAGAGCATGATGCCCACGGCCCAGATGTCCGTGCGGTGGTCCACGGGCACCCCGTTGCCCCACTGCTCGGGGGACATATAGGACATGGTGCCCAGGATGGCGCCGTGTTGGGTGAGGCTGGAGTCCTTGGGCGGGAGCGCGGACACGTCCGCGGCCTGCACGATGACCGAGGACTCCTCCTGGCGGAGCACCTTGGCGATGCCGAAGTCGAGCACCTTGATGGCGCCCGAGTCGGTGACGAGGATGTTCTCGGGCTTGAGGTCGCGGTGGACGATGCCCTGCTCATGGGCACAGGCCAGGGCGCGCACCACGGGCACCATCAGCTCCACGGCGCGGGACGGCGGCAGGCGCTGGCCCTTGAGGAGCTTGTTGAGGGGCTGGCCCTTGAGGAACTCCAGCACCATGTAGGGGCTGTCGTTGAACTCGCCAGCGTCGTAGATGATGACGATGTTCTCGTGGCTGCACCGGGCGGTGGCGCGGGCCTCGAGGATGAATCGCTGGGTGAGCGCGGGCTCCTGGGTGTGGAGGAACTTGATGGCCACGCGGCGGCCGAGCCGGGTGTCTCGGGCGAGGAAGACGGTGCCCATGCCGCCACTGCCCAGCTCGCGGATGAGCTCGTAGTGGTGGATGCGCGCGCCGGGGCCCGGCACGCCCGGCACAGGCGCCTCGGCGGAGTGCTCCGGGGCTTGCCGCGCTCCGGCGGAAGGGCGTGCCTTCACGTCAGGGCCCTGGCGCGGGTGGCCCAGGTCTCCGGGTACGAAGTTCCTCATGTCGATGCCCGCGGGATGCTCCCCGCGCGCGGCACCGGCGTCGTTACTGTTCATGATTGGATCGAGCCCCCTGATGCTGGATGAATCGGGGCACCGTGCGACACGCGGCGGCAGACTTCATGCCGCTCTCTTCGCCCACGCCCCTGTCGAAAAGTACACGAACGTGTTTGAGCACTGGAAGCAGACGTCCTCGACCGTGCTCCTTCTCGACTCCCAGCAGGCCAGACGGGCAGACGTCCGTCCACCTCAGCTACAGAAGATCCAAAAATTCTATCAGTCCCCCGAGACCGAACAAGCCGTACACCGGGCTGTGAGCCATCAGGCGTCTGGCTTGTCGAGGAGCGAGGTGGCAGCCGGCCGGGCGGCGCTCATATCGCCGGTGACTGGATGACGTAGTAGAGGGACTGGAAGTACCGGTGCAATGCATTGAGAAGCTGGATGAGGAACGGCCAGCCCATCACCGTGAAGCCCATGATGGCCGCAGTGACGATCGCGTATTCCACCATCGCCTGACCCCGAGGCGTCCTCTCCAGGCGGCTACCGCGCATCCGCTTCATCCTCCTTGCACTCCTTCACACACGTCTTCTCCTCCTGCTCGCAGGCCTTCACACACTTCGCCGTGCCTCCCCCCGCGTGCTCCTCGCAGATGGCCACGCACTGCCTCGTCTCCTCCCGGCAGTACTTCTCACAGCTCTCGGCCCGCGCCAGCCCGCCCGCCCACAGCAGCCCGCCTACCAGTCCCCACGTCCATGCGCTCTTCATCGAACCGCCTCCGGGCCATGCCCCGCTGGAGCGCGCATGCGCTCGGTCAATGACAGGTAGACTTCCGCATCCAGCAGCGAAGGAGCCTGGCGCACCATCACCAGGCCGCGCACGCCGCCTCGGTGCACCTCCAACTCCGCCGCCAGCTCTCCCGGCTCTTGCAGCGGCTGCACGCTCCACCCCCGCCCCTCGAACGTCCGCTGGAGCAGCTCCGCCGCCCCGGGGACGGACATCCCCGCGAGCCGCCCGGACAGCGTGTACTGCGTGGCTCCCTCCATCTGGAAGGTGAGCACCGTGGGCTCCTCCGTCTCCTCTGGCAGGGGAATCCACCCAGGCACCTCCGGCGCCCCCTCGAGCAACGGCGCCACCTGCCCCGACGAAATGAACACCAGCGTCTCGCCCCCCTGCGCCAGCACCGACACCAGGTGCACCGCCTCCGCCGCCGGGCTCCAATACCCCACGTAGCCGGCGTACTCGCCGTGGCGCTCGCCCAGCACCGGCAGTCCCGCCTCCAGCAGCGTGTCCCGGTAGTGGCTCAACACCTGGTCCGGCGCATCCTCCGTGGAGAACCACGCGACCGCCACGGGCGCGTCCGGCCCCAGGTAGTCCGCCGC
This sequence comes from Archangium sp., assembly GCF_036277355.1. GTDB lineage: Bacteria > Myxococcota > Myxococcia > Myxococcales > Myxococcaceae > Archangium. Next base: position 46,227 of record NZ_DASUNC010000093.1, read on the forward strand.
CAACACCTCCGGGCGGCTGCCCCGGGGATAGGGTGGAAAGGCAGACAGCGCCCGCTCCAGCACCGCCTCCTCCTCGGGCGTCCGCGCCCCTCGCCGCGCCACCGGGCGTGCCTCGTCCGGCACCACGCGCTCCACCGGCGCTGGCGCCACCTCCTCCGCCAGGCGCCCCCAGCCGAAGCCCACGAGGCCGCCCACCACCACCGCCGAGAACAGCAGCGACAGGACTCGCACCGCCAACCGTGGCACCCTGCTCATCGGCACGTCCCCGGCTTGCGGCAGCCCATGTAGTACGGGCCCCGCTTCTCGTAGGTCTTCTGGTTCCGGTTCTGCTCCCAATCCTTCCACTCGGTATTGAAGTAGCTGCTGGAGCCGCTCGCCTGTTTGATTTTCTCACTCGGCGCCTCCATGCCCGCCGTATGCGGCTTGATGGAGAGATTGGGCTTGCGCGGATCGTCCCCCCCCTCGTCCGGCAGGAACTTGCCGTCGAGCAACGACTGCCTCGCATTCTTGAAGAAGTCTTCGGCGCCCTTCTTCATCTGGACGTAGCCCTGACTCTGAGCGCTCGCGTAGACGTTGTTCACCCGCTCGTACAGCTCCCCTTCCTTCTTCCCCGGCCGCGCCTGCGCCGGCTTCGTCAGCGCCCAGGTGTCCACGAGGATGGACATCTCCTGCTCCTTGATGAAGTAGGCGGAGCCCTTGTCGCCGTCCTTGGCGTTGTCATGGTAGCCGTTCCCGCCCTTCTTCGCGCGCCACATCTTCTTCGTCAGGTCCACCCGCTCCTTGTCATCCGAGAACTCGGGGAGGAAGCGCTGGGGCAGCAGATAGTTCTCCACCACCGCCCGGGCCGAGCAGTGGATGAAGCCGCCCTGGTTGAACTCGCCGGACGAGTGGTAGCCCGCGTACAGCCCGTCCGCCCCGAGGTCCCCCACCGACTTGTCCGGGCCCACGCACGTCACCTGCTTGGTGTCGCCAGGCTTGTCGACACTGTCACCCTTCGCCTTCTCCCTGCTGTTGAGCCAGCACACGTGCGCCACCAGCGCCGTGCCGTCATGGTGGTCCTCCTCGGCGCAATCCTTGAGCTCGCCGCTCTCGGTCTTCTCGTCGTAGCGGTTCTTGCCGGACTCGTGATCGCAGTACATCAGGCGGGCGTAGTGCTGCACCGTCACGGGATTGAACTTCTTGTCTCCGGTTCCCGTGTAGTCCTGCACCGTGTAGTCCCACACCGTGGAGACGACGGCCTCCTGCACGTCCAGCGAGTAGCGCAGCAGATCATCCAGGAAGAGGGCGTAGAGGAAGATGGGGATGAGGACCAACATGCACAGGGCCATCTCCACCGAGGCGGCGCCTCGAGCGGCACACCTGGATACGGAGGAGCTCATAGCGCCAACCTCCCGGCGCCCTGGACGAGCCGGGCCGCGTCCTCGTCCCCGGCGGCCTCGAGCACCTTCACGGCCTGCTCCCGGGTGAGCGGGTGCAGCTTGGCCCGCCAGTACGGGCTGAAGAGGTTGGGCGCCTCGCGCCAGCCGTTCTCCCCGAAGCGGTGGTAGTAGACGAGCGCCTGGGACAGGGCCGCGCCCTCGTCCGCCGCCAGGGTGAGCTTGCCGGTGGAGGCCCCCTGCCGGAACGTCACCGTGGCCGAGTCATTGAGTTCCCAGGGAAGCGGCTTGCCACTGTCTCCCCAGCGCAGCTTCCGGGACAGATAGCTGTAGACGCGAGGCTGGCCCCAGTCCCGCCTCGCGTCGTCGTTGGCGCGGAACTTCATGAAGCAGTTGCCGCCTCGCGCGCAGGCGGTGAGCCCCTTGGTATTGACGCCCTCGAAGCGGTGACGGCCCTGGTGGGCGCCCCCCGGACGATGGCCGCCACCGTTCTTGTCGCTCCACACGCGCACGGAATAGGAGCCGGAGGGGGCGATGCCATGTTTCCACTGGTTGAACATGGCACCCGACTCGTCCGCGGAGACGGCGAGGCCTTCGTTGCCCGCCGACTGCCCGGGCCCATGCAGCGCACCGGGCGACTGCACCGTCTTCGCCGTCCCCTTGTGTTTGGGAAGCACCCAATGAGACCCCTCGCCGGGGATGTCGCGGAGCTCTTTGAGGAAGTCTCCATGGAGATAGGAGGGATAGCTGAAGAAGACACCGCGGTTGGCGGGCCAGCCGGGGCGGGAGGCATTGGCCACCTCGGTCATCACCCGGGCGCGCGCCTTCAGAGGGGAGCTGGCCACGCTGCTCTCGCAGGGCCTGCCGTCCACCGCGCACTCGAGCTCGTCCGCGTTGAGGCGCCCCACCTGCCCGGGAAGCTCCCCCACACCAGGGGCGTTGGCGTCCGCCAATCTGCCCAGCCCGTGGGCCCGGCCGTCGCGCACCGCCTCCAGCGTCCGCGTGTGCACCTGGCTCTGCGAGGCGTGGATGTCGTCCACCATCCGATCCAGCCCCGTCATGATGGTGTTGAAGTTCCCTTCCAATCCCCGCACCTTCCGGTCGTACTTGCGGCCCGCGCTCCCGTACTTGCTGGCGATTCTCAACGCCTTGAAGGCATGCACGCAGTGCTTGAAGCACTTCTTGCAGCCGCACTGCGCGAACTCCTGCGCCGCGATGAGCTGGAAGTTGCCACGCGAGGCCCGCATCATCTCTCCGGTGACACTGGAGGCGGCCATGTACGCGTGGATGCTGTTCATCGCCACGTACGAAGCGGCAATGGAGCGGTTGCTCACCGCGTAGTAGTTGAGCGCGCGCGCCTCCAGCACCGCCATCGAGTAGGCGAGCACGTCGCTGTGCTGCTGGAGGCTGACCTTCTTGCGCAGCGCATGGCCGAGGTTGAAGCTGAGCGCCACCAGCAGCGCCAGCACCAGGAAGGTGAGCGCACCGAGCACCATCGTCTGGCCCCGCTCACGGCGGCGCGAGGGCCTCAGAACATGAAGCGGCATTCGTTCTTCCCGGGCAGAGGGTACTTCTGCGGGTAGAGGTTGGACTGCATCCGCATGGTGTAGGTGGCGCGGATGGGAAGGATGTAGAGGCCCCGGCTGGCGAGATCGTTGTACAGGTCGACCTTCACCGGGGTCCGGTCGGAGCGGCGCTTGAGCCGGAGCACGGGGGTGATGTCCCGGTGGCGGCTGGCCGCGTGGATGACCTGGTTGGCGAAGGGAATGGGCATCCGGTAGTTGAACGTCACCTGGACGCGCAGCTTGGTACGCTCACTCTCCTTCCAATCGCCGCCGTTGCCGGTGGACCACTCCGGGTCATCGAAGTCCACCTCGGCCGGGTTGCCGGGGAAATCTTCACTCACCGGCCCGCAGATGGTCACCGCGGCATGGGGGAGCCCATCGGCGTCCGGCATCTCGTTGACCTGGACGCTGTTCCACTTCCACTTGGCGTTGAAGTCGTCCGCCGTGGTGACGGACTTGATGTACTCACCGCCCCCCAGATCCCGGCTCACCAGCGGCAGCAGGACGGCGAGGGCGGCACGCTCCATCATGTCCACATCCGCGTGGTGCAGGGAGCCCGCCCGCGCGGCCTTGTAGGCCGCGTACTTCGTCATCAGCCGCGCCTGGTGCATCAGGGACAGTTGCAGGAGGCCCAACAGGAGGAACACGAACATGGGCAGCACGATGGCCGACTCCACCGCGGCCTGCCCTGACTCGCGTCCGCCGCCTGGACGCTGAATGGCTGCTCTTGCTTTCATGTGACGGGAGGGCCGGCCCTGGCTCACGCCTCACCCACGCCCTGATCCAACACGCTACACAGACACACCCGCGGGGTGAAAGCAGACGTCCTCGACCATGCTCCCTCTCGACTCCCCCCAGCCCGGGCGAGCGGACATCCGCTGCCGTTCAGCAGGCACCGGGGACGCGGCTATACTCGGCGAATCTCCCCACCCTCGGAACCTCCGTGACCCCCTGTCCCTTCTGTCATCACGGCACCATGCGCCCCACCCTCCTCGGGGGCTTCCTGCGGGAGGAGTGCGGAACCTGCCGCGCGGTGTGGTTCGAGGAGGGCTCGCTCGCCAGGGTGGTGGGGGCTCCGGCGCTCGTCGTCCTGGTGCGAAAGGCGTTGAAAAGCCTCGGAGAATGCAAGCACTGCCAGGCCACGCTGCGGGAGGCCCCGAGCTGCCCCTCCTGCGGGGAGGAGGCCTCGCGCTGCCCCCAGTGCGGCAGCGGTCCACTGGCGGTGGCCAAGGTGGCCGAAGTGCCCGTGGATGTCTGCACGAGCTGCCGGGGCGTGGGCCTGGATGCGGGCGAGCTGGAGCTCCTGCTGCGCATGCCGAAGGCGGCACCGGACCCGTGGCCGCCAGCGCGCGGCAAGGGCCCCCCGGAGCCAGCGCCTCCAGAGGACTCCTGCGCCGGCTGCCACCGCGAGCTGAAACGAGCGCATGCCTTCGCCTGGGAGGACAAGCACTGGTGCGGGAGTTGCGCACCAAAGGGGGCGAGCCCGGTGGAGGTGGCGCTCACCCCGTACGACCCTCAGACGGATGACTCCTTCCTCCCGCCTCAGGTCCTCACCCTGAGGGAGCGAAATGACAAACCCGCTGGTCCAACACGCGCCGAGGTGGAATCCGCGCTGGTGTGGTTCTTCTCGAAGCTGCTGGGGTGATCGGTATAGAAGGAGATCATGCGACCCCTCCTGCTGACCGTCCTGCTTCCCTCACTCACCGCCGCTGGCGGCTTCCAGCGCCTGCACGCCGAGCAGGCCACGGCCACCAGCTTCCTCAAGAGCAACTGGAACAAGTACGAGGAGAACTACCACCCCAGCTACGTGCTCGATGACGATGTGAAGACAGCCTGGGTGGAGGGCGCCGAGGGAGATGGAATCGGCGAGTCGCTGACGATTCCCGTCTCGGCTCTCAAGTCGGCGCGGGCCATCCGCCTCGTCGTCTTCAATGGCTATCAAAAATCCAAGGCGCTGCTGAGCGCCAATTCCGCGCCCCGGCAGCTCACCGTCACCGTGCGCGGCCCGGGAGGCCAGGAGTCCGCGAAGACGCAGCTCACGCTCGAGCGGAAGATGGGGCCCCAGTCCTTCGACATCCCCGTGACGGGCGCCGTGGCGGACGTGGTGCTCACCGTCGACAGCGTGCACCCGGGCTCCAAGTACAAGGACACCTGCGTGTCGGACGTCCAGGTCTTCGTGGACAGCGACGTGCCGTACAACGCCGCCGTCGAGAAGGGAAAGCACGAGGCCCTGCTCCAGTGGAAGAAGGAGCGCCTGGAGGCCGCGAAGTACTTCGCCCGTCTGCCCAAGAGCTACCCGTTCGCGTCCTCGCGCTTCGAGCAGAAGGTGGAGCAGAAGCTGCTCTCCAAGCGCTACGCCCGGGTGCTCGACGAGGACAAGGACGGCCATGCCGAGAAGGGCGTGCCCGCCAGGGACTTCGTTCCGCTGCTCACCCAGGTCGAGAAGGGACAGCTCGCCGGCCCCCTGGCCGAGCCGGACAAGGCGCTGATCCAGGAGCTCGGCAAGCTCGCCGCCGCTCCGCCCCAGGAGGGGAAGTGGTACTCGCTCACCCAGCGGGGCCGCGTGGTGCTGCCGGAGAACTTCTCCTACCCGGAGGACTTCTCCCTCTCCCCACTCATGGTGCCCCTGTTCAACCTGTCCGAGGCCACCCTCTTCGAGGCCAAGGGGCGGGGCTCCCTCACCCCGAGGCTGAGCGACGACGAGGGATACCGGCACGGCACGGTGCTCTCGAATCTGCTGGTGCTCGAGGGCTCGGCCACCGACGTGAAGAAGGTGTACTTCACCCAGACGCACGTCGTCGTCGAGCGCACCTCCTCCACGACCACCACGCATGCCATCGCGCTGCTGGAGGGCGGAAGGCTCACGCGCCTGGTGACGTTGGAGACCAGCGAGGATGACCTCGGGAGCCCCATCGTGACCGTGGGCGTGACGACCGCCACGTACACGAATGGAAAGGTGTCCCGGCTCGAGCGGACCGAGCTGGTGGACAGCAATTCCGAGTACGAGGGAGTGGACCCCGAGTCGGGAATCTCCGTGCGGAAGGCGACGAGCGAGGCCGTGTCGAGCACATGAAGCAGGTGGCACTCCTCGCCCTGCTCCTGGCCACGGCGGCGGGGGCCGAATCCCCCTCGCCCTGGGACTTCGGGAGCTTCCTGGAGCCCGTGCGCGTCTCGGGCGCCTCGGCGGAGACGTGCGAGTCGTGCCACCCGGAGGTGTACGAAGCGTGGACGCGGTCCCGCCACCGGCGGAGCCTCGACAACGCCGTGTTCCTCGATGGCTTCGCGGCGGAACCGCATCCCCGCTGCGTGTACTGCCATGCCCCGCTCGAGGCGCAGGCGAAGGCGGCGCTGCGGCGGCGTCCGGCCCTGGTCCGCGAGCGCTCCCTCGCCTCGGTCCCCCGGGAGTCGCTGGCCCACGAGGGCATCACCTGTGTGACGTGCCACGTCCGCGAGGGCGTGGTGATGACGGCGAATCCCCGACCTCCGGAGGCCGATCACCCCCTGCGCTCCGAGCCGAAACTGGCCGAGCCCTCCTTCTGCGCGAGCTGTCACGAGTTCCTCGGCCACGAAGTGGTGGACGGGAAATCCGTGCTCACGGACGAGAAGATGCAGACGACCTGGAGCGAGTGGCGCGACTGGCGGGACCGCGGCGGCCAGGGCACGTGCCAGAGCTGCCACATGCCCGGCGGCTCGCACGCGTTCCGGGGAGCGTATGACCGGGACTTCCTCCGGGGCGCGCTGTCGCTCCGGGTGGAACGGACACGGGGGCAGCTCGTCGCGGTGCTCGAATCTCGCGGCGTGGGGCACGCCTTTCCCACGGGGGACGTGTTCCGCCACCTGACGCTGTGGGCCGATGACAGGCCCGTGGCGCGGCTCGGGCAGACCTTCGAGCTCACCGCCTCGGAAGGGGGAGGCCTGCACGTGCGCCGCACCGGCAACACGGCGCTCCAGCCCTTCGAGCCCACGCGCGTGGTGCTACCCACTGACACCCGGCGCGTGCGCGTCACGTACCACTACGCCGAGGAGCGTCACGAGCGGCGAGGCACGGTGCCCCGGGACCAGCTCGTCATCGAGCTGGCCGCCCAGGACGTTCCCGTCCGCCGGTGACGGGCCCTACTTCGCGGCCGGACGGGCGAAGGCCGAGGCCATGGGGAAGATCTCATAGCGCCCGATGGCCCGGGCGGGATCCTTCTCGAGCAGGGCACTGAGCGCGGCCATGGACTCCGCCTCGAACACGGCCAGGCCGAAGACGCCCTTGGGATCCATCACCGGGCCCGCCACCACCAGGGAGCCGGCCGAGAGCTGGCTCTGGAGGAACGCGCTATGTGCGCCCATCGTGGCCTGCTCCTCGGCGGTCATGGACATGGGGAAGTCGGGACGATTCGGCACGAGCCGGGCGAAGAAGAAGCTGGAGGGCATGAGGCGGGTCCTTGGTTTGGAGGGCGCGGGCTCCATCCACTACGCTCCCGCGCGTGACGCCATATACCATGCTGCACCTCGCGCTCGCGGGCGCGTTCCTCGTCCTCGCGCTGGTGCATTTCGTGACCTGGGCCGCCGTGCGCACCCAGCGGGTCCAGCTCTGGCTCGCCTCGAGCTTCCTCGGCTTCGCGGTGCTCACCTTCACCATCGGTCTCACCAGCCGCGAGGCCAGCGCGATGATCGCCGACACGCGGCCATGGCTCATCCTCGGCGTCCTCCCGTCGATTCCCCTCCCCTACACCCTCCTGCGCGTCCTGTGGTCGCTGTTGGATCAGCCGCTCACCCTCTGGCGGCGGGTGATGCTGGGCGTGGCCCTCGCGTTCGGGACGGTGCGCGTGGTCGACGTGACCTGGTCCGTCCTCACGCTGCCCACGGCCGGGTTGACCTCGGAGCAGCTCACGCATGCGACCGCGGGCCTGAGCCTCCCCCTCTTCTGGCTGCTGGCGACGAGCGTGGCCGGGACCTGGGCCGTGGAAGCGGCGCGGCTCCTGAAACGCCGGGGCGCGATGGCGATCGCCGTGCTCGCCGCCGCCCTGTGCGCGCTCGTGCTCCTGGGCCGCGAGCTCGCCATCGACGCGGGCTGGCTCCCGGGCCCTTCGCTCTTCGCGCTCGTGGGACTCCCCTTCCTGCTGTTCGCCTCCTCCGCGCTCGCCATCCTCACCGCCCGCTCGCTGCGCGGCGCGGACCTGGGCACCGGCATCCACCGCTACCGCCGGCTCACCCGGCTCGGACGCGGCGGCATGGGCGAGGTGTGGCTCGCGGTGCGCACCGGCCGCGCGGGCTTCCACCGGCTTGTCGTCCTCAAGCGCATGCTGGATGAGGAGCACGAGGAGCCCGAGGTCCGGCTCCACCGCTTCATCGGCGAGGCGCGCACCGCCGCGCGCCTCCACCACCCCAACATCGTGTCCGTCTACGATCTCGGCCAGGTCGATGGCGGGTGGTTCATCGTCATGGAGTACCTGAGCGGCGTGAACGTGCTCGAGCTCGTCCGGCGCGTCCACAAGGGAGAGCCGTTGCCGCTCGAGGTGATCGTCGAGATCTGCCAGCAGGCCCTGCGGGGGCTCGCCTATGCGCACGAGCGCGGCGTGATTCATCGCGACATCAGCGCGGACAACCTCGTCGTGTCCTTCGATGGCGTGGTGAAGGTCGTCGACTTCGGCATCGCGCATGGGTCCGGCGAAGCGCAGGAGCAGGTCACCCCGAGCGTCGCCTCGCTGCCCGCGACACGGCTCACGCAGGTGGGCGGCATCATCGGGAAGGTCCCGTACATGCCCCCCGAGCGCATGGAAGGGGCCGAGGCGACGATCTCCGGAGATCTCTTCGCGCTCGGCTGCGTGCTCCATGAGCTGCTCTTCGGCAGGCTTCCCGACCTCTCCTCGGGCCGCCTCCAACTTCCGAACGCGGAGCGGCCCGACGCCCCCGCCGCGTATGCGCTGCTCCGGAACGTCCTCGCGACCGCGCTTCACCCGGCCGTGGCACGGCGTTACGCCGACGCGAGGGCCTTCCAGCGCGGGCTCGAACCGGTCCGGCAGGCGCTCCCGGCGGTCGAGCTCACGAGCTGGCTGCGAGAGAACTTCGCGGAGCGGTGGGCACGCGAGCGGAATCTCTCCGAGCTGGGAGATCCCACGCCCGCCGAGGTGGAAGCGTTGCTCACGCGTGAGATCGCCGCGGCCCCCGGAGTGGACTCGGGGACCACGCGGATCATCGGTGCGAAGGCCGAGACGCCCATCGAGGAACAGACAACGCGACTCATCCAGCGTCCCCGCTGAACCCCAGGGAGTGCGACGTGGCCACGAAAGCCGCCAGCAAGAAGCCCGCGAGCAAGAAACCCGCGAAGCGCAGCGCGTCCGAGCCCGAGAGCGTCGAGGCCTTCCTCGCGTCGCTCGAGCACCCGTTCAAGCAGGAGATCGCCGCCCTCCGGCGGATCATCCTCGGTGCGGATCCGAAGATCGCCGAAGGCATCAAGTGGAACGCGCCGAGCTTCCGGACCTCGGAGTACTTCGCGACCTTCCAGCTCCGAGCGAAGGACGGCGTGCAGGTCATCCTGCACCTGGGTGCGAAGACGCGGGACACCGCGGTCACGGGCATCCAGGTGGCCGACCCCGAGTCCTTGCTCGAGTGGCTCGCCAGGGATCGGGCGTCGGTGAAATTCCGCGACGCGAAGGACATCCGCGCGAAGCAAGCCGCCTTCGCGAACATCCTCCGCGAGTGGATCCAGCACGTGTAACGCGGAGGCTTGACCCACCCGAAACGAAACCGCCGCCCGCGAGACCACGCGGACGGCGAAGGAGCACCAGCGGGGGCTGGTTCTACATCGGGCCCGCGCAGTTCGCCGTGTGCGCGCCGGCGGGGCACCAGTAGTTGCGGATGTTCAACCCATCCTTCGTGCCCGTGCGCGAGCTGCAGGTGTTACCCACCCAGTTGGCCTCCTTCAGGGTGATCCGGTTCGGGCTCGGCGCCGTGTCCACGTCCGCGACGTACGCGACGTGGCCGTACACACTCGACGTCGGGATCATCGCCACGCAACCCCTGTGGGCGTGGTTGCTGTTGATGATCGCCACCTTGTCGCTCCAGTAGGTCAGGCCGTACGGGAGGTTGGGCTGCAAGCACCGGGCGTGCAACACACAGTTGTCGCAGTAGCCACACACCGCCGACTCCGTGGTGCCGACGTCGTGCTCATCCGCGTGGTCGGCGTGGGCCTCGTGGTTCGCGCCGTAGGACGCCTGCTCCTCGGGAGACAGATCCTCCGCCTCGACACCACCACAGCCGGTCACTGCGAGAGAAAGGGAGAGAAGGGACAGCGCCACGATCTTCGTCTGGAGTCGAAACATGGGGAATTGCCTCCGTCGGTTGCGGTTGCGATGAACCAGCAATACTGGATTAGCCCTTCAGGTCCAATAGCCCCCCAAAACAGGCCACGCCATCTGGCGCGGCGCGAGCGCGGGAAAATCCCGCGGAAATTCGATTTCTGGGATGCGGGCGGGCCCGGGCCCTCTCTCGGGTATGGACGTGTGTCGCTCGCTGCCAGCCTGGAGCCCGCTGGGCTCATGCGCCCGGACGACACGGATCCAATTGGAGGCCGCGGCCCTTCCGCTCGAGCTTCCCGCTGGAGCGACCTTCCACACCGCCGGGGAATCCGTCGAGGGACTCACGCTCCTGTCACAGGGTGTGGTGCGGATCTTCCATGCCCTGTCGCCGGACTGTCAGTTCACCGTGAAGCTGCTCCGGGCGCCGCACATCCTCGGCGTGCTCGAGGTGATGCAGGCCAGCCGGTGGGTGGCCTCGGCGGAGGCGCTCACGCCGCTGGAGGGGTACGTCCTTCCAGCGCCCGTGTTCCGCGAGGCGCTCGCGAGGGACCATGGCTTCACCACGGCGGTGCTGACGGACCTGGCGGCCAGCTTCGAGGGCACCATCCGGATCAGCCGCGCCATGGGCTTCGACGGGTGCGAGCAGCGGCTCATCCGCGTGTTGCTGGAGTACGCGGAGCACTTCGGGCGCCCGGGGGAGGAAGGGCTCGTCATCCGCTACCCGCTCTCCCGGCAGCGGCTGGCCCTGGAGATCGGAGCGGCGAGGCGCAGCGTGGACCGGGCCCTGGCGGCACTGGCCTCCCGGAAGCTGCTCTCGCTCTCCCCCAAGGGCTGGCAGGTGCTCCACGCGCCCGACGCGCTCCGCGCCTTGTTGATCGCCCCGGGCTGAGCGTCGGGTAGAGTCCGGCCGGACCGAAGCCCCGGAAGGTGCCCATGCCCGCTGACTCCACTGCCCTGGCCCCGCTGCTCCACCAGAACGCGCTGCGCGTGCGCCAGAAGAAGGAGTGGGGGGAGATCCTCACCGGCTTCGAGGGGCGCAACACGTACGAGGTGGTGGGCGACGACGGGCAGACGCTCTTCTATGCGGGTGAGGTGGGCGGCGGGCTGGGCACCTGGCTGCTGCGCATCTTCCTCAAGGCGAAGCGGCCCTTCACGATGGAGCTGAGGACACGCTCGGGCGCCCCGGTGCTGCGGCTGCGGCGGCCGTGGCGGTTCTGGCTCTCCACCCTGGAGGTGGAGGATGGGGACGGCCGGCTCCTGGGCCACATCCAGCAGCGCTTCCGCTTCTTCACCCGCGCCTATGACGTGCTCGGCCCCAATGGCGAGGAGCTGGCCCACCTGAATGGGCCCTTCTTCCGCCCGTGGACCTTCGTCATCGAGGAGGGAGGCCGCGAGGTGGGCACCATCGCCAAGAAGTGGAGCGGCTTCGGCAAGGAGCTGTTCACGGACGCGGACAACTTCGGCGTCCAGTTCGAGGGCCTCCGTGACGCGCGCCTGCGCACCCTGGTGATGGCGGCCACGTTCCTCATCGACTTCGTCCACTTCGAGAACCGGCGCGAGAGCAGCAGCTGAGCGGCCGCCCCGTCCATTCACTTCCCCGAGAACGCCTGGACCATCTCCACCAGCCGATCCAGCTCCCCGGGCTGGTTGTAGAAGTGCGGCGAGATGCGGATGCGCCCGCGCCGCAGCGAGAAGCTCACCTGGCGCTCGGAGAGGTACGAGGCCAGCGCCTTCACATCCCCACGCGGCGGCAGGAAGGTGAGGATTCCCGCGCGGTGGGCGGGAACGGGCCCCGTCTCGCACCCGATGGCGCGCAACTCCCGGTCCAGGTGGGTGAGCAGCTCCCGGATGCGGGCCTCGACGTTCTCCAGGCCCACCTCCAACAACAGCCCCAGCGCGGCGCCCAGCGCATAGGTGCCGGCGTAGTTCTGGCTCCCCTCCTCGAACTTCAACGCATCCGGACGCAGCTCGAAGTGGGCACGGTTGAAGTTCCACGCGTCCGTGGTGGAGCGCCAGCCGACGAGCACCGGCCGCACGCGCGGCAGCACGTCCTTGTCCACGTAGAGGAAGCCGATGCCGGACACGCCGATCATCCACTTGTGGCTGTCCGCGCTGAGGAAGTGGATGCGGCTCTTCTTCACGTCCACCGGCAGGCAGCCCACGCTCTGGATGCCATCCACGCAGAAGAGCACGCCCGAGCGCTCGCAGAGCGCGCCAATCGCCTCCAGGTCCGTGCGGTAGCCCGAGGCGAACTGGACGGAGCTGACGGCCACCAGCCGCGTGCGCGGAGTGATCGCCGCGGCCACCGCCTCGGGAGTCACGCCCCCGTCGCGCATCTCGATCTCCCGGACGGAGACGCCCCGGTCGCGCAGATGCAGCCAGGGATAGACGTTGGACGGGTACTCGATGGACGAGGCCACGGCCACCTCGTCCCCGGGCCTCCAGTCGAGCCCCTCGGCGACCAGGCCCAGGCCATGGCCCGTGTTGCGCACGAAGGCGATCTCCTCCGGCGCCGCGCCCACCATCCTCGCCGCCAGCCGGCGCGTGTCCTCCGTCCGCGCCTCCCAGCCCCGCTCGTAGCGCACGCCGTGCTGGAGCACGTCCTCCACCCACTCGCGCATGGCCGTGGCCACCCGCTGGCTCGTGGGAGCGACTCCCGCGTGGTTGAAGTACAGCTGCTCCTTCACGACGGGGAACTCGGAGCGGTAGGCGTCGAAGTCGGGGGACGAGGTCATGGCGCGCGCATCATGCCAGGACGGCGCGCCCGTGCGGCCACGGACGCGCCCCCCTCGTCACCGGCTCAGCGGCCCGGGCAGGCCAGCGCGAGCCCCTGCTGCAGGGACATCTGGGGCGTCACCTGCCGCGCCAGCCCCGCCACGCCTTCCTGCTCGAAGGCCGCGTTGGCCTCGGCCACCGCCTCGCGCGAGTGCACCGTCACCGCCGCACCCGAGGCATCCAGCACCTCCACCCCTCCGTCCACGCGCTCGCGCGCATGCACCAGCAGCACGCCCGCCTCGTCCCGCACCGCCATGCCGTCCTCGAGCGGCTCGAAGTAGCGCACCACCGGCTTCTCCCCCGCGCGCTCCAGCTCCACCCGCATCACCCCGGCCTGCTCGTCACGCGACAGCTTCAGCGTGTCCGTGGGGCTCAGCTTCACCACCCGCGTCCCGTCCTCCTGCGTCCCCGCGCTCGCCAGCGGGTTGCTCCCCGTCCAGAACTCCAGCGTGTTGAACACGAGCGCGTCCACCAGCGTCCCCACCCCGTACACCGGGATGATCACGAACCCGAGGAACACCAGCCACCGGACGAACTTGTTGTCCGAGATGCGCTCATTGAGACCGTAGATGTTCCGCGTCAGGGCGAACGAGCCGAAGCACCCGGACACGTGCAGCGACAGAGCCGTGGCGAACAGCGCCGCCACCCGGCGAGACGAACGCGACTTCATGCATCCTCCTTGAGGCGGAGACCGGAGATTCCGGCCCGCGCTGGCCGGGGACGCTAGCCGCACTCGTCGTGCGTGTCCGCTGTCGTGTGCGGGGAAATGGGACGGGGCGGGGTCCCGGCGCTCCAGACCCTCACCCCGGCCCTCTCCCAGAGGGAGAGGGAGCGCTACGGCAGCGCTACGGCAGCGCCTTCACCGTGGGCGCCACCACCGGCTTCTTCGCCGCGCTCTTCGTCCACTGATCCAACCAGTCCAGCACCGTCTCGTGCCAGTGGATGCTGTTGGCCGGCTTCACCACCCAGTGGTTCTCGTCCGGGAAGTAGAGGAACTTGGACGGAATCCCCCGCCGCTGCAGCACCGTGAAGGTGGCCATGCCCTGCGTCTCCACCACCCGGAAGTCCTGCCCGCCGTGAATCACCAGCATCGGCGTCTTCCACTTCGCCACGTGGTCGATCGGGTTGTGCTTCGTGTACCCCTCCGGGTTCTCCCACGGCGTCCCCCCGTGCTCCCACTCGGGGAACCACAGCTCCTCCGTGTTGAAGTACGCCAGCTTCTCGTCCAGGTTGCCGTCGTGGTTCACCAGGCACCGGAAGCGCTCCGGCATCTGCCCGGCGATCCAGTTGATCATGTACCCGCCGTAGCTCGCCCCCAGCGCGCACACCTTGTCCCCATCCAGGAACGCGTAGCGCTTCACCGCCGCCTCCAGGCCCTTCTGCAGGTCCTCCAGCGGCTTGCCACCCCAGTCCCCCCGGATGGAGTCCGTGAAGCCCTGGCCGTAACCCGTCGAGCCGTGGAAGTCGACCATCACCGCCGCGTAGCCCCGGCCCGCGTACGTCTGCGGGTTCCACCGGTAGTGGAAGTGGTTGCCGAAGCTGCCCTGCGGCCCGCCGTGGATCAGGAACGCCACCGGGTACTTCTTCTTCGGGTCGAAATCGACCGGCTTCACCACGTACCCGCGCACCGTCTCGCCATTCCAACCCGGGAACTCGAACTGCTCGTAGTCCCCGAAGCGCAGGCGCGACATCGCCTCCTCGTTCACCCGCGTGAGCTGGCGCAGCTCGCTCCCGTCCGCGCGCACCGTGTACAGGTCCGCCGGGGACTTCAGGTCATCCCGCAGGAAGGCGATGCGCCCGTCCGGCAGCGGCTGCGGCTCGGCGGCGTAGCCCGGGCCACTGAAGGCCGTCACCTGGCCGCTCGCCACGTCGAGCGAGAAGGCGCGGTGGTGGCCCACGTCATCCGCGGTGACGAGCACGGACTTCCCATCCGGGCTCCACGTGAGCGAGCCGGCCGAACGGTCCCACTGCTCGGCGAGCACCCGCTCCTTGCCCTCCGGCCACGAGCGCAGCACCACGCGCAGCCGGTCCGACTCGAAGCCCGGACGCGACATGGCCAGGTACGCCAGCGTCTTGCCGTCCGGGCTGAACACGGGGTGCGTGTCCGTGGCGCGGTTCTTCTCGGTGAGCTTCTTCGGCGTGCCGGCCTTGTCCACCGGGGCCAGGAAGAGATCCAGGTCCGTGGACCAGGACTCGCTGTTGCCCACGTCGCGCGCGGCGAAGACGAGCCCCTTGCCGTCCGGCGTGAAGGTGAACTCCTCCGGGCCGCCGAAGGGCTTGCTGGGGCCATCCGCGTCCATGCCCGCCATCACGTCACGCGGGGCGGCGCTGCCATCCACCGGCAGCACGAAGAGGTGCGAGCGCTTGCCGTTGCCCCACGTGTCCCAGTGGCGGACGAAGAGCTTGTCGTACACCTGGCCCGTGCTCTTGGACTGCGCCTTCTCCTTCTGGCGCTGGGTGTTGCACTCCAGCGTGGGGCAGTCGGGGTAGACCTCCATGGCCACCGCGAGCGTCTTGCCGTCCCGCGACAGGGCGAAGGCGCCCACGTCCAGGGGCAGCTTCGTGACGGCCTGGGACTCGCCCCCGTCCAGCGGCAGGCGGAACACCTGACGGGAGCCACCGCGCGAGGAGAGGAAGTAGAGGCCCTGGCCCTCCGGGCTCCAGACGGGCTGCGCCTCGCTCTCGGGAGAGGAGGTGAGCTGGCGCGGACCGGTGCCGTCGGCGTTGACGATCCACAGGTCCGTGCGGCCCTTGTTGGCCTCCAGGTCGGTGGAGCGCAGCACGAAGGCGATGCGCTTGCCATCCGGAGACACGCTCGGATTGCTGATCCGGCGCATCGAGACCTGGTCCTGGACGGTGAAGGGCTGGGTTTTGGCGGGAGCGGCGGTGAGAGCAAGCGCCGCGAACAGGGAGAGGGTCAAAGGGGTCCTCCGTGCGAGTCGACCGCGCGGACGGTGCCCGTTTCGACCGCGGGTGTCCACCGTTCATCCCCACCGGCGGCACAGCGGCCGCTCCCCCGGTCCCCGACCCATACCCTGCGTCACCCTCCCCTCACCCTCGCCCATTTCCCCTCTCCCTTCGGGAGAGGGACGGGGTGAGGGTATCCGGGCCCGTCCTCCCACCCCGTGTGAACCTCCGGGCCCCTCAGCCGCGCGCCGAGCGGGTCCGGGCGCGGTTCTTCGTCCCGGACGCGGAGCGGCCGGTCTTCGCCGTGGACTTCTTCTTGCTGC
The DNA here is from genome assembly GCF_036277355.1 of Archangium sp. Lineage (GTDB taxonomy): Bacteria > Myxococcota > Myxococcia > Myxococcales > Myxococcaceae > Archangium. The sequence goes on from NZ_DASUNC010000093.1 coordinate 62,459, forward strand.
CCGCCGGCGGCTTGCGCGCCGAGCCGGAGGACTTCTTCTTCGCCCCCTTCACCGCCTTCTTCCGAGGCGCCGCCTCCTCCTCCAGCGGGGCGAGGATGGTGCCGCGACAGGTGGGAGCGCCGCAGCGGCAGACGTAGAGCGCCTCCTCCTCCGGGCCCATGTCCTCGGTGCGGTCGTACGAGTAGTCGTAGCAGAGCTCCTCGCCCAGGGGGATGTCCCGCAGGGCGTAGATGAAGATGCGGTCCCCCTCGAGGAAGGCCTGGCAGTTGGGCGCGCACGAGTGGTTGATGAAGCGGGCGTCGTTGCCCTCGTGCGCCGCGTCGATGACCGTGTCCTCGTCCACGTTGAAGAGGAAGGTGTGGTGGCGCGACATGGCGGTGTCGTCGTAGCGCTCATCCGCCACGGCCTGGGAGATGCGCTCCCCCACGTACTCGATGATGCGGGCCCCCTTGCGGATGGGGCGGGTGGCGAAGGCGCCACGTCCCTGGATGGACGAGGGCCTCAGCTCGAAGGGCTGCGGCGTGAGGACGGGCATCTTGCGGGAGGAGGGCTTCTTGTGGGTGGGAGCGGGCATCGGAAGAGGAAGTAGAGACGCGCCAGGAAAGGCGCGGTAGGGTGCCTCAGTCTGACCTTTGAAGAAAGAAAGGCGCTCGACGATGCGGCAGTGGCTCATTCTCGGCGCGGCAAGCGCATTCCTGTCCGTGGCGGCGGGAGCGTTCGGCGCGCACGCGCTCCGGGCAAGGCTCACCCCGGACCTCCTGACCCTCTTCGAAACCGGCGCGCGCTACCACATGTACCACTCGCTGGGGCTGATCGCGATCGGCCTGCTGATGCAGGTGCGTCCCAGTCCCCTGTTGAACGGGGCCGGGTGGGCCATGACGGTGGGCATCCTCCTCTTCTCCGGCAGCCTGTACGCGCTGGCCCTCTCCGGCGTGCGGGCCCTGGGCGCCATCACCCCGCTCGGCGGCCTGGGCTTCCTCGCGGGCTGGCTGCTGCTGGCCCTCGCCGCCTGGCGCCAGACAGGCTGAGGGACACGTGAAACCCAAGGACGCGCTACAACCCCGGTTGGGAACGGAGCTGCGCATGGCCCGCATGCGCCTGGAGCTCACCCAGGAGCAGGTGGCCAGGGCCGTGGGCTTCGTCCCCACCGTCTACGGCCGCATCGAGCGCGGGGACATGATGCCCAGCACCCCCAAGCTCAAGGCCCTCTGCGTGCTGCTGGGCATCTCCGCCGATGTGCTCCTCGGGGTCAGCCCCCCGGAAGACATGCCCGCGCCACCGCCCCCCTCTCCCCCACCCGGAGATCCCCCCGAGCTGCGGCGCCTCGCCATGCTCGTGCGCGAGCTGCCACCCGACCGCTTCCGGTTGTTCCGCGTGGCCCTCCGCTCCATCGTCCATCCCGATACCGAGGAGGAGTGAGCGGGTGTTGGGCCGGGTGGTGACGGGCTTCAGGTGTAGATATCTACACCCGGAGCGGGCCAGCACCCGCCTGGCGCCCGCGCCGTGAAACACGCTGAGCAGCGAGCCCAGCCCATCGCGCGCAGCGGGCCCGCGTCCCCTCAGGAGGAGCGGGCAGGGAGAGCCATCGAGTCATGTTAGCCTCCGGACTTCGGAGGTAGCCCCAGTGAAGAGATCGTGGGTGTACAGACTGCCCGAGGCCGGAGAAAAGGTGGGCCAGTACCGGGTGGTGGGCCCGCTGGGCCAGGGCGGCCAGGGCCACGTGTTCCTGGCCGGGTGGGAGGGCCGCTCCTATGTCCTCAAGTTCTTCCGCTCCCTGCCGGTGAGCCACTCGGGGGAGCTGGAGCTCGACATCCTGCGCCACCTGGAGCACCCCAACGTGGTGCGGGTGCTGGGCCATGGGCGCTGGCCGTACCCGGAGGAGGGCTCCTTCTACCTCGTCATGGAGTACGTGGAGGGCAGGACGCTGTCGAGACATGCCCTGGAGCACAACCCCTCG
>NZ_DASUNC010000094.1:0-76387 GCF_036277355.1 Archangium sp.
CATCTTCACCCACAGGTAGCGCGGGTTCTCCAGGGGCCACTGCCCCGCGCCCAACTGGCGCACGAGGTTGGGGTGGTTCAGGCGCGCGCCCAGCGCCATCTCCCGCCAGGCGCGCTCGGCCCGCTCGGGGCCCTGGTCCAGGGGCAGCACCTTGAGGGCGGACACGTAGCCGCTTTGGCTGCGCACCCGGTACACCGTGGCGAAGCCGCCACGGCCCAGCACCCCCTCCACCACGTCTCCGCCAATGCGGGTGCCCACCGGCAGCGGCGGCGTGTCATCGGGCGGAAGCAGGGCGGCCACCACGCCGCGGACAATGGGGTGCTCGGGACTGGGGACGGGCGGATGTGTGGACACGCGGGGCTTACCTCGGAGGACCTCAACGTATCAGGTCACGCAGCCCGGCTGGGGCCCCGTCCTTTCCACCACTCGAGGATGGCCCTTCGTGCGTTTGCCGGCGGACTCAGGAGCGGTGGCGCTCGGCCTCGCGGTAGAGCTGGGTGAGGGAGTAATCCAGCAGCGACTGGCGGGAGCGCAGGTAGCGCCAGGCGCGCTTCATCGGCAACCAGACCCGGCCCCCGGCGAGCACCTGGGCCTCCATGAGCTTCTTGCGCGGAATCCACCGCCCGTCCAGGTGCTCCACCAACACCTCGCCCAGGTAGGCCCCCACGGCGGGCACCAGGTGCTCGTCGATGGCTTCCCTCGAGCGCCCCCGGGTGAAGTCGTCGCGCCAGAAGTAGGCGTCCACGTCCGTGAGCGACTCGGGGGTGGCCTTGAAGACGGAGGGCACCGGGGTGTGCAGCAGCGCCACCAGGTGCTCGGCGTGGAGGCGGTATTGCTCGAGCACGCGCTCCGGGTCCGCCACGTCCGGGGGCAGGGCGGCGTCCAGGGGCAGCCACTCCTCGGGCTCGGGCGGCCGCCAGGCGTTGAGCCCGGCGATGGTGCGCTGGCGCTCGTGGACGGCCGCCGCGTCCACCACGCGCGAGAGCAACGGAGCCAGGTCCGGAGGAAAGCGCGGCTCCACGGGGGCCAGCGTGGCACTGCGCTCGCGCAGGGTGCGCAGCACGGTGTCGAAGCCGAGGTCCGGCCGCAGGTGGGCATGTGCCCGGGCCTGGGCCATGCGGGCTTCCTCGCTGGCGAAGTCCGCCGCCGTGGGCCAGGTCACCAGCAGCACGCAACCATTGGGCAATTCCTCCACCCGCCATGCCGGCGTGGACAGCATGCGCTCGCGGCCCACCTCCTCCACCAGTCGGGGGCCGAAGACGTTCAGCCAGAACACCTCGTAGATTTTGTCGAAACCGTCTCGGAAGTAGGTCTGCTCATCACGGCCGAAGCGAGGATCTCCCGCCAGCACCCTGTCCGCATCGCTGTGGGCCACGGCATGGGAAACCGGGTAATGAGAGGCCCACGCACGCACCATCTCCACGAAGTGCAGGCAGCGCTGCTCATCCGCGAAGAAGGAGAGCGGCTGCACGCGGAGGAAGACCTCCAGTCCGGGAGGCTTGCGTGAGAGCCAGAGGTCGAAGCAACCGTCCAGGGCGGGCCACTCCGTGCGGTAGAGCCCGATGAACGTGTGGTTTCCCTCTCGCCGCTCTTCCAGGGCTTGGAAGAAGGAGGGACGGGAGTATTTTCGCTGCCGCTTGCCATTGACAACGTCCGGCATCCACCCCTCGGCGTTCTTCTCGAATGCATCCAGGAATGGCTCCAGCCTTTTCTTCAACGCGATCCGTGGCTTGCTGGCCCCTTCGAACGTGAGCAGCAGGCTGTCCTCCGGCTTCAAGTCATGCACGCTCAGCACCTTCATCGGAACAGCACCTCCACTCCTGGGACTGTCGCCTTGGTGGCGTGCAAGGCCTCCCTCATGATGCGCTCATCCCTGGGCTTGAGCGCGCCGCCCTCGTAGATGAGGCGGACCCGCCGCACCTTCACTCGGCCCTCGAGCCCAGGACGGCGGATGTTCAGCGTCTCGCCGTAGTACGCCAGGGCCGCCCTCGCGTCCGCGATCATCTGTGCTCGCACCGCGCCATAGTCCATCCCCGAGAAGTCGCGGCTCTTCTGGAGGCCGCGCGCATCGTGGCCCGGCACAGCCGCTCCCAGGTCACCATGTCGCGCACCGGGCCGGTCTCGGGCCCACACCCCCAGCAGCACCAGCGCCATCAGCGCCAGGAGCAACGAGCCCGCACCGCTGCCGACAGCGCTCCCACGGCTGGGAGGTACACGGCTCTTCACCATGAGGGCGTCCCCGGAAGACGAGTTGCCCAGAGGATACGAGTGCCCACTGAAGGAAAGGTGCCGACGCTTTGGACTGTGCACCGGCGCACGCCTTGGCGAGTCTTGGGCCCGTGAACACCCCGCCCGACACCCTGCCCGACCCCGACGCGCTCCAACCGCTGCTCTCCGCCGCGCTGGCCCTGCCCTCGCTGAAGCCCCAGGCGGCCCGGCTCGAGCGGCTGCGCCAGGACTACGCGCGCGGCCTGGAGCGCAAGGACGCGCCCCTCACCGTGGCCCTGGTGGGCGCCACCGGCGCGGGCAAGTCCACCCTGCTCAATGCCCTGGCCGGACAGGCGCTCGCGCGAGAAGGAGAGGACCGGCCCACCAGCACCGCCGCCACCGTCTTCGCCCCCGAGGGCGCCGGGCTGGAGGACCTGGCCCAGGTGGGCGCCCGGGTGGTGCGCTACACGCCGGGCCCGCGGGGCATGTGGAGCGGCCAGGTGTTCATCGACACGCCGGACCTCAACAGCGTGGCCACCGTGCACCGCGAGGTGGCGCGCGCGGCCCTGGAGCGCGCGGACGTGGCGCTGGTGGTGATGCACCGGGGCAGCGTGGCCGAGGCCACCCAGGCCGAGTTCCTCGCCGGCTTCGCCCGGCGCCGCGCGCTCGTGTTCCTCATCAACTTCGCGGACGAGCTGTCGGCCGACTCGCGCGAGGCCCTCAAGTCCCAGGCGCGCCGGCTGGCCGCGGAGCAGTACGGGCTGGCGCTGGAGTCGGTGCCCGTCTTCGCCATCAGCGGCCGGGCGGCGCAGCGGGGACAGGACCCCTCTGGCGAGTTCGGCGCCTTCCTCTTCCACCTCAAGTCCCTGGGCACGCAGGCGGTGGCCGAGCGGGTGCGGCGCTCCAACGCCCGGGGCGCGCTGGAGGAGCTGGCCTCACGGGTGGAGGCGGCACTGAAGGAGACGGAGGACACGCTGGCCCGGACGCGCACGGCGCTGGAGTCGGGCCTGGCGCGCACCTCGGAGGGACTGAGGACGGACTTCGAGGCGCGGCTGGAGCTGGCGCAGGGCCACCTGGCCTCGGAGGTGCGCACCCAGGCGGCGGGGCGCTTCTGGGGCCCGGCGGCATGGGGCATGCGGCTGTCGTACGTGGGGGCGGGAGGCCTGGGCGCGGCGACGCTGCTCGCGCGGCGCAGCCTGCCGGTGGGACTGGCGGTGGCGGCCACCTCCACGGTGCTGGACGCGGTGCGGGACAAGACGCGGGCCCGCGCGGCGGAGACGGCGGTGGTGGAGCCCTTCGAGGACGACATCGCGGTGGAGGCAGCGGCGCGCGCCGCGCTGACGGAGGCCCGGAGCCTCGCGCACGCGAGCGGCCTGTCCCCGGAGTCCCTGGGCCTGCCGGACGTGGACCTGGTGCTGGCGGAGCTGAAGTCCGCGCGGGCGAGCGCCTGGCGTTACACCGTCACCACGGCGGTGGGAGAGACGGTGGCCCGCTGGTGGCGCACGGCGCGCTGGCTGCTGCTGCCGCTCATCAACCTGCCCCTGCTCGCGCTGCTGGGGCACGTGGGCTACCGCGTGGTGCGCGCGTACGTCGAGGGCCCGCTGCTCGGCCTGGACTACTTCCTCAACGCGGGAGCCCTCTTCGCCCTGCTGGCGGGGGCCGGGGCGCTGCTGGCCTCGGCGAGCCTCGCGGGCACCACCCGGGGCGTGCGCCGCGCGGGCCTCGAGCACTTCCTCACGCGGCTGGGCGCGCTCGGCACCCGGCTGGGAGAGACGGTGCAGGACAGCCTGCGTCCCCCGCGCGAGGCCGCCCGCGCCCTGCTCGCCCTCACCCGGACGGCTCACACCGCCGTCCAGCCTCCGTCCACGTCGAGCACCATGCCGGTGGCGTAGTCGCACGTGGCCAGGAAGAAGGCCGCGTCGGCCATGTCGTGGGCCGTGCCCGGACGCTTCATGGGGATGTTGTTACGGTCAACACTGTTCCTGTACCGCGGACGGGGATAGGCGAGGAAGCAACCGTGCCCATCATGTCGGGAGTGTTGCCCCACAACGGACACGGAAGGCTCCCTGGGGTGCAGGTGGATGGGGATGGGCGGCTGGGAGGCCGGTAAAGCCAGAAGAGGGACATCCCATGTGCGAGCCCGCTGAAGCACGCCGCTCCCGCATTCACTGACAGCCCGGGCAGGAGCAGCATCCCCGGCACTCCATCTCACATTCAGGGCATCGGCCGGCACGAGGCCGATGCGGCAGGAAGCGTGCGTTCCCGTCTGGGAATGCCGCCTCGGGGGGTTGGCCAGACATGAGCAAGCACGCGAGCAGTGCCCTGCGCACCACGCGCACGGGCCTGGAGCCGGTGTCCCTGGAGGGGGGGCTCGCACCGGGCACGCGCATCCAGCATTACGAGCTCATCCGCGAGCTGGGCAGCGGCGGCATGGGCACCGTCTTCCTGGCGCGTGACACGCGGCTGGGCCGGCGCGTGGCCATCAAGTTCCTGCACACCGAGGACCCGGATCTCACCAAACGCTTCATCCTCGAGGCGCGGGCCACGGCGCGGTGCAGCCACGAGAACATCGTCATCATCTACGAGGTGGGCGAGCACCAGGGCAGCCCCTTCATGGTGCTGGAGTACCTCCAGGGCCAGCCGATGAAGAAGCTCATCGCCGGCCAGCGCCTGCCGCCCTCGCGCGCGGTGGAGTTGATGGTGCCGGTGGTGCGGGCGCTGGCGTGCGCCCACGAGCAGGGAATCGTCCACCGGGACCTCAAACCGGAGAACATCCTGGTGACGGACTCGGGCGCCATCAAGGTGCTGGACTTCGGCATCGCCAAGGTGCTCCAGGGCGAGGAGCCCTCGGTGGGGGCCGCCACGGACACCTTCGTGGGGCTCATCGAGGAGGATGGCGAGGAGCTCACCCGCCGCGGCGCCATCCTGGGGACCATGGCGTACATGTCCCCGGAGCAGTGGGGCAACGGGGTGGCCATCGATCACCGCACGGACATCTGGGCGGTGGGCATCATGCTGTTCCGGATGCTGGCGGCGCAGCACCCGCTGGGCAGCATGGGGGGACCGCAGCTGGCGGTGACGGCGCTGCTCGACGAGCCGATGCCGCGCCTGCGCGAGGTGATACCGGACGCTCCGCCGGAGCTGGCGGCCATCGTCGACCGGTGCCTGCTCAAGCACAAGGAGGAGCGCTTCCCGGATGCGCTGTCGCTGCTGCGCGCCCTGGAGCCCTTCCTGCCCGGCCGCTACAACCGCGAGCAGCGCATCGACGAGAGCCCGTACGCGGGCCTCAGCTCCTTCCAGGAGGCGGACGCGGACCGCTTCTTCGGCCGCACGCGGGAGATCGCCGCGCTGGTGAACCGCATCCACGACCGGCCGCTGCTGGCGGTGGTGGGACCCTCGGGAACGGGCAAGTCGTCGTTCGTGCGCGCGGGCCTGGTGCCTGTGCTCAAGCGCTCGGGGACACCGTGGGAGGCGCTGGTCATCCGGCCCGGCCGCAATCCGCTGTCGGCGCTGGCGAACATGATGGCGCCGCTGGTGAGCTCGTCGGACTCGGTGGAGCAGGACTTGAAGGAGCAGAAGCTCCTCATCGAGCACCTGCGCAACGAGCCCGGCTACGTAGGCAACGTGCTGCGCAGCCGGGCGAGGCGGACGCAGCACCACATCCTGCTGTTCGTGGACCAGTTCGAGGAACTGTACACGCTGGTGCCGGATGCGAAGGAGCGGCTGGCGTTCACGGCGTGCCTGTCGGGCATCGCGGATGACGCGACCTCGCCGATCCGGGTGGTGCTCTCCATCCGCTCGGACTTCCTGGACCGGGTGCCCGAGGACGAGGGCTTCATGGCGGAGCTGAGCCAGGGCCTCTACTTCCTCACGCCGCCGAACCGGGAGGGGTTGCGGGACGCACTGGTGCAACCGGCGGAGCGGGCGGGCTACCGGTTCGAGTCACCGGCGATGGTGGACAACATGCTGGAGCACCTGGAGTCGACCCAGGGCGCGCTGCCGCTGCTCCAGTTCGCCGCCACGCAGCTGTGGGAGTCGAGGGACCCGGCGCGCAAGCTGCTCACGACGAGCGCCTACGCGGCCATTGGAGGAATCGCGGGGGCGCTCGCGAGCCATGCCGACAGCGTGCTCACGGGGATGACCACGCAGGAGCGGACGCTGGTGCGCGCGCTCTTCCTGCGGCTGGTGACGCCCGAGCGCACCCGCGCGCTGGTGTCGGCGGACGAGCTGCGTGAGCTGACGAAGGACACGGGGGAGATGCAGCGGCTCATCGACCACCTGGTGCAGGCGCGCCTGCTGGTGGTGCAGACGGGAGGCGGGGCCACGGGCGCGACGGTGGAGCTCGTCCACGAGTCGCTCATCCACAGCTGGCCCACACTGAAGCGCTGGCTGGACGAGGGCCAGGAGGACGCGGGCTTCCTGGAGCAGCTGCGCAACGCGACCCGGCAATGGCAGGCGAAGAACTTCGACGGCAACCTGCTGTGGCGCGGCGAGATGGTGGAGGAGGCCCGGCGCTTCCAGCGCAGGTACAGGGGGGAGCTGCCGCAGTTGCAGCGAGACTTCCTCGAGGCGGTGTTCGCCCAGGAGGTCCGGTCCACGCGGCTGAAGCGGGCGCTGGTGGTTGGCTCCACGGTATTCCTGGTGCTGCTGGTCATCGCCGCGGCGGTGGCGCTGGTGATCATCCGCACCTCACAGCAGGAGGCCGAGCGCCAGGCGGAGGTAGCACAAGCAGCCGAGGCGGTGTCGCGCAAGGCGGAGATCATGGCGCGCGAGGCCGAGGCAACGGCACGCGAGGCCGAGTCGCAGGCCAAACAGCGTCTCGCCGAGGTCCAGACCAAGGAGCTGGAGCGCCTGAAGGCGCAGCAGGAGGCGGAGGAGTTCAGTGAACAGCTGGAGCGAGCCAACAAGAACCTGCTCGGGTCGAACAGCAAGCTGAAGTCAGCGCTGAGGAGCGCCAGGTTGGCTCAGCTGCGGGCCAAAGCCGCCAAGAAACGCGCCGAAGAGATGGCCCTGGAGGCGCGCCGGGCCAGGGATGAGGCCCAGAGGCTGCTGCAACGCGAAAAGAAACGCGTCGAAGAGCTGGAGCGGGACATCGGCGAGTTCATCAAGGAATTGAAGGACTGAATCGAGGGTGACCATGAGAAACCTCAGGAGAAAGACCAGACTTGGTCTTGGCATCGTGGTGACCGTGCTCGCGCTGTGGACAAATGGGGCGACCGCGCAGACCCAACAACTCGTGGGTGGGGCGAGCCACTGGGCCCAAGGTGTCAGTCAGGAGGACCAGAAGACCGCGCGCGAGCTGTTCTACGAGGGAAACGCCGCGCTGAGCGAGTCCATCTTCGCCGCAGCCACTGAAAAGTACGTCAAGGCCCTGCGTCACTGGAACCACCCGGCCATCCACTACAATCTCGCGCTGGCACTGATGAAGCTCAACCAGCCCATCGAGGCCCACGAGCACCTGACATCGGCGATGCACTACGGGCCGGAGCCTCTAGGGAAAGACAAGTTCGGGAGCGCCACCCAGTACAAGGAACTCCTGGATGCGCAGCTCGTACGGCTGACCCTCTCCTGCGATGAACCCGGAGCCCAGGTGACGTTGGATGGCCAGGTGCTCTTCGAAGCGCCTGGAAAGTACCAGGGACTGGTACGTGCCGGGGCCCACAGCATCCTCGCCTTCAAGAAGGGCTATATGACCTCGGACAAGAGCCGAGCATTGATGCCCGGGGAGAAGGTGACTCTCGAGCTGAAGCCGTACCTCATCGAGTACAAGAGGCGGTGGCCCGCTTGGATGCCCTGGGCCGTGATGGGTTCCGGCGTGGCCATGGCTGCGGGCGGTGGTCTTCTGCACCAGCAGACCAGCAAGGATTACAGCGTCTTTGATACCGGTATCCTGCAGTGCGGAGGCTGTGACCCAAAACCTGACGGTCTCGCGGCTACACGAGCGAGGGGAGACACCCTGCAGCGAACTGCGTTTGGCGCCTATGGCCTGGGTGGAGCAGCGCTCGTCACTGGCGCCGTGCTGCTCTACCTCAATCAGCCCCAGCCAATCTCCATGGACCCGGGCCAGAAAGAGGAGACGGTGAACCTCATTCCCCTCCTCGGCGGCACCAACGGCGTCCTGGCCATCTTCCGATTCTGAGGTGCACGATGCGACGAGAAAACCCCACCGCTGTTCGTCCTGGCCTCGTTCCCATCCTCGCGGTGGCATTCCTGGCCCTGCCACTCCAGTCCTGCCTCAAGCCTACGAGCGTGGATTGTGGACCCGACCTCGCATGCCCCGCCGGGTACAGATGCTCCGCCGACCACCAGATATGCATCAAGGGCAACTGCGGAGACGGCATCACCCAGAATGGAGAAGCATGTGACGACGGCAACCTGGATGATGGAGACGGTTGCAACAGCACCTGCGAGTCCAATGAGACGTGCGACAACGGATTCGTAGACACCATCAAGGGCGAGATCTGCGACGACGGCGACAATGCGGCACCAGGAGGATGCAGCATCGGATGCCGCTCCAAGGAGACCTGTGGCAACGGAGTCATCGATGCCGAGGAGAAGTGCGACGACGGCAACAACAGCAACGAGGACAACTGCCTCAACGACTGCATCCCAGCCCTCTGCGGTGATGGACATGTAGATCGCACGGAACCGCACGTCGAGGAGTGTGATCCCGGAGGAGAGACCCACGACTGTGACCTCGACTGCACGCGGCCCAGATGCGGCGACGGCATCGTCAATGTCAGCGCCGGAGAACAGTGCGACGATGGCAACGACAGTAATGAGGACAACTGCCTCAACAACTGCACGTCAGCCACCTGCGGTGATGGATACGAGGATCACGAGGCGCCGCGCATTGAAGCATGTGACCCTGGAAAGGAAACCGACGTTTGCGATCTCGACTGCACGCGGCCCGAATGCGGCGACGGCATCGTGAACGCCAGCGCTGGGGAACAGTGCGACGATGACAATGACAGCAATGAGGACAACTGCCTCAACAACTGCACGCTGGCCACCTGCGGCGATGGGCACGAGGATCACGAGGCGCCGCGCATTGAAACATGTGACCCTGGAAAGGAAACCGATGTCTGTGATCTCGACTGCACGCGGCCCGAATGCGGCGACGGCATCGTGAACGCCAGCGCTGGCGAGGAGTGTGACTTCCGTAGCGATCCCGAAAACTGCCTCACCACATGCAAGAAAAAGCCAATCATTTGCGGCGATGGCAACAAAGAAGGGGACGAGGCATGCGATGATGGCAACACGGACTCATGTGGCACATGCAATGCCACATGCACGCAAGCTCAAGACGCCGCCGTCGCCATTGGAGAAATCACCGCCATACGCGGCACTCTCATCAACGACGGCGAAATCCTTTCCATAAGCGACGGCTTCAAGCGATTGACTTTTGAATTCAACAGAGGCGACAAGCCAACCGTAGACTCTCGCCGCCAAATTTTTTTCCCCCCTGTCGACTTCGACTCAAAATCGGAAATGGCCTCCGAAATCACGGACGCCATCAATGCAAGCCGCGGTCCCCGAGGCTTCAAAATCACTGCGCATCACGATGGCGAGAAAGTCATACTCAAAAACGATGACAAAGGGGGCTATGGCAACAAGGCAATCATCTCATCGATAGAGTCAAGCGACTTCAAGCTAAAAGGAATGGACCAAGGCCGCGCCTATGACTGCCCAGTAGACATGGGCTGCACACGCGACAGGGATTGCGATATCAGCCTGGGCTTGAAATGTAAGAAAGATGGCGAGGTGCGAGGAACCTGCCAGAAGCCCTAGAAGCAGGCGCTCGAAAGAAAAGAACAGGCATCGTGGCATGATGCACGGCATCACAGGCTGAAGCGGAACAGCCAGGCTCCGTGTAGCTTCTCAGGGGAACCACCATGGACATCCAGCCTTCGTCTTCTCCCCATGCAACACCCGTCGACTACCCGCCCGCGCCGTGGACCCTGCGCGGGCAGGTGTACATGTCCGCCTGGAGCGTGCCCGTCCACCGGTGCTCGCTCCAGGTGGATCCGGTCTTCGAGCCCGTCGTCGTCGCGGGCCGCATGTTCGTCACCGGGGCCTTCGTGGACTACGAGCCCGGCGGCATGCTGACCTACGGCGAGCTGGCCATGGGCATCGTCGTGAAGCAGCGGGGCGCCCGGCGCTACGGCTCCGCCACGCCTCTCATCTGGGTGGACAGCGAGCAGTCCCTCCGCGGCGGACGCGCGCTGTGGAACCTGCCCAAGGAGATGGCTCGCTTCGAGCTCGACCGGAGTCCTCCCGGCGGCGGCTTCTCCGGCGCCGCGTGGGATGAGCGGGGGCGGCTCCTGGGGAAGGCTCGCTTCGAGCTCCTCCCCGGCCTGCCTCGCCGTGCCCGGCTGCCTTTCCTCCTGCCGGACCTCTATTCCATCCACGGTCAGGTCTGCGAGACGAAGGACTCCTTCTCCACCTCGCTCCGGCTGCTCCGGGGCTCCTGGTCCATCCCCGACAGCAGCCCCCTGGCCGCGCTCGGCCTCGCGGGGCAGCAGCCCCTGCTGAGCTTCTGGATGCGGGACTTCGCGCTCACGCTCCCCGCGGCCACGCCCGTGGCGGACCGCTGACGGAGCGCGCTAGCGGGAGCCGCCCGCACCGTCCGAGGCGCGCGCCTCGGGCTGCTGCTCGCGCTGACGGGCGCTCTCGGACGCCGTGCGCGAGACCTTCTCCAGGATGGAGCGGGCTCCGGACGGAATACCACCGGCGGCCTGCTCGCCCTCGCGCAGCACGTCCGTGGCGGGCGCGAGCGGCGCGTTGGCGCGCGGATCGTTCGCGGCCATCACCGGCATGTCCTGGTTCTTCCCACACGCGGGCGCGGCGATGAGCGTGTCGCGCACCGGATCCCCATACCCGGAGATGAGCGCGGGAATGGAGGGGTTGTTCCACCCGGTGCCCACCGCGCGGGCCACCTTGAAGTGCAGGTGCGGGCCGCAGGACCAGCCCGTGTTCCCCGAGTAGCCCAGGAGCTGTCCCTTGCGCACGCGCTCGCCGGGCTTCACCACCACGGCGCTGAAGTGCAGGTACTGCGTCTCCAGGCCGCCATCGTGGGCGACGACGACGTAGTTGGCGAACTGCGCCATCTTCGGGTCACACGCCCCCTGCGTGCTGTCCCCGCGCGCCATGCGCACCAGGCCGTCCTCGGCCGCCACCACGGGCGTGCCCACGGGCATGCGGAAATCCCAGGCGTACGTGTCGTTCTGCAGGTGGCTGCCCGTGTCGTGCCCCTGGCTCACCGGAAACACACGGCCGCAAGCGAAGGGAACGCCAATCTCGGGAGCCACGGTGTTGCGAGCGGGGGGAACTGCCGGAGCGGAAGCGAGAAGAAAGAGCGTGGGCAGGATCATGGGTAGGCCGCGCGAAAACGACGGAATCCCCTTGCACTATTCCAAATCATTTCCGGCCTCGCTGCTCGCCCGCTGGCACCGGGAACAAGCCAGCAGGCAGGCATGTTGGGGCCGCGCCCGGGCATCCCGGGACAGGGGGAGCACACGACATGCGGCGAGAGACATGGCGGCCACGCTCGGTGGCCATGGGCCTGGCGCTCTGGATGACAGGGTGCGGCATGGCCCACCCTTCCGTGAAGGCGGAGCCCCCGGCGAAGGACACGGTGGCCTTCGTGGACGTGAACGTGGTGCCCATGGACTCCGAGCGCCTGCTCGTCCACCAGACGGTGGTGGTGCGCGGAGCGCGCATCGTGGCCCTGGGCCCGGTGGACGCCACGCCCGTGCCCTCGGGCGCGGCGCGCGTGGAGGGCCGGGGCCGCTACCTGATGCCGGGGCTCGCCGACATGCACCTCCACCTGGTGCCGGGCACGGGCCAGCCGGAGGACCCCGCCGGACAGGTGCTCGCCCTGCTGCTGGCCAATGGCGTCACCTCGGCGCGGGCCCTGGGCGGCCCCAAGGACACCTCACGGGTGGTGAGGGACCGGGTGGCTCGGGGCGAGGTGCTCGGGCCCACGCTGCGCGTCGCCGCGCCGTCCCTGCACGGCAAGTCCGTGCAGGGCCCCGAGCAGGCACGCCAGCGGGTGCGCGAGTACAAGGCGGCCGGGTATGACCTGCTGAAGACGCACGGCTCGCTCGGCCGCGAGACGTACGACGCGATGATGGCCGAAGCGCGTGCGCAGGGGCTCGCGGTGAGCGGCCACGTGACGCCAGACGTGGGCCTCTTCCATGCCCTGGAGTCGGGGCAGCAGCTCGAGCACCTGGATGGGTACCTGAACGAGCTGCTGCCGGAGAACGACGGCGCGCGCATGGAGGTAGGCCAGGTGGAGGTGGGCGAGCCCCTGGCGCGGATGGAGCCAGCGCGCATCCCCGCGCTGGCGGAGGCCACGCGGAAGGCGGGCGTGTGGAGCTCGCCCACGCTGGCGCTCTTCGAGACGGTGACGAGCCCCGAGGGCGTGGAGGCCCTGCGCACGCGGCCGGAGCTGCGCTACGCGAAGCAGGCGTCCGTGGAGGCGTGGACGCAGATGCTGGCCAATGACTCGCAGATGACGGGCGCCCCGGCCGGGCGCAAGCGTCAGTTCGCCGAGCTGCGGCGGCAGGTGGCGCGGGAGCTGTACACGGCGGGGGCGAAGCTGCTGGTGGGCTCGGACTCGCCGCAGCTCTTCATGGTGGCGGGCTTCGCGGTGCACCGGGAGATGGAGGCGCTGGCGGCGGCGGGGATTCCGCCCTACGGCGTGCTGGAGGCGGCCACGCGCAACGCGGCGGAGTACCTCGGTGAAGCGGGCACCTGGGGCACGGTGGCCGAGGGCCGGCGCGCGGATCTGCTGCTGCTGGAGGCCAACCCGCTCCAGGACGTGAAGCACACGCGGGACATCGCCGGGGTGATGGTGCGCGGCCAGTGGCTGCCGAGGAGCGAGCTGGACGCGATGCTGGAGCACACGGCGGTGGTGGCCAACGCCCCGCCTCCGGTGAACAAGGGCGTGGTCACCGCGACGACATCGGCCCCATGATGGGGTGACACGGAGGACACGGCATGGCGCGCATGGACAGCTACGTGGAGTACACGCTGGAGTTGCTGGAGCCGCTGGGCCCCGTGCAGGCGCGCGCCATGTTCGGTGGGTGGGGCCTGTACCACGCCGGAAGGATGATGGGCCTCATCATCGAGGACCGGCTCTACCTCAAGACGGACGACACCACGCGCCCCGCCTTCGAGGCCGCGGGAAGCGAGCCCTTCGTCTACGACGCGGGTAAGGGCCGCAAGCCCGTCACCATGTCGTACTGGACGCCTCCGGCGGATGCGAGCGACGACGCGCACGCGCTGCTGCCCTGGGCCCGCCGTGCCGTGGAGGCCTCACTGCGCGCCGCGCAGAAGAAGCCGGCCGCGAAGAAGAAGTCCGCTCCCGCGGAGGCGAAGGCGAAGACGGCCACGCCGAAGCAGGCCCGAGCGAAAGAATCCGTGACGAAGAAACCCGCGGCGAAGAAGGCCTCGCGACGCGCGTGAAGAGGGCCGCTCGCCTCCACGACGGGCAGTGAAGCTGTCCGGAAATGGGATGGCCTCCCAGGAGCGGACACGACGCGCGGAGACGAGCGGACGGCGGCGGCGCGTGGCAGGCTACGGGCCCTCAACCAACCCGAGGGACTCGATGCAACAACGCCTCAAGCCGGCCATCGCCGCGCTGTCGCTGATGCTGCCGCTCACGTCGCTGGCCGGAGCCAAGGGGGCCGTGCCTCCGGCGCCCGTGGCCACGAAGAAGGCCGTGGCGGACACCTACCACGGCACGAAGGTGGACGACCCGTACCAGTGGATGGAGAAGAGCGACGACCCCGAGGTCCGCAAGTGGGTGGACGGGCAGACGGCGCACATGCGCGCGGTGCTGGACAAGCTGCCCTCGCGCGACGCCATCCGCGCGCGCATCACCTCGCTGCTCACCCACAAGTCGGCCGCCCACTTTGGAATGGTGCAGCGCGGTGGCGTGATGTTCGCCCTGAAGTTCCAGCCGCCCCGGCAGCAGTCCATGCTGGTGGTGCTGCCCTCGGTGGACGACACCTCCACCGCCCGCGTGCTGGTGGACCCGATGGAGTTGGATCCGAGCGGCCACACCACCATCGACTTCTTCGTGCCCTCGCTGGACGGGAAGAAGGTGGCGGTGTCGCTGTCGAAGGATGGCACGGAGAGCGGTGACGTCACCGTGTACGACGTGGCCACCGGCAAGGCGCTGCCCGGCGAGGTGGTGCCGCGGGTGAACGGCGGCACGGCGGGCGGCGGCCTCACGTGGAACGGAGACGGCACGGGCTTCTTCTACACGCGCTACCCGCGCGGCGAGGAGCGTCCGGCCGAGGACCGGGACTTCTACCAGCAGGTGTACTTCCACAAGCTCGGCACGCCCACGGACCAGGACACCTACGAGCTGGGCAAGGACGCGCCGCGCATCGCCAACTACCAGCTCGAGACGTCCGAGGACGGCAAGCACGTGCTGGCCATCCTGGGCAACGGCGACGGTGGCGAGTACGCGCTCTACCTGCGCGGGCCGCAGGGCACCTGGACGCAGCTGTCGAAGTTCGAGGACAAGCTCACCGACGCGACGTTCGGCAAGGAGGTGCTGTACGTGCTGGCGCGCAAGGACGCGCCGCGCGGCAAGCTGCTGAGCATCCCGCTCGCCACGCCCGCGCAGGACAAGGCCACGGTCCTCGTTCCCGAGGGCGAGGCCTCCCTCGTGGGCGTGCGCCCCACGGCCACCCGGCTCTACGTGGTGGAGCAGCTCGGCGGCCCCACGCGGATGCGCATTTTGGGCCTGGACGGCAAGGAGGTTGGCGTGGTGCCCACCCCGCCCGTCTCCTCCGTGGGCGGCACGGTGTACCTGGGCGGGGATGACCTGCTGTTCGGCACCAGCAGCTACACCGAGGCCTCCGCCGTGTACCGCTACTCGGCGAAGGACGGGAAGCTGGCGAAGACGGGGCTGGGCCGCACCTCGCCCGTGGACACCCGCAACGTGGTGGTGGACCGGGTGATGTGCACCTCGAAGGACGGCACCCAGGTGCCGCTCAACATCCTGCACGCCCAGGGCACGAAGCTGAACGGCAACAACCCCACCCTGCTCACGGGGTACGGCGGCTTCAACATCTCGCTGTCGCCGGGCTTCAGCCCGATGAACTTCGCCTTCATCGAGCAGGGCGGCGTGGTGGCCATCGCCAACCTGCGCGGCGGCGCGGAGTTCGGCGAGGAGTGGCACACCCACGGCTCGCTGACGAAGAAGCAGAACGTCTTCGACGACTTCTACGCGTGCGCGAAGCTGCTGGTGGACCAGAAGTGGACGAAGCCCGAGCGCCTGGCCATCCAGGGCGGCAGCAACGGTGGCCTGCTGATGGGCGCGGCGCTCACGCAGCACCCGGAGATGTACCGCACGGTGCTCGCGCACGTGGGCATCTACGACATGCTGCGCGTGGAGCTCACGCCCAACGGCCAGTTCAACATCCCCGAGTACGGCACGGTGAAGAACCCCGAGCAGTTCCAGGCGATGTATGGCTATTCGCCGTACCACCATGTGAAGAACGGGGTGAAGTACCCCTCGGTGCTCTTCACCTCGGGGGAGAATGATCCGCGCGTGGATCCATTCCACTCGAGGAAGATGGTGGCGCGGATGCAGGAGGCCACGGGCTCGAAGCGGCCGGTGCTGCTGCGCACCAACAACATGGGCCACGGCATGGGCACGCCGCTGGGCGAGAAGATCGAGGAGCTGGTGGACGTCTACTCGTTCCTCTTCAACGAGCTGGGCATGAAGTACAAGCCGGTGGACGGCAAGGTCACCGCCCCGGCCGCGAAGTAGACCCCAGCCCGGGGCCCCCGCCCCCGTCCCCCACCCTCGCCCCCTCTCCCTCTCCCCTCGGGAGAGGGTCGGGGTGAGGGTGCCGGGTTCACCTCCGCGGCTCCAACGTGCCCGCGCTCAGGTTCCCTGCGTCTTCTGCTTGCGCAGCTCGTCGTAGAGCGAGACGCGCCCGGCCACCGCGCCCGCCACCGCCTGCTCCAGTGGACGCAGCATCTCCGGCAGTGGCAGCACCGCCCTCATCCTCCGCCGCACCTCGTCCTCCACCAGTCCGCGCAGCACCTCGGACTGCACCCGCGCCATCGGCGGCGGCCACCACGTGGGTGCTCCCTCCACCGGCGCGTCCTCCGGCCTCACCACCTTCATGTGGTGCACCGCCAGGTCGTAGAAGCTCCGCCGCGCGAACTCGCTGTCCTCGAACGGGAACTCCCCTCCCAGCGCCCTGCCCACCGCCAGCCCCGACGTGAACGCCATCTCGTGCCCCGAGATGAACCCCACGTACTCTCCGCAGAAGTACGTCCGCCGCTTGCCCTGGATGCGGTGCAGCTCCGCCGAACGCACCGGATGCATCCCGTCACACACCAGGTGCTGCCAGCGCATCGTCTTCACCACTTTCGCCGGGTCGAGCAACCCCTCGGGCGGATTGCACGTGGCGAACAGGTCCTCCCCCACCCAGTCCTGCAACACCGGCAGGTAGTAGTTGTAGTGCGCCCGCGTGAAGGGCCCTCGCGCCTCGGGCGTCACGTACGTGTACGCCGCCCACAGGCTCCGGTCCTCCGGCATCACCCGAGGGTCCGTGTGCAGCACGATGCTCGCCGGCTCGTACTCCACCTCGCCCAGCAACACGGCCTCGTCCGGGCTCGGGTCCTCCAGCAGTTTCAACGCCGTGCCCGCCTCCGTGGCCAGCACCACCTGATCGAACCGGTGCACCCCGCCGTCCGCGCTCGTCACCGTCACCCCGTCCCGCTCGCGGCGGATGGAGCGCACGCCACAGCCCGTGCGCACACTCGAGGCGAAAGCCGCGGACAGCCGGCGCACGTACTCGCGCGAGCCCTGCTTCACCGTGCGCCACGGCGTGGGCCCCTCCAGCGCGTAGCCGCTCACCGGCCCGAAGGTGGCCGCCACCATGAACATCGACATCTGGAGCAGGCCGATGCGCGTGACGAAGAGCACCGACAGCAGCGGCGCCACCACCTTGTACTTGAAGTCCTCCGAGTATCCTTCCTGGTCCAGGTACTGCTCCACCGTCAGGGGCATGTACTTCTTCGGGTTGGAGACGATCTCCGGCACCGCGAGCTGGAAGCGGTCCACCTCGTGCCGCACGGACGCCCAGAACGCCGAGTCCCGCCCCGTGCGCCAGTGGCCCCCCTGGAAGTGGATGGACAGCTCGAGACCCGGCCGCAGCGGCTGCGTCTCCACGCCCAGCTTCCGGAAGAGCGCCGACAGGTTCGGGTACACCCACGGGTGGTAGATGAGGAAGCCGATGTCCACTGGCACCGGGCGGCCCCCGCGCGTCACCTCCGCGGTGTACGCATGGCCGCCCAGCGTGGGCGCCTCCTCGAAGAGCGTCACATCGTGCTGGCGGTGCAGGCTGTAGGCGGCGCCCATCCCCGCGATACCGCCCCCGACGATGGCGACCTTCATGCCGCCTGCTCCTCCGTCACCACCTGCAGGCCGCGCTCCAGGTACGCACGCTTCGCCGCCTGCCGCTGAATCTTCCCGCTGGACGTCTTGGGCACGCTGCCCGGCTTGAGGAACACCACCTCGTGCACCCGCAGCTGGTAGGCCTCGTTGATGGCCTGGCGCACCGTGGCCGCCGCCGCTGGGAGCTCCAGCGGCGCGCCCCCCTGCGGTTGCCGCGTGTCCACCTCGGCCACCACCACCAGCCGCTCCTCGCCCTCCACCTCCACCGAGAAGGCCGCGCCGCACCCCGGCCTCACCGCCGGCAGCGCCGCCTCCACCGTCCACTCGATGTCCTGCGGATAGTGGTTCTGCCCGCCGATGATGATGAGGTCCTTCCTGCGGCCGGTGATGTACAGCAGCCCGTCCTTCATGAAGCCCAGGTCCCCCGTGCGCAGCCAGGTGCGCGAGTCGTCCCCGCGGATGCGCGCGCGGAACGTCTCCTCGGACAGCTCCGGCTTGCGCCAGTACCCCTGCGCCACACTCGGGCCGTACACCCAGATCTCCCCCACGCGGCCGTCCGGCAAGCGCTCGCGGGACTCCGGCTCCACGATGGCCAGGCCGTAGCCCTCCTCGGACTCTCCACAGCAGACGAGCTCCGCGGCATTGGCATCCCCCACGGGCAGCGGCACCACGCGGTCCTCCTTGAGGGCCTCCTTGTCCACGCCCAGCGTCACCAGGCCGCGCCCCTGCGGGCCCGGGGCCTTGAGCGTCACCTCCGCCAGGCCGAACACCGGGAAGAGCGCCGAGGGGGAGAAGCCCCGGGGAGAGAACGTCTCGAGGAAGCGCCGCATGGTGCCCGCGCGCACCGGCTCGGCGCCACAGTACGCGCTGCGCCACGAGGACAGGTCCAACGCGGCCAGGGCCTCCGGCGTCGCCTTGCGCACGCACAGCTCGTAGCCGAAGTTGGGCCCGCCCGAGTGCGTCACCTTGAAGGCCGTCACCGCCTGCAGCCAGCGCAGCGGGTGCTTGAGGAAGTCCGCCGGGGACATCAGGTACACCGGGTAGCCCGAGTAGAAGCCCTCCATCAGTCCGTCCACCAGCCCCATGTCGTGGAAGGACGGCAGCCACGTCACCGAGCACGAGTCCTCGCCCAGCTTCACGCTGCCGCCGATGTGCGCGAGGTTCGCCAGCAGGTTGCCATGGCTCACCATCACCCCCTTGGGCGACGAGGTGGAGCCCGAGGTGTACTGGAGGAAGGCGAGCTGCTCGCTCCGGGCGCCGGCCGGAGACGCCAGCGGCGTCACGCCCAGGTCCTGCTGGTCGGTGGCCAGCCACGTCAGCTCGCCCAGCCCGGGCACCTGCTCGGCGAAGGCGGCCGCCATGGCGCAGATCTCCGCGGTGGACAGCACCACCTTGGGACGGCAATCCGCGATGATGCCGAGCAACCGGCCCAGGGTGCGCTCCAGGCGGGTGGGGTCCGGCGGATAGGCCGGCACCGCCACCGTGCCCGCGTAGAGGCAGCCCAGGAAGGCCTCCACGAACTCGGCGCCCTGGGGGTAGAGCAGCAGGGCGCGCTCGCCCCGCACGCCATGGGACTCGAGCAACGCGGCGATGGTGCGGGCCCGCTCATCCAGCCCGGCGAAGGAGTACGCCTTGCGCTCCTCGGTGCCGCGGGCAATGAAGGTGAGGGCCCTGCGCTCGGGATGACGCTCGGCGCGGCGGTGAAGGATGTGGGCGAGCGAGGTCGCGCCCGAGATGCAGTCAGAAGCCATGGGGGGTGCTCCAGGTCGGGGGGGGATAGGGGGTGACGCATGCACCCTCTCCCTCTGGGAGAGGGCGGGGGGTGAGGGTCGTCGCCCGGGTGAAGACCCTCACCCCAACCCTCTCCCAGAGGGAGAGGGAGTGGTGGATCAGTGACGCTGGGGGAGCGGAGTGCCGTCATTGCCATCCGCGATGCCGGTGGCGTTGGCGAACTCCTCGTCTCCCGCGATGGGGCGCACCGCCTTGCCAGTGGCGAGCTGCTGCCGGAAGCGAGGCACCGCGTCCACGTAGGAGGTGACCACGCCCAGCATGTGCAGCAGGCGGATGAAGAGGAAGGACATGTCCACCTGCGAGGGAACGAGCCGCAGGTTGGCCGAGCGGGGGAACTTGTGGTGGTTGTTGTGCCACTCGGAGGCGAAGACGCCGTAGAAGACCTGGTTGAGGGCCAGGGTCCGCTCGTCGAACTCCCAGCCTTCGATCTTCGCCCGTGGCCGCCGGCCACCGTGGCCGACGTAGTTGAAGTCGCGCACGAGGAGGATGACGACGGAGATCGCCGCGTACCAGGCCAGCACGCACGGCACGCCGCCCACCGCGTAGGCCACCGCGCTCCAGAACACCTGCGCGAAGACCATCCGCACCGCCATGTGTCCGGCGTGCTCCACCGTGCCCGTGCGCCGGAACTGCTCGTACGTGCTGATGGGGAAGCCGATGTGGCTCACCGTCTTCGCCACGTGCTCGTACTGCTCCGGAGTCATGTCGGTGTTGAACTTCGTCACCGACTCGATGGCCAGGTAGCTGGCGAGCCGCCCCAGGTGGGGGCCATACGGGTCCCCCACCCTGTCCGAGCGCTGGTGGTGCACCCGGTGGGGAATCGCATACGTGTCCTCGCGGATGGTCATGCCGTTGAGCCACAGGAAGACGCGCGCCAGCCAGGGGGAGCGGAAGTCGAAGGCCTTGTGCGAGCAGTAGCGGTGCAGCCACGCCGTGTGCGTCACCGTGGCCAGGAAGAAGGCGGACACGGAGAAGTACAGGGCGCTCCTCACCGACAGGTGCCAGCCCGCCCAGGCCACCAGACAGCCCAGCGTCGCCAGGTGGAAGGCCACGTGCAGCGCCGCCGGCAGGCGCCGCACGTCGGCGAAGACGTTCATCGCGTCCCACCACTCGCGCAACGCCTCGCCCACCGTGGGCTCCTTCGGCGTCCCCTCCGCGGTGGCCCATCCGAAGGTGGGCTCCCGCAGCACCCACCCCGCCTTGTTCCCCACGGGCGAGGCGGGCTCCTGCTCCTCGGGAACCAGCTTCCGGGCGGCCTCAGCCATTGGACCAGCCCTCGCGCCAGCTCACGATGCGGGCCCCGCACACCTTCTCGAACTTGCGCTTCATCTGCAGCACGGTGGTGAAGTCGTTCTCCACCGCCACCGGCAGCTCGCACACGTGCCAGCCGTAGTGCTTGAAGTTGCTCGCCGCGCGCAGCACCTCGGGCTTGAGCTCCGGCTGGCGCTCCAGCAGCTTGGTGAGAATCTGGTAGCCGCCTTCCGCGTGGCGGAACTCGTCCACGGAGATGAACCCCAGCAGCTTCGCCAGCACCTTGTCCTTGCACTGCGCGCCGAGCTGCCGGGCGAAGTAGCCCGCCGCGTGCTCGGACCAGATGAAGTTCACCAGCTCCTGGACGGTGTCCTCGGGCTTGTAGTTGACGTGCTCGATGTTGCGCCGGCGGATCTCCACCAGCTCCTCGTCGGTGATGCGCGGCGCGAAGCCCACCAGGTCCAGGTAGCGCCGCAGGCTCCAGAAGTGCCGGAAGCCCTCGAAGCACTCCACCTGGAACACCGAGGTGGCGTCCACGTCCTCGTGGAGCAGCTTGATGAGCGAGACGGTGCCCAGGGCGTGATAGGACTCGATGAGCGCCGTGCGCCGCACCTTGTCCAGGATGTCCGGCTGGCTCAGCGCGGCCTCCCGGTCGATCTCCCCCCAGGGGATGTCCTTCTCCACGTTCCAACGCGACTCCGACTTGGCGCCGAAGAAGTCGTAGTAGTAGCGCTCCGTCGTCTCCGTCGTCATAGGGCTCCTCGATCCGGTGTGGGTGCGAACTCCGAGGCGGGAATCACCTCGCGCCACGCGGAGGGGTCCACCCCGTGGTACGCGGTGAAGGCGGCTACCCAGCGCTCCAGGCCAAAGGCGATACAGCCCGTGCTGGCCTGCTGGCCGTCCGGCAGGCTGAGACCGAAGGTGCGGGAGAACGAGTCCCCGTGCAGGTTGAAGGACGCGATGGCCAGGTCCCCGCCCTTCTGCCCGGTGACGTCCACCAGCAGCTCGTACTTGAGCGACTGGGCCCGCTGCAGCAGCGTGCGCGCCCGGCCCTCCACCGCTCCGAAGAACGGGTCGGACGCCACGTCGATGCGCCCGGTGAGGCCGTGCGCCTTGGCGAACTGCACCACCTCCAGCAGCAGCTTCTCGCGCATGCTGGCGATGGGGGCCTCGGGCCCCAGCAGGACGATCTCCCGCATGGTGAACTCCCACTGCCGGCGCAGCGGGGCGAACTCCCCGTGCTCGTAGCGGAAGCACCGGCCCTGGGTGGTGAGCACCAGGGGCTCGCCGGTGATGGGGCGGCCCTGCAGCTCCGCGTAGCAGTGGTAGCAGACGGCGCCGGACAGCACCGCGCCCGCCGAGCGCACCCGCGAGGCCGCCCCCTCCTCCACGCGCTCGCCGCCCTTCACCGCGTCCACGAACTGGCGCAGGGACGTGCTGTCCCGGTCCAGGCACATGGCGAAGGTGGCGTGGTGCGGAAAGGACTTGAAGTAGTCCGTCCGCTCCATCACCGAAATGGGCATCAGCGTGGGGTACTGGCGCTCGGAGGCACCGTACCTGAACGCCAGCTCGAGGAACTTGCGCTCGAAATAGCGGAACAGCCACAGCGCGGGGCCGGACATGCCCAGCGTGCCGTTCTCATAGGAGCGCAGATCTCCCCGCTCCATCAACTGGCCGATGGCCTCGGGCCGGGGCGAGCGCCCGGAGCCGAAGGCCAGGCTCTTCGGGTCCACCGTCAGGGCGCTCATGCCTTCGCCTCTCCACCAGCGGGGCAGAACGTGTCGGCGATGACGCGCGGCGTGCGGAAGAAGTTCATCGTCAACTTGTCCTCGGGCACCTCGATGGAGAGCTCGCTCTCGATGAAGCCCATCAGGTCGATGATGCGCATGGAGTTGATGAGCCGGTTCTCGAACAACGCGGTGTCCCGGCCGATGTCCGCGGTGATGCCATTCTCCACGCACAGCTTGCGGATGAAGGTGAGCAGCCGCTCCTCGAACTGATTCCTGTCCATGATTCCGTTCCTCGTCAGATGCGGTTACGACCCCAATCGGTGGCCACGCAGTGCCGCAGCACGTCACGCAGCAACTGCTTCGCGGGCGGCGGCTTCACCCGCTCGCCGAGCAACGCGTGCACGGGCGCGGCGTCGAAAATCTGATTGGCCAGCAGGTGCCCGTACATGGTGTCCCCGAGGCGGATGACCTCGTGGGACTGCTTGTTCTGGGTCTGCAGCAGCGTGCGCCGCAGCAGCGTATAGGTGTCCTCGTCCACCACGTCCGGCGGGAGGAAGACGCCCTGGGCCCAGCGCCGCTCCGTCTCCGCGGACACCTCGGTCATGGTGTCGATGAAGTCCTGCAGCCGCAGGCCCGCGTCGCCATTGCCGATGTGGAAGGTGCGTCCCGGCTGGTAGTGCTGCAGGAAGAGCGTGAGCAGGGCGGCGGCCGCGTAGTCGTTGGAGGACAGGTCCATCCGCGAGTCCGGCGTGCCCGGGAAGGCACCCACGTGGCCCTGGTAGAAGAGCCGCATGAGCGAGTGCATGGAGTTGTAGCGCGTCACCTCGCCGTCATCCCGGCCGATGAGGTAGGCCAGCCGGTACATGGCGATGGGCAGCTGCTTCATCAGCCCGCGCACCAGGTGCTCCGCCTCGTACTTGCTCTGCTCGTACGGGTTGACGAAGTCCGACGCGTGCACCTCGTCCGTCTCCAGGAAGCGGCCCGGGCGCTTGCCCGCCACGAAGAGGGTGCTCACGTAGCCCACGCGCTCCAGCCGGCGCAAGGAGCGCACCACCTCGAAGACATGGCGCGTGCCGTCCACGTTGGCCGCGCGCGCCTCCGGCAGGGGCGCATCCAGCTCCACGTTGGCCGCCGAGTGGATGACGTGCGTCACCTCGCTGGCCAGCCGCGCCGCGTCCTCCGGTGACAGCCCCAGCCCGGGCTGGGAGATGTCGCCCAGCACGGGGATGAACTGGCCCTCGGGCGGACGTGCCGAGGCCTCGGGCCACAGCTTCGCCGCCAGCTTCGACCAGCGCGCCTTGAGCACCACGGGCGAGGGGGCACGAATGAGCGCATACACCCGCGCCTTCGGCGTGTTGCGGACAATCCAGCGCGCCATCTCCATACCGACGGCGCCGGTGACTCCGGTGAGAAACAAATGCATGCGGGGGGGACCTCTGGGGGGACTCCGGGGGGAGAGAGGTGGACCCGGGCGGAACTAGATCTGCACGATGCTGCAGCCCCAGTGGGCGCCGAGCCCGAAGGAGAACATCATCACGTGGTCGCCCTTCTTCACCAGACCCCGGTCGATGACGTCCTTGAGGTTGATCCAATTGTCCGCCGCCACCGAGTGGCCCTTGGGGCGGATGTTCTCCGTGTAGATCTTCTCCAGCGGGATGCCGGTGAACTTGCTGAGGATCTCCCAGCTTCGCAGGCTGACGTTGTGGGGGATGAGGAGCTTGATCTCCTCACGCGCCAGGCCGCTGGCCTTGAAGGTCTTCTCCAGCACGCGCTTGCCGGTGGGGAAGTAGGCGGCGAGCAGCTCGTTCTGGTGGCCGTCCGGATCCCAGTAATAGCCGCGGGTGAGCGTGTGGTACGTCTTGAGGCGCAGGCCCTCGGGGTCGCGCGACAGCAGCACCGCGCACGCCGAGTCGCTGCAGACGTTGTAGACGACCTCGCGCTTGATGCCGTCGGGGAAGACGTCCGCGTTGACGCACAGGGCGTACTTCAGGTCCTCCATCTCCATGACGGCGTGGGCCAGCCACACCGCATGGGACAGGGACACGCAGCCCAGCTCGCTCAACCCCACCGTGCGCGCGTTGGACAGACCCAGCTCGTCCTGGAGGCGCGTGCTGGAGAAGCGGAACAACCCCAGGTGCGCGTTGTCCCCGGTGGGGAACTCGGCGAGGGACTCCCCGCGCGGCACCATCGAGCTGGTGGGCAGCACGCTG
The DNA here is from genome assembly GCF_036277355.1 of Archangium sp. Classification (GTDB taxonomy): domain Bacteria; phylum Myxococcota; class Myxococcia; order Myxococcales; family Myxococcaceae; genus Archangium. Next base: position 24,627 of record NZ_DASUNC010000094.1, read on the forward strand.
GCGTTGATGAGCAGCCCCACCTCCAGGGGATCCACCCCGTGGCGCTCCAGCAGCGCCTTGAGGGTGGTGGAGGCGAGCTGCGTGGCCGGCACATGGGACACCCGGCAGTCGCCGAAGCCGAAGTCACGCATCGTCTCGGGCGTGCTGACGAGCCGCCCTTCCGCCGAGAGCTGCTCGAGGCCGACCTGCCGCTCGGGCAGCGTGTAGTGGATGCCGTGGATACGGATGGAGGAGGAGGGATTCATGAGTGCACGACGGCCAGCAGGTGATGACGCAGGGGCAGGAAGGTGAAGGACAGCTCCCCCTCGAAAGGAGGCGCGAGCCGGAGCACGCCCTCACCCAACTCGGGGACCAGGGAGCGCAGCGGAAGGGGCCGGGGCGGGCGGAGGGCCTTGTAGAGCGCCTCCTTGAGGACCCACAGCCGCAAGGCCAGCTCCGGCTCCCGCTCGCAGCGGGCCCGCTCCGCGGGTGAGAGGAAGAAGTGCCACAGACGCTCCTCCACGGGAACCAGGGGCTCCACGTCCACCCCCACCCGCCCGCGAGCCGTGACGGCCGCCACCGACAGGGTGCGCGCGTGACTGAGCGACACGTCCAGGGGCCCGGGCCCCTCCGGCAGGTGGAGCTGGGGCTCGCCCTGGGGACCCGGCAGCACCTCGACCCGGTGCATCATGAGCTCCGGGCCCAGCAGCTCCCGAACCACCTGCTTGCACACGTGACGCCCGCGCAACCACTCCGGCCGCCGTTGGGGCAGCACCCGCTCGTCGAGACACACCCGCTCCCCGGGCGACAGAAAGGATTGAAGGAGGGGGTCTTCCCGCCGCTCCGCCAACACGCCAACGCCCACACCACTCCACGCCAGGAACGTGAACCCCTCCGGATGAGTGCTTGCCGTACGCTGCATCACCCCAGAGTCCATACTTAGTGTGTAAAGTAGACCTGCCCGGTAAGCAAGGGAGCACCGACTTTTCAATCAATGGAGAGTGCAGAGTGGCTGAGAACAACATCTTCGCGCGCATCGTGCGCGGCGAGATTCCCTGTCACAAGGTCTGGGAAGACGAACGGCACCTGGCGTTCCTGGACATCCGTCCGGTGAGGCCGGGACACACGCTGGTGATTCCCAAGGCGGACGGAGACTACCTGTTCGACCTGGAGCCGCAGCGGTACACGGAGCTGATGCAGGCGGTGCGCACGGTGGCGCGGCTGCTCAAGGAGCGCACGGGGTGCGAGCGCGTGGTGGAGGTGGTGCTGGGTTACGAGGTACCCCATGCCCACGTGCACCTGATTCCCACCGACTCCATGGCGGACCTGCCTCCCATCGTGGGCACGCCGGCGGAGCAGCCGGAGCTGGCGGCCATGGCGGCGCGGCTGCGCCAGGGCCCGGTCTCGTGAGCGCGAGGAGCCCCGAGGACATCCAGCGCTGGCTGGTGGAGCGGGTGGCGGGCTTCCTGGAGCTGACGCCCGCGGACATCGACGTGCGCGCGCCCTTCCAGCACTACGGCCTGGACTCCATGGAGCAACTGCGCGTCATCGGCGAGCTGGAGACCTGGCTCCAGCGGGAGCTCGACGAGACGCTGCTGCGGCAGTACCCCACCATCGAGTCGGTGGCGGCCTTCCTGGCGAAGGCCGCCTGAGGCACGGAGGGCTCTGGCACCCGGGAAGTCACCCGGGTCCCGGAGCCCTCCCGGGCCAGGGGACTCAGGCCGCGCGCTCGCCGCTCTTCTCGGCCTCGCGGTACAGCTCCTCCACCGCCTCGCCGAACTTGTTGAGCACGTTGCGCCGCTTGAGCTTGAGCGAGGGCGTCAGCATGTCGTTGGCGGTGGTGAAGTCCTCGCTGATGAGCAGGAAGCGCTGGGGCTTCTCGTAGCCCTTGGCCTCCTTGCAGAACTGGTTGATCTGCTCCCGGTAGAGCTGCTGCACCTCCTCGCGCTTGAGCAGCTCGGGGATGGAGCTGATGTCGAGCCCCTTCTCGGTGGCCCACTTCTTCAGCGACTCCATGTCCGGGACGATGATGGCCACGTTGAAGGGCTTGTTCTGCCCGTGCAGCATCACGTTGACGATGTAGGGCGAGAGCTGCAGCGCCTGCTCGATGGGCACCGGCACCACGTACTTGCCGTTCTCCAGCTTGTACTGCTCCTTGATGCGGCCGGTGATCCACACGTAGCCGTCGTCATCGAGCACGCCCATGTCACCGGTCTTGAAGCCGCCGTCGGCGGTGAAGACCTTGGCGTTCTCGTCGGGCAGGTTGTAGTAGCCCATCATCACGTTGTGGCCGTAGACGACGATTTCCCCCTGCTTGGGGTCGCCCGTCTCGGAGCGGTCGATGACGACGCGCGTGCCGGGGACGGCCTTGCCCACCGAGCCGATCTTCCGGTTGTTGGGGTAGTTGGCGGTGGCGATGGGAGACGTCTCGGTGAGGCCATAGCCCTCGTAGACGGTGATGCCGAGGTTGTCGATGAACTCGGCCACCTCGCGGGAGATGGCGGCGGCGCCGCTGAAGGCGTACTTGAGGCGGCCACCGAAGCGGGCACGCACCTTGGAGAAGACGACCTTGTCGAAGAAGGCGTGCTGCAGGTCCAACAGGGTGCTGCTCTGGTTCTTCTCGGCCAGGGCCTTGCGCTCCTTGGCCACCGCGAGGCCGCGGTGGAAGAGCATGCGCTTGATGGGCGACTCCGCGGCCATGCGCTTCTGCAGACCGTCATAGATGCGGTTGAAGATGCGCGGCACCGAGAAGAGCAGCGTGGGCTGCACCTCGGAGAGGTTGTCGACGATCTTGTCCACGCCCTCGGCGATGCCCATGGCGGCGCCCATGGAGAACAGGCCGTTGAGCTCCACGTTCTGCCCGAAGGAGTGCGCCCACGGCAGGAACGACAGCGAGCGGTCCTCCTTGTTCATGGGGAAGAGCTCGTGCATGGCCTGCACGTTGCGCGCGAGGTTGGCGTGGCTGAGCATCACGCCCTTGGGGTTGCCGGTGGTGCCCGAGGTATAGATGAGGCCGGCCAGGTCCGAGGGCTTGGGCGTGGTGACGGGGCTGGGCGTATCCGCGCCGCGGCGCAGCAGGCACGCGAAGGTGTCCGCCTCGGTCGCGTTGCCGGTGAAGCGGAGGATGTGCTCCACCTTGGGCAGATCCGACTTGATCGCCTTGAGCTTGGCGGCGATGGAGTCGGTGGCGGCGAACACCACCTTGGCGCCACAGTCATTGAGGATGTAGGCCCACTCCTTGTCCAGCTGGGCCTCGTACATGGGGACGTAGGCGGCACCCAGCGTGTAACAGGCGTAGGCACCCACCGCCCACTCGTGGCGGTTGTTGGAGATGACGGCCACGCGGTCCCCGTGCCCCACCCCCAGCTGGGCCAGGCCTCCCCGCAGGTCATCCACCATCTGGCCGAACTGGATGTACGTCATCCACGACCACTGTCCGTTCTTCTTCTCGCCGAAGAGCGGCCGAGGGCCAAAGGAGGCAATGCTCTGCAGGAAGACATCGACCAGCGTCTCGAACTTGGGGCTCGTCATCGGGATTCGGGCTCCTGGGGTTCCGGAAAGTACGTAGAAGCTACTCCAAATCCGGGCCCTACTGGATGGGTCCAGAAGCGCTTTCGCTCATACTCCGGGTGGAAAACGCCGCCAGTCCTCGGAAGTAGAACCTCCACCCGGGGTTGACCCAGTGCGTCACGGCCTAGAAGACGCCGCTGTTGCAGACCTTGTTGGGCGTCTTGGTGTTGTTGTTGGGGCTGTTGGTGGTGAAGAGCACCGTGGTGGTGGCGCCGGGGCTCAGCAGGCTGGTGGGGTCGGAGGAGTTCCACTTCCCGGTGGTGCGGTTGGAGAAGTAGTCCCAGCGCACCCAGCCGCGGCCGCGGGCGAACCAGAAGCGCTCGGCCTCGGGGCTGTTGTAGTACTGGGCCGAGTTGGGGTCGTCGGAGATCCAGTGGTACCGGTCGATGATGACGACGTCGATGGTGCCGAGGCTGCCTCCCATGGCCATGGGACCCTGGTAGCGCAGGAAGTGCCGCCCGTACGCCCAGGGATCCTGCCGGCCGGTGTAGCGGCAGGTCGTCTTGTCGAACCACTTGATGGTGGTGCTGAAGGACGTCTCCTGGCCCACCGTCCAGGCGCGGGGCATCCACAGGCTGCCGTGCGGAGCGGCGTCGTAGGAGTTGTTGGGCGAGCCCGGAGGCGCGGTGGTGTCTCGCTCGAGCGCGATGGCGGTGTCGGAGATGCCGAAGCGCTCCCAGAACGTCGTGTTCGTCTGCTTGACGTAATAGAGCTTGTTGATCGGCGCGCTCTCGAAGAAGTCCTGCTGGATTTGATTGGGGTCGGCGGCGAAGTGCAGGGCATCGCCGTTGTTGAACATGTACTCGATGACCAGGTCATACACCTGGCCGGTGTCGGTGGTGGCCGGGGCGAAGCGGGTGCCGGCGTGCGCCGCGACGGGGTGCAGGGCCGTGCCGAGCAGGGCAGCCGCCAGCGTGGCGGCCATGCGCTTGAAGGAAACCTTCATGGGGATTTCTCCTGGAGGAGACAGGTTGGGGGGGAATGGACAAACTACATGACATCCAGAGGGGGAGGAAGCCGTAAGGCGCTGTAAGGCGTGTAAGGCGATGTTGGGCGTGTAAGGCGATGCTGGGGATGTCTGGGAATGATGTCTGTCATCAGGGGCCGAGCCACGGCTGGAGGATTGGACGGTGGCGGCGGCCTCATGACACGATGCGGCGCCACATGCATCGACGTGTGCCAGCACCATCGCCCATCTGGGTGGGCCGCCAGACGGAGCTCGGACGCCTCCAGGTGATGCTCGAGCAACTGCCGGTGGCGCTCGTGTACGGCGTGGGAGGCGTTGGCAAATCCACGCTCGTCTACGCGCTGGCGCAGGGCCGCGGAGGCCCCGTCATCTATGCCAGCGTGTCTCCCGGGGAGCCGCTCGCCGCGCTCGTCGATGACGTGCGCCGGCAGCTCGCGCGGGGCGCCGTCCCCGAGGCCCGGGATGATGACGAGCGGTTGGTGGACCTGGCCAGGCGGCTGGATGAGCAGGGGACGCTCTGGGTGCTCGATGATCTGCACCGGCTGGACGAGGCCTCGCGCACGCGCCTCGTGGACGTGCTGGGCCGGGAGCTGGGGAGCGGACGGCTGGTGGCCACCTCGCGCGAGCTCGTCCCGATGCTCGGGGGCACCGCGGACCGCTTCGAGCTGAAGCTGGGCGGGCTCGACGAGCAGAGCGCCTGGGCCCTCTGGGCGAACCTCGACGCGCTCTACGGCCCCTCCTCCGGCTTCCAGGTGGCGTGGACCCGCAGCCGGGGCAACCCCTTCCACCTGCGGCGCGCCCACGCGGGGGGAGTGCTCGAGGAGGACCCGAGCACCGCCGCCATCCGCACGCTCACCCCGGACCAGCGCCTCGTCGCCACCGTGCTCGCGCTCTCGGCGTTCGAGATGAACGTGAAGCGGGTGGAGCAGCTGCTGCCGGAGCCCCGGGCCCGTGCCGCGCTGCGCGGGCTCGTCGTCCAGCTGATTCTGGAGGTGGATGGCAGCGGGCGCTGCATGCTGCACGACATCCACCGGGATGCGCTCCTGGCCTCGCTGAGCCCCGAGGAGCTGCGGGACAACCACGCCCGGCTCGCCACGCTGCTGGCCAACGCCGACCTGGATCCCGTGGTGCGGGTGCGCGAGCGCTGCCGCCACCTGTGTGCCTGCGGGCGCTTCGAGGAGGCGGGACAGTTGCTGCTGGAGTCCGGCACGGAGTTCATCCGCCTGGGCGTGGCGAGCGAGCTCTTCCGGGGCTTCGAGGCCATTCCCCCCGAGCACCGCACACCGGAGATCATCCATGCGCGGGCGCGCACGCTCGCGCGCCTGCTGAACGTCCGCCGCGCCCACGAGGAGCTCCTCCGGCTGGACGTGAGCCGGGTCCGGGAGCCGCTCGACATCAAGGCCTCGCTGGCGCACGTGGCGATGCTCACGGGGGACCTGGTGGCCGCCGAGCGCGAGGCCCGCGCGGTGCTGGGGGATCCGCGCGCCACCGACGCGCTCCGGATGCGGACGGGGACGGTGTTCGCGCTCACCCGCACGTACCAGGGCTTCGGCGACGAGGCGCGCGCCTTCATCGACGCCGCCGAGCGCACGGCGGCCCTGCCGGCGCACCAGGGCTTCCTGCGCTTCACGCGCGCCTTCACCTTCTGGCTCGACGAGCGCAACACCGAGGCCGTGGAGGCCATGGAGAGCGCACGCGCCGTGTCCCGCGACGCGCCGCCCACGTTCCGCGCGAGCGTGCTCGGGCCCATGTTCTACGCGGGCCTGCTCTCGAGCACCGGACGCTTCGAGCGGGTCGAGGAGTTGCTGAAGCAGGCCGAGTCCCTGGTGCGCCACGAGCAGGATCCCCGCCTGCGCATCTCCTGGCACGCGATGCACGCGATGGTCCTGCACGATCGCGGAGAGCGCGAGGCGGCGCTGGGCGAGCTGCGGGTGCTCGAGAATGCCTTCCACCGCTCGGGAGAGCTGCTGGGGGAGCTGTGGGCGCGCGCGTGGATCGGCCGCGAGCTGATGCTCCTGGGGCAGTGCGCGGAGGCCGAGCGGCACCTGAAGGAGACGGACGCCCTGGCCCGGGAGCGCGGCATCCTCGGCATGTGCGCCGCCGTCGAGCGTTCCCGGCGCGAGGATCCGCTGGTGCGCCTGCGCGAGGAGCGTGTCGAGGCGCCCCACCCCGAGAAGCGGGGCGAGGTGACGCGGGCGCGGGCCCTCTCGGCGCTCCTGTCCGTGGCGGCGGGAGACACGGAAGCGGCGCGCGCGGCGATCGACTCGGTGCGCGCGACGGCGCTCGGCGCGGACTACGGGCTGGATCGCGCCATGGTGGCACTGGCGGAGTCACTGGCGGCGCGGCTGGCGGGCCATCCGGAGGCCGAGCGGGACGCGAGCCAGCGGGCCGAGGCCGAGGCGAGCGCGGCCTCCGTGGACCCGGGGCTGCTGGAGCGCCTCCGCGATGTGCTCGCTGTCACCCGGCGCGTCACCGCCCCCGGGCGCGCGATGCGGGCCGAGGTGCCGCGTGACGACGGGCCCGTCATCGTCGACGCGCGCAAGCACGAGCTGCGCTACCCGGGGCACGTCATCCCGCTCAAGCAGCGGCCCGTCCTGCGCAAGCTCCTCTACACCCTGGCGAACCGCCCCGGTGATGTCCTGCCCAAGGAACTGCTCGTGGAGCAGACGTGGAACAAGTCCTATGAGCCGCCCGTCCACGACAACCTGCTCTGGGTGAATGTGTGCCGGCTGCGTGAGCTGGTGAGCGGCTCGGGGATGACGCTGGAGCGGGAGGAGAGCGGCTACCTGCTCCAGGTCCCGGAGCGGTTCGTCTACATCGCGCCCGAGCGCGGCGACTAGGGGCGCTTTACCCCCGGGGGTCTCCAGGGTAGGAGGGGAGCCCGCACCATGATCGAGTCCGGCGCACGCATCGGGGATTATGAGATCTGGGGCCGTATTGGCGGCGGCGGGATGAGCGACGTGTGGCTCGCGCGGCATGTGCTGCTGGCGTCGCCGCTGGTGATCAAGACGCTCAAGCCCCACTTCCAGGCGGACCCCGAGGAGCGCTACCGGCGCATGCTCAACGAGGCCCGGCTGATGGCGCGCGTGCCCAGCCACCGCGTGGTGCGCGCCACGGACGTGCGCATCCACCAGGGAACGCCGCTGCTGGTGCAGGAGTACGTGGACGGCATCGACATGGACGAGGTGGACGTGCGCCGGCGCCGGGCCCTGGGGTACGGGCTGCCGCTGTGGTTCGTCTGCGAGGTGCTCGCCCAGGTGGCCGAGGGGCTCGCGGCCGCGCACCTCACCGGCATCCTGCACAGGGATCTCAAGCCGTCGAACATCCTGGACTCGCCGGAGCTGGGAACGAAGCTGGGGGACTTCGGCATCGCGGTGGCCAAGAGCGTGGGCGGAGCGAGCGGAGGGGAGATCTCGGGCACCGGGCCGTACATGGCTCCCGAGGTGCTGCGCGGAGAGGCATTCGACCGGCGCGCGGACGTGTTCGGGCTGGGCGCCACGGCCTATCACCTGCGCTATGGACGGCCGCCCTTCGATGGGATCGAGCCCCGCCTGCGAGGAGAGGCGCACCCCGTCTTCCCGAGCCCCAGTGGGCCCGAGGAGGCGTACTTCCAGCACGTGCTGGCGCGCATGCTCGCGCCGCACCCCGAGGCGCGTTTTCCCGATGTCACGCATGTGCGTCACTTGTTCGAGCGGCTGGCCAACGCCACGCGTCCGCCGGGCGCCGCCACGCGCCTGGAGGACGGCACGCTGACGCTCGGATCCACGCGGATCGTCTGTGAGACCGGAGACCTGGCCCTGGCGCAGGTGGAGGGTATCGTGAGCCCGGCGGTGCCCCGGTTGAACATGACGGGTGGGGCCGCGGCGGCCCTGCGAGCCCATGGCGGAGAGAGCATCCAGGAGGAGGCGCACCACTGGGGAGAGCAGCCGCTCGGGGCGTGTATCTCCACGGGGGCGGGGCGGCTCGCGTGCCAGCGGGTGCTGCACGCGGTGAGCGCGTGGGAGGAGGTCAGTTGCATCGGCCGGGCCATGCAACGGGCGCTGCTCACCGCGGAGGAAGAGGGGCTGAGCTCGCTCGCGGTGCCGGCGCTGGGCACGGGCGCGGGACGGGTCACCGTCGAGGCGAGTGCTCGCGCGGAGGCGTCGGCGTTGAGGTGGCACCTGTTGCTGGGCGGCAGCCGGCTGCGCGAGGTGCGCTTCGTGTTGTACGAGGAGTCCCTGCGCGAGCGCTTCCGGGAGGTGCTCGAGAGCGTGCTGCTCGACGCGGACGCGCCCACGCCCGAGGTGGGCAGGCCCGCGCAGATTTTGGAAGCCGCACCCGATGACAGGACGTTCGTGCCCGCGGTGGCGCGGCGCCTGGCCTGACCCGACGCATCCCCACTATCCCCTCTCCCCTCGGGAGAGGGGAAATTCAGCGCGGGGTTCCCGCGGAACCTCTTCGGACCTGGCTGGCCTCCCTCGGTGCGGACTGGAACACCCTCAACAGGAAGAACAGGGACGGGAGGATGAGCGCGGCGCCCACCGCGAGCGCCACCAGCAGGGCCCGCTGTGTAGCCACGGACGCCGCCGAGCCCTGAAGCGTGAAGTCCGGCACCACGAGGTACGGGTACTGCGAGGCCGCCCACCCCGCCACGATGAGGCCCACCTGCGCCGCCGCCGCCACACGCGCCGGCCAGAAGCGCCGCGCGAGCAGCAGCCCGAAGGCCAGCACCGCCGCCACCGCCGTCGCCGCGTGCAGCACCAGCGCGAAGGGCGAGCCCGTCAGCCCCTCCCACACCCGCGGCGCGCCTCCCCGAGCGAGCACCAGCACCCCCAGGGCCGCCAGGAACACCGCCACGCCCGCGCCCAGTGCCCGCCGCCGGAAGTCCTCCTGGAGCCCGGACTCGCGCGTCTCCGCGGTGAGGTACACCGCCGCCAGGAAGGCGAAGAGGCACAGGGCCAGCGCCCCCACCGCCAGCGCGAAGGGCGACAGCCACGCGGAGAAGAAGCCACTCACCACCGCGAGCCCCCGCACGCGGATGTCCCCGCTCACCACCGCGCCCACGCACATGCCCAGCAGCGCCGGGGACAGCACGCTCGCCACGCTGAAGACGAGCCCCCAGCGCCGCTGCACCGCGTCCCCGCGCGCGTCGTACGTGCGGAAGGTGAAGGCCGTGCCCCGGAAGACGATGCCCAGCAGCAGCAGCGTCAGCGGCACGTGCAGCGCCACCGACAGCGCCGCGAAGGCCCTCGGAAACGCCGAGAAGAGGATGACGACGCCGATGATGAGCCAGACGTGGTTCACCTCCCACACCGGCCCGAGCGCCTTCGCGATGAGCGCCCGCTGCTCCGCCTTGCGCGGCCCCGAGGCCAGCAGGTCCCACACGCCGCCCCCGAAGTCCGCGCCCCCGAAGAGCGCGTAGAGCACGAAGGCGCCCACCAGCGCTCCGCCCAGCCACAGCTCAGTGCTCATGGGCCACCTCCCCCGCCTGCGGCTCGTGGCCCGGCAGCGTGCCCGCCACCTGTCTCACCATGAGGAAGACGACCATCGCCCCCAGGAAGAGGTAGACGAGCGTGAACGTCCAGAAGGGCGCCGCCAGGTGCTGCACCGGTGTCACCGCCTCGCCCGTGCGCATCACCCCGCGGATGATCCACGGCTGGCGTCCCCACTCGGTGACGAGCCACCCCGCCTCCATCGCCACCACCCCGAGCGGCCCGCACAGCAGCCACCCCCACAGCACCCGCCGGTCCTCGGGCCACGCCTTGCGCCGCCAGCGCAGGAAGAGCGTCACCACCGACAGCAACGCCATCACGCCCCCCGTCCCCACCATCACCTGGAAGGCCACGTGCACCTTGGGCACCGGCGGCCACTCGTCGCGCGGGAACGCATCGAGCCCCTTCACCTCCGCGTCCGGATCCATGAAGGCCATGAGGGACAGCCCCCGGGGAATCTCCAGCGCGTAGCGCAGGGTGCCCGTCTCCATGTCCGGCAGCCCGCCCACGCTCAGTCCCGCGCCCCGCTGTGTCTGGAAGAGGCCCTCCGCCGCGGCCAGCTTCAGCGGCTGCGCGCGCGCCACGTGCTCCGCGGACTGGTGCCCCACCAGCGGCTGCACCAGCGCGGAGAGACACGCCAGCGGCAGTGCTATCGAGAGTGCCTTGCGGTGGAAGGCCGCCCCCGGGTGCCGCAGCAGCACGAAGGCGTGGATGCCCGCCATGGCGAAGGCGCTCGCCTGGTAGCACGCGAGCAGCGTGTGCGCCGTCTGATGCCGCCAGCCCGGGCTGAACATCGCCGCCACCGGGTCCACGTTCACCGGCCCGCCCGCCGTGAGCGTGAAGCCCGAGGGGTCGTTCATGAAGACGTTCACCAGCGTGACGAAGAAGGCGCTCGCCGCGCCGCTCAGCGCCACCATCACCCCCGAGAAGAGGTGCAGCCCCGCCGGTATCCGCTCCCGCCCGTACAGGTAGATGCCGAGGAACACCGCCTCGGTGAAGAAGGCCGTCCCCTCCAGCGCGAAGGGCAGGCCGATGACTTCTCCGTAGGTCCCCATGAAGGCGGGCCACAACAGCCCCAGCTCGAAGGAGAGCACCGTGCCGCTCACCGCGCCCACCGCGAAGAGGATGGCCGTCCCCTTCGCCAGCTTCCGGCTGAGCACCGCGTAGTCCGCGTCTCCCGTCCTCCGGGCCTTCAGGTCACTGAGCACCATCAGCAGCGGCAGCGCGATTCCCGCCGCCGCGAAGACGATGTGGAAGGCGAGGGACAGTCCCATCTGGGCACGCGCGTAGAGCAGGTCCATGGCGTGGATGAATCTGCTTTATGCGTGCATTCCACGCAATCAACAATTCTTATCCATGTGAAGACGAGAACGCGGCGCTCCCCGGTGACGGAGAGGGCCGCGTCCGTGGGTCCATGGTACCGGCTCGCTACGCGTGGGCCGGAGTCTGCAGGAAGCGCAGCCCGAGGCGCTTCCTGCCCTCCGGTGCCGGTGTCTGTTCGGCGGGCGGCAGCAACGACTGCACCGCGCGCCGGGCCATGGCCGAGGCCAGCGTGCTCACGAAGATGAAGACGAGCTTGCGGCCGAGCTCGATGGGCACGGGCCGATCCTCCGCACGAGAGGCCACCCGGTCCGGGTGCTCCCAGGCGCGCCGCACCGCCTCCGCGCGATGCTTCCACAGCAGCTCCTCGCGGTGACGCGCCCGCCACCACGAGTAGCCCATGCCCACCACGGCCAGCCCCAGCGCCACGCCGCCCGCTTGTATGAGCACGTCGCGGTTCTTCTCCACGGCCTTGCGCACCTGGAACTTCACGTCCAGGGCCCGCTCGCGGCGCCGATCCAGCTCCTCGAGGGTGAGCAGCAGCTCGTCGCGCAGCCGGTCCGCCGTCTTCTCCACCTGCTCGCGATCGCCCATGCCCGCGGTGATGTGCCCGCCGCTCTTGTTGTCCTGCTCGCTCATTGCAGTGTCTCCCGCGTGCGGGCGAGGTCCGTCTTCAGCCGCTCCTGCGTGTGGGGCAGGGGCTTCTTCGGCAGCCGCTTGACGCCCGCGAACGCCAGGCCACCCGACACCACCAGCAGGAAGACGCCCACCAGCAGCACGCCGAGCGTCTCGCTCAGCGGCAGTGCCAGCCCCAGCGCCACCAGGAGGGCCGCCAGGGCCATCAACCCCAGCACGCCTCCGGCTCCCAGGAGGATGCCCGAGGTGCGCGCCGCCTTCATCTCCTGCCGCAGCTCCTTCTTGGCGTGCAGCACCTCGGCCCGCGCCAGCAGCCGGGCCTCCTCGATGGCATGGCGGATGAGCTCCGCCGTGGACAAGGACTCCAGTTGCCTTCGCTCCAGACGCTCCGACTCGAGTTCCACGTCTCCGCCTCCCGGGGCATCCGGCGGGCCCCCCCGTGGTGCCGGGTGTGTCCCGCTCTCCCGCGGAAGGTGGGAGCGGGAACATTCCGCGGGAAGTCTGGACGCCGGGACGCGGCAACGCCCGGCTGCCTCCCCTCGGGCGGGCGGGCAAGCAGGGGCCCGGCTCCGTGCCGGCCGCTCAGCGGCGGCGCTTGGGGTGGTGCTGCTGGGCCAGGGCCGTGGCGAGCGTCTCGCGCACCTGCCGCGCCTGGAAGAGGCGGTCCGCCGTGTCCAGCAGCGTCTCCGCGTACAGCACGTGCTTGCGCAGCCGCGCCGGAATGGCCGCCGTGCCCAGGTGCGCGCCCACCAGGGCTCCCGTGCACGCCGCGGCCACGTCCGCCTCGCCTCCGCAGCGCAGCACCAGCTCCACCGCCTGGCGGAAGTCGTGCGGCACCTTCAGCGTGGCGTACAGCGCGGTGAGCAGCACCGGCACCACGTGCGGCGGCAGCCCGTCCACGCCCTTGAGCTGGCTGGGCGGCACGCTCACCTTGCGCAGCTGCGTCAGCGCTCGCGCCGGATCCCACGTCAGCAGCCGGGGCAGGTGCCGCAGCTCCTCGGCCAGCTCCTTGTCGTGCGCCGCCGCCGACAGCGCCAGCTCCTCGCAGAACTCCGCGGGCGTGAGCGGCTCGCTCGTCGTCAGCCCCAGGGCAATGGCCTGCGCGAACGCGGCCGCCGCCGCCGCGCACGTGGGATCCTTGTGCGTGAGCACCGTCAGCACGCCCGCGTCGTGGCGGATGCGCACCCGGCTCTTGCTCTCGAAGAGGCCCACCACCACCGCGCGGCTGAGCACCGAGGGGCACTTCACCCCCAGCGGCGCGCCCGCGCTCATCCACGGCGTACCCTGCGCCAGCTTCTGCAGCGCCTCGGCCAGCTGCTTGGGCGGCTGCAGGATGATGCCCTCCTGCCACAGCCACGCCAGGTGCGCCGCCGCGCTGCGCCCATCCACCTTGTTCTCGCGAATGACGCTCTCGGCCGCCGCCAGCATCAGCTGCGTGTCATCCGAGAACTGGCCCTTGGCGAACTTCCCCCGCGGCCGAGGCGCGAAGTCCTCCGCCAGTCCAGGCAGGCGTGTGAGGCTCGCGGGCGGAACGCCCCGCAGGGGAAACCCGAGGGCATCTCCGATGGCGAGTCCCAGGAACGCCGCGTGAAACCTGTCCTGGCGTTCGGCGGGGGTCAGCGACATGGGGAGCGGCAAGATAACCGAGCCGCGTTCCGTGACTAGCCCCGACTTTCATCTCTTCGTGAGTTCCCCGCATGCCGGCGCACAGCTTGGGTGAAGGTCGCTCTCCCACCACAAGGTGCTCCGGCCAACGCGCCACTGGCACGCGGCATGCCGGGTGCCTCAGCCGTCGCGGCCGAGGTTGACAACGGCCTGCAGTCTCGCCAGGACGGCCTGCGCCCCCTGGTGCAGATGCTCGCCGTCCCAGAGCGCCGGGGTGCTGTGTCCCCCGCGCTCCTTCCACGCCGCCTCCGCCTCCTCGAAGGCGACGTTGCGCAAGCTCACCCGGTCCTCCAGCGCGTAGTCCACCACGTAGCGGCGCGCCTCCGCCGAGCCCGGCTCGGCGATCCGGTGGAAGAGCTCCAGCACGCGCCCCACCATGCTCAGCTCGCCTCGGCGTCCGCCGCGGGCTTGAGGAAGTAGGCGGACAGCTTGCGCGGACTGCGCCGCACCAGATCTTCCAGCGTGTACTCGTCCAGCGTGCCCAGGAAGGCGCGCGTCGCCTCGTTGAGCACGCCGATGAGCCCGCAGGCCGGGGTGATGGGGCAGGTGTTCGTCTTCGGATCGAAACACTCCACGATGTGGAAGTCCGGCTCCATGCGGCGCACCACCTCGCCCACGGAGATCTCCGAGGGCGGCCGTGCCAGCACCACGCCGCCCGAGCGCCCCGGCCGCACCTCCACGAAGCCGTGGCGGCCCAGCCCCTGCACCACCCTCACGAGGTGGTGCTTGGAGATTCCATAGGCACCGCTCACCTCGCCCGTGGAGATCACCCGATCCGGGTTGACCGCGAGGTACAGCAGCACGCGCAGCGAGTAGTCAGCGTGAAGCGTCAGATGCACGGCTCGTCACCCCCGCCCCGTCCTGCGACGGAGGAGTGCTCGGGAGGAACGCATCCGCATGGAGGTCCTTGAGCGACAGTCCGGCGAGGAAGAGCTTCTTCCTCAGGGATAGCACCAGCGCCGGGTCGCCGCACAGATAAGCCCTCCAACCCGCCGGCCGGGGGCATTCTTCCTTGATGGCCGCGTCCAATGCCCCCACCGTCAGCCCCACTCTTTCCTGTCCCTTGAGAACACAGGGGCGGTACTGGAGCTGATTGTAACAGGATTGCAACGCGCGGAGCTCCTCCACGAGGTAGAGGCCGGAGGTCTCGAGCGCCCCATGGAAGAGCCAGATGGGCCCGGTGTGCCCTTGATTCAGCGCGTCCTGGAGGATGCCGTACAGCGGGGCCAGGCCCGTGCCCGTGCCCGCCAGCAGCAACGGCTGTTCGGGCCGCCCCGGCACGTAGAAGCACTCGCCCGCGGGGCCCTGCAGCTCCAGCGCGTCTCCGGGCCGGGCCTCGTCGAAGAGCCACCCACTCATGCGGCCTCCGGAGACACGCCGGACGTGCAGCTCCAGGGTGTCCTCGTGCGGCTGGCTCGCGAGCGAGTAGCTGCGCGCCAACCCGTCCGCCCGGAGGAGCGACACGTACTGGCCGGCCCGGTACTCGAAGGCCTTCTCCGGGCGCAGCCGCACGCACAGCACGCTGTCACTCAAGCGTTCGAGCGCGGTGATGCGCGCGGGCACCCGCAGCTCCGCGCCCGCCCCCGCCACCTCGAGCTCCCCCTCAGGGTGGCACGCACACGCGAGGAAGTAGCCCCGGGCCTTGAGCGTGTCCTTCAGGCCCACCTGGGCCTTCGCCGGCACCTCGCCGCGCTCGGCCCGCATCAGGCAGGACTGGCACGCCCCCGCCCGGCACGAGTGCGGTACCCGCACGCCCCCCCGCAGCAGTCCGTCGAGCACCGACTCGCCTTCGTCCAGCCCGTACCACTGGCCCTCGTGCTTCACCCTCGTCATGTGCACGCCCCCCTTCCGGCTCAGCGGTTGAGCACGTCCGCCCGCGCGCTCTCGGCGATGGCCAGCACCTGATCCACCAGCGGCTTCGCCACCCCCAGCTCCAGCAGCGTCGCCGACAGGTGCTCCGCCACCGCGTTGAAGTGCGTGTCATCCAGCCCGCGCTTCACCAGGTGCGTGTGCCCCTTGCGCATGTCCTTGCCCGAGTACGCGCTCGGCCCTCCGCACACCATCGTCAGGAACGCCTTCTGCTTCGCCGCCTGGCGCTCCATGTCCACGTCCTCGAAGAAGTGGCTGATGCGCTCGTCCGACAGGACCTTCCTGTAGAAGAGATCCACCGCCGCATCCATCGCCCCCTCCCCGCCAATCTGCTCGAACAGGCTGCTCTTCTTCTCCGCGACGTTGGTGCTCATGCGCTTGCTCCCCGGGCCTCTCGAGGCCCCCTGATTCGATGCATCTCGAATGCATCTTTAAAGATGTATCTTGAATGCTCCTTTTTTGACACGGCGTCAAGTGGTTTGCTCGCACGGACGGTGAAAAGGACTGGGAGGGTGCGTGGAAACGACGAAGCCCCCGATGCCTGACGCCCGGATTCGCGGGCATCGTGCACGGGGGCTCGGTTCGAGGCGTGGGGTGGGAACCCGGGGTCCGGATACCCTCACCCCGTCCCTCTCCCGAGGGGAGAGGGGTACTTCTCGCGGGGTAATTCTCTCAGGGTACTTCTCCTGATGGGGGACGGCTCAGCGCATCGTGGCGGCGTTCATGCGCGCCGTCTCGCGGCGCACCGTGGCCTGCTCGATGTCGAAGCGCACGTCGTCCGACGACATGCCGCGCAGACGCTCCTGCGCCTCCTGCATCCGCCGCTTCGCCGCCTCCACGTCGATGCCCGTCACCGACTCGGCCACGTCCGCCAGCACCAACACCTTGTCGTTGCTCACCTCGACGAAACCGCCCGCCACGAAGTAGTACTCGCGGCGCCCTCCGTCGATCAACGTCAGCGGCCCCGGCTCCATCAGCGACAGGAACGGCGTGTGGCCCGGCCGCACGCCGAACAGGCCCTTGCCGCCCGGAACGATCGCCTCGTCCGCCTGCACCGACAGGATGCGCTTCTCGGGGGTCACAATCTCGACCGTCAGCTTGGCCATGGGCTTCCGTGCTCCCTGCAGTACCGCTTTTTCAGAAGGTCAGCTGGTGGGACTTGCCGCCCACCGTCTCGAACTCGATGCGCCCTGCGTCCGTCAGGCGCGGGCCCTTGCCCGGAACCCCGAGCACGCCCTCCAACCACTTGAGGTGCTGTCCCAACTCCCGCACCTCCGACACCTCGCGCGGGCTCACGAAGCTCAGCAGGCGCCGCTCCTGCAAGCGCCCCTCGCGGCCATACTGCTCGGCCACCACCGTGTTGGCCCACGCGGGCACCTTCTTGTACTGCTTGCCCGTCAGCTTCACCGTCCCCTTGGGCGCCAGCGGGAAGAACACCCACACCCGCTCTCCATCGTTGGAGACGAAGTACAGGTCATCCACCCCGCCCACGCACTGCTTGAGCGTCCATACCGGCCCGCTCTCCTTCGCCACCTCCAGGGTGCACTTCCCCGGAGCCTGCTGCACCAGGCGCACGGTGAAGGTGCCGTTGGCACTCACCCGCGCACGGCTGGAGCGCTCCTGCCCGAGGGCCGGGAGCGCCACCAGCAACAGCATCAGCAAGAGGGTGGAACGCAGCACGTGGGCTCCCTCCCAGGCGGAGACGGCCGGCTCAGGCCGCCGCCATCTTGCGGGCCTTCTCCAGCGCCTCGTCGATGCCGCCCACCATGTAGAAGGCGGACTCGGGGATGTCGTCGTGCTTGCCGTCGGCGATCTCCTTGAAGCCCTGGATGGTGTCCTGGAGCTTCACGTACTTGCCCGGCGAGCCGGTGAAGATCTGCGCCACGAAGAACGGCTGCGACAGGAAGCGCTGGATCTTCCGGGCGCGCGCCACCACCAGCTTGTCATCCTCGGACAGCTCGTCCATGCCGAGGATGGCGATGATGTCCTGCAGCTCCTTGTAGCGCTGGAGGATGCCCTGGACCTTGCGGGCCACCGCGTAGTGCTCGGCGCCCACCACGTCCGGCGAGAGGATGCGGCTGGTGGAGTCGAGCGGATCCACGGCCGGGTAGATGCCCAGCTCGGAGATGGCGCGGTTGAGCACCGTGGTCGCGTCCAGGTGGGCGAACGTGGTGGCCGGCGCCGGGTCCGTCAGGTCGTCGGCGGGCACGTAGATGGCCTGCACCGAGGTGACCGAGCCCTTCGTCGTGGAGGTGATGCGCTCCTGCAGGCCGCCCATCTCCGTGGCCAGCGTGGGCTGGTAACCCACGGCGCTCGGGATGCGGCCCAGGAGGGCGGACACCTCGGAACCGGCCTGGGTGAACCGGAAGATGTTGTCGATGAAGAGGAGCACGTCGCGACCCTCGATGTCGCGGAAGTACTCGGCGATGGTGAGGGCCGTGAGGGCCACGCGGGCGCGGGCGCCGGGCGGCTCGTTCATCTGCCCGTACACCAGCACCACCTGGCTCTCCTCCAGGTTGTCGATCTTGATGACCTTGGAGTCCTGCATCTCGTGGTACAGGTCGTTGCCCTCGCGGGTGCGCTCACCCACGCCGGCGAACACCGAGAAACCACCACGCTCCACGGCCACGTTGCGGATGAGCTCCTGCAGGAGCACCGTCTTGCCCACGCCGGCGCCGCCGAACAGGCCAATCTTGCCGCCACGGGTGTAGGGGGCGAGCAGGTCGATGACCTTGATGCCGGTCTCGAACATCTGCACGCGCACGTCCTGCTCCGTGAACGGAGGAGGCTGGCGGTGGATGGGCCAGGACTCCTTGGCATTCACGGGGCCCTTCTCGTCCACCGGGTCGCCGGTGACGTTGAGGATGCGGCCCAGGGTGGCCTTGCCCACGGGGGCCTGGATGGGGGCGCCCGTGTTCTTCACCGGCACGCCGCGGGCCAGACCCTCGGTGGAGTCCATGGAGATGCAGCGCACGGTGTTCTCACCCAGGTGCTGCGCCACCTCGAGGGTGAGGTTGTCCGCCGCGTTGCTGATGTTGGCGTTGGTCACCTTGAGGGCGGTGTACACCTCCGGGAGACCCCCGGGCGGGAACTCCACGTCCACCACAGGTCCGAGAACCTGCGTCACCTTGCCTACCGTCGGAACTTGAGCGCTCATGGAATGTCTTCCGTCCCTCGTCGAAATTGTGGCCCGGGGGATGGGCGGGCCCCCTCTACAGGTGGCCTCCCCCAGGGGTCAAGCTTCGCGGCCCCAAGGCCAGAAGCGGAACTTCTACTTCAGAGACTCCGCGCCGGACACGATCTCCATCAGCTCCTTCGTGATGACCGCCTGGCGGGTGCGGTTGTACGTGAGCGACAGGCTGGCGATCATGTCCGAGGCGTTGCTGGTGGCGTTCTCCATGGCGCTCATGCGGGCGCCATGCTCGCTGGCGACGCTCTCCAGCAGGGAGCGGTACAGCTTGATGGCCACCGCCTGGGGCACCAACCGGTCGAGCACGTCCTGGCGGCCCGGCTCGTACTTGAAGTCCACCAGGGCGGGGGTGGGCGCGGCCACCGGGGCGCTCTGGCCGGCCTGGGCCGCCGTGGGGGCGCCCACCGAGAGCGTCTGCAGCGGCAGCAGCTGCGCCACGGACACCTTCTGGCTGATGGCGGAGAGGAACTCGTTGTAGACGACGTAGACGGCGTCCACCTCGCCCTTGAGGAAGCGCGCGCTCATCTCCTCGGCCACCTGCGAGGCGTGGGTGTAGTCCAGCCGCTGGAAGAGGTAGCCGAAGTCCTTGCGCATCTTCTGGCCGCGCTGCCGGAAGAAGTCGTTGCCCTTGCGGCCCACGGTGGAGATTTCGATCTCCACGCCGCTGTTCTCGTACAGGAAGCGGCTGGCGCGCCGGATGACGTTGGAGTTGAAGCCGCCCGCGAGGCCGCGGTCCGAGGTGAGCAGCAGCAGCTCCACCTTGCGCACCGGACGGGACGTCAGCAGCGGGTGGGCCAGCTCCTCACCGCCGGAGCGGGTGGCCAGGTCGGAGATGATCTGATCCAGCATCTGCGCGAAGGGACGCGCGGCGATGATGGCGTCCTGCGCCTTGCGCAGCTTCGCGGCGGAGACCATCTTCATGGCCTTGGTGATCTGCCGCGTGTTCTTCACCGAGCGGATGCGCTTGCGGATATCGCGAAGGGACGCCATGGGGCCACCAACTCCTCTGGAAACAGGCCTGAACGCGGCCCCCTATATAGGCGGTATGGCGGCCGGTCAACCGTGGCCTTGCAACTCGGGGCGCCCTCCCGGGATCAGGGCCGGGCGTCCAGGCGATTCCACCGGGGGTGCCACCCTGGACCTCCGGGCTTAGCCTTCGGGGGCAGGTTCACTCATCGGCGGAGCGCGGAACCATGGTTTCCCTGCGTGGCCCGGTATTGATCGTTGAGGACGACCCGGACATCCGGGAGTCGCTCCAACACTTCCTGGAGGCCCATGGCTACCCGGTGGTGGTGGCCAGCCATGGCAAGGAGGCGCTCGAGCACCTGGGACGCGCCCCCCGGCCCGCCCTGGTGGTGCTGGACATGAACCTGCCCGTCATGGACGGCAACCGGCTCCTCACGGCGCGCAAGGGGGATGAGCACCTGCGCGCCATCCCCGTGGTCATCCTCTCGGCGGCCCTGGCGGGGATGAGCACGAGGGACAGGGCCCTGTACGCCTCCACCTATGGGGTGGCCGCCCTGCTGGGCAAACCGGCGGACCCCCGGCAGGTCCTGGAGGCCGTGGAGCGGCACGGTTTGAGCGCCGAGGACACGAGCGCGGGTGTCCCCGTGTGAGCACCAGGCGAGAGAGCCTCTTCCTTCTGGGAATGAAGGGACGAGAATGAGGCTCCCGGCGGTTTGGCCGGGGACCATGGGGAGAGGCGGCAAAAGGGCGCGAGCCTTGCGCAGGTGGGTGCTGGGGCTGCTGGCCATGGGGCTGGCGGCGGTCCTGGGCGTGTGGGTCGTTTCCTTCTATGTGGAGAAGCGCTACGCGGACCGGATCATCCCGCGGGCCGAGGCCCCCCAGGCCCCGGTGGCGCTGGTGTACGGGGCGGGACTGGCCCCCGGAGGCGTGCCCTCGGCCGTGCTGGCCCAGCGGCTGGACGCCGCCATCGCCCTGTACCGCGCGGGCACGGTGGACTCGCTGCTGCTCAGCGGGGACAACTCGGACCCCTTCCACGACGAGACGCGTGCCATGGTGCGTTACGTCCTGGAACGGGGCGTCCCCGCCGAGGCCGTACAGGAGGACGACGCCGGGCTGTCCACCTACGACAGCTCCGTCCGGGCCCACACCGTCTTCGGGGTGCGCGAGGCGGTGCTCGTCACCCAACGTTTCCACCTGACGCGGGCGCTCTACATCGCCAACTCGGTGGGCATCGACGCCTGGGGAGTGGCCGCCGACGAGGGCCGGCCCCGCACCCGCCGCTACGCCGTGCGCGAGACGTTCTCCCGGGTGCTCGCCCTGGGCATGGTCCTGGCCAACGCGGAGCCCCGCTACCCCTCCGGCCGGACACTGGCCTCGCCGCGCTGAGCCACCTGACAGGCGGGCGTCCCCGCGCTGTTGCGTGGAATCCCTCGGGTTCGCACCGTTGGCTCGGGCAGCCAACCCGGCGTGCTCGGAGGAGACACCATGCGATTCAAGAAACTCGGTTCCGAGGACGTGGGTGAGTCCGAGTCCCTGCGCAACCGGGACCCCGTCACCGGACAGGAGCACATCAACTTCACGGATCAGGAGCTGACGGCCACCCCGCCCCTGGAAGAGGACCCGGACTACCGGGACATCCTCCCGGATCAGATCCACGAGTTCCGGCGGGGCGACGAGGAGGAGCAGGAGGAGGAGCTCACCGCTCGTCCCCGGGAGCCGCTGCGCCCCATGCCTCCCAATGATCTGCCGGAAGGCTAGACGAGGGGCGGGCCCTTGGAGACCCCCCGCCGGCCCCGCTCCCAGGTGACGCCCCGCACGGTGTGGACGGTGGCGCTGCACGTGCTGGCGCTGGTGGCCGTGCTGTGGCTGCTGGCCCGGGCGTGGACGGTGCTGTCCTGGGTGCTGGTGGCCCTGTTCCTCGCGCTGGCGGCGCATCCCCTGGTGCGCTGGATGGAGCGGCACCACGTACGCCGCGGCCTGGCGGTGTTCTCCGTGGCCCTGCTGGGGCTGGGCCTGCTCTCGGCGCTGTTGATGACCCTGGTGCCGATGCTCATCGAGCAGGGTCTCGCGCTGGTGCGGGCCGCGCCCGACTACGTCGACCAGCTCCAGCACCTCTCGTGGGTGGAGAAGCTGGACGAGCGCTATGACGTCATCGACCGGGTGGCCACGGAGCTGCGCCAACACATCCCCATGGCGCCCGGACCGTACATCGGAGTGGTGACGGACCTGCTGCAGCGGCTGGCGGCCGTGGTGACCATCTCCGTGTTGACGATCTTCTTCCTGCTGTTCGGCCCGGACCTGTTCGACAAGACCCTGCAGTGGGTGGAGCCGTCACGCCGCGAGCACTGGCGCGGCCTCGCGCACGAGATGCACCGCACCGTGGGCGGCTACGTGGCGGGAGCGTTCCTCATCTCGTTCATCGGCGGCGTGGTGACGGCGGTGTCCACGCTGCTGCTGGGCGTGCCCTACTTCATGGCCCTCGGCCTGGCCATGGCGGTGCTGGGACTCATCCCCTTCGTGGGCTCCACCCTGGGCCTCTTCCTGGTGGCCGGGACGACGTTCGCCTCGGTGGGGACGAAGGCGGGCTTCATCGCGGTGGCCATCTTCGTCGTCTACCAGCAGGTGGAGGGAAACCTGCTGCAGCCCCTCATCCAGCGCCGGACGCTGAAGATGAACCCGCTGCTCATCGCCCTGGTGATGCTGGTGGGCACCGCCCTGGCGGGCCTCCTCGGCGCGCTGCTGGCACTGCCCATCGCCGGCGCGGTGCAGGTGCTCCTCGAGGACCGGCTGGCGCGGATGCAGGAGCAGTGGCGCAACGGGAAGGACGGGGTGACCCGCGTCATCCTCGCCCCCGAGGACCGGGAAACCCGCCCCCGGCCTCCCGTCGAGCCTCCCGTGATTCAGCACTGATTCCACTCCCCCAGACGGGGAGAGTCCTGTCAGGGGGAGGCTCCGGCCGCGATGGGGAGCAACTGGTCCGATGGTCGGACCAGTCGGCACATCGCGCGGCCGGAAGGTGCCCCGTGCGTTTCCGCAGGAGCACCCCTGAAAGAACCTGCTTCCGCTGGCCTGGCGAGAAGACAGTCCAGACGAGCGGCGACGCGGCTCAGCGCCGGCCGCGCGCTGCGGCCTTCTTGGCCGGGGCCTTCTTCGCAGCTGCCTTCTTCGCCGCGGCCTTCTTGGCTGGGGCCTTCTTCGCAGCTGCCTTCTTCGCAGCTGCCTTCTTCGCTGCGGCCTTCTTCGCAGCGGCCTTCTTGGCGGGAGCCTTCGCGGCCGCCTTCTTCGCCGGAGCCTTCGCCGCAACCTTCTTGGCTGGGGCCTTCTTCGCGGCGGCCTTCTTCGCCGGGGTCTTCGCGGCAGGAGCCTCCGCAGCCGCCTTCTGGGCCGGCGCCTTCGCGGCGGACTTCCTGGCCGGAGCCTTCTCACCAGCCGTGGACGTGGTGTCGCCACCCGCCACCGTCGCGGCCACGTTCGCCACGGCGGCAGCCGTCTTCGCAGCACCCTGCGCGACGTCGGCAGCCGTCTTCACGGCGGAGGCGGCCTTCTTCACCGCATTCCGAATACGGGAAACGGGCGCGGGCTGCTCCTCGGCAACCACCTGCCGGAGCTGCACCACCCGGCGCTCGGCCGCCGCAACCACGGGCTTCTGCAATTCCTCGTCGGACTCCTCCTCGGCCTCTTCCTCTTCGCCGGCCTCTTCCTCCTCGCCCTCCTCGGCCGCTTCCTCCTCGCCCTCGCCGGCCTCTTCCTCAGCGGCCGCTTCCTCCTCCTCGCCCTCCTCGGCCGCTTCCTCCTCAGCCGCCTCTTCCTCCTCGCCCTCCTCCTCCTCTTCCTCTTCCTCCTCGGCCTCCGCCTTCGGCCGCGAGTCCTCGTCGTACTCCACGGACAGGTCGCTCAGCGCTCCCTGCACCGCCGACAGCGCGCGGGCGAACGTCCTGTCGCCGAACTCCTCCACCTCGGCCGGAGGCACCAACACCTCGAGCATCGTCTGCAGCGTCCGGTACAGCCGCAGCTCGCGCTTCTCCGTCTCCCAGGTGCCGTAGAGCCAATCATCCTCCGCCAGCGACTCCGCCCAGCCCGGCAGGGCACTATCGGCCTGCTCCACCATCGCCGACTTGCGCGCCGCGAAGAGCTGCCGGTGCGGCCCCTTCACCCCGATGCGCCACACCCCCGCGGCCGGCAGGCTCTCCAGCTTCAGCCGCGTCTTCTCCAACACGCTGGCCGTGCCCTCGGGACCATGCAGCGGAAACAGCGTCACCTCTCCCTGGAGCTCCCCACCGTTGAACGTCCGGTACAGCGAACCGAGCTCCTCGGGGAAGGGCACCCCGCACTCGGTCTCCGCCCTCCGGATGTCCTCGGCGCCCACTCCGGCGTCCGTCCGCTTCGCCGACTTCTGAAGTCCCTCCAGCCACTCGTACATGTCCCCTCCGTCGAGGGCCCCAACTTATGGCGCCCGGGGCCTGCTGCGCAGTGTGCCTCGTCGGATATTGTGCACCGCCACGGCCCGCGCGGGCAGCCTTTCCGCACTCCGCGCCCGCATCTCCCGTATGGATTCCCCCATGAATTCAACCCACGGGACTTCCCCCCTCCATCCCTCTCCTGGAGCCTCCATGCCCCTCCCGCGCGTCCTCCTGCTGCTCCCCCTCGCCCTGTCCCTGATCGCCTGCGGCCCCAGCCACGAGGGCACCGTGACGTACCAGGTGAGCCTCGAGCCCGGCGGCGTGATCGGCGGCACCATCGCCGACAGCCTCCGCGTGGAGCCCACGGATGCTCAGTGGACGGCCTTCCTCTCCCAGGCCCGCGCCGCCCTGGGCGAGGCCCCCTCCCGTTTCGAGGTCACCAGCGCGCGCATGCTCCTGGATGTCACGAAGTCGAAGAATGTGGGCACGCTCCAGGACGTGCTCTCCGGTGAGGTGACGCTCTTCCTGCGCGCCAGCGAGACCGGCACCCAGGTGGACATCGCCACCCTCGAGAACCCCCGGGGCAGCGCCCAGCTCGACATGGACACCACCCGCGACTCGCTGGAGTCCCTGAACGCCCACCTCGCCCGGGGCGACTTCCTCCTCGGCCTGCGCGGCGGCACCTCCCGGACCCCCTCCAGCGACTTCGAGGCCGTCATCACCCTCACCCTCGACATCACCGCCCGCTGACCTGCACTCCGGGGACCCCCCTCCCGGCCGCAAGGGCCTCGCCCGGCCGCCTGCCCTCCCCTGCCTCCCCGCCCCTCCCGAGCCCAGCTTCCCCGAAAAGGTTCGAAAGGAGTGGTTCACATGAAGCGCTCGTGGGGACGGTGGGCAGTGCTCGGCTCGATGGCGATGGCCCTGGGGATGGGGGGCCCGGCGATGGCACAGGCCAGCAAGACCGGGCACATGCCCCACAAGACGGGGGACATCAAGGCGGACGAGGCCCACCGCGTGGGCATGATGATGCTCGCCGATGGCGCGCCGGCCTTCCTCGCGCAGCTCCGGGCCATCAACGAGTCGGAGATCGCCCTCGGCGAGCTCACCGTGCAGAAGGCCGCCAGTCCCGCCGTGAAGCAGTACGGCGAGCACATGGTCAGCGACCACCGGACGGCCGACCAGCAGCTCCTGGACTTCGCCAAGCAGCGCAACCTCCAGCTCCCCGTCCGGCTCCAGCCCACCAACGACGTGCAGACCCGCCTCAGGAGCGCCAACGAGGCCACCAAGGCCAGGCTCACGGTGCTGGACGCTCCCCTCTATGACCAGGCCTACCTGGCCTCGCAGGTGGCCAACCATGACGAGGCCATCCAGCTCGTGACGCTCGGCCGACAGCAGTACCCCGAGCTCGCGCCCCTCCTGGACGGACTGCTCCCCAAGCTGCGTGAGCACCGGGACCAGGCCTACCGGCTGCTCGGCCAGTCCCAGCCCCAGGCCCAGGCCGCCCAGCCGCAGCCGGCCCAGCAGCCGGCACAGCCCGCGCAGCGTCAGGCCCGCCCGCCCTCTGGCGAGCGCCGCTGAACCACCCAGGCGCCCGCTTCCCCGGTTGAAGCGGGCGCCCGGCACCGTTACTCACGGGGCCATGTCACATCCCGTGAGCTACGACGCGACGGCGGAGAGCTTCGACGCGCTGGTGCTGGAGCCCAAGGACGAGCTGGTGGTGGTGGACTTCTGGGGACCCGGCTGCCCCAACTGCGACATCTACGCGGCCGCCGAGCCCTCCCTGCTCTCCGAGCTCGAGGGCGCCCGCATGCGCGTGGTGAAGGTGAACGCGTACGAGCACGAGGAGCTGGCCCGGCGCTTCGGCCTCTACGGCATCCCCACCTTCCTCCTGTTCCGCGATGGCAAGCTGCTCGGGAAGATGAGCCAGTACTACGGGCGCGAGTACTGGCTCGGCGTCATCCGCGACCACCTGCCCCGGGCCTGACTAGCGGCGCAGCTCGGGGAAGGGCGAGGTCGGCGAGCTGTAGCGCCCGGTCACCATCGACCAGCGCACGTTGCCGTGAATCCACGCCTTCATCCCCTCCACGTACGAGAGGACGCGCGGCTCCACCGGCCCCTGCTCCAGCAGCACCTCCTCGCACGCGAGGAACGCGTCCGTGTCCGCGTTGATGACGCCGATGGCCTCGTGGATGGCCGCCTCCAACCCCAGCCGCTGGTTGACCCGCAGCACGTGCACGAAGTTGTTGGGGTTGTGGTGCCAGAGGACCTCCTTCTCGAAGGAGAACAGGTCGTTGGTCAGCCCCACCACCCGCGTGCACAGGTGCCGCATCCGCTGCACGAGCGGCTGCTGGAAGAGCGCCTCGGGCAGCTCCTGCCCCTCGCGCGAGAACTCCACCAGGTCCAGCGCCGTGTACATGGCCGAGTCCATGGCACGCTGCGCGATGTAGGGCTCCAGCTCCGGAACCGTGCCCGCCGCCCAGTGGCGCGCCGCCGGCAGCGTGCCCCGGTACAGGTAGTCCTCCACGTCCCGGGTGAAGCGCTCCAACCACGCCTCGCTCGCCAGACGGCTCATGCGCCCGCGCAGGTGGTGGGTGAAGCGCTCCAGCGGCGTCGCCCGGGTGCGCGGCGGGCCTCCGCGCAGCACCTTCAGACAGGACTCCACGTACTCCTGGAGGTACTCCGGACGCTGGCCCACCTCCTCCTGCTCGTCGGCCTGGTCATCGAAGAGGAACAGCCACACGTGCCAGTCGTTGCAGACCTCCAGCCGCTCCCGCGTCCCGCTCGGGTAGGTGTAGGCCGTGAGCAGGCCGAACTGGCTCGCGTCGAAGCGCCTCACCACCGGCTGCACCTTCGGCAACAGCCTCACCGCCAACACCCGCGCCCGCGTGGCCCGGTCGATCGCCCTCGCATGCAGGCTCGGCTCCGAGTGCCAGGACGTGGGCAGCCTCAATGTCGAGAGGCTGGGTCCCCTGAGCAGCGGCTCCTCTGACGGCGGGGTGAACGCGGCGGAACCGGACGGGAGGACTGAAAGCATCGGAACCTCGAGCGAACGGGAACCCTGGGAGCGACCCTCGTTCTCGGCCAGTGACACTACAATAATGAACCACCACTGCAAAAGAGTTCCTCGTTCCTCGCGAAAATCCCGGATTTGGCCCGAGAGGAAGGGTACAGGAAACTCGCTTTCCCCCCATTGTACCACTTTGTCGCATTTTGTCGCTATTTGAGACTCTCATCCCCTCAATCACCGGGAGCGACAGAGAGGTGACGCCCGGTGCGGGTAGCGGCAACCCGGAGAGGCGGCGCGGGCCGCCCGCTGTCGGGCACCGGAAGGAAGGAGCGCCCGCTCAGTCCAGCAGGACGCGGCGCACCGGCGCGACACACCGCCCCTCACGCTCGGGGATGAAGCCGCCGGAGAAGCCCTCCTCCCCGTCCTCGCCCAGCAGCGACCAGCCGCCGTGCAGCCCCGGCTCCGGACTGGCCGCGTGCGTCAGCACCAGCACCGCCACCACCTCGACCCCCGCCGCGCGGAAGGCCCCGACGTGCATCAGCCCCCACTTCGTTCCGATGACGCCGATCCGCATGCCCTATCCGCCGCAGCCGATCCGCTGCGTCCCGATGATGACGTCGTCGTACCAGAGCTCATCCTGCTCGCTGTGGTACGTCTCGAAGCCGAACCACGCCTTCCCATACTGCGGCGACCAGGTGCTCAGGCTCTTGCCCCAGTTCGTCGTGTGCAGGCCCTCCACCTCGGTCCCGTCGAACCACACGCGCAGCTCGTGCTGGGCCCCGTTGAAGAACGCCTCCACGCAGTGCCACTTCCCCGCCTGGAGCTGCACGCCCTTGCTGGGCTCTCCCCACGGGCCCGAGAGCACCTCGTACTCCGTGCCCGGGTGGATGAGGTTCGCCTCGAGCACGTACTGGTGGAAACCGATGCGCACCATGCGCTGGTTGTCCGCCGAGCCTCCTCCGAAATACGTGCTGTGGCCCTGGCCCATGCCGTTCTTCGAGTGCAGGAAGACCCGCGCATAGAAGCTGTTGTACTGCGGCGGGAAGGGCTCCGTGGCCGTGAACAACACCGAGCGGTAGCTGCTCGTGCCCGTTCCATTCACATACACCGACTTCGAGCCCGAGTGCGCCTGCGTGCCGTCGATGGAGATGCTGCCCTTGTTCTCGAAAATCTGTACCTGCCACTTCGATGAATCGGGCGCTCCACCCACGGAGGCACCTTCGAAGTCGTCACAGAGCAGCACGCCGTCCACGCCACACGCGCGCACGCCCGGCCCCGTGCCGGGTGACGTGGTGTCGGGGGCATTCGGGTCGCAACTCCAGGACACTCCGAGGACACAGAGGAGCTTCAGCCACGCGCCACGTCGTTGATTCACGGTCACCACGCCTTTGGGGGTCAGGAGCGCTCAGCCTAGCGCCTCGTGTGCCCGGGTGGAGCGGAGACGTCCGCGGGTGGGAACCCGGAGGGCGAGGGGACATGCGCACAGTGCGGCCCCCTTTTCACCGGCTGCGACGTCCTCCTCCCAGGGCTACATTCCGCCCTCCGTTTCCCGCAGAAGGAGTCGTCTTGAGAATCGCCGCATTCACCCTCGCGGCCGCCCTGAGCGCGGCCGGTTGCTCCCACTCGCCCATGACGAAGCCCGAGCCCGAGCCCACCTCCTCCGTCCAGGCCGAAGCCCGCAAGCCCCTGCCTCCTCCCGAGGGCTCCAAGCTCCTCTCCGGCACGCTCGAGACCTTCAACGCCGCCTGCTCCGCCGACCTGGAGCGCGCCCGTGCCCGCATCGCCACCCTGAAGTCCCTCGAGGCCTCCGACGGCCACGCCGTCCTCGAGGCCTATGACGACGCCACCGCCGCCATCGGTGGCGCGCTCAGCCGCTCCAGCCTCACCCGCGAGGTCCATCCCCAGGCCGCCTTCCGCGACGCCGCCCGCGCGTGCGAGCAGCAGGCCGATGCCCTCAACGTCGAAATCTCCCAGGACCGCGGCGTCTATGACGCCCTGTCCGCCGTGGACCTCGCCCAGGCGGATGGCCCCACCCGCTACTGGATGGAGCGCACCCTGCTCGAGTTCCGCCGCGCGGGCGTGGATCGCGATGACGCCACCCGCGCCAAGGTGAAGGCCCTCAACGAGGAGATCCTCAAGCTCGGGCAGACCTTCACCCAGAACATCTCCGAGGACGTGCGCAAGGTGGAGCTGGACCCGAAGGAGCTCGCCGGCCTGCCGGAGGACTTCATCCAGGACCACGCGCCAGGCGCCAACGGGAAGGTGGTCATCACCTCCAACTACCCCGACTACTTCCCCTTCATGACGTACGCCCGCGATGGCAAGGCGCGCGAGAAGGTGTGGCGCGCCTACCACCAGCGTGCCCACCCGAAGAACCTGCCGGTGCTCGAGCAGCTCATCGCGAAGCGCCACGAGCTGGCCACGCTGCTGGGCTATTCCTCCTGGGCCGCCTTCGTCACCGAGACGAAGATGACGCGCACCCAGCAGGTGGCCGCGGACTTCATCGACAAGGTGGCCGCCACCGCCGAGCGGCGCGCGAAGCAGGAGTACGCGGACCTGCTCGCCCGCAAGCAGAAGGACGAGCCCAAGGCCACCACCGTGGAGCCCTGGGATCAGGACTCCTACGAGGACAAGCTCAAGGCGGAGAAGCTCGGCTTCGACTCACAGGCGATGCGGGCCTATTTCGAGTACGGGCGCGTGAAGCAGGGCGTGATGGACATCACCTCGCGCATGTGGGGCATCACCTACGTGCCGGTGAAGGACGCGGCGGTGTGGCACCCGGACGTCGAGGCCTATGACGTCATGGAGAACGGCACGCTGCTGGGCCGCATCTTCCTGGACATGCACCCGCGGGAGAACAAGTACAAGCACGCGGCCCAGTTCGACCTGGTGTCGGGCCAGGCCGGCAAGCGCTACCCGGAGGGCGCGCTGGTCTGCAACTTCCCGCGCACCGGCGCGCTGATGACGCAGGACGAGGTGGAGACGTTATTCCACGAGTTCGGCCACCTGCTGCACCACGTCTTCGGCGGCCGCCAGCAGTGGAAGGGGCTCTCGGGCATCGCCACCGAGTGGGACTTCGCGGAGACGCCCTCGATGCTGCTGCAGCAGTGGGCCACCCACCCCACCATCCTCCAGCAGTTCGCCCGCCACCACGAGACGGGCGAGGTGATTCCGGCCGCGCTGGTGGAGAAGCTCCGGGCCTCGAAGGAGTTCGGCAAGGGCCTGTGGACGCGCCGGCAGATGTTCCTGGCGGCGGTGTCGCTGGACTACTACTCGCACGCGCCGGGCTTCGACACCACCGGGGCGCTGAAGAAGCTGCAGGAGAAGTACAGCCCATTCCGCCACGAGTACCGCGACGGAACGTACTTCCAGCTCGCCTTCGGACACCTCGAGGGGTACTCGGCCGCGTACTACACGTACGTGTGGTCGCTCGTGATCGCCAAGGACCTGGAGACCGAGTTCCAGAAGAACGGCTACCTGGATACGGCCACCACGATGAAGTACCGCAAGACGGTGCTCGAGCCCGGTGGCTCCAAGCCCGCCGCGGAGCTGGTGAAGGACTTCCTCGGCCGGCCCTACGGCTTCGACGCCTACCGCGCGTATCTCGACGCGAAGTAGGCGTCTGGGGCGAAGCCCTATGCCACGGCTTCGCCCCAGCGCTGATGGGCCAGCTCCAACGTCCGGGCATTCTCGGGCACCTGGCGCAGGAAACGCTCGCGCGCCTCGGGCTCGGGGATGTCACTGGCACGGGCCCTCACGCACCGCAGGGCCTCGCGCAGGGCTTCTTCTCCCGCGCTCGCGTCTCCCTGCGCGAAGCAGGCTTCCGCCAACGCCAGACGCATGCCCACCGCGAACACGCCCTCACTGCCCATCCGCGCCAACTCGCTCACGCCCAGCTCCGCCACCTCCCGCGCCTCCACGGCCCGGCCCTGGGCACGCAGGATGCCACTGAGGACCGTGCGCGCGTACACCCGGTAGACCAGGAAGGGCACCAGCAGCTCACACGCCTTGCGTGCCAGGGACTCGGCTTCGCTCAGCGCGCCACCGTCCGCCGTCATCCGCGCCAACAGGGCATGGCTGACGCCTGGAATGAAGAGGTAGCCGCTCTCCCGCGCCATCAACTCGAGCAGCCCGGCATGTGCCTCCCGCCGGTCTTCCGCCTCGGGACGGTCGGCCAGCACCAGGCTCAAGTCCAACAGGGCAGTCTCCACCAGCAGATGCTGCTCCGTACGCCTGGCGGTCCCCAACGACTTGCGCAGCACCTCCACGGCCGACGGCCGCTCTCCCATCGCCCCCAGGCTGAACCCCAACAGGGTCTGCATCACAATCGTGTTGCGCTCCGAGCCCACCGCGCTGAAATCCCGCTCTCCCTGCTCGGCCAACTTGACGAGCCGCCAGGGACTGGACTCGAAGAAGCAGGAGGCGTGGCCCTTCAACAGGCTGGCGATTCCCCGTGCCAGGGGCGAGTGGGCCATCACGTCAGCACCCACTTCCATGAGCCGCCCCAGCATGGCTTCCACCTTCTGCCGCTCTCCGGAGATCATGAACCCAGCGCCCATCAAGGCGATGGCCTCGAGATAGGCCTCGACCGCCTTGGGCTCCGGCGTGGTACGCACCAGCAGCTCGCCCAGACTGGCCGTCACGTCCGGACGGGTGGAACTGGCGCCCCCGAAGATCAGGCTGCCCATCAACCTGCACCACAACGGGCTGCCGGCCTTCAGTCCCGCCAACGCCGGGACGCCCAGCTCCAGGGCCCTGGACATCTGCGCCCTCCAGAAGAGCACCATGGCCTGGAGCGCCTGAAGCCGGGCGAGGCCCTCACCGCTCACCCCACAGGCCACGGCCGCCTCCACGCACCGCAGCGTCTCCTGCATGTTGTTGCGCTCGAAGAGCCGCTCGGCGGCCCGGGTGTAGAAGCTGGCGGCCCGCTCCAGCTGCTGTCCCCACTGGAAGTGCGTGGCGAGCACCAGCTCATCCGGCTCCCCCATCCGCTCCAACCACGCCCCCGCCCGCTGATGACCCAGGGGCCGCTGGCCCTCGGGCACCAGTCCGTACGCCGCGTCCCTCACCAGCGCGTGGCGGAACCGGTACTCGGTGGCCGTGGCGAAGTGGCTGTCGGGCAGCGGCTCGATGACCTCCTGCTCCACCAGCACCCGCAGGTGCTGCTCCAACCGAGCCGGCTCCACCAGGTGGCCCAACAGCTCCCCCACGCCTTCCAACCAGAAGACGCGTCCGAAGATGCTCGCGGCCAACAACACCTGGCGCTCCCCGTGCACCATCCGCAGCAGGCGCGCCTGCAATACCGCCAGCACCGTCTCCGGGGCCTTCTCCCCGCGCCCTTCCGCCGCCATGCGGATGAGCTCCTCCAGGAACAGGGCATTGCCGTCCGACTGCTCCACCGCCCGCTGCACCACGGACTCGGACACCCGCGGCCCCAACACCTCCCGCACCAGCCGGCCACACGCCTTGCGGCTCAACCCCTGGAGCGGCACCTCCTGCAGCCGCCTCGCCCAGAGTCCTGGGAAGAGCTGCTTCACCTCGGGCCGGGCCAGCGCCAGCACCAGGAAGGGCTGCCCGGCCAGCTCCCGCAGCAGCCCGTCCACCAGCGTCACCGTCAGCGCGTCGCTCCAGTGCAGGTCCTCCAGCACCAGCAGCACCGGCTGATGGGCGCACTCGGCCTTCAGGAAGGCACCCAGGGCCCGGCCCACCTGCGTGCTCATCAACTGCGGATCGCCTCGCGCCGCACGCAGCCGGGGACTCTCCTCCTCGGGGAAGGGGATGGCGCACAGCTCGCCCAGGAACTCCACCACCTCCTGGGCCTTCGCCTCCGGCAGGTGCCGCGCCACCCGCTGGTACAACCGGGTCCTCCGCGCCTCCAGGCTCTCCCCTTGCCCCACCGCGCACAGCCTGCGCAGCGCCTGGCCCAGCAAGCCGTACGAGGCTCCCGTGCTCATCGGGTCGCCTCGCCCCAGCAGCACCAGCGGCGGCTGCTCCTTGCCCTCCAGGCGGCGGAGGAATTCGTGGCGCAGCCGCGACTTGCCCGTACCGGGTGACGCCGTCACCAACAGCGCCCGGGCCGCGGACTCCTCCACACACGTGGTGAAGGTGAAGTCGAGCAGCGCCAGCTCCTGCTCCCGGCCCACGCAATGGGTGGGCTTGCCCAACAACGGCCGGGAGGCATCCGCCTCCAACTGCTCGCCGCGCAGCACGAACGTGCCCGAATCCGAGCGCGACAGCTGGAAGCCCGGCCCGAGCAGCCCCGCCGTCACATCGTCCATCACCACGTTGGCCGAGGGCGTGCGCTCCAGCTGACGCAACAGCCGCCCCGCCCTGTCCATGGCCTCGCCCACCGGCATCCGCTCGTTGAAAACGCCCAGGCCCGTGGTCAGCACCACCGCGGCCTCCGGCCAGCGCTCCTTGAGGGTGAGGGCGCAACGCGCCGCCAGCGCCGCCTGGTCCGTGGCCGTGCCTCGCTCCGGCGCCAGCGTGGCCACCAGTGAACCATCCGCCAGCAGTTCGGCCTGCGCTCCCTGGAGCGGCGCCAGGTCCCTGCGCAGCGAGTCGCGCAGCGCCACCCCCAGGTTCCAATCCGACGTCTCCTCCTGCGAACCGGCGGCGAGGGACACCAGCAGCACGCTGACGAGCTTCTGCTCGGCCTCCACTCCGCTGTCGAAGCGCGGCTCCGCCCCAGCCCGTGGCAACAACAACTCGGGGACGGACTCCAGTGCCCCGAGCGCCTCCACCAGGCGGGGGGCGTCCGCCAGCCTCTGCCGGGGGTCCTTGGCCAGCATCCGGTCCACCAGCACCTGCAGGCCCGCGGGCAGGCCCGGGCGCAGCACCTCCAGGCGCGCCGGCTCGGCGTACAGAATCTTGGCCAGCGTGGCGGCGAAGTGCGGCGCGGCGAAGGGCGGCCGGCCCGTGAGGCACTCGTACAGCACGCACCCCAGCGAGAAGATGTCCGCCGCGGGAGGAATCTCCGGCGCGCTGGAGGCCTGCTCCGGCGCCATGTACCCCGGCGTCCCCACCACCGCGCCCGTCCCCGTCACCGCCACCAGCGTGCGCGTGACGTAGCGCGCCAGGCCGAAGTCCAACAGCACCACCTCTTCGGGCCGGCCCCCTCGCAGGAAGAGATTGGAGGGCTTGAGATCACGGTGGACGATGCCCTGCTGGTGGGCCGTGGTAAGGGCCTCGGCGGCCCGGCGCAACAGGGAGAGCGTCTCGGGAAGACCGAGCGGCTGGCGGGCCAGACGATGTGACAGCACCTCCCCCTCGAGCCACTCCATGGCCAGGTAGGGCTGGTGCGCCTCGGTGGAGCCGTGCGCCACGTAGGCGACGATGCCGGGGTGACGCAGCTCGGCCAGCAGCACGGCCTCGCGTTTGAAGCGGTAGGCCACCTCCGGTGAGGTAGCGCCATTCAGCAGCTTGAGGGCGACGGTCCCGCCCGTGGACGAGTCGGTGGCGCGATAGAC
Source organism: Archangium sp. (assembly GCF_036277355.1). Lineage (GTDB taxonomy): Bacteria > Myxococcota > Myxococcia > Myxococcales > Myxococcaceae > Archangium. The sequence continues at coordinate 59,136 of NZ_DASUNC010000094.1, forward strand.
GAAGCCCATTCCTCCGCGGCCCGCCAGGGATTCGAGGATGAAGCGGCCCGCGATGACCGTGCCCTTGGGCAGGGTTCCAGGTGGGGTGGCGGGTGCAGGGGCGGTCTTGTCGTCCATGAAGGTGCGCTTGCGCTCCGCTGGCAATCTACCCGAGGTCCCCTCGCTGCCCGAAATCACCTGGCCCCCCGTAGGCCCCCGGGCCCACACCGCCCTTCGCCCCGCCGTGGCCAGCACCGCCACGGCGCACCGCGTAGCGTAAGGGCGTCAGCCGTTGTTGTTGTTATTATTGTTGTTATTGTTATTGTTGTTGTTGTTGCTCTGTCTGCCCTCGCCCGGGCGCGGGTTGCCCTCGGGCTCGCCGGGGCCGCCGGGCATGCCCAGCACCAGGCCCGCCGTGCCCATCATGACGAGGTGCCCGGAGCGCGCGTAGGCCCGCGGGTCGATGATGGAGAGCTTCTTGCGGTCGCACCAGATGGTCTGGTTCTCCTTCACCTGGGGCAGCGAGAAGCTCCGCGTGAGCTGGTCACCCGCGTAGCAGTGGATGTTGGCCCGGCTGTAGATGGCGTGAGGCTTCGGCGCCTCCTCCGTCAGCAACCAGTTCACCAACCACTCCTCGAGCTGCGTCCGGGCGGGGCCGTCCTCCAGCCGCAAGGCATTCAGGAAGCACTCCACCGTGTGCGCGGTTCGCGCCATCTCCTGGGGATTCACGCCGGGATTCCTTCCTCAGGGCACATAGTAGAACTCGAAGTTCTGGAACGGCAGGTTGATGGCCTGGATGTGGTAGAACGCGTTGTTCTTCTGCTTTTGATAGTGATACTCGCGCAGCGACTGCGTGGTGACGAACAGGTTGTTCGACACCCCCGGCCGGTACAGCGCGCTGTGCAGGTGGAGGACGCCTCCCAGGTCCGCCATCACGTACTCCTCCCCCAGCGCGTCACTCGGCTCCAGGCACTGGAAATGGAGCTGGTAGGTGAACAGGTGCTCCTGCTTCGTGCGCTTCTCGTCCCCGTACACCACCGGCGTGTCCCGCAGCATCTGCAGGTACAGCGTGTTGCGGATGGGCTCCGGGCACGCCTTCTGGAAGAGGTCCTTGCGCACGTGCAGCCGCAGCCGGTCCTCCTTCGTCAGCGTGAACAACGAGCGCTCGCGCTTGAGCAACTGTGACGAGAGCGGCAGCCGCTCGTCCCCCATCTCCAGCACGAAGCCGTCGTCGGAGTAGAGCGCCTGGAGCGTCTCGTCCTCGGCGATCAACGCGGGGAGCGTGTTCTTCTCCTGGTGCAGATCGTTCGGCAGCAGCACCCCGGGCCTGGGCGGGGGCGCCTCCGCGAAGGCCAGGCGCGGGTGCATGTTGCGCGCATACCACCGCGCGTAGTCCTGCTGCGCCTCGGGCGCGTCCTCCGGGAACGAGCGCGGGTTGTCCGTGTAGAGGGCCTTCTGCAGCTCGCACGTGTACGACTTCGCGCTCTTCATCTGCAGCTTCACCGCGGGGCAGCCCGTCCTGCACAACCGAAGGTGGCCGCAGCCCTGACAGCTCGAGTCGAAGCCGTGGGCCTGGTGCAGCGCGCTCACCTTCCGGGCGCCCGTGGCGAGAATCTGCTCCACGGAGCCGGTGAACACGTTGCCGTAGTGGAGCTCCTCGAGCCCCTGCCCGCGCACGCACGAGTACACCGAGCCATCGCTCTGCAGCAGGAAGAAGCGCTCGCCGCAGTTGAAGGCGCTGGTGCAATAGGACGGCTTGAACTCGTCGAACCAGTGGCGCCGCAGCCCCTCCTCGAGCTCCGTGCCCGCGAAGGCCTCGTTCAACGCCCGGTACAGCTCCCTCTGCTTCGCCGGCGAGGCCTGCGTCAGCGGCGACTTGCCCTTGCTCACCTCATGCGACTCGTTGAGCGCCGACTCGAACGCGAACATCACGTTGAACCGGTTCATGTCGAAGCCCAGCTCGCGATGGATGAACCAGATGTCGTCGATGACGGCCGGGATGTCGGCCAGGTGCTCCTCGCACAGGGTGGCGGAGATCTTCTTCGCGTGCGGATAGCGCGCCAGCAGGCGCAGGTTGTCCAGCGTCTTGTCCAGCCAGCTCGCCCCGCCGCGCGTGGTGCGGTGCTTGGCGTGCATGGCCAGCGGCAGATCGATGCTCGCGCTGATGGACACCTTGTGCTTCACGAACAGCTCGTAGAGCGGCTCGAACCGGTACAGGTTCGTCTTGATGTGCGGCACGCTCTTGGGCTGGCCCAGCGCGGAGAGCGCGTCGAAGTGGCTCATGTAGTAGCCACGGATGAGCGTGAACAGCTCCTCCAGCACCGCCGGAGGCATCGTGGTGACCTCGCCCCCGTGCAGCGAGACGTTGAAGGCGAGCACCCCCGCCGCCTCGAAGGCGTCCAGGGCGTGCCGCAACGTGGCGGTGGCGCGGGCCGCGTCCTGCTTGAGCGTCTTCCGGGTGGTCTGGTCCCCGAGGTAGCAGTAGCTGCAGCCGAGGTTGCAGCCCAGCGTGGGCACGTAGAGCAGGTGGATGTGGCGGGAGTACTCCCGCTGGGGCTTCCACTGGGGCGCGTTCATGGCGGGCTTCACGGGCTTCAGGTGCCGGTCGCGGGCAGTTCCTCGAGCCCCGTGAGCACCGCGTGGGGCGCGGCGCGGCGCACGTGCTTCACGATCTTCCGCGCCACCTTCTGGAACCGGGCCGCCTTGTTGGCCGCGATCTTGTCCGGCTTGCGAGCCCCCGTCTGGAACCTGTCCTGCTCCAGCACCAGCACCTTGCCCGTGGACGACTTGAGCAGGAGCCGTCCCCCGCCCGCCTCCATCGAGACCTTCTGGACGTTGGCGTAGTAGAGGATCTTCCTGCCGCAGATGAGGTAGCGGGGCCCCACGTAGAGCCGCCTGGGTGGCCGGGCGGCCACCACGGCCGCGAACCCCAGGACGATGACCAGGGGGAAGAAGACGAACAGCGCTCCCACGGCGGCCCCCAGGATGAGCGCGAGCGCCCCCCACCGGGCACCGCTCAAGCCCACCGGCTCGCCATGATCGTATTTGATCAGGGCGAACTTCTCGAGATCCATGCGTGCTCCCGCTCCATCGGGCCCAAGCCTAACGTTTCAGCGCGGCGGGGTCTCGTCCACGGCACGTCCCCTGAAAAGAAGCGAAACGCTAAATAAACGGAATCATTGTGACGCGCTGGCGGGAAAAATCCCGTGCCCCGCAAATTCCGTGCATCATTTTTCCCTTTATCGGCTCCCTTTACCCGAAGGGGCCTATACAGCCCCACGTCACTTCGCGGAGTGGGCATTGAGAGACATCCGGGGGCAACTTCCACTGGAGCACGAGCGCGTGAGTCCGCTCGTCTCCGTCAGCCAGCAGCTTTCATCGCTCGAGGAGTTGGAAGCGCTCCTCGAGGCCATTCCCAGACTGGCCCGGACGCTCGTCCCCGTCTCCGAGGCCGTGCTCGTGGAGCAGGGTGAAGCCGGACACTGGCGGTGCCTGGCCGGTGGGGCCGTGCCACGAGCGCTCTCTCCCGCGCGGCTGCACGAGGCCCTGGGGCTCGCACTCCGGGAGCAGTCCCCACGGCTCGTCGTGGAGGGGACAGCGGACGGGCGGTGGGCCGTGGTTCCGCTCCAGACCGGGGGGCGCCCCATGGGACTGGTGATGGGACTCGTCCCGGGGCCGGAGCCGCGCCCGTGTCACGAGATGGAACAGCTCGCCGTCTTCGGCTCCCTATGTGGCGCCGCCATCACCCGGGCCCGCACTCTCGTCGCCCTGCGTCAGGCGGCGGCGCGTGATGCCGCGACCCTCTCCGCCGTCCGGGACGGCCTCCTCACCGTCGACCCGGAAGGAGTCGTCCGCGCGCTCAACCCGGCCGCGCAGGGACTGCTGGGCGTCAGGAAGGAGCAGGTGATCGGCCGGCCGCTCCGGGAGCTCGCCCCGCTCGCGTCCCTCGCGGAGGTGCTGGACACCGGGAGGCCACTCACGAACGAGCGCATCTCCCGCTCGCAGGGAGAGCTGCTCGTCTGCTCCCAGCCCTACGAGGGGGGCACCATCCTCACCCTCACCTTCCAGGAGCCCACCTGCGCGAAGCAGACCGCCGGTGCCCCGGCGCGCTTCACCTTCGACGATCTCGTCGGGAGGGAGCCGGCATTCCTGGCGTGCCTGGAGGAGGCCCGCCTGGCGGCCCGCTCGGACGTCCCCATCCTCATCACCGGGGAGAGTGGCACCGGCAAGGAGCTGCTCGCCCAGGCCATCCACCGCGCGTCCCCCAAGGCCAGCCAGCCCTTCGTGGGCATCAACGTGGCGGCGTTTCCCCGCGAGCTGCTGGAGAGCGAGCTGTTCGGCTACGAGCGGGGCGCCTTCACGGGCGCGCGGGCGGGAGGCAACCCGGGAAAGTTCGAGCTGGCCAGCCAGGGGATGATCCTCCTGGACGAGATTGGGGACATGCCGCTGGAGATGCAGGTGAAGATGCTCCGCGTCCTCCAGGAGCGCACCCTCCAGCGGCTGGGCGGCTCGCGCGACACGCCCCTGCGCGCCCGGGTGGTCGCCACCACCCACCGCAACCTGGAGGTGGCCGTCCAGGAGGGCACCTTCCGGTTGGATCTCTTCCACCGCCTCCGCGTGGTGCACCTGCGCCTGCCCCCTCTCCGCGAGCGGCGGGGGGACATTCCCCTCCTGGTGGAGCGGCACCTGCAGCGCTACGCCTCGCGCGTGGGACGCCCGCCCCTCCGGGTCTCGCCCCAGGTCATGGCCGCGCTCCAGGCACATGACTGGCCCGGCAACGTCCGCGAGCTGGTGAATCTCCTGGAAGGAGCCGCCTGTCTCCTGCCCGAGGGACAGGAGGTCATCGAGCGCCTCCCTTCTTCCGTGGAGCATCTGTTCCAGCGCCGGGGTGAGCAGCGGCCCCCGGCGGCGGGCGCTTCCCTCCCGCCGGCGGAAGACCGGGTGGTGCCCTTCGACGAGGTCGAGCGCCGCACCTTCGAGCACGCGTTGCGGCACTGCGCGGGCAACGTCGCCCAGGCGGCCAAGGCGCTGGGCGTGGCCAAGGGGACCTTCTACAGCAAGATCCGGCGCTACGGCCTGGAAGCCCCGCGCCCCTCGCCAGCCTCCTACCTGAGCTGAAGCACCCGGTCAGGCTCTGACCTGGAGCCGTTCAAATCTTGAACCGCCTCCAGGAATTGAACGCACCGGCTCGCGCCCACGCGAGGAGCGCCCGTCCGCCCAGGCACCTGGGTGCTGGCCCGGGCGTTGCTCCCATGCGACGCGTGAGCCATCCAACGCCGAACCGGTCCCTGGAGGGCACTGCCCTCTTCCTGCTGCTCCTCCTGCTGATTCCCGGATGCACCCCCCAGGAAGGCAGCGTCCCACCGCCCGGGTCCGCCAGCGCTACCTTCTCCATCCGGGACAGGGACGTGGAGGGCCTGTCCCCCGCCAGCGTCACCGCCCTGGCCTCCACCTATGCGGAGGTCTCGCGCATCGTCATCGACGTGAAGGAGCGGGACTCCGGCGCCCTCCTGTTCACCCGCTTCGAGCTGACGCAGTCGGACGGAGCATGGTCGGGCACCCTCACCTTCCTCCCCAAGGGGAGGACCCTCACCTTCAGCGCCCGGGCCTTCTCGGGCTCCGGCACCCTGCTCTTCTCCGGTGCCACGGAGCAACTGCTCTCCCACGACGGCGAGAACGTGCCCATCACCCTGGCCCCCGCCAATGACGGCCAGAGCATCACGCTGCCGCGCATCCGGAGGATTTCGCTTCCGACGGCGCTCGAGCCGGAGCAGGCCGGCAACGTGGCCGTCCTGGTGGAGGCCACTCCGGGAGAGACGCTCACCTACGAGCTCTCGGCGGCGCCGGGAGGAGGCGCGTTCTCTCCGGCGAGCGGCCCCTTCAAGTTGACGGCCCTGGTGGGCACCCTCGTCGTCCAGTACCTGCCGCCCCGGGTGACGGCGGAGAGGGACTTCGAGCACGCGGTGAAGGTGACGAACGCAGCGGGGCACTCGGTGACCACCACCTTCAAGACGAAGGTGAAGCCGCCCGGGAAGACGGACGGAGTGACGGACACCGGCGTGAAGGTGCTGTTCAACCCGGTCATCCACGGCCTCTCGGCGCACCGGGTGACGGGCACCAGCGACGTCCGCTTCGAGGCGCGCATCAGCGACGACAGCCCCGCCGAGGCGTGGACGTACGCGTGGAGCTTCACCCCGGGCGACGGCACCTCGCCCGAGCCGCTGCCCGTCTTCACGAGCGGCACCAACCCCTCCACCCTCCAGCACTACAGCGCCTCGGTGCGGGGCCAGGTGACGCTGGCGGTGACGGATGACCATGGGGGGACCACCACCGTCTCCTACGTGCTCCAGCCCGACGAGTTCCCCGACAGCCCCGTGGTGGACAGTGGCCTGCTGTCCCTGAGCGCGGGCGAGGGACATACCTGCGTGCTGCTCAGTGGCGGCGCGGTGCGCTGCTGGGGCCGCAACACCTGGGGCCAGCTCGGCTACGGCCACCCCCTCAGCGTGGGCGATGACGAGCTGGCCGACACCGCCGGCAACCTGCCCCTGGGCGAGAAGGTGGCGCAGCTCGCCGTCGGGGGCCACCACACCTGTGCCCTGCTCGAGTCCGGCATGGTGCGCTGCTGGGGGCGCAACCACGCGGGCCAGCTCGGCTACGGCCACACCCTCAGCGTGGGCGATGACGAGGCCGCCTTCAGCGCGGGCCTCGTCCCCCTGGGAGGACCCGCCACCCGGCTGGTGGCCGGCTCCGCGCACACCTGTGCCCTGATGACGACGGGCGCGGTGCGCTGCTGGGGCCTCAACACCCATGGACAGCTGGGGTACGGCCACACGCGGAACGTGGGCGATGACGAGGCCGCCTCCAGCGCGGGCGTCGTCAACGTGGGGGGTGCTGTCCGGGAGCTCGCCGCGGGGGCCTCGCACACCTGCGCGCTGCTGGAGGCGGGCACCGTGCGCTGCTGGGGCCTCAACGCCCAGGGGCAGCTCGGCTACGGCCACACCCGGAACGTGGGCGATGACGAGTCCCCCGCCAGCGCGGGCAACGTGGACCTGGGGGGCTCCGCCGTGCAGCTCACCACCTCCAGCACCAGCCAGCACACCTGCACCCGGCTGGGCACGGGCACCGTGCGCTGCTGGGGCCTCAACGCCTCGGGCCAGCTCGGCTATGGCCACACCCGGAACGTGGGGGATGACGAGCCCCCCGCCAGCGCGGGCGTGAGCGTGGGGGGCACGGTGCTCCAGGTGGCCACCGGCGCCGAGCACACCTGCGCCCTGCGAGGCTCCGGCAGCCTCGCGTGCTGGGGCCGCAACGAGTCCGGTCAGCTGGGCCAGGGCCATGACACCTCGCTGTCCTCGCCGCCCGCGGCCCCCGTGGCGCTCGGCACCACCGCCTTCCAGCTCGCCGCGGGCGCCTGGCACACCTGCGCCCTGGTGAACCCGGGCGCGGTGCGCTGCTGGGGCCGCAACACCTGGGGCCAGCTCGGCCTGGGCCACACCTCCAACCTCGGCGACAACGAGCCGCCCACCAGCGCCCCCAACCCCACCCTGCTCCCGCCCCGCCTGCTGGAGAGCTTCCAGTCCGCGGTCACCGTCCCCGCGAGCAGCGCCATCACCGTCCGGGTGCAGGCGATGGATCCTCAAGGCAGCGGCCTGTCCTTCTCCTGGAGCGCCAACGCCAGCACGCTCTCCACCCCCCTCACGCAGGAGGGGACGAGCGAGGTGGTCTGGACGGCGCCCGCGTCCTGCGCCGTGGGGGTGAGCCCGCTCCTCACCGTCACGGTGGCCAACACGCTCGGGAAGAGCACCTCCGTGACGTTCACCCTCGCCCTCAACACCTGCATCAACTGCGCGAACATCCTGGGGGCCCGCCCGGCGTCTCCCAGTGGCCTGTACCGGATCGACCCGGATGGCACGGGGGCGGGCGCGCCGTTCGACGCCTGGTGCGACATGACGCAGGACGGCGGAGGGTGGACGCTGCTGGGCCGGGGAACCTGGGGCTCCCGGGAGTCCAGCAGCCTGCCACCCGGCACCCATGCCCTGCTGCCCGCGAGCCTTCGCACCAGCGTGCTGAGCACGACGGGGCGGCTGTTCCGGCTCGGCTCGGGCACCTCCCGGCTCTTCATCTCCGACCCATCGCCCCTGCTCGGCGTGGGCGACGGCGTCTGGAGGACCACGGCCGCCTCGGTGCGGTGCACCACCAGCTATGCACGGGTGCTCGCCAACACCCTCGCCACCACGTCCACCAAACAGGTCAGCTGCGATCCCACCATCATCGGGACGCATACCTGCGGCTTCCACGGCGGATGGGTCCTCACCATGTTCTATGACACGTACAACTTCGAAGGCGGCCACCCGTGTGCCTTCAGCGTGGGCAATCCCCCCGGCAACACCCTGCTGGACCTCTGGGTGCGCTGAGTTCCACTGAAGACTGGCATTTCTTGTCTGTTCAAAATCTCGACCGTGGGCGTTCAATTCTCAAACAAGCACGGAGGCTGTGTTTCCGGTGGGTTGAGCGCTCGCGCGGAGCCTGACGAGCTCCCCGCGTTCAAGAATTGAACGGGCCCGCGGGGGCGCTGGAGCACACGGGACCGAGGCCACGGGAGATCAACCACTTAACCGCTGGCCCGCGGCTTGCTCATGGGGAGAGCCCGGTGAGGCTGGCGGATGAAACAGCCAGCGCCCCCAGGGTTCCTGGAAGGAAACGACACGACGTGACGTCGAGCGGGCCGCATGGCGCGGCACGGGAGACGTGCGTCCGCATGGAAGGCCCGATGACCGAAATGACCAGTCCAACCAGTTGTCTGCGCATGTTGAGGAAGGCGGCCCTCATCCTGTCCGCCTTCAGCCTGGCGGTGGGATGCACCCCGCCCCCCGCCCAGCCGCCCCAGCAGGAGCAGCAGGGCACCGCCAGCGCCTCCATCTCCATCCAGGCCTCGGACATCACCCCGCCGGAGGCCGGCTCCACCCAGGAGCGGCACCTCTCCGCCTTGTCCGGTCCCTCCGCCCAGGCATTCTCCTACCTGGACGTGTCCTCCATCCGCATCGACGTGAAGGAGAAGGCCACCGGCAACATCCTCTACATCAACTTCGATCTCTCGCTCTTCGAGGGCGCGTGGACGGGAACGCTCCCCTTCCTGCCCAAGGGCATGGCCCTCACCTTCACCGCCCGGGCCTTCAACGCGGGCGGCACCCTGCTCTTCAACGGCACCGTCGATCAGACGCTCTCCTTCGACGGTGAGAAGATCATCTTCACCCTCTCGCCCGCCAACGACAAACAGACCATCAAGCTGCCGCGCATCCGGAAGATCTCCGTGCCCAGCGCGCTCGGCTCGGACCAGAGCGGCAACGTGAGCTTCGCCGTCGAGGCCACCACGGGCGAGACGCTCACCTACTCCATCACCGCGGCCACCGGCGGCGGCTCCTTCTACCCCGTCTCGGGCGCCATCACCCTGACGGCCACCACGGGCACCTTCGTCAGCCAGTACGTCTCGCCCTCCGTCACCACGGAGAAGGAGTTCGAGCACACGGTGAAGGTGACGAACGAGGCGGGCCACTCCGTCTCCACCACCTTCAAGACGAAGGTGAAGCCCACGGGCACCACCGACGGCGTCAAGGACAACACCGTCAGCGTCTTCTTCAGCCCCGTCATCAACAGCATCAGCGCCCAGCGCGTGCTCGGCACCGGCAACGTCATCTTCGGCGCCAGCGTGGCCGATGACGGTGACCTCAGCACCCTGGCCTATACGTGGAGCTTCACGGCCACCACCGGCACCACCTTCGACCCGATGCCCGCCTTCAGCGGCACCACCAACCCCGCCACGCTGCAGAACTACACCCCGCTGGTGCAGGGCACGGTGGAGCTGACGGTGAAGGACACCAACAAGGGCGTCACCACGCTCTACTACAAGCTCACCCCGGACCAGTTCCCCGACAACCCCATCATCGAGGGGGACACCACGGGCCTCAACACCATCCGCGCCGGCGAGTTCCACACCTGCGCCCTCATGAGCAACGGCACCGTGCGCTGCTGGGGCCGCGGCAACTACGGCCAGCTCGGCTACGGCAACTCGCTCACCGTGGGCAGCACCTCCACCACGCTGCCCTATACCGCGGGCAATGTGCCGCTGATGGGCGTGGCCACCAAGCTCGCCGTGGGCGCCAACCACACCTGCGCCCTGCTCAACACCGGCTTCGTGCGCTGCTGGGGCTACAACGCCCATGGCCAGCTGGGCCTCAACACCACCCAGAACGTGGGCGATGCCGAGGCCCTCTCCAACTTCGGCTACGTCAACCTGGGCGGCATCACCACGACAATCGCCGCGGGCTACAACCACACCTGCGCCCTGCTCAACACGGGCAACGTGCGCTGCTGGGGCCTCAACAACTACGGCCAGCTCGGCTACGGCCACACCCTCAACGTGGGTGACAACGAGCAGCCCTCGAAGTACGGCGACGTCCAGCTGGGCGGCCCCGTGAAGGACATCATCGCGGGTGGCAACCACACCTGCGCCCTGATGGAGACCGGCAAGGTGCGCTGCTGGGGCCTCAACAACTACGGCCAGCTCGGCTACGGCAACACCACCTGGATTGGAGACACCGAGCACCCCAACGCCGTCAGCGAGGTCGCCCTGGCCGGCAATGCCGTGCAGCTGTCCGCGGGTGAAGAGCACACCTGTGCCCTGATGGAGAATGGCTTCGTGCGCTGCTGGGGCCTCAACGCCGCGGGCCAGCTCGGCTACGGCAACACCACCACCCTCACGTCGTCCGGCGGCGACGTGGCCACCGGCAGCAAGGTGCTCCAGGTGTCCGCGGGCAATGACCATACCTGCGCCCTGCTGAGCACCGGCGCCATCAAGTGCTGGGGCTATGGCCTGTACGGCCAGCTCGGCTACGCCTCCACCGGCAATCTGACCTCGCCGGGCGCCAACGTGGACCTGTCCGGAGCCACCGCCTACCGCATCACCACGGGCCTGAACCACACCTGCGCGCTGCTGAGCACGGGCGCCGCCCGCTGCTGGGGCATCAACAACTACGGCCAGCTCGGCTACGGCAACACCAGCCCCCTGGGCGACAACGAGCAGCCGTCCACCGCCGGTGACATCAAGGTGATGGCGCCTTAATCAGACACCGCTTCCACTCCGGGGCGAGGGCTCTTCCATGGGCCCTCGCCCTTTTCATTTTCGAGCGGAAATCGCGCGCATCATCTTCCTCATCACCGGCTCCTTCCTGGCGAGGGAATCCTCCCTTTCGAATGAGTTGGAGACACACCATGCTTCGTTCCTCCTGGAAGACCTTGATGCTCACCACGGGCCTCGCCGCCCAGCTCGGCTGCGGAGGCCCCGCCGAGGACTCCGGCTCGCTGGAGCAGCCGAAGGGCACGGCCCTGACGGGCCTGAACGCCCTCCAGCGGCTCGACATGCCGCCCCTCACCAAGGGCGTGGACGTCACGGCGCTCGTCGCCTCGGAGTACCACTCGCTGGCGCTCGCCCCCACCCTGCAAAACAGCATCCTGTCCTCCGATGGCAGTGCCAGCTCCATCATCCAGACGAGCGACGGCGGCTATGCGTTCACCGGCACCACCCACGTGCTGGGCACCAATGACATCCTCCTGATGAAGCTCGACGCCTTCTTCAACGTCCAGTGGGCCTACGCCTATGGCGGCTCCAACGCGGAGTCCGGCGTCGAGGTCCGTCAGACGAGTGATGGCGGGTTCATGATCGCCGGGCAGATCTTCCAGAACGCCACCACCAATTACGATTTCTATCTCGTCAGGACCGACTCCGCGGGCAACTACTACTGGCAGTTCCCCCACGGCGGCTCCCTCCACGAGTACCCCCGAGCCATGGAGGTCACTCCGGACGGCGGGTGCATCATCGTCGGCAAGACGCAGAGCAACCTGGGCTACCAGGATGCCTACATGGTGAAGTACTCCGCCACCGGCGCCGTGCAGTGGACGAAGCCGTTCTCCAGCGGCGCGGATGGAACCTACGAGTTCCGGGGCGTCACCAACGTTCCAGGCGGAGGCTATGTCGCCGTCGGCTCCCGGCAGGTCAAGGTGTCCTCGACGACCTGGGAGACCTATGGCTACGCCGTGAAGGTGAGCAGCACCGGCACCACGCTCTTCCAGGTCAGCTCGGGACGGTTCGCCTACCTGGAAGCCGTGGCCGCGACCTCCACCGGCTACGTGGCCGTGGGCTACATCTACCCGGCGTCGTCCACGGCGGGCGCCGACTTCTACGCGGTCCGCTTCAACACCACGGGCGGCACCCTCTGGGCCCAGAGCATGAACGCGGGAACTCGCGGGGATTACCTGAGCGATGTCCAGGTCGCGAGTGACGGCAACTACGTCATCACGGGCTCCACCACCCCGTCCGATACCCAGAGCAACATGCGCGTCATGAAGCTGGACAACAGCGGGGTCGCGCTCTGGGACTTCTACCCCTACCCCAGCACCTGGTACACGTTCGGCCAGAGCCTCGCCAGGACCAGCGATGGGGGCTTCATCGTCAGCGGCGGCTACACCGACCCCAGCACCAACACCCGCTACATGCTGCTCTCCAAGTTCTCGCCCTGAGAGAGAGAAACCGTGGGTCCTCCGGGCCCGTCCGGACCGTGGGACGGGCCCCGGCTCCCCGCTGGCGCGCGGCCCCACCTTGGTGGTAGGCACCCCCTGTTTGCGCAGGGGGTTTCATGGACAGCAGTGACGCGCTGCATCTCCGCATCCGGGCCGCCACCGAGAAGGATGTGCTGCTCGGGATGTTCTTCGACAGCTCGATGGAGAATCTCCAGCGGCAGCTGGGGCCCACGGAGGCCGAGGCCGTGCGCAAGGAGGTCTTCGGCTCGCGCAGCATCGTGAGCTTCTTCCGCTACCCGGTGGCCGATCTCCTCAAGCTGGCCGACCTCGGCGTGAAGCGCAACAGGACGAGCTCGCGCACCTACGACGACTCCATCGTCGAGTTCGGCCGCGCCGCGGTGAACTACTTCTTCGACTCGCAGGCCGGCAAGATGATGTCCTTCCTGTCCGGCGACGAGCCCCACCGCCTCATGGCCAGCTCCCCTGCCGCCTACAAGGCCGTCACCGCCTTCGGCGAGCGCTCCTATGAGCGCGTGAGCGCCCGCTCCGGCAAGCTCATCTGCCACGGGGAGCTGCTCGGCCCGGCGTGGACCCAGGGCGTCGTGGAGCAGGCCCTCCTCAAGGCCGCCAAGGTCAGTGCCCGCGTGCGCGTGGAGGTGAAGAACCCCTCCGGCAGCGACTTCATCGTCCACGTGGAGTGGTGAGCCCCATGGAGGCGAGCATCCCCCCGCGGATAAAAATCTGCTGCATCTCCAGCGTCGAGGAGGCCCGCGCCGCCGTCCGCGCCGGGGCCTCCGCGCTGGGGCTCGTCTCGAGCATGCCCAGCGGGCCCGGCGTCATCTCCGAGGCCCTCATCGCGGAGATCGCCGCCACCGTCCCGCCCCCCATCGGCACCTTCCTGCTCACGTGCAGCCAGGACGCGCGGGACATCATCGCCCAGCAGCGCCGCTGCCGGACCAACACCGTGCAGCTCTGCGACCGGCTCACCACCGGCACCTACGCGGACCTGCGCGGCGCCATGCCCGGCATCTCGCTCGTCCAGGTCATCCACGTCACCGGCGAGCAGTCCCTGGAGGAGGCCCTGGGCGTGGCGCCCCACGTGGACGCGCTGCTGCTCGACTCGGGCAACCAGGCCCTCGCGGTGAAGGAGCTGGGCGGCACCGGGCGCGTCCACGACTGGAGCATCAGCCGGCGCATCCGCGAGCAGGTGGGCGTGCCCGTGTTCCTCGCCGGGGGCCTGCGCCCGGAGAACGTGGGCGAGGCCATGCGGCAGGTGGGGCCCTTCGGGCTCGACCTGTGCAGCGGCGTGCGGACCGGGGGCGTGTTGGATACCGGGAAGCTCGAGCACTTCTTCACGCGGTTGCGCGCGTGAGGGGGCGGGCCTCGCCCTCGCCCGGGCGCGCCCGCTTCCGCCACACCGTCAGTGTGTAGTCCACCACCGCCGCGAGCGCCGTCACCCCCACCGCCGCCACCAACGGCCGCACCAGCCGCGGCGCCACCAGCACCGACATCAGTGCGCCCAGTTGCAGCGTCGTCACCACCTTGCCCAGCATCCGCGCCTGGAACTTCACCGGACGGAAGCTCGGCAGGAAGCGCGCCACCACGAAGCCCACGCCCGTCGCCACGTCGCGCACCACCAGCGTGCCGAACTCCGCGGGCGTCAGCTTCCCCTCCGCCACGAAGGCCGCCAGCGCCACCATCACGAAGCCCCGGTCCGCCAGCGGATCGATGAGCGCGCCCCAATTCGACTCCAGGTGCTGGTGACGGGCGATCCACCCGTCCAGGAAGTCCGTCAACGCCGCCCCCGCCACCAGCCCCGCCCGGGCCAGCGGATCCTCCGTCGACACGAAGACGCCCGCCAACGGCAGGCGGCTCAGCGACAGCCCGTTGAGGAGCACGAGGCTCGTTCGTCGGTGCATACCTCCGGAAGGTAGGAATGCCCCCCGTCGCTTGCATTCCCGGCCGGCGGGGAACGTTCACTCCCCCGCTCGCTCACCGCGCCCAGGGCGGGCAACCAGCCAGGCGGCCCCTGGCCCGGGCGGTGGTGCTCACTCCTCCCGGGGCTTCAGCAACTCCTCGCCGGGAGGCGGGCCGTACAGCATTCTCGCGCCTCCGAGGTGCAACAGTCCCATGCCCGCGGGCAGCGCGGCGAGCAGTGCCCACGGGAAGGCCCCACCCGCGATGGACACCGCCACCACGAGGGCCGCACCCGCCAGCCAGGGCAGCGCCGGCAGTGCCACCGCCAGCTTCAGGAGGGCGCGCAACCAGGGCGTGCTCGACACCGCCTCGCTCCCCGCCAGCAAGGCCGGCACGAAGGAGGTGAGGGCCACCACCAGGAGCCAGCCCAGTGACAGCCCCACGTCCGAGGAATGGCCCTCGACCAGGGCGAAGAGCGCGGGCAGGGCCTCCAGTCCTCCCGCGAGGGCGGTCACCCCGAGCCCCCACGTGCGGCGCGAGCCACCTTGCCACGGCCTCACCTCACCGTGTCCCGCCGCCGCGCGCGCCTCGGCGTACAGCTCCGGGGGCACCTCCAGCGCGTACGGGAAGCCGAGCTCTCCCAGTTGCAGCACCGCCACGTGCTCCACCTTGCGCCCACCGCTGCCCGTGTAGTCGCGGATCCGCTCGTCCTCCAGAATCTCGTGCACCAGGTCCGCCCGCTCGCGAGCGCTCTCCCCGGGTCCCAGCGGACTCTCGAGCCCGCTCAGCAGCGCATCCACCTCGGCACGCGCCACACCTGGCGAGCGCACCTCCTCCAGCAGGGCGCGCGGGGACGGCCGCTCCGCCTGGCTCTCCGGCGCGGGGATATCCCCCAGGAGCTCGCCAGGGGCGTCGGGGGAACGAAGGGCGGAACGCGAACGTTGCACGGTGTCCCCAGCATACCGGGAACCCGCCGCGCGCGCCGTTGTCCAAGGGCTCCGAGAGATGAACCCCACCCACGCTGGAGGAGTACATGAGGCGGAGCCCCCTCGCCGTCACGGGAGTCGTGTGCGCGCTGACCGTTGGAAGCTGGACGCTCGGCGGGTGCCAGCGCTCCGAGGTGAAGCGCCTGGAGCCGATTCCGGAGAAGGTCCAGGCCACGGCGAGCGAGAAGGCCCCGGCCCCCCAGGCGCAGGCGGCGGCTCCGGAGACGGCCCCGGCCGCTTCGCCTCCCGCGGCGCCTCCGTCCGCGGCTCCCCGGGCCTCGGCCGCACAGGTCTTCGGCGCGGGCAGCGGCGGTACCGCCCAGGGACTCGGCGGGCTCAGCCTCAAGGGCAGCGGGGGCGGCGGCGGCGGCGTCGGTGACACCATTGGCATCGGCTCCATCGGCACCCGGGGCCGGGGCGGTGGCGTCTCGTCCTCGGGAGCGGGCTACGGCATGGGCAGCGTCACCCTCAACGGCAAGGCCAGCGTGCGTGTCCCCACCGCCCACTTCTCCGAGCCGCTCCAGGGCAACACCGAGCAGTACCGCGACAACGGGGTGAACGCCTTCGTCACCACCGCCGAGGACCGGCTGTCCACCTTCTCCATCGACGTGGACACCGCCTCCTATACCCTCGTGCGCCGCAAGCTCCTCGAGGGCACGCCGCCGCCCCGCGAGGCCGTGCGCGTGGAGGAGTTCCTCAACTACTTCCGCTACACGTACCCCGAGCCCGAGGGCGCCCCGCTCGCCGTGCACCTGGATGCCGCGCCCTCGCCCTTCACCCCCGGCCGCCACCTGCTGCGCGTGGGCGTCCAGGGCAAGCGCCTCAGCGTCTCCGAGCGCAAGCCCGCCCACCTCACCTTCCTGGTGGATGTCTCCGGCTCCATGCAGTCGCCCGACAAGCTGCCGCTCGCCAAACGCTCCCTGCGCATGCTCGTGGACAACCTGCGCGATGGCGACACCGTGGCGCTCGTCACCTACGCGGGCGGCGTGAAGCTCGCGCTGCCTCCCACCGGCCTGGAGCACAAGGCCCTCATCCACGCCGCCATCGAGGACCTCACCGCCGGGGGCTCCACCGCCATGGCCAACGGCATCCAGCTCGCCTACCAGCAGGCCATGAAGACGCTCGATGGAAGCTCCGTCTCGCGCGTCCTCATCCTCTCCGATGGCGATGCCAACGTGGGCCCCTCGTCCCACGAGGACATCCTCGCGCTCATCCGCGGCCACGTGAAGGAGGGCATCACCGTCACCACCGTGGGCTTCGGCATGGGCAACTACAAGGACACGCTCATGGAGCAGTTCGCCGACAAGGGCAATGGCAACCACTACTACGTGGACTCGCTCCTGCAGGCGCGCCGCATCTTCCAGGAGCAGCTCGGCGGCACGCTGGAAGTCATCGCCCAGGACGTGAAGCTCCAGGTGGAGTTCGACCCCGCGCAGGTGGCCCGCTACCGGCTGGTGGGCTACGAGAACCGGGACATCGCCGACCGCGACTTCCGCAACGACAAGGTGGACGCGGGAGAGATCGGCTCCGGCCACACCGTCACCGCGCTCTACGAGCTGGAGCTCAAGCCCGGCGCGGGCGAGGGCCTCGCCACGGTGCGTCTGCGCGCCAAGCGGCCCCGGGGCGAGACGGCTTCGGAGCACACGTACCGTTTCTCCGCCGGGGCGCTCGCGGCCTCCTTCCCCGAGGCCTCCGGGGACCTGCGCTTCGCCACCGCCGTCATGGGCGCCGCCGAGCTGCTCCGCCACAGCCCCCACGCCGAGCGCTGGAGCTTCGACCAGGTGCTCGACATCGCCC